>NZ_PDYY01000001.1 GCF_002743255.1 Sporosarcina sp. P2
TTCCCAAGGGCTCAAAAGTCTATTATCACGTTACGAAACTTTGCGTCATCAATCTTAATTGAACCGCCGTATACCGAACGGTACGTACGGTGGTGTGAGAGGTCGGGAGTTAATCACTCCCTCCTACTCGATTTATGGAATGCTTTTTGCGATTATCATATTTATGGACTATGCGCTCTATAGAATACGTTGAGCGCTCTATGCGAAATGTTAAGCGCTCTATGCGACACGCTAACCGCTCTATCGCACGTGTCGACCGCTCTATGCAGACGTTCAACCGCTCATACGCTTATTCCGTTCGACTCAATAATCCAGCATTCATTCCCGCCAGGCGCCCTGTCACCAGGGCGGCGGTAATATTATAGCCGCCCGTATAGCCGTGAATATCTAAAATCTCTCCACAGAAGAACAATCCGATTTTTTTACGTGATGCCATCGTCTTTGGTTCTACTTCTTTTACTGAAACGCCGCCGCCCGTAACGAATGCCTTCTCAATCGGTTGCGTGCCTGTAATATGTACAGGGAACGTCTTAAGAAGTTTTGCGAGTGTACGTATAGCCTCACGCTTAATATCTATGCCAATTTCGGTTTCCTCGATTTCCGCTTTCTTCAATAAAAATAGCAACCAACGTTCAGGTACGAGACCTTTCAATGAGGTTTTTACTTGTTTCTTAGGTTCGTCTTTTAAAATTTTTGCGATAGTTTGTGTCAATTGTTCTTCATGTTGATCAGGTAGTGAATCAATTTGCAGCAAGACAGGCTGTTTGCCGTTTTTCATCTGCTCTTTGACCACATATTGGCTGCAGCGTAAAATCGCTGGTCCACTTAATCCGAAATGGGTGAAGAGCATGTCCATCTGATGGGTAACAAGCGTTTTCCCTTTTTTATTCAATACAGACACTTTGACGTCACGTAACGCCAGACCTTGTAAATCTTTCGAGACAATAAATGGTTCGCGCGACAGTAACGGAACTTCTGTTGGATACAATGTCGTTACGGTATGGCCCGCCCGTTCAGCCCAAGGGTATCCGTCACCCGTGCTGCCTGTTTGTGGAACGGCTTTGCCTCCGACTGCAACGACTACTGCATGAGCACGTACTTCTTCACCGTCTTCTAACCGAACACCGAGAACCTTTTCATCATCCATTAATAATTTCTGTACTCGGCTTTCCAATCGTATGTCCACACCTAGTTCATCCATCTGGTTTAATAGGGCGTTGATGACATCTTTAGACTTATTTGAAACGGGAAACATCCGTCCGTGATCTTCTTCTTTTAACGGAACGCCAAGGCCTTCGAAGTAGTGGATGATATCCTGGTTGTTGAAGACAGAGAACGGTCCATATAAAAACTTTCCGTTTCCCGGAATATGTTTAATGATTTCTTCTTGTGACAGTCGATTTGTGACGTTACAGCGACCACCGCCTGAAATGGCTAGTTTATTGCCGAGTTTACGTCCTTTTTCAATCAATAAAACCCGCTTTTTTTGTTCGGCTGCTGCAATGGAGGCCATTAACCCTGAAGGTCCGCCACCAATTACGATTACATCATACATTGTAGAACCACTCTTTCATTTCATTTTGTCTTTCATTATACACCATATGGGCATCGTTGCTTTTTGATTTGGACTTGAGATAAAGATTGTGCAAAAGCGTGTCGAGGGGTAAACTATACAAGAATCTCTTTAGGAATGGAAGGAATCAATTATGGCATCAAATTTATTGAAAGGCACGGCCATTTTAACGATTGGCTTATTTTTATCGAAGGCACTCGGCTTACTCTATGTAATTCCGTTTTATGCAATCGTTGGAGAAAAGAGTGTCGGTCTCTATCAATATGCATACATACCTTACAATCTAGCACTGGCGGTCGCGGTATCCGGGGCTCCGCTCGCCATTTCAAAGTTTGTCTCTAAATACAATGCGTTAGGCGATTATGCGACCGGACGGAAATTAATGAAATCGGGCATGCTCGTCATGTCTTTAACGGGCCTGCTGTCATTTCTTGCGTTGTTCTTCCTAGCGAATCCGATTGCGGAACTCGTCATCAAAGATGAAGAACAGATTTTCACGGTTCAAGATATTGCAACTGTCATTCGTTGGGTCAGCTTTGCTTTGCTGGCAGTACCGTTACTTAGTATCGCCCGTGGATTTTTGCAAGGTTATCAAAAGTTCGAACCGACTTCTGTTTCCCAATTAATTGAACAGATTGTACGCATCATTGTTGTGCTTGTCGGAGCTTTTGTGGTCGTCAATGTACTGGATCTATCGCCGAAAATCGCTGTCCAGTTTGCCGTGTTTGCTGCGTTTATTGGAGCACTCGCCGGGTTATGGAGTCTTTACTATTACTGGAGAAAATATCAGGATGAATTTAATTATTTGTTATCGAATAGTCCGCCAGCGAGTTCGGTGTCGTTGAAACAAATTTATACGGAAGTCCTCGCGTACGTATTACCATTTGTATTGGTCGGAACGATTAATCCAATTTATCAATTCGTCGACATGATCACTTTCAACGGCGCTATGAAATCAATCGGCCTTTCAAGTGTATCTGATTTATATTTAACAAAGCTGAATTTTTTAACACATAAGATCGTGATGATTCCCGTGATGGTCGCAACTGGATTTTCTATGGCGCTCATCTCCATTATCACAAAGGATTATACGTCTAACAATCAAAAGGGCGTCACACGATCACTCGATCAAACGTATCAGATCATGCTGTTCTTGACGATTCCAATGGTGATTGGGTTAATTGTTTTAAACAGTGAAGTCTATCAATTCTTATATGAGTACGATGTAGCGGGAGCGAGTGTCTTGGCTTCCTACGCACCGGTAGCGATTCTATTTGCGATGTTCACCGTAACGGCTGCCATCTTGCAAGGAATTGATCATCATAAATGGATTGTCTTCACTTCATTGCTCGGATTGCTAGTGAAAATGCTCATCAACATTCCGCTGATTAAATTGTTTGAAGTGAACGGCGCAATTATCGCCACCGCCATTGGCTACTCGGTAGCAGTGTGTATCAATTTGTACGTCATTAAAAAAGCCTTGAATTATAAATCTGAAATGGTCATCAGACGCTTGTTTTTAATATTGGCTTTCAATGCAGTAATGTTTGCTGGTGTTTGGCTGACGAATAAAGGCTTGAATATGGCGCATATTCCAGTGGGACGTTGGCAAGCTTTGTTGTATGTCATGATAGGATCAGGTGTTGGAATGGTGATTTATGGATTCTTGGCTATCAAATCAGGACTAGCACAACAATTATTTGGAGATCGTCTAACACGTATGATGAGACGCTTTGGACTTGGAGGATAATTAAATGAGACTGGATAAATTATTATCAAATACAGGCTATGGTTCACGTAAAGAAGTTCGACAACTCTTGAAAAAAGGAATGATTCGGGTCAATGGGGCAGTGATGAAAGATCCTGCCCAGCACGTGGATCCAGATTCAGACGCGATTTCATTGCTAGGTGAAGAAGTCGTCTATAGAGAATTCATCTACTTGATGATGCATAAACCGCCCGGCGTCTTATCTGCGACGGAAGACAACCGTGATCAAACAGTCGTTGATTTGCTTGCAAGCGAAGATCGGCATTTCGAACCGTTTCCGGTAGGTCGCTTGGATAAAGACACAGAAGGATTATTGTTACTGACAAATGATGGGAAACTGGCGCATAATTTATTGTCACCGAAGAAAGAAGTGCCAAAAACGTATTATGCGAGAGTGGCTGGAATAGTAACAGAAGAAGATGCAGAAGCTTTTGCGCGCGGGGTGATTTTAGATGATGCCTATGAAACGAAGCCTGGCATTCTACACATATTGCATTCTGCTGAAGAGTCGGAGATTGAACTGACGATTACAGAAGGTAAGTTTCATCAAGTGAAGCGGATGTTTGAAGCGGTAGGGAAAAAAGTGGTGTATTTGAAGCGGTTAACGATGGGACCGCTTGAATTGGATCCAGAATTGGAACTAGGTGAATACCGTGAGTTAACAGAAGCGGAATTGCTACAACTAAAAGAAGTAGATCGTTCCAGGCAAAAAGGCTGATGCAAAAGCATCAGCCTTTTTGCGTTGTAAATTTGTATATAGGAGGCTACATCAGGAAGATAATTTCACTTTCTTGGACGTCGTCGTCCATTCGCCGCGGACTGAGCTCTTAATCAATTCATTGTACTCCAGAACATTTAAGTCACGTTGTGCAGTGCGGGGTGAAATATTGAATTCCTCCGCCACGGCCTCCGTTGTTACTTTTCCGTTATCCCGAATGAACAGATAGACATCTTTGATACGAATTAACATGCGATCGGTAGCTGGGTTCATTTAAGAAACCACTCCTTCATCTTCATATTTTCACGCCAACATTTCAAAGGAAGATTGTTGGGGTATTCTTTGATATTACCTTTCCTGATTCGCTCCTTTTATCTACGCTATGCCAGAATAATAAGTGAATGATTCTGACAATAGTAGTATAACGTATTTTATATAAAAGCGCACATGTTTTCGCTTATACTTTTGAATAAATTAGAATAAATAGTTTACTAGTTACCGAGTTAGCTGTTCTTAAGAGATGAATAGAAAAAATGGCTCTCACTCTAATAAGGTCTAATTGATTTTATGTCATAAACATGTGAAAATAGAAAAAGAGGAAACTGGCGGTAATTTGGCTTGAGGTTTCATATAGGAAGGGTGGCGGTTGTGTGATCTATTTCAAAGATGGGGAATACCTAACAGAAGATAAAATGAACGTCTCGGTGAATGACCGTGGGTATGTTTTTGGCGATGGCGTCTATGAAGTAATTAAAGTATATGATGGCGCATTGTACACAGCGAAAGAGCATTTGGAGAGATTACTTGAGAGTGCAGAAAAAATTCGTGTGAGCCTGTCGTATACTATCGATGAGCTACTCGAAATCGTACAAAGGCTACAGTCGGATAATCAAATATCTGTCGGACATATTTATATACAAGTCACTCGCGGTGTGGCGCCACGTGCGCATCATTTCCCGGAAGACAGTGTCCCTGTCATGATTGGCTATGCCGTAGAAAATGCACGTCCTATGCAATTTCTTCAACAAGGCGCTGCGATGAAGTCTGTTGAAGATATGCGTTGGCTTCGTTGTGATATTAAGAGTTTGAATCTCCTCGGCAATGTCATGGCGAAACAAGAGGCGTTTGATCATGGATGTCAAGAAGCGTTGTTCGTACGGGACGGGTTGGTACGTGAAGGCTCTTCTTCCAATGCGTTTGGTATTAAGGACGGTATCCTGTATACACATCCTGCTAACCATTTCATACTTAACGGAATTACTCGTCGTGTCGTGTTGCAAATAGCAGAGAAGTTAGCGATTCCAGTTAAAGAAGAAGAATTCACATTGCCACAAGCGTTAGAAATGGATGAATTTTTCTATACGTCTACGAATGCCGAAATCACACCGGTTATCACTATAGATCAGCAACCTATAGGACAAGGAGTTCCGGGGCCGTTGACGAGAAAGTTACAAGAAGCATTTGAGGGACAAATTCCGAAGTTAGTGGCGGCTGGTCATCATAAGGAAAGAGAATCAAATGGCCCAGCTAATTAAACTTGCGGATTATATTTCGCGGTACGAGAATGATCTAACCCGTTATCCGACACAATTCATCCGTCTGAAGCGCTACCAATGGAAACGTATTAAAAAACAATGGGAGCACGGTGTGGATATATATGCGGAGCAAGCGGCTACTTTTTCTAAGGATGTGGAAGTGCCTTCGAAATGGTATACGGTATTATTCAAAAAATGGCGTAAACAACCAGATGTGGAATTGACACAAGCGCCCGCTATTTCTGAACAAGCGGTAGAAGATCAAGAGAATGATTGGGATTTTCAAGCTTCTATTTCAAGTCAACCTTCGAATGTTGAACAGTTAAAAAAGGCTTATCGTGATCAATTGTTTCAATTCCAATTAAAGTGGGCTAGTTCTACATTGTATGACCGATCCCGTGTAGATCCAAAGTATTTCTCTGATCCATTGTTGAAGCAACTGACACTGCGTTTACCTGATAGCTTCTTGTTGCTTTATTATCCAATCGTCAAAGTCAATAAGGCACCTGTCGAGTTGGACATCATCTTATTAGCTCCTACTACATGCTATTGCATCACAGTGCTAGAAGATGAAAGAATGGCTGCGTACATAGGTAGTGGCGAAAGGTTTTGGCTGAAGAAGTTCGGTGAAGAACAAGCGAAGGTGCTGAATCCAACGATAGCGCTTAGTAGAATGGAGAAAGTAGTTTCATCATTTTTCAGAGCAGCGAAAGTGGAAATCCCGATCAAGAAGCTGATTGTATCGAGAAATGGCTATATTGACTATCCTGGTACTCCGTTTGAGGTTACAACCATTGATCGCAAAACATATGACCAATGGCTGACAAAGTTATGCAGTAATCCAAGTCCCATGAAACATACGCAATTTAAAGCCGCACAAGCAATATTGGATCATGCACAAACTACAGCGATGAGTCGGTTGTTTGATGCAGAAGAAATCATAGAAGAGCAATAGAAAAGAATTTACTGAAAAAGAGAGAGTGTACTGATTATGCGTTTACGAAATAAGCCTTGGGCTAAAGATTTCATGGCGGAGCATCCGGATGTATTGATTTTGGATCCGGAAGGCAAAAAGAAACGTTGGACTGAAGAATTCGGGAACGATGCGCCAATCCATATTGAAGTGGGTACAGGTAAAGGTCAATTTATCATTGGAATGGCATTAGCTAATCCGGAGATTAACTATATTGGCATCGAACATTTCGATAATGTCATTGTATCCGCCTTAGAGAAAGCGATTGAAGCGGAAAAACCTTCGAATCTACGTTTGATGCGTGTTAATGGAGAAGAGTTGGAATCCATTTTCGCGGATTCGGAAATTCATCGTGTCTATTTAAACTTTTCTGATCCATGGCCAAAAGATCGCCACGAAAAGCGTCGATTGACACATCCGAACTTTTTAGCGAAATATGAAGGTGTTTTGAAGACAAATGGAGAAATTCACTTTAAGACAGATAATCGTTCGCTGTTTGAATATTCTCTCGTTTCCATGACGAATTATGGGATGAAATTACTATCCGTTTCACTCGATTTACATGCAAACATGCCTGAAGACAATGTGTTAACCGAGTACGAAGAAAAGTTTTCAAGTAAAGGTCAGCCGATTTATCGTCTGGAAGCACAATATCAAAGCGAATTCTGATCGATAAGAGATTAAAAGCTGTTGGACATTGTACTTTTCTGCTGGAGCTCTAGGGCTCATTGGAAAAGTACAATGTCCATACAACAGTTACTAAAGGAATGTAGGGAGGAATTATTTTGGATCAACTAACTTTTCATGATATGAAACTAACGTGGTTAGACGGAGGCGTAAACTTTTTAGACGGAGGTGCGATGTTCGGTGTCGTTCCGAAGGCTCTATGGTCAAGGCGCTATGAAACAGATGAAAACAATTTAATTGAACTACGAACAGACCCCATCCTCATTCAATATCAAAATAAAAATTATTTAATTGATTCCGGTATCGGAAAAGGTAAGTTGGACGACAAGCAAAAGCGTAACTTGGGTGTCCGTGCCGAAACGCGTGTAGAGGAAAGTTTAGAAGAGCTTGGCATGACGCCTGATGATATTGATGTTGTGTTAATGTCCCATCTTCATAATGATCACGCGGCAGGTTTGACACAGTGGGATGATGATCAGCTGGTGTCTGTATTTAAAAATGCCAAGATCTATACTTCACAAGTTGAGTGGGATGAAATGAGAGAACCGAATATTCGCTCACGCAATACGTATTGGAAAGAAAACTGGGAGCCAATTCAAAGTCAAGTTGAGACGTTTGAAGAGGAGATTGAAGTAGCACCAGGTATTAAGATGATTCATACGGGCGGTCATAGTGACGGCCATTGTGTAATTAAGCTAGAGCAAGGCGGCGAGACGTTAATTCATATGGCGGATATTATGCCGACGCATGCACATACGAATCCTTTGTGGGTACTTGCGTATGATGACTATCCAATGGACTCGATTTTTGCAAAAGAGCGCTTAATGAAGGAAGCGCTTCCAAATGAGTATGGGTTTATTTTCTATCATGATGCGGTGTATCGCATGGCGAAGTTTAGTGAAGATGGGAAGACTATTGTAGATAGCTTGCCTCGTACTCGGTGAGAATCTGACGTTTGGGTTTAAGTACGAGGTAAAGTTCAAGTTATTGGTGAGCTAGAGGGCGCCGTTGATCTACGTTCCAGGCGGACGCTTTCCGCGGGCACGGCTTCAATCTCCTCGTCACTGCGTTCCTGCGGGGCTTTCAGCTCGTGCTGTTCCCGCAGGAGTCGCCGCCTGTAACGAAGATCAACTAGTATTGTTTTCTTTCTTTAGAACGCTGATTTTATAGTAGTGATTAGAGATAAAAGGCAAACCCTAAAATTCGTAGGGTTTGCCTTTTTGCTTAGGAAAATACTATTTGAATAAATAGTAATCCAGCCAAATACTACCTGAACTGCTTTTCTCACGAATCTTAGAGAAGCGTTATACGATTCGCACTCAACATGCATCCAAATAAAAAAGGCCATCGCAAGAAGTGGAAGCTTCTTGGATAGCCTCTTCGGTTAAATTAAGAAGTTGATTACTGACGAACTAGCTCAACGACAGTACCTGTTTTCGCATCGGCTGCGAATTCAAATTGCTCTAGCTTGCCGTCTTTCATGCGAGAAACGCCACCACGGTAAACATCCATAGAAATCACGTGATTTGTGTAAGGTTCTGGTTTCATAACAATCCACGAACCGTCGATTGGTCCTTCTTCTTTAAATGCATCTTTTACTTTTTTCAATACGTTATCAGCAGGTACTTCTTCATTGTAACGATTAAATGCCTCATTCACTACTACGCCTGCAGCAACACCAGTTAAAATTCCAGCTAAAAAGTCTTTTACTCTCATGGCTAATTGCAGCCTCCTTCGCAAATCTTTTCTTATAGTGTAACATAGTTTAAAAGTACATGGCGATTCAAAAGCGTTTCCAATTTTACTAATCGGCAGAATATGGCACTTTTGTGTAAAGTACATTCTTAACCTAATTAGTATTCATCTGTTTACTATGTGGATATACTACACATAGACAATAAAAAAGTGAGGGATTTAGATGAAAAAAGAAACATTGGAGTTATTTCGTACATTGACTGAACTTCCGGGAGCACCAGGTAATGAATACCGTGTCCGGGCTTTTATGCGCGAGCAGTTGGGACAGAACTCGGATGAGATAATTCAAGATGGTCTCGGTGGCGTGTTTGGTGTTCGGCACGGAAAAGAAGACGAGCCGAAAATTATGGTTGCTGGACATATGGATGAAGTCGGCTTTATGGTAACAGGTATTACAGATAACGGAATGCTTCGTTTTCAGCCGTTAGGAGGCTGGTGGAACCAAGTATTATTGGCACAACGAGTCCAGATCATCACGGAAGATGCGGAAATTCCCGGTGTGATCGGTTCGATTCCACCGCACTTGTTGAGTGACGCAGAGCGCAGCAAACCAATGGATATCAAAAACATGCTGATTGATGTTGGCGCTGACGACAAAGCAGATGCTGAGCGTTTCGGCATTCGTCCCGGTCAGCAAATCTTGCCGATTTGTCCGTTCACACCGATGGCTAATCCAAAAAAGATTATGGCCAAAGCATGGGATAACCGCTATGGTTGCGGTCTTGCCATAGAGCTTTTACAAGAAGTAAAAAATGAGACGTTGCCTAATACATTGTTTTCAGGTGCAACTGTTATGGAAGAAGTCGGCTTACGTGGCGCGCAAACGGCAGCACGTATGATAGATCCTGATCTATTCTTCGCACTCGATGCAAGTCCTGCAAATGATGCAAGTGGCGATAAAAAAGAATTTGGTCAATTGGGCCAAGGAACGTTGTTACGTATTATGGACCGCTCGATGATCACACACCGTGGTATGCGCGAATTCATTTTAGATACTGCTGAAACTCACAATATACCGTACCAATACTTTGTATCCCAAGGCGGTACGGATGCAGGGCAAGTACATGTAGCCAATAACGGCGTGCCAAGTGCTGTCATCGGTATTTGTTCTCGTTACATCCATACTGCGGCTTCCATTATCCACACAGATGATTATGCAGCAGCGAAAGAATTAATTACAAAACTAGTAAAAGCATGTGATAAAACAACTGTGGAAACTATTAAACAAAATTGCTAAACGACTAGAAATGAAATGAGGATGTGGAATGGAATTTGTTCTGGGCTCTGAAAATCAGGCGAAAAAACGTGCGGTAGTTCGGGTCGTTGAACGTTACGTGGAGAACAGTACCATTTCTTTTGCGTCCGTTCAGTCAGGCGTCAGCGCACAGCCGATGAGTGAGGAAGAAACGCGGCAAGGTGCCATCAATCGTTCGATCACTGCAGCAAAGAATGCTTTCGGTATAGGTTTAGAAGGCGGGGTTCATATGCTTTCCGGCACGATGTATCTCTGCAATTGGGGCGCCCTCACCACGCCGGAAGGCAAAATGTTTACTGCCGCGGGCGCACAAATCCCTTTACCGGACGAATTAGCTGATGAAATTCGCCGTGGCAAAGAGCTAGGTGATGCAGTGGATACCTATTTCAAAAAGCAAAATGTACGCACGTCAGAAGGGGCTATGGGTATGTTGACGGCACAACTTGTACCAAGGGATGCGTTATTTGAACATATCATGCAATTATTGATTGGCCAGCTCTTGTATAGCACGTCGCTACAAAGCTGACGATTGCAATAGCGTCGGGGTGCGATTAGAATAGGACTGATAGAAAATTGAACGAAAGTAGAGAAGGGGGGAACCTGAATGTTGCGAAGTGGAAAGGTTTTCTTGCTGTTGCTACTGGCTGTCGTGTTGGTAGGATGTAATCAGAAAGTGGAAGTCCGTACTGACGATGCATTTGTTTCAGCGAAAAAAGTATTTGAACTAAATAGCAAGAAACCAAATCAAACGGTGGGCGATATTGAATTCTATAAACCGCCAACTCTACGAATGGATAAAGAATCAACTTCCCAAAAGATTGTTTTAACTAAACGAAATGATTCATTTTATCTAACAGTTAATCCGAATGAAAAGAAAAATAGTCAAGTCTATTATGACGTACTGTTAACGGATGAACCGGATGATTTAGTAGGTGCACAAACATTTTCTAAAGATGAAGCATTTGGCTTTGTTGCGGTCATACAAAAAGGTGAGAAACAAGTAGAGTTAATCGCTAACGTAGGCGGAGCGAAAGTTGAAACTGTGACGGATGAAGAAAATACCAAAGCGTATTTAGAAATGATGATGGAAATTGCTCGTTCGGTTCAACATGACGACCAGTAAGTAATTTTGAGTAGTGAAGGAGAGGGTTAACGAATGGAAGCTGAAGATTTGGTAGAAGAACTAAAGAAACGCTTACCTAAAGAGAACTTTGATTGGCAATTTGACCGTCGGGCTGACAAATTGCGGATTGTCCACCATACTCTTCATAAAGGCATGGATATTTCATTACCTGAAATTCTATCCAAGTATGAACAGAAAAACGAACGTGCAATCGATGAAGTGGTGTATACCGTCCTAGAGACATTTCGCGCCATGGAGCAAGAACAGGCAAAAGGCTTCGCAGGAGAAAATACAATTTATCCTGTCATCCGTTCGACTTCATTTCCAACTGAAAGTTCCGCAGGACAAGCTTTCTTAACGAAAGAGCATACAGCCGAAACACGAATTTTCTATGCGCTAGATTTAGGAAACACGTATCGCCTGATTGATCAAGGGATGCTGTCCGATCTGCAGATGACAGAACAGGAAATTCAGGAAGTCGCAATGTTTAAAGTGAAGTCGTTACCGACAACGTATAAGCAAGATGTCGTCTCTGATAATATATTCTACTTCATCAACAATAACGATGGCTATGATGCGAGCAGAATATTGAATCAGCCATTTATGAGAGAAATGGAACAGAAAATACAAGGGCATATGGTCGTTTCCGTTCCTCACCAAGATGTGTTAATCATTGGAGATATACGGAATGAAACAGGCTATGACGTCGTGGCGCAGATCGCGATGCAGTTTTTCACAACAGGTGCCGTACCTGTTACATCATTGTCTTTCATTTATGAAGATGGTAAGCTTGAACCGATTTTCATTATGGCGAAAAATAGATTGGCAAGAAGGGATCAGAAAAAATGAATATATTTTATAATCCAGAAGGTGTTGGCGACGTATTGTTCGTTCAACTTACAACTGAAAGACCGGCAGCAATTATTGTTGAAAGAAAAAATAATGTCGCTTTGATTAAAAATGAAGAGACAGAAACTGTAATCGCGTTCAATTTATTTGATGCATCCAGTTATTTCACTGTTTCAACAGTAGGTCAAGTAGAACTGACAGAAGAGCTTGGCGAACAAATACAAGAAGCTTTAGAGAAAAATGACATTGCGTTAGAATTGGAATTGGACTTCACTCCGAAATTCGTTATAGGCTATGTTGCTGAAAAAGAAAAGCATCCAAATGCAGATAAATTGAACATTTGTCAGGTAGACGTAGGGGAGGAAACATTGCAAATCGTTTGTGGCGCCTCTAATGTGGAAGCTGGACAGAAAGTGGTCGTAGCAAAAGTAGGCGCTGTAATGCCTTCAGGTATGGTCATTCGTGATGCGGAACTTCGTGGAGTCGCTTCGTCTGGTATGATCTGTTCTGCTAAAGAACTCAATCTGCAAGATGCGCCCGACGCAAAAGGAATTCTCGTATTAGAAGATGATAAGAAAGTCGGAGAGGCTTTCGAAGGTACGTTGTAAATATATCCATAGGAAAAAGCTTTTGCATAAGCCTCATTAGGCTTGTAGCAAAAGCTTTTTTGTATTATTGTTACAAAGGGTTACAAATCATCATTTTATACAGAAAGAACATAGAACTGTTTGATTTCCTCCTAGGTAACCTGTTAAAATGAAATGATTGATATGAAAAGAGTGATATATTTGAGCTGGCTACGGAATATGAAAAGACGCCTTCAGCAAATGCAAGAAGGCACTGAAAAAAATAACCCATTATTTGAACAACCAACTACTGAAAATATTAATGATAAAAATAACCTAAACCAAAAACCAAACGAAGGTCTTGATGAAGATAAAAAAACAAACTTTCGGTTTCCGATAGTTTCTGACTACGAAATTTATGGATGGGAACCACAGATCCATCATGATGAATATACGAAAGACTATTTACTAGAAGATGAAGCAACAGAAGAAGCATTTGAAATACTTCCTTTGGAACAGAATGAACGTTGGCCAGGTCGTTATGAGCGAGGTGGAAATGTCTACCGTGCAGAAGCAAAAAGAGAATTTGCCCAAATCATTCCACCTACATCGAATCCATTGCCTCTACCGTTTACCGGAAGAAAGCAAGAACGTACAATGCACTCGGAGCCGCAACGGATTGAACCATATGAATCGCGACGTCCTGAACTAGAAGTACCATCTCGTCATCAAGAAGAACCTGTGAAAGTAGAGAGGCCTAAGATATTCAGAAAGCCATTTTCCCCTACGCACGTGCCTTCACCTATCTACGGATTGAACACTAGTTCTCCAATCAGTGAGGCTATGGAATCGGTCATAGAAAAGAAAGATGTGAAAGATCAAGAGTTACATGATCAATTTGAAGATCAAGACGAAGAATTGCCATTGTCCTTGATTTCCAACCAACAACCAAATAAAGCACCATTGTTTGCTAGTTCATCAGAAAAAAGACAGTCGGAGATGACCTCAGCGGAAGAACATACACAAGAAGTAGAAGAACCTAAATTGGAAGTATCTGAAGAACCTACGCAACTAGTGGAACAGACTGAAGAAATACAAGTGGAAGAGTCACTAGAAGTAACTATACACGACGATATACATGATGAAATCGAAGAAGCTGAAGTAACGATTGAGGAATCAGAAGAATCAAAAGAAGTCTTTGCACAAACGAGAAATATAGAGCAAGCGAAAACAGAAGTAGAAACAGAAGTAGAAATGTATGACGATGTTGCAACTGAAACAGAAGAAATTGTAGTAGATTCGGAAGCGCTTGTAACCGTTACGATAGAAGAAGAACAGGAAGAAGAACAAGAACAACAAGAAAAAGTAGAAATAGAATCCAATGAAGTAGAATTCGAAATGGATGATCAAGAGGGGCCAGTACAACCAGTTAAGAAAGAAAAAGTTGTGCCTTTTAATGTATTGATGCTTAAATCCGATAAAGAAAAATTAGCGGCTAGAGTAGAAGAACTCATTGCAGCTAATGCAGCGAAGAAAGAATTAGTAAAAGAAGCGTCAGTCGAAATCGATGCGGATCACCCTGTCGCGGAACAAACAGAATCGCTGGAATATACACAATCAGTACAGCTAGAACAACAGAAGAATAGTGTAGAAATGAACGTGGAAGAACAGGATTCCATTGAAGAACCAGAATCTATTGCAGTAGAATCTCACGTTGAAGTAACCGAAATGGTCGCTACAACTTCTGAAACGATTGTAGAAGAACCTGAAGAGGAAATCATCGAAGAAGAACCACCACATTACGGATTCCCGACGATGCAATATTTGGCACCTCCGGAAGAAGAAATCGTTGATGAAGAGTGGCTTGCGACGCAGTCCGCTACGTTAGAAGAAACTCTTTCGTATTTCGCTGTACAGGCGACGGTTGAACAAGCTGTGCAAGGTCCTGCCGTCACGATGTTTGAGTTAACGGTGATGCAGGGGACAAAAGTAAGTAAAATTCGAAATCTTACCGACGACTTAAAATTGGCGTTGGCGGCTAGAGATATTCGTATCCAAGCGCCGATTCCAGGTACAAGTATGATTGGTATTGAAATTCCGAATCGCAAAACACGTGCAGTTCGAATTTCAGAGGTTATTGATAGTGATTCATTTATGAAATCAGACTCGCCCCTTGAAGCTGTATTAGGGCTTAGTTTGACAGGGGAGCCGCAAACAATTGATCTACGGAAGATGCCACACGGAATGATTGCGGGTGCTACAGGCTCCGGTAAATCCGTTTGTATCAACTCTATACTGATCAGTTTGTTGTATAAAGCATCACATCATGATCTGAAACTATTGCTCATTGATCCGAAAATGGTGGAATTGGCACCATATAATGGCATTCCACACTTGTTAAGTCCGGTTATTACAGATGTAAAAGCGGCGACTGCGGCATTGAAATGGGCAGTTAATGAGATGGAAAGACGCTATGAACTATTCGCGCATTCCGGAGTACGTAATATTGAACGCTATAACGAAATGGTCATGGCATCACGACGTTTCTCTTTAAAGATGCCTTATATTTTAGTAGTGATTGATGAGTTAGCAGATTTAATGATGATGGCACCTGCGGATGTAGAAGTGTCGATCAGCCGAATCACTCAGAAAGCTAGGGCGTGTGGCATTCATCTAATCATCGCAACTCAGCGACCTTCTGTTGATGTCATTACCGGAACAATTAAAGCCAATATCCCAACTCGTATAGCATTCGCTGTGTCTTCACAAGTAGATTCAAGAACTATTTTAGATTCAGTAGGGGCAGATCGTTTACTTGGTAAGGGAGATATGCTGTATTTAGGCAATGGCCAATCGGCTCCTGTCCGTCTTCAGGGGACATTTGTCACGGATGATGAGATCGAGCGTATAATAGAACATGTTCGTAATGAAGCAGAACCAAATTACTTATTCGGCCAAGATGATTTGCTAGCAGCCGCGGTCCGAGAAGAGGAATCGGATCCATTATTTGAGCAAGCCTGCAACTTTGTCATTGAGCAGGGGAGTGCATCCACTTCGTCATTACAGCGCCATTTCAGCATCGGCTATAACCGGGCGGCAAAGTTAATCGACCGAATGGAAGCAAATCAATTTATATCTGAGCAAAGAGGGAGCAGACCGCGCGACGTCTTTTTGACTGAACAAGCATTTGAAAGCTTCATGAAATAATGAATGCATAGTTCCTATCTAAAGGTTTGGTCGAACGCATGGTATACTATGACAAGAAATAATCTTCTCGTCCATTTCGGGACAATTGAAGATAAAAAGTGGGATGAAAGAACTCCCGGGAGGTTTCAATATGACATTGTTACATTTTACTGGTATCAAAGGATCGGGAATGAGTTCCCTTGCCCAGTTGCTACATGACTCTTCGTATGAGGTTCAAGGTTCTGATGTGGAAAAGTACTTTTTCACTGAAGACCCCTTACATGAACGAAATATAAAAGTACTGCCATTTGATGAAAATAATATTCAGCCGGGCATGAAAGTGATTGCAGGAAACGCATTTAAAGATGATCATCCTGAATTACTACGGGCAGCAGAACTTGGTATAGAAGTTATTCGTTACCATGAGTTCTTAGGCGACTATATGGAACAATTTACTTCCATAGGTGTTACGGGTACACATGGCAAAACGTCTACAACGGGCTTGCTTGCGCATGTATTGGGTGGCTTTGCGCCAACTTCTTACCTAATAGGGGACGGTACAGGTAAAGGTACCGAGAATGCGGAGAACTTTGTATTTGAAGCGTGTGAATACAAACGACACTTTTTGGCCTACCATCCAGACTATGCCATCATGACGAATATTGATTTCGATCATCCGGATTATTTCACAAGTCTGGACGATATTTTGAGCGCTTTCGGACAAATGGCGAGTCAAGTAAAGAAGGCATTAATCGCTTGTGGTGACGACGACAATCTTCAGAAACTTCAATGTCAAGTTCCGATTGTCTATTATGGCTTGGATTCATCCAATGACTTTTACGCAGCAAATATTGAAAAAGATCAAAACGGCTGTTCGTTTGATGTGTTCATTCGAAATGAATTCTATCACCGTTTCACCATTGTATTAACAGGCGATCATGCTATTAGAAATGCGTTGAGTGTTATTACACTATGTCATTATGAAAATATTCCAGCTGACATTGTAAATGAACGCTTTGCGACGTTTACAGGCGTAAAAAGACGTTTTTCTGTCTTGGAAGTAGATGACCGTGTCATTGTGGATGATTATGCACATCATCCTACCGAAATCCGTGCAACATTGGATTCGGCACGTCAAAAATATCCGAATCGTGAAGTGATTGCGGTATTCCAACCGCATACATTCAGCAGAACAGCAGCGATGTTAGATCAATTTGCAGAAAGTCTGTCTGAAGCAGATCATGTGTACTTATGTGACATCTTTGGTTCTGCACGAGAGAAAGTCGGTAGTTTAACGATTCACGATTTGATAGATAAAATCCCTAATTCTCAACATTTGAAGATAGAAGATATGTCAGATTTAGCAGCGCATAAACATTCTGTCATTCTTTTTATGGGAGCCGGAGATATACAATTATATTTAAAACAATTTACTTCTGATATTACGAAAGAAGAAACAGCCTAATCTCTTTTATGAGAGGGCTGTTTCTCTTTTTTTTTAGGTTTTTTGGTTTCGATAAAGGATATCACCCAGTTATGTCGAACAGGAGTATAGGACGAAAAGTTTAGAAACTCTCAAAGAGGGGTAAAGTTTTCGTAAGAATATGCTCTAGGAGGATAACGTAAGTGATCAATTTACTTTACGTTGCAGCAGTGATTGCCGCAATCGCATTTCTTATTCTTTGTGTAAGTCTGGCTATGACACTGGGGTCGTTAAAGACATCTTTACAGAGTGTCTCGCATACAGTAGGTGACTTATCAAAGCAATTAGAGGGAGTGACAACAGAAAGTACACAACTTCTTCAAAAAACCAATCAGCTGGCCGAAGATTTACAAGGAAAAGCGGACAAGCTGAACACTGTGGTGGATGCGGTAAAAGGAGTAGGTGACTCGGTGAACACTCTCAATCAATCAGTTCATCGGATCTCGAGCTCAGTAACTACAAAAGCCGAACAAAACAGTGACAAAATCGCGCAAGTCGTACAGTGGGGAACCGTTGCAGTTAATCTATATGATCAAGTAAAAGAACGGCAACCTAAAACGTCCGCTGGTTGGACAGTATACAAATCGCGCTCCTAGTACAAGCATTTTCCTTTAAAACATACAAAAATAGTTAATTCACAGGAGGAAGAAAAAATGACAGAAAACAAACCGAACTATAACGACAACCAAGGTAACTACTCAAATACGTATGGCCAACCACAATATCCAGCGAACTACACGTATCGTTCAACTCATGATCTATATGATGAGGATAGCAACGGTACAGGTAGTTTCATTGCCGGCGCAATCATCGGTGGGGTAATCGGCGCTGCGACTGCATTGTTCTTAGCGCCGAAGACAGGCCGTGAAATGCGTGAAGATTTCACTACACAGGCTTCCCAATTAAAAGACAAGAGTATTGAATTGAGCTCAACGGCAAAAGATAAAGCGGTAGAGTTATCTAGCACAGCAAAAGACAAAGCAGTGGAATTTTCAAGTGCAGCAAAAGATTACACAGCTGACTTTACGGATACGGCAAAAGAAAAAACTGCAGCGTTCACTACAGCTGCAAAAGAGAAGACTTCTGAGTTGTCTCAAAACTTGCAAGAACAATCAGAACAGCTAGTTGACAAAGTGAAGTCTGTTAAATCAAAAACAAATGTTCCTATGGACGATGGTACTGTATCATCTGAAGGTGAAGAGGCAACTGATTATAAAAGTTCAAAAGAAAACAATGAAAAATCAGGGGAACTTTCAAAAGTAAAAGAAACAACAAACAAAAATGCAGATCAGGTTAAAACTGACAAATCTGCTAACCAAAAAAATGAGACTAAATCTCCTAATACAAATGCTTCTGCTAAAAAGAATACGAATCAATCTAAAGCTAACAACTCGTCTTCAAACAACAACAACAAAATTCATTCTAAATAATAGCGAAAACCTTCCTTCACGGGAAGGTTTTTTCTATGTGTACGATTAGTTAGAACAGCCATAAAGAAAAAGCTACGCCATGCGTTATTTCCGCACAGCGTAGCTTTTAAACAAATAGAATACGTAGTTGATCTCCACCGAATATCAATTCATTGAAGCCAATGGATTCGCCATTACGCATTAATTGATAAGCAGTGGTAGATTGAGACGGTAAGGAAAAATCAGTGAATGAAAATACATCACTGAATAGTATAGGAGAAGTGGGCAACGACTTGAACTCCACATGGTCGTTGGCTTGAACTTGGTAGTCAAGACTTGCTTGTTGTCCATTTACATAAACGGCAGTTCGTGGTTTTTTGATTGCCACAGGCTCATCATTAAATGTTACATCGGCACGCTCTTCTAGAACGATATCTAATTCTCTTGCTATTTCCTTTAAGGAAAGGGAGGCAGGTTGACGCGTTTCAATGATATCGTTTGCGTGAATTTGATAGTCAGCAGAGACTTCTTGTCCGTTTGCGATGTAGAGGGTCTCGCGTTTCTTTAGGCGGTGGGGAGTTCCGTTCCATGTCACAGTGAACGAATCTGTCCCTGAACGGATAGGAGACGTTAGTACGTTTTTTATTCGATTCGCCGGATTCACCGTCAGTTCATCCCGATCCGCAATCTCAGTATCCATTGTAACCGTCTTTCCATTGAGCAAAATTTCACCCGTAACTGTCTGCGTCACTCCGTCGAGCTGATAACGTATCGGTTCAGGCGCATCTACTAAGTCTCTGACAGTCGCTGTGGCGTCTGTGCCATCTTTACCAAACAATAGCTCTATGCGGTCATGATCGTTAACAGGATCCTTAGTGCTGGCTTCAGTGCCGTTTAATAGGATGGTTGTAGATGAGCCGTGCTCGCCAGGAAGTGTTCTCCATCGCCCGTTTACTTTGACAGTTAGTGCGAGTCCGGGTCTACCGTATAACTGACGAGCAGTAACGCGGGCGGCAAGCAATGTATCGCCCACTGTAAGCTCTTTTAGTTCAAATAATCGAATGGCTTGGTCGTTGACTGTTAAGGTAATGTAATGAATGGGAGCTCTTTGTGCTGCAATCGCAATACCGATTGGCGTTACGAGTGCAGGAGAAGCTTCGATTTGGTCTGAAAGTGTAACTCCTGAAAGCGCATCGAGACTTCGAATCGCCACGCGGTTCTCAGGAAGGTCTAGCTGCATACTCACTTCTTTCGTCAGAGTAGGAGTTAACCCACCACCTCCCACAATCATTACGGCTTGTGGGGAAGAGTTGAGATTCAATCGTTTGATTTCATTTGCGATCAACAGTGCTACATGTTTCACTGAAGGTTTAATTACATCAATTACTTCTTCTGAAGGGATTTCTTGTTCAAATCCTAAAATATCTTGAAATGTCAATATGTCTTGATTATGAATTTGTCGTTTCATTTGTTCAGCAATAGGAAAATCGAGCAAGTAATGTGCACTTAGCGCTTCGGTCATTTCGTCTCCCGCAACGGGTACCATGCCATATGCTGTCACGGTATTATCTCTAACAATCGCAATGTCTGATGTACCAGCTCCAATATCGACCAATGCGATATTCAATCTTCTCATGGAAGGGGGAACGAGCACATGAATAGCAGCGATTGGCTCGAGTGTTAAAGCCTCCATTTCCAAATCGGCACGCTTTAACGCGGCAAGTAAGGATTCTACAACGACTCGTGGTAAAAATGTAGCAATGACTTCTACAGTCGCTGATTTCCCTTTTTGATCAATCAGACTACCGATCTTTTCATCTTGTAATTTGTAGTATAAAACAGAATACCCTACGCAATAATAGTGATCATCCTCTTGTGATTGATGAGCGGATAGTAATATTTCTTGTGCATTTTGTACAGCGGCTAATTCCAATCGATTAATATCTTCATTGGACATTAATGTGCGATCTGAAATATCTACTGTCACAGTTCCTTCTGCTGTTTTCAATGAACGACCAGCTGCCGCAACACTGACGCGATGCAGAGGGCCATGAATGTGTTCCAGTTCTTCTTTTATTTCTTGAATTATAGACGCCACGCTTAAAATATTATGTATTTGTCCATCAATCATCGATCGCTCTTTATGTTCTTTAGAAATCAAGTCCACAATATGGAATGAATCGTTTTGTTCTTCTAGTACAATCCCTACAACGGTGCGAGTTCCGATGTCAAGAGCGAATAACTTAGTAGCCAGGATTTCCAACCTCTTTTCAAGTTTTTTTCTATGCGAAAATAGTGAATATATAATTATTCGATGAAATTGCGTGACTTTTCTAAGAGTATTCATTATACTAGGTCTATTATATAAAAATGTACCATAGATTCCGGTGTTAGAAAAGGAAGATATGTACGGGGAGGAGACAGGTATTATGAGCAAGCAAGATTTAGGTGAGTTGAGAGGCACTATCGATCAGTTGAACTTAGATATTCTAGAATTGATTAATGAACGTACAGGCGTTATCCAAGAAATTGGTAAGTTAAAAGAAAAGCAAGGTGTAAATAGATATGATCCGATTCGCGAACGCGAGATGCTCAACGTCTTAAAGAAGGCAAACCATGGCCCTTTACCAGACGGTATCCTTGAGCAGGTATTTAAATCTATTTTCATGTCGGCACTTGAAGTACAGCAAGATGAGCAGAAGAATGCATTGCTCGTATCCCGTACTAAAAAACCTGAAGACACGATTGTTGATGTAAACGGCCATAAAATCGGAGACGGACATCCATCTTTCGTATTTGGACCTTGTGCAGTAGAATCTTACGAACAGGTTTTGGCAGTAGCCAAGTCCATCAAAGCAAAAGGATTAACGATGATTCGTGGAGGAGCTTACAAACCACGTACATCTCCATATGATTTCCAAGGTTTAGGTCTTGAAGGCTTAAAAATTCTAAAGCGAGTTGCAGATGAAACTGGACTTTCTATCGTCACAGAAATCATTACACCATCGCACTTAGAGGAAGCACTCGAATATGTCGATGTGATTCAAATCGGTGCGCGTAACATGCAGAACTTTGAACTGTTAAAAGAAGCTGGAATGGTCAATAAGCCAGTCCTTCTAAAGCGCGGAATGTCTGCAACGATTTCTGAGTTCGTCAATGCAGCTGAATATATTATTTCTAAAGGTAATACGGAGATTATGCTATGTGAGCGAGGAATTCGTACATATGAGACGGCAACTCGTAACACGCTGGACATCTCTGCTGTTCCAATCTTGAAGCAAGAAACACATTTACCGGTATTCGTGGACGTTACACATTCCACTGGCCGTAAAGACTTATTGCTTCCAACAGCGAAAGCGGCAATTGCAGTAGGAGCAGACGGCGTTATGGCAGAGGTTCATCCGGATCCAGCCGTAGCATTATCGGATTCAGCGCAGCAAATGGATATTGAGCAGTTTGACAAGTTCTACGAAGAGATGACTCGCTTCATGAACACACACCAAACGATCTAAAACATCCAACACCGACCCTTTATTAGTAGAGGTCGGTGTTTTTCTGTATAGAATGACAGATTTCTACACAGAAAAACACAAAAATCCAGTAGAACACGGTATACTAGTAAAGAATAAAGACAGGAGGAGCAAAAATGGCTATCACTATTTACGATGTAGCAAGAGAAGCAAACGTATCGATGGCAACGGTTTCACGTGTAGTGAACGGCAATCAAAACGTGAAGCCGGCGACTCGCAAAAAAGTATTGGACTGTATTGAACGATTGGGGTACCGGCCAAATGCCGTCGCTCGTGGACTGGCTAGCAAGCGTACGACGACGATTGGAGTAATTGTCCCCGATATGTCCAAGAGTTACTATGCAGAACTATCCAGAGGGATTGCAGACGTTGCCACGATGTATGAGTACAATATTATCATTTCCAATTCGGACAAGAGTACCTCTCGAGAAGTGGAGTTGTTTGAAGATCATTTAGGCAAGCAAGTAGATGGATTGATCTTCATGAGTGATTCTATTTCACCTGAAGTACGAAAAGAAATGAAGACAGCGAACGTTCCGATCGTCTTGGCAGGAACATTGGATTTTGAAACCAATTTACCATCTGTCAATATTGATCATGAACAGGCCGCATATGAAGTAACAAAAAAATTGATCGACAATGGCCATAAGCGTATTGCATTTGTTTCGGGACCTTTTACGCGTGACATTAATCGTGTGTGCAAACGTGTTGGGTATATTCGTGCGTTGGAAGAAGCAGGGATGACGATCGATGAGTCATTGATCGTGGAAACCGACAATACGTATGATGATGCTTACGAGAGCTGGAATGTTCTAGGTAAGCTGTCTGATCCTCCAACGGCTGTCATGACAAGCAGTGACGAAGTTGCCGTGGGTATTATGAATGGTGTGCGTGATGCAAATCTTAGAATTCCTGAGGATGTGGAGATTATTTGTTTCCAGCACTCTATTCTTGCGCGTATTGTTCGTCCACAGTTGACCGCGATTGTGGTGCCTTTGTATGACCTCGGTGCCGTATCGATGCGTTTGTTAACGAAGTTAATGAACAAAGAAGAAGTAGAAGAGACAGAAGTTATTCTACCGTATTATTTGGAAGAGCGGCAATCGGTTAAGAAGTAGGTCGGAGTCGCTGCCTGTAACGTAAGTAATGCGTGTTTTGAATCAACAACACTCATACGTTGTTTTTAAAAAGGTATAAATGCAAAGAGCAACTTATCTGAGCGATAAGTTGCTTTTTATTATGATTTTCGGATGACGTGCAAAGCTCTCGTTAGCATTTGCTCATTTTTTTCATTGATGTCATATTTACGAGGAACTGGTTCATACAGATCTTCAGGATCTTCCCACGTCTCAATTAGTGAAACAGGTGACTCGGGTTGCCATTTATTTAGCCAGGCTTCTGGAAGTCGTCCAGTAGGTGTTGGGATGTCTTTCATAGTAAGCCATAGGTGCGACCACGCACGTGGTACTACGCGCCAGATGTCGTATCCGCCGCCGCCGATTGCAATCCATCTTCCGTCGCAGAATTCTTCCGCGATATCTTTTGCTAGTTTTGGAATTTCTTCGTAGATCTTCATGGTGCCATATAGATGCGTGAGTGGATCGAAGTAGTGTGCATCTGCTCCGTTTTGAGTAAGAATGACGTCGGGCTTAAAGTGTTCTGCCACTTCACGCAAGGCAGTCTTATAGATATGTAGGAACGATTCATCTTCCGTAAATGCGTCGATAGGGAAGTTGAATGAGGTGCCGTAACCCGCTCCATTTCCTCGTTCTGTCACATTGCCTGTCCCGGGAAACAAGTAGCGCCCTGTTTCATGGATAGAGAATGTACAAACATTCGGATCATCGTAAAACGTCCATTGCACGCCGTCGCCGTGATGCGCATCGGTATCCACATATAATACGCGAGCTCCATATTTTTGCTGTAAGTATTTAATGGCTACAGAACTATCGTTATAAATACAGAAGCCAGAAGCTTTCCCTTGGAAGCCGTGATGCAGGCCGCCGCCTAGGTTCAACGCATATCTTGAACGACCTTCCATTACTTCTTCAATCGCTGTAAGTGTACCGCCTACGAGCAATGCACTTGCTTCATGCATGCCAGTGAAGAAGGGTGTATCTTCCGTACCGATACCGTAAATACTACCGATATTTTCGCTGACATTACCTGTACTCGCCTTTTTGACGATTTCGATATACTTTGCGTCATGAGCGAGAAGCAATTCTTCGTCTGTGGCTGTGCGCGGAATGACGATTTCATGAGGCTCGATCGTATTCATTTCATCTAGTAAATCTTTTGTCAAAATGATTCGCTTTTGATTAAAAGGATGAGTATCCGAAAATTCATAGTTTAGTTGGTCAGGAGAAAAGATAAAACTCGCTTGTTTTTTCATACGCCCATCTCCGGTTCACTTGGCCATAGAACTTCGAATCCTTGCTTTTTCAATCCTTCGATGATCGGAAGGGGATTCATTCGTTTAATGCGGATAGCGAGAATTTTGTACTCTTCGTTATCTTGATAAGGATAGACAAGTACACTAAGCACGTTCGTATTGTGTTCGTGAAATACTTTAGATGCCTCATATAAAATACCGGGCGTGTTCGGCACGCGGATCTGAATGTGTGAACTGGGCTGATTGGCACCTGTTAACTCAATATAGTTATAGAGTAAATCTGTTTTCGTTAGAATGCCGACTAGCTGATAATTAGAAACAATGGGTAGGCAACCAATTTCATACGTATAAAACATTAGCGCAGCTTCCTCCGCAAAGTCCCGCGGATGGCCAATCAATAAGTCAGTTTTCATAATTTTATCAAGCGTGGTTTCATAAAGTGAAGGTTCCAATCTCTTCGAAATACTTGAAGGAGAAGCTTCTTTGACGTCACGGTCTGTAACGAGTCCTTCGATCTGCCCATCTTTCACGATGGGGATGTGGCGAATTCGTTTTTCTTTCATCAGTTGTACTGCATCTGCAATCGTATGTGTAGAATTAAGCGTAATCACGTCTGTTTTCATAATATCTTGTATTAGCATGATTATTCCTCACTTTCAGTAATTAACACGATTTTTGAAACGCACACGGTCAAAGCGTTCAATGGATTCTTGATCGACTCGTTTTCCGATTCTCGCCATTAGTGCATTGACAGGGTGGGAACAAATTTCAGGATCATCAGTGGAGAAGAATTCCAAGCCACCTGCACGCATCATTTTCTCCATCATTTTGCGATAATCCCATACTGTCAAACCAGTACCTTTTAAATCCCAATGCCAATAATATTCAGTCGTAATAATAATATAATCTTCCATCGCATCATCCAACATCGATAATTCCAGTAAGGATTTACCGATACGTGCGCCGCGATAAGCTGCAACTACTTCGACGGCGCCTAGTTCTATTAAATTGGCCATGTCTGCTTCATACCAGCGTTCGAGTGGATCGGGATAGAGAAACGTAACATACCCAACAATCCTATTATCGATTCTCGCTACGTTGATCCGACCTTCAGGAAACGCGGCGATTTTCACCAATGCTTCTTGTTGTTGTGTAGATGGACGAAATGCTTTCAGTCCTTCGTGAAATTCAAACGATGCCAGTCGTTCTGATGAAACAGGGCCTTCTATGACCAGTTCACCTTCGTTATGCGGGAATGTTCTGGAAAAGTAGGTCTTTTCATGTTTCACATAGTTCACCTCTTCCTAATATATCTACCCTTTGTACGCTCAAATACTCGCTGTGAGTTCGGTAATTGCTTCTCTGTGTTAAGTATACAATTTATAGTGAGGAAAAGTATATTATTATCATTAAATCACTGAATTGTCGGTAATTATCTATGTGTAGTAAAAAAAATGGTGAAGTTAGAAGGAAGAAGGGAGGAGGGGTTGTTATTCACTTTGATGAAATTCTTCATAAAAAGCCGGATGACAATTTAGAATGGTCATCCGGCTTGTTAGTTATTCTTTTGCTTCTGGAGCTGCATCCGGCTTTGGTTCCGGTGTCGCTTCAGGTTTAGTTTCGGGTGTAGGTTCTGGTGCAGTTTCTGGTTTTGCATCCGGTTTTGATTCAGACTTGGTATCCGGTTTTGCATCCGACTTTGCATCCGACTTCGTTTCTGGAGTTGTCGTACTTGGTTTAGCTCCAGTATTCGTATCTGATTTCGGCTCTGCTTTTGGTGCAGGTGCCGTATTGGTTACAGTGTTGGAAGGTCCCGAGAGTAAGCCAGTAATATCAACTGCGCGTACGTAATATGAACCATATCCGACTTTATACGATCTAGAAGCACCATCATGAACCGTACCGATTTTGGCACCGTTCTGATAAATGTAATAACCGATTACATCATTTGAAGACGAAGCAGTCCATGTAAGAACGGATCCATTTTGTCCTGTTGATACGGCTGCAGGTGGTACGTTGTCTGCAGGGAATGTGGATCCTGCAACAGTGCTTGCATATCCGCCACGACCTGCAAGCAGTTTGGAAGCATCTCCGCCTAAGCGTCCAAGCATCCGCTTACCATATTCAGAAGTTACGCCGATACCGCCGGACGTGACAAATTCACGAGGAGTAGAAGGTAATGCCTGATATAGTTTGCCATTCACTCGAACAGCTGCGGATGAAACGATACTGTCATCCACTTTCGTAGGAACCATCTTTTTAGAATTAAATAAATCTGATCTAACGAGTCCTGCCGATGCACAAGCAGCAGAAGGAGCAAGTCCTGAAATGCCACAGAATGAACGTGTTACGACGCCATTCGGGCGTTTAAACGTATCTCTTGCTTTAATGGTTTCTGGTATGACCGTATTGGCTACATTCATCAATTGTCCGTACAATCGTGCAGTCCGTTCTGATGGATGCATTTGACCGCTGTTGTAGCCGTGGTATAACGGCGTATTTCGATTTTTATAACCCATCCAAACACCAAGCGATACATTTGGATTATAGCCGACTAGCCAAGCATCTCCGTAATGCTGGGATGTCCCTGTCTTCGCAGCTAAATCGGGACGGAAATTCATTAAGCCAGGTAAACGTGCAGCTGTACCGTTACCTTTTAGTACATCACGCATCATATCGGTGATGATATAAGACGTTTCCGGACTAAACACTTCCACAGGTTCAGCTTTGTGTTCAAATACTATGTTACCTTTCATGTCTTCAATCCGTTCAATCATATACGATTCGATGAATTGACCACCGTTAGCGAATGTAGCGTAAGCATTTGTGTTTTCTTCTACAGTGACATCCATAGTACCTAATGATGCAGAAAGACCAATGCCTGCCTTATCGGTAGCATTTGCAAATTTCATTTTCTTTAGAAAATCAATAGGGTTTCTATCTATTATTTGGTCATATAGACGTATAGTAGATAAGTTTTGTGAACGTGCCAGAGATTCACGGGCTGGCAATACGCCGAACTCGCGGTCGAAATAGTTGCCGGGTGCGTAACTGCCTCTTCTAAACTTCACATCCACTAGTGGACTACCTGCACCAATTACACCGTATTCAATGGCAGGTGCATAAACCAGTAATGGTTTCATGGAAGATCCGTTTTGTCGGTAAGCTTGAGTAGAATGATTCAATGCTTCCAGTTCGTAATCACGTCCACCGACGAATGAAAGTACTTTCCCTGTATGGTTCTCGATCATCGACACACCGACTTGAACAGGATTTTCTTTCGTAATCATTTTACCTGATTCTTCATCCAGTGTTTCCGTAGTATACGTATAACCGTAGTACTGAAAGCTGTCAGCGACTTCATTCATTTTGTCATACAGCTCTTTGTTGATAGTAGAGTAGATACGATAGCCGTCTGTTCGCATGGAACGATCTGCCATGATTTCGTATTTTTCCTTAATCTTGGAATCTCCTTCAAAACGATCCGCGTCAATGCCATCTTTTTCAGCCAAAACTTCAGCTAAAATTTCAATTGTGCGATTTTGAATTTCCTGTGTGACATACGGATAACGTTCTGTAGCGCGACGTGAAGGTTGTCTGAAGTCTTTCGTCACATCATACGCAAGAGCTTCCTGATATTCCGCTTCCGAAATATAGCCTGCATCACGCATACGGAACAGTACGGTCTTCATCCGGTTTACACCATACATCAGCTTTTCGCGTTCCTTAATGCCTTGGTTCTTACTGTAGAAAGGCGTGTATGTATACGGTGCTTGTGGAATACCCGCAATATATGCAGCTTGCGGCAAACTTAAATCATTGGCTTTTATACCGAAAATCCCACGCGCGGCTGTTTCGATGCCTGCGATATTCTGCCCCATCACATCACGACCATAAGGAATGATATTCAAATAGGCTTCTAGAATCTCATCCTTCGTCATGAAGTGTTCCAAGCGCATAGCCAGCAAGATTTCTTTAGCTTTACGCTCATAAGAAACTTCGTTCGTCAAAATCTGGTTTTTCACTAACTGCTGAGTGAGTGTAGATCCACCCGTTTGACTGTCTGAGTTCGTAACATCTTGGAACACTCCGCGGAATATCGCTTTTGGCACGATGCCTTTATGCTCCTCAAAGTATTCATCCTCAGTAGCTAGCACGGCGTCCAGTGCATACTGTGAAACTTTATCCAGCGTAATTTGTCGGCGCTCGATGTCCGAGTTGATCTTGCCTAGATAAATACTGTCTGCAAAGTACATTTCAGATGTCTCTTCATAATTAAACACCTGATCCCGAAGTTCTTCTTTGGAACGTAACGGCTCTTTCGCAACAAGAGAAGCGAAATAACCTGCACCAACTGAACTCGCAAATACGGCCCCGATGACGGCGAAGATAATGAGTAATAAAAACAAGTTCCAAAGTACGCCGGTTCCGATGCGAAGTTTTTTGGCCCAAGGCTCTTTTTTCGCTTGTTCAAACTTATCTTCAAGTTGCTTAATTCTATTATTCTTTTCGTTGTTCAAAGTTTTCTCCCCCCAAAAATCTTACTCATTATATCACAGAATCAGAAGGAAATATGCAATAAATGTTGACTTTCATAGGAAGTTCGGTAAAATTGAACTCATACGAAATTACATGTCGAAAAAACCGAAGTAATGATAGTGAGTTCCGTTTAAGAGAGACAGCGGTTGGTGGAAGCTGTTCGGTGCACTATACATGAATTACAGTTTTGGAGTGTACGTTTTGCGCAACGTTACTAGCGCCTTAAAGCCGGAGAGTACTTACTCTCAAGCCGGGTGGTACCGCGTTATAATTAATCAACTAACGTCCCTGCATGATCATTTTTTGATCGTGTGGGGACTTTTTACGTTGAAAATAGGGGGATATAGAACATGTCGAATGAATTAATGGACGATTTACGTTGGAGAGGCTTGTTATACCAACAGACGAATGAAGAAGGTCTTGAGAAACTTCTAACAGACGAGAAGATTTCACTATACTGCGGAGTAGACCCAACCGCGGATAGTATGCACATCGGCCATATCGTACCGATGCTGACACTGCGTCGCTTCCAGTTACACGGACACCAGCCTATTCTATTAATTGGTGGCGCTACAGGAATGATCGGGGATCCATCTGGACGCTCTGAAGAACGCCAATTACAAACGACAGATCAAGTAGACGCGAATGTTCGTGGAATCAAAAAACAACTAGAGATGATTTTTGATTTCCAAACAGAAAATGGTGCGAAACTTGTAAACAATAATGATTGGATCGGTTCCATGTCATTGATCGAATTCTTGCGTGACTATGGCAAATTGCTAAGCGTCAATTACATGCTAGCAAAAGACAATGTTGCGTCTCGTTTAGATCAAGGAATTTCCTTCACGGAATTCTCATACATGTTGATGCAAGGTGCGGACTTCAACCACTTATATGATAACTATAATTGCCGTGTGCAAATTGGTGGATCAGATCAGTGGGGGAATATCACGACAGGCCTAGAAGTCATTCGCAAAAAGCATGACGAAGAAGTACAAGCATACGGATTTACGATTCCATTGGTAACAAAAGCAGATGGCACGAAATTCGGTAAATCTGCTGGCGGTGCGGTATGGCTCGATGCGAAGAAAACTTCTCCATATGAGTTCTACCAATTCTGGATCAATGCAGCAGACGCAGACGTTGTGAAGTATTTGAAAATCTTTACCTTCCTTAGCCGTGAAGAAATTGAAGCACTTGAAGTATCCGTACAACAAGAGCCACATTTACGTAAAGCACAGAAGACGTTAGCAGAAGAAATGACTCGTCTAATTCATGGTCAGGACGCACTTGATCAAGCATTACGCATTTCTGCAGCGCTATTTAGCGGAGATTTAAAAGCATTGACGGCTACTGAAATGAAAGATGCGTTTAAAGATGTGCCGACTGTCGAAATGGAAAAAGTCGATCAAAACATCGTGGATTTCATTGTGCAAGCAGGTGTATCTCCATCAAAACGCCAAGCTCGTGAAGACGTAACGAACGGTGCGATTTCCTTTAACGGAGAACGTATTACAGATACAGCGTTCACAGTAGGGGCAGAGCAACGTTTGGAAGACGCTTTTACCATTGTGAGACGTGGGAAAAAGAAATATAGTATGGTGAAGTTTGTTTAACTGGGAGTTAGTGAATTGAAAAAAGAGTATATGATGTACGCTATGACATTAGGGTTTCTTGGTTAGTATCAAGGATCGAAAATATGGTAAGTTTCGTAATTCATAATGGATGAAAAGGCATCTCTTCGGAGGTGTCTTTTTATATTAGAAATAACATACATAACTGATAGTGGGAATCATAAAAAGTGCCTATGTAAAACAGTCATATTCGTTTGAACGAACGAAGAAGTTGGTTACATAAGCACTGTAAAATAATACGTTTTTATTTAGTTAACAACTTTTTGATAATGCGAATATCTGTGTCGTGGTCGTTTAGTAAGCGCTGGGTTTTACGCATATCATCTGATTTTGCTTTGTTGTAAAAGATTTGTTCAGATAACGCATCAACTTTCTGATTGGGGACAATGGGGCTTATATCTAGTTCTGAAATTGCCTGTTTCATAAATTTTTGTTCCTCTTTGATAATAGAAATATCGGTCTTTAGTGTAGAAATATTTCGCTCCATATTGCTAACTTTGTCGACCAAGAGTTCAAGAAGTTCACGATCTGTCATAAAAACCCTCCTATTTTTTATATTTGTTTTTTATCTTACCATGTTTCTAATGACTTGTACAGAACGTACATTCCTATTTTTCTTTCTGAAGAAGTTATTTAGGAAACGACAACTGTGAATTGTTAAGAAAACACGAAAACTTAGTGCTCATATCCTCGCAAAAAAGGGTTTTCTTTCTTTATGTCGAATACTGTAAATAGAGGGAAGTGAGAAGTTTGAAAAAATACAGAGTACAATACCACTTTGCAGGCGCTGAAAGCATTTTAAGAACAGTTGAAGCAGCGAATCAAGAAGATGCTTTAGGAATCGCAACAAATTCTCGAAGCAATGATATTGTTTTTACCGATAGCAAAGGAACGTTATATTGTTTCTTTTATAGAGACGTACAATATGTTTCAGTTACGGAAGATAGAGCATAAACGGAAGAAATAATAATGCAGGACGTCCTTTCTCTAGGGACGTTCTTTTTGTTTGACTTATTTACTGATCATAATGAAGTCTTGCCTCCTAATATTTTGTAATAAAAAACAGTAAAATATAGTTGATTGCACGTTTCTAAGTGGTACAACGGACGTATCACATTGAAACGAAGGAGCGTACCAATATGAAACGACACACCGTATCACATTGGTATGGCCTATAACCAAAGAACTTATAAGAATATAAAGAATAAAGATATTGTCGAGAAGCATCTCGACGACGAATATTTCGTTGGTCATTATTTTTTGAGAAAAGTTTTCGCACCTAGTATCCTTTTTGCTTCTCAGCTCTATATAGTGTGCAAAGCTAACCTGGTGTTATTTTGTAACTTGAAACCAAAATCTACGTCTACGTTCAAAAGGAGTGGAAAATTATGAGAAAACGAATACTGCTATTTCCCGTTTTATTATTGCTGACAGCTTGCTCTTCCAATCCATCCAAAACGCTTCCGTCCCCGCAGAATACGATCATTGACTGGGTAGATTTTGTGAAATGGAATGATGCGACGTATGAAGCGAACTATGAAATGAACGAGCTTGAAAAGGACTGGGAAACTACTGGCGAAGTAGGAGAAGTAAAATATATGTTGGATGGCCATGCGGGAACGAATCATCAAACGAAAAATGGAGATGCAGCTTATTTGCAAAAAGGTACAAAATTATTTGCGATGAAAGGTTATGATCCGGCATTCCGAATTATAGCGGACGGTAAGGTATACGAAGTATCTGAATCTGATAAAGCTGAAACGGTTGGAGATTTTTTAGACATTAAAGGGAAAGTACAGCGAGTCATTTTGCAAAGTGAGCAAGATTTATCGTTCATTGGAGAGTTTACGGATGAGCATGCGGAGCAACTGATTGAAGAGTTGTTGGTTATGCCGTATGAACCAGAAAGACGTGCGACTGAAGGAAAGCGTGTGTTTTTCGGAATTGAATTAGTAGATGGGAGTTTGACTAGATCAGTTTATTGGCCGGAGACGGGTTATATTAATTATGGTGGGGTGGCTTCTCAAGAGATTAAAGACATATTTGAGGTTGAGATGGATAATTATGATTACTGAAGAAAATTGATAAATATAAAATAGGGTGAAGAGCGATTGTGATTGTTTAAACAAATTAGGAAAGTTTGGTATGCAGGTACTCCATATAAATGACTAACACCTTGGTCAAAGGGGATATAACTGAAAAAGAGCCATCCAAGGCTCTAGTGATATTCTTTAGATTTCTTTAGACATTCTTCAAAATGCAATACGATATCATTAAAGGAAAACTCGTTATCTTCAATGGTGTATACAATGATGTTTGCATCGCTATCGTATCTCTTATTGAAAACCGGCTTTACATGGTTATTCTGGATTAAAGCCTTAGCAAGTTCAACTGCCAACCTTTTATTGCCATCCAAAAAAGCACCTCCTAGGTGATTATATTTGAATGAATAGGAATATATGAAAGTCGTGCAATCGTTGAGGGATACGACGGAAGCATATAAGGAACTTCCATCGTAAAAATAAATCGTATAATAAGGTACCTGACATGGAGTTACTTCAATTGATGTGACCTCTAAAAGTTAGAGCCATTTAAGTGATTAAAAGAAGAGCAGTGGATTGTATAGAATAGTTTTCATCGCATCTTCAAGAAAATCATTCACACCCGACGCCATCGCCATCACGATCTAAGTGAGGACCGTATCCAGGATCATTAGAATATACAGGTGCAGCTCCTGCAGCTTTTGCTGCTGTACAATTCTGATAATATGATTGGCCTGTATTTGAAACAGAGTTATTAGAAGAGTAACCTGATTCGTTACTAGATAAACTTGAGACTGACGGTGAATTATTGCTTGCAATCTTATCTTTCAGAGTAAGAACTTCATCTGACAAATTCGAGTTTTTTGCCTTTAGATCAGTGATTTCCTTTTCAAACTCTTTACTTTTTACTTCATGTTTCATTTGCTTGTCCTTTAAATCTTTTGCTATTTTCTCTGAACTTTCCAGTTTCGTAGTTAAATTATCAACCTCTTTATTCGCACTTGTACTTTCTGCCAATAATTCTTTATTTTCTTCTTGGAGTTCTGTATACAACAAGTTTAATTCTTCATTCTTTGCAATCAAATCAATATTTTTCTGTTGAGCTTCTTCAAGATCAGCTTTAATATTTATATCTGTATAGACAGCTCCGACAATGAACAATATCAGCCCGCCAGTTAAGGCAGGGTAGAAGATCTTACCTGATAAAGTTCGTTTTCTATCTTTTATCTTTTTAAGTAAATGGTAGGCTAGATAGATTAATGAAAACATAAATATAAGCATACCTACTGCTGCAATTGCTAGCACATTATCACCTCAATTAGTATTTTTATAAGAATTAATAGCAACAAAAATATGATTACTCAATTCTGACTTATTAATTATACATCAAAAGCATTATTTATTTACGGTTAATTATGAAATTTATGTCAATACTTCCAATGGAAAGACAGGATGTATCATGATTATAGTTTTTTCTTAAAATCACTAGTGTCGCATTAAAACAGAGAAGAAGAGTGTTTAACTCTGAATACGCTTTAATTACTTTTTTACAAAACAGCTGACTACTTTTTACTTGAAGATAGAAGATTGTTGATGGAATGTTTCGAACGTATTCATGCGATGCTAGCGAACTTATATAGTAACTTTATTTAAAACACAAAAAACCCCGCCAACCGATATAAATATCTCAGCTGACGGGGTTTCCTTGTTATTTACGAGATTAATTTTGGACAGGATGAAAACCCTTTGATATCAATGGCTCTACGACTGCTAAATTAGAAACCTTCCCCAGAATCTCCCTCAAACGATTACAAAAAAGCTTCTTTCAGAGCGATATTGAATGCTTTCGCCGAAGCGACTTGCGGCTCTTTGAACAAGTGGCCATAAACTTGTAAGATAATTTCAGGAGTGTTAACTCTCTATCTGCAATAGTTTGGATAGGGGATGCGTTGACTAATTAAAATCGTGGTATGTGTATGATGTAATCCATGTGGTGTGATTTTCTTCAAATGTTTGAACCATAAGGAATGGATGAGGGGATGACAGAAGTGTATCTGGCAGGCGGTTTGAAGTTTCGATGTCCCGCTTGTGATAGGATTTCTACCAATCCTGACGAGTGTAACAGTTGAGAAGAAAGAGAAGATGATAAAATTTGCGACTGGAAAGTATATGGGCTATTTGGTGATTTAGGAGAAGGTGCTTATGTATACGTCAAGGATCAGTTAAAAAGAGGAAGAATGTTCATGCCTATAAGTTGAGGATTAAGGGAAGTTACTGCGTAGTTCAACTAGACAATACAGGGTTGAAACGAAAAAGAGAATTAACTCCTGTATTTTTCAAGCGCTTCATCTGAAATGTAGGAGAGTAGTTTGCTTATGTCATCTAACTCAAGCGCAGTCATTATTTTTGTTAAATGAGACAATGTGACTTTTTCAGTTTTATTCCCGACTAGATTGGATATCATTTCGGAGCGGATGAGGAAATGAGGAGTTGGATTGAGCAGTGGAGACCTGGGGTGTATGGGAATTGAAGATTTGACCAAATAAAAATAGACAGAGATTTCTCCCGTCGTAGCTGACATTATTGTATCACATGGAGAAAGCTGGCAAATATGTAAAAATTGTCAATTAATGCAAGATAGGTTAGAAATTGCTATAATGGCATTACCAATGAACTGTGTTGTGGTGATTTCGGAGGTGTTGCTAAGTTACGAGAGTTGCCGGAGCATGGTGAATATAAGATTGTGACGCATCGGGGTAAAGTCAGAAGGATGCGGATGGAAGAAGGGGAAGAGTTTTGAGTAATAAAAAACTTGAAAATAGTATGTTGTGGATATTGTGCATAGTATTATTGTCGTCAATTTTTACGATAGTATTTTTATTAGATTTAAGCATATTCCCTGTAATTACATTTGACTTTTCAGCTTCAGCGGCTCTAATTACTTCTGTGATTACACTATTTACCTTATTAGAAATTCGGAAGCAAAGAATAAAAACGTACGAACCTTCAATTGTGATTAAAAGGGAAACACATAAATATTCTTTTGAAAACTCCTTTTATAACCGAGTTGAAATCAGTTTGTTGAACATCGGTTATGGATCAGCTAAAAACATGCATATAAAATGGAAATATGAAGAAGTAGTGAATGACATTACTGACAGTGCTCATGATTTTAACAAAACCGTAATGGTAGTTGGAGAGGCGGTAGTGCATATTGAAAATGATAGGAAACAACATATTGATTATATTTTACCTATTAGTGTTGACTCAGAACCATATAAAATTCGAATTCCACTAATCCTTACTTATCACATTCTCAATAAATATATGGAGCTTTATGAAAAAAAAGATTTGAACAGAATCTCTGATTATAAAATACCTTTTTCCATTGTTTATTATGATATTAATGATGACAAACATGTATTGATGTATACGTTAAAAATCTCTATGAGCTATATCGATAAAGGCTCAAATATTATTGGGATAGATACCTCAGTATCTAGAGAATAAGTCCGCCCTGGCCAACCAGCGGACAACATTTGATTGCAGCATTGCGCTGCGTCATTTGTTGTCCTCTTTTTATTTCAAAAAAGGAGTGAATGATATGAGTCTAACAAAAAATATAATTTGAACCCTTGCATTAGTAGCGGTCTATAGCCTAGTGGGTTTTTTAATTGCTAAAGCGCTTATCTAATTAAGTTTGGCAACTACTGTACACACGGTTTTCGAAGTCAAATACACAACGATATGGGCACGCATTGTTCATTTTTGCTGCAACCCTAATTGTGTTCTTGCAAGGTTGGAGGGATGACGAATGAATAAAAGCATGAAAAATCAACTCGTTGAAAAAGAGTTCATGCAGCTTGTTAAACGAGAGATAGAGAAAAAGGATACTAGGACAAGTAATAAGCGCAATAAACGAAGTGACTAAGGTAATGAGGTGATGAAAAGTGGTGCATTACGAGGAGACGGAAGTGATGTAGATGACGAATTGGTATGAGATTCAAAGAGGATGGGAAACATCAAAGATTACTTTGGCTACATTAGCAGAAAAACATGATGTGAAACTAAAACATTGAAGAGTAAAAAAGTCGTGAAGCTAGGGTAAGAGGTGCATCTAAGCAAGGTGCAACTAGAAAGAAAAAGGTTGCAACCGAAAAAGAAGGATAAAGAGCCTGTGGTTGAGTCGGATAACCTGACTGATAAGCAACGGCCTTTTTGTATTTATTACATTAAAAGCTTTAATGCTACGAACACTGCTTACGTTGGGGGCAGTCGGCTACTAAGAAATGCTAAGAAATGCTAAGGTGGCTGACGAGACACGTAGGCTGAAAGACGAAATGCAACAAGGTATTTTCATCGATGCTCTGGACGTGCTCAGCAAGTGCATCCAGATAGCTTACGCTGATATCACTGACTATGTCATGTTTGGTAGCGTAAAACGTCAAGTCATTAACGAGGTGACGGGCAGACCGAAATTAGACGATAACTTCAAGCTGATCACGTACCGTGAAAGCTATGAACTTCCTAGCGAAACGCATCGATATGGTGCCTGATTACTTCAAGCGTCAATTAGAAGAGGAAAAGCTAAATATTGCTCATGCGAAGGTCTTTAGTTAGGACGATCAAGGAGAGTATGAGGATGATGGTTCAGTGAGGCTTTAAACGCTATGACTGTGGAGGTGTAGGGCGATGCTACTTCAAAAGAAATTGAAAAAAAAAGCAAAACACTTCTCTTTCCTTACGAATCGTAAACAGTTCAAGAAAAAACGGCACTATTCAAATTTAAGCCATTCTCTATAAAATAAAAACAAGTACTTACTTGGTGGAGAAACGACTCTCCAGTCAAAGAAATGGATGGCTTCATTTGTTATGGTTCGGTGCGTGCGGGAAAAACAGTCGGCATGTCATTGTCTTACATTATATGGGGGATGGAAACGTTTCGAGATGAGAACCTAGGTATGGCAGGTAAGACAATCGGTTCATTCCGCCGTAACGTGATTACACCTTTGAAGTGGGTTCTTAATGCTAGAAGTTACATAGTGAAAGACTATTGTTCTGAAAATATGTTGTCGATCAGCAAGAACGGTGTGACGAACTTCTTCTACGTATTAGGAGGAAAAAGGTTCACTTATGAAAGTTGGTCACGTCCAGTTAAACAGTGATATCGATAGTGCGGAAGAAACAAAGGCGGCTCCCTCAAATGCAGTAAAAAAAGTGAACGACAAGATAAATAATCGCTTAGATGAATCCATGCCGCTACGCTTTACGAATAATGGTAAATTAGATCGCTGGGGTTTTCGTATGGATTACGGTGACAGTCAATTTATTTATGAAGAGGTAATTGGTTAAAGGACGTTTTAAAAGTAGACACAAAAGAAAGATAAATCGAAATAAAAAAGTCGTTGACAAAATAACCACCAATTTTCCTATTCCAAAAGAAGTTGAATGGGGAGATGGTTTGTTCAAATCAAACAAAGCTCTAGTTCATCGTGATAATCTGCAAGTGCATGTGAAAAGGAAGTGTTTTTTAGTGGGGCTGTTAGGTTCTGCGTCGTCACCCGTGGAGTATTCTTTTCAGTTGGGGGGATATATGGTTTAACTTTACCCCCTAATTTGATTTATACTATTTTCTCTCCTTTTCACAGTGAGTTAATAGTAAAGAGTAATCTTCCAGTAGGGCACCCAGCGGTTGTAGTGCAGTATATTCTATTATAAAAGGAGCGAAATACATGAGAATCTTGCGGGAATACGAGGATGGGGAATATCTGATAACAGAATATACGAACGATGGAATTAATGTTTGTTCTACGGTCAAGGAAGCAAAAATTAAAGCAATTGAACTGATTGATGTAGAACCAACTATAGAAGAGAAGATACTGTATTAAAATTAATACCAAACTAAATTATTAGAAATGGGGATAATGTAAACGACACCATATCTATTAAATTTATCAATGCAAAAACTTACTCGAAGGCTGACATTAAAAGACGCATCAAAATGTTCTTTATGTTTAAATCAGTTGAGCGAAGCAGAATATCAAGAACTGATGACTTTGACCGTTGAGAGATATCCTGAAGAAGTAGCTTAATTTGACCATATTATTGTGCGGTGAAAAATTAAATTCAACATAATAAAGCGTTATTTTTTGACTGAAGAGAGTAAAAAGGAGGATGACTATCTTCTATATAGTATGGTTGAATAAGTAACTAATAGGAGATGGTGATAGGATGGAGTTCAAAAAAGTGTTCCAATTGTTCAATAAGTTACAAAGTGTAGTGGAAAAGGGGGGAGTTAAAAGAGAAGATGATGAACCATTTCTAAGATTTGAAGCTGGGAAAAGTACTTTAATTATTCAAGGATTTGATAACGTAAATGTTTTCAATGAGACAGTTGATTATCTATGGAAGAGTGATCAGGATATATTTGATACATTTACTCGCGTTACAATAAAAAATATATTAGTAGACCTGCTTAGTAGTTCTATAGAAGGTGAGGAAGTCACTTTAGATATAATCAAAAAAATGATTGCTGACCTAAAGGAAATTCTGGAAGAGAGTTTTGAGGTGCTCTATCCCGTATTTGGTGTAAACTATTTTAAGGCGGAACCTCTGGAAATTGGACCATACACTATTTACAATAAAAATATTCATAGGAGCGTTCTAATAAAGAAATACCCTTACAGTGAATCTATTCTATCTCTTGAGTTAGACGATGAATATTACGGCAGCGATGTAGTAATAAGTGTATACGAAAATGCAAGGGAGCTATCACGTGCGAATGAAAAAGCGTGTGTGAAATTCCGACAGTTTGAAGATACAATCCGATTTATGATAGGTGATTATAGCAAAAGGTACGATGTAGGAATATATAATTTCAACTCATATAGACGCACTAACAGCATTATTCTTTCTAAAACAAACGCAGGATTGAATAATAGTATGTCAGGGACTATTGATAGCATTAATTTACACCAATTCCCTATTGATGATGCCGAGTATGGACATGATAGGATATGGAGAATACTAGCGAAAACCAATCCAACTAATTTGGAAAAACGTATTATTACGGCAATAGAATGGGCTGGAAAAGCAATGAGAGACGAAGAGCCAGCGAGGGCATTTACTCAATATATATTTGGCTTGGAAGCACTATTACAGTTTCAACAAAAAGGTGTGTTAGTTTCTCCGTCAATTACTTATCAAATTTCGGAATTTGCTGCATTTATTATTACGGACGAATTAGAAAGCCGACTAGTAATTGAAAAAACGGTTAAGAAATTGTATTCTAAGCGATCTGCTATAGCTCATGGTGGTAGTAGTGATGTCGATGTTAAAGATGTTAATGAAGCTATGTATCTTTTAAAGCAAATAGTTATGATTTTACTGAAGGACCAAGATTTTAAGGGTTTTAATAGTATTGAACAAATAGGTGAATGGGTAAAAATTAAAAAATATTCGTAAACCGAATATCGATTTTTGATAAATTTAATCCTCTAAATAGGGACGTCCACCACGGACGTTCTTTTTTAATACACAAAAGTAATTGCACATTCGGGACATGATGCGACTACTCACAAAGATTAATTCTAAGCAAGCGAAGCGTATTAGGTCATTCTATTATATGTAAATGAGACAGAGCATATAGTCTATAAAGCCATAAGGAGGTATAGATTATGAATAAATCAGAGGTATCTCACGAAATCTTTTTGACGATTAGAAACCAACACTTATTTAGAGAGAGGGTTAAGAAAGATACCTCTTCGTTGCAGAAGCACTTGAAAAATTTGCTAAGTGCAAACGCTGTAATGAATAATACGCAAAAGGGATATTTTAATTTTTTACTTGATATGTCTGAAACTAAATATTACTTATCTTCTTCATCAGACGCTACTTTAATCCTTATAAATCGGGACTGGAAAAGTTTAGTCTTAATTAGATACTGTACCACTTTAAACAAAGCGACTAAAAGAGTATTAGGAAATCAAGCTAAATGCATAGAAATTGTAGAATTACATTCGGTAAAAAAAGGTCAAGGTTCTTTAATTATGGAGGACCTCATATCGCTTTCTGAGCGAATAAAATTACCATTAACCCTTTTCGCGGAAACAGAAAACTTAATAAAGTATTATAAAAGATTCGGGTTTATTAATCACGGGAATCTAGGTATTGATAATGAGTTTTTATTACTGAGGATCCCTTCTGATATCTGAAGAAGACTGAGTAAAGTAAAGTAAAGTAAAGTTGGTTTTCAGAACGTCCACATCGGACGTTCTTTTTTGTCATAAATGTGTAAAAGCTACTTCTTTTAAGTAATGGGATAGATACAGGTCAAGTACCTAGTATCTTAAAAGGAGTAGTATCTATGATTGAAATATGTGTTTCTATCACTACTGACGTAAAAGTAATATTTATTATTATTACACTTACTTGGGCTAAGAGAAAATAAAAGAATGAAGAACGTTCCAAACGGAGCGTTCTTTTTTGTATCTATTTATAAAGAGAAAAGTGTAGTTGGCTGAGGAATGACGAAGACAGAGGAGGCACTAGAGATGCTCGAAAGAAACGGTGAACTAATTCATCATGACTTTCCGCCAAGATTGGAGAAAATCAATAATGCGCAGAGGGATTTCAACACGCGGGTAGAGGCTGTCAAGGGAAAAGTCACTGAAATCAAGTCATCACAAACGAATTTAGAACTAACGGTAATGAAAGATGGGAAAGAAACTAGAGGAATCCTAAATAAGTTTGTGAACTATTACTTTTCCGCAGACAAGCAACCCTTGCAAACGGAGCGTGACGTGATCCGCGTAGATGAGCGCATTACACTTGAAAGTCTTTCCCTTCGCGAGAAAATAGTGTTAGGGATCGTTGGTGCGCCTGTGGGGGTGGATTGCTTGGCGGGATTGTCGCGTTAATGTAATTCATGAAATATAATGAAAATCAATTTTAAAGTAAGTTTCAGAAATCCGATATTTCTTGCTCAACTATTACTCACTGTTTTTGGTCCGGTGCATGTCTATTACGGATTGGTGCCAAAGGATATTACTTCTATTCCGGCTTTGATGGAGTTGTTGAAAGGTGCGTTTTCTAACCCATGTGTAATCGGTACTATGATTTATAGTTTTTATAACGCCGTAACGATCCGACGTTAGATGGATTTGGAGACAGCAAACAACAAACAACCATTAGATTATCAACGACCTAAAAAGGTGGGTGAATAATGAGAGCATCCGTATCCAATAAATCGCTAAATCCGAACGAGTTAATCAAACGTGCCTACCACGAGGGTATCAATATCCGAATTACAGCTAGACACCGTACTCATGTGGAGCAATAGTGGCTATACAATCAACGACGCACTATACCAGGTAATATTGTAACAAATGTGCGTCCTGGTCAATCTATCCATAACTTTGGGTTAGCTATTGATTACGTCTTGGTAAATGAGGACGACACTAACGTATCGTGGGTAGTCAACAAACAGTGGCGCAGGGGGTAATCGGTAAGCAACTTGGATTTCATTCCGTGATTACCCTCATTTAGATTTACAACGCGGTATGTCGTTAGCTAACTTGCGAGCTGGCAGACTTCCATCAATACCGTCTGTTCCTTCACGTCCATACCTTGGACAAGGCGACGCTGGCGCAGAGGTGTCAGCTATGCAACGAGCGCTAAATAGCGCTGGGTTACATAACTGACATTGACGGTTCGTTCGGACAAAGTACAGAGAGTACATTACGAGCGTACCAATCAGCAAATGGTTAAAAGTCAATGGATTGTATGAAGAAGTCGCAAAACATGCGTTGGGTAATCCTGACATAGTGGTAGCAGTCGATAATATAGGAGATGGTGATTCGAAATTTTCAAGTGGATCACTACGCAAAGAGCTAGTGTTCAGCCTGGGCAGTAAAGCGCACCGTCAGATGTCGGTTGACGCGGCTGTATCACAGGACTATAGCCAATCGCATGCAGAGAAGTTAGTAGATGGCGACCCACTGGCTTTGACCGCAGGAACCATTATAAAACTGATGAAGTCCGGTGCGTTGAAAGCTATTAATCAAAAGTTAAAGTGGACTTTTCTATAATGGATAGGCCGCTTTTTTACTAAAGAGTGTATTAGACTTAATCTGTCCATTGAAATAATATCCTCCACAACATCCCCCAGTTATTTCGCTTCGAACCTTATTTTACAAAGTTTCATAAAATAGAAAAAACCCTTGAAACCTAGCTGTTAAGCTGTTTCAAGAGTTTTAAATACTGACGTTTATTAAGTGTTCTAATTAACGAGAGTAGAATTCAACGATCAATGCTTCGTTGATTTCAGCAGCTAATTCGCCACGCTCTGGAAGGCGTACGAATGTACCTTTTTTCGTCTCTTTATCAAAAGTTACGAAATCTGGAACGAAGTTATTTACTTCTAGAGCTTCTTCGATAGCAGTCAAGTTTTGAGATTTCTCACGAAGAGAGATTTCAGAACCTGTTTTCACTGCGAATGAAGGGATGTCAACGCGCTTGCCGTCTACCAAGATGTGACCGTGGTTGACTAGCTGACGAGCTGCACGACGAGTGCGTGCAAGACCCATGCGGTACACAACGTTATCCAAGCGAGCTTCAAGAAGAATCATGAAGTTTTCACCGTGAATACCTTGCATTTTACCAGCTTTGTTGAAAAGTGTGCGGAATTGACGTTCGTTCACTCCGTACATAAAGCGTAGTTTTTGTTTTTCCTGTAATTGCATTCCGTATTCGGAAAGTTTTTTACGTTGGTTTGGACCGTGTTGTCCTGGTGCGTATGGACGCTTTTCAATTTCTTTACCAGTGCCTGTTAGTGAGATACCTAAACGGCGTGACAATTTCCAAGATGGACCTGTATATCGAGCCATGAGAGACTCCTCCTCTGTTGGTTTTATTTTGTTGTAAAATAAGACCAGATATGTTCAATCCATCTGCCATTCTATAATCTTGCAACTTCGCCCCTGCAGCCTCGAGGTTACGTGGTGCACCTTAAAAAAGGAATAGACTGGACAAAACAGAACACATAACTGCTGCGAATATTTTACACAAAGCATAGCATACCAAGTTATTGACTATTGGTCAAGCATTTCAGTTTTATAAGTTGCAGTAAAGTAAATCACTTCAGTTTTTAAAAATGATATTTACCTAGTACTGCAACACTTAGCAGATTTTCGTTACAGGCGGTGACTCCAGCTAGAACAGCGCGGGCTTGAAGCCGTGCCTGCGGAAAGCGCCCGCCTGGAACGGAAATCAGCGTTTCTTAACTAGTTATAGATTTCTTTATTCTATTTAAAATAGATTGAAGTAATTGCTCTTTCGTTTTGCAAACAATCGATGTACACTAGACTAAAGCGTTTTCATCATAATATGAATAAGCTATAAAAAGGAGGAATCAGCATGAAGAACACTAACAACTGGCACAAAGAGACGGCCGTGATTCATGAAGGATACGACAGTAAAGATCATCAAGGAAGTTTATCTGTGCCGCTGTATCAAACCTCAACTTATGTATTTGATTCGGCTGAACAAGGAGAGCGACGTTTTGTTGGTGAAGAAGCGGGAAATATTTATTCTCGTTTAGGAAATCCGACGGTCGCTGTGCTGGAAGAACGTATTGCCAAGATGGAAGAGGGCGCAGCAGGACTTGCATTTGCTTCTGGTATGGCCGCAGTTAGTGCGGTGCTCGTTCATTTGACAAAAGCAAATGACCATGTGATTTGTTCGCGTGGGATTTATGGTTGCACATTCGGATTCTTAAAAATATTAGAAGAGAAGTATAATATCACGCATGATTTAATCTCCATGAAAACGGAACAAGAAATCGAAAAAGCTGTGAAACCAGAAACTACATGTATATATATAGAGTCGCCAATTAATCCGACGATGGAGCTAGTTGATCTTGAAGCGGTAGTTAATGTAGCGAAGCGCCATAACTTGAAAGTAGTAGTGGATAATACTTTCTGCTCTCCTTACATACAAACACCTTTGACATTCGGTGTAGACTATGTACTTCATAGCGCAACGAAATACATTAATGGACACGGTGATGTGATCGCAGGGTTGCTCGTCGGTAAAGATGCAGACGAGATGGCAAAACTCCGTGGGACCGTGTTAAAAGACTTCGGTGGTATCATTTCGCCATTCGATGCGTGGCTATTGTTACGCGGTATTAAGACATTACCTATCCGAATGGAACGTCATTCAGCCAATGCCGAAATTATCTTTGAGTATTTACAGAAGCATCCGAAAGTAGAAGAAGTATTCTATCCATTTGACGATCAGCATCCGCAGTATGAGATTGCGAAGAAGCAGATGAAAATGGGTGGCGGATTGATTTCCTTTACAATCAAAGGCGGAAAAGAAGAGGCGCAGAAGTTGCTGAATCATTTATCGCTCGTCAAGTTGGCAGTGAGTTTAGGAGATGCAGAGACGCTAATGCAACATCCAGCGACGATGACACACTCTGCTGTGCCGAAAGAAGACCGTGAGAAGATGGGTGTGTCTGATACGTTACTACGCTTATCTGTAGGGCTAGAGCATATGGAAGATATTATGGCAGACTTGGATCAAGCATTTGAAGCGATCTAAATTGAAAAAAGCGAGCGTCCCCTATTGGGGAGCTCGCTTTTTATATAGGATAATAAATGTTACGTTTGACAACGATTATATGTGTTGATTTATATAGCATGTAGATTCTGATTGGACCTCTTTTGCCGCGGTCGTTGTTCTACTGGTTGTTTCCCTTAAGCAACGCAAACCCTACCTACTTTTGCGTCCTTGCGACCCTATAGTCGCGCCAGTGATGAATAAGTGTTCCGAATAAACATCTGCAGAACGCCATTTTTATGTCAGATCTGTTATCAATCCCAATCAATAACTATACATGAGTTACAGTTGTTTGTCAATAAGCTTCTACACTATCGGAATCGTAAAGTTTATAAATAAGTGAATAGGGAACAAGTTGAATAGAGCCTGTTGTATGCAGGAAAATTTATATTGGAGGGATTAGGATGAACGTAGAGATTGTAAACGAATTTCCTCATGAGTTTTTGAAGGAGCAAGCGGAGACATGCATCTCCATTTATCAACCGACCCACCGGTATCGACCTGAAAATCAACAAGACCCGATCAGATTTAAAAACTTATTACAGAAAGTGAATCAAGAGTTGTCGAAAAAACATGCAGTGAATGAAGTGAAGAGTCTATTGGCTCCTCTTGAGAAACTAGAAGGCGAGCGTCCTTTCTGGGCACATGCAGGAGATGGACTCGCATTATTCGCAACGAAAGATCGCATCATTGCCTATCGACTGCAACGTCCTGTACCTGAATTGGCGATTGTGTCGGACAGTTTCCATATCAAACCGCTTATTCGCGTATTCCAATCTGCTGATCGTTATCATCTGCTTGGTGTGAACAGACAAGAATTCAAACTTTTTGAAGGGAATCGATATGGTGTAGAGGAAGTAGAAATCCCTGAGGAATTAGCGAAAACCAAAAATGAAGCGATTGGAGATCAAGTGACCGAATCGCATTTGGGCGCTGGTAACACAGGTGGCGCTGCTGGAACGGCGATGTTGCATGGACATGGTGGTAAAAAAGATGAAATTGATATCGATATTGAGCGTTATTTCCGATACGTAGATCGAACGGTTGCAGAGAATTACTCTAAGCCGATGGAGATCCCTCTATATCTAGTAACACTTTCAGAATACCAGACGCAGTTCAAAGAGTTAAGTCATAATCCATACTTGCAAGCCGATGGAATTAAGTCCGACTTTGATGCCTTAAGTCTTGAACAGTTACGTAAAATGGCGTGGGAATTAGTAGAACCCACGTATTTACAGAAAACAAAAGACTTAGTGGAAAATTTTGAAAATGCTAAAGTGAGCGACCAAGCTTCCGAAAACATTGAAGAAATTGCTAAAGCGGCAAGTGAAGACCGAATCAGACGACTTATATTGGAAGACGATTATCAATATCCAGGTAGAATCAACCTAGAAACAGGAGAAATTCAGACGGAAAATCTGGAGGGATCTGCAGTGGACGATGTACTGGATGACTTAGCAGAAACCGTCTTTAAAACCGGAGGCGAAGTAGTGGTTCTTCCAAAAGAACGGATGCCTGTTGGAACAGGGGCAGCTGCCATCTTTAGATGGTAAGAAGAAAATCCGGCCCAGAGATATCTCTTGGCCGGATTTTCCTGTCATTTTTCTTGTTCGAAAACTTCTTTAGCTACAGTCAACGCGGTTTGTACACGTGGAAATCCGACGTAAGGAATGAGTTGCATCATGCTCTCCACGATTTCTGTTTTAGTAAAACCGACTGTTACTGCACGCTTTATATGCGTTTTTATTTGTGTAGTCGCTCCTTGCGTGACAAGTGAAGAGAGTGTCACTAATTGTCTTTGTTTACTATCAAGCCCCGGTCGCGAATAAATCTCACCATACGCGAACTCCACTATGTATTTCCGTAAATCTGGCGCCAATTCTTTTAATGCGTCGGCCGTCATCAGGCGTTCGGCTTCTTCCTCACTTACATACTCCTTAATCTTCTCTAAACCTGCTTCAATGCGTTCTGTTGACAATGAAATAACCCCCTGTTTTTGCTGTGTTATAAAGAAAGTATAGCATATTCTGACTATTGCTTTGTTTTTCAAGTTAGGAATTATGTAATTTCTATCAGTTTAAAACAAGATAATGGTTCGAAGGATGTGAAATTCATCGTTATTGTTTAATAATAGCTAAGAATAGGTATAGATGAATAGAGCAGAAAACAAATATATAATGGAGGTAATAATAAATGGATAAGTTTTTCCTAGAGAACGCAGTACAAGCTAAAAAGAAGATTGAAGAATTGGTAGGGCAAGGCTACACGCATGATGAGATTTATGTTTTCGCACATAGTGAAGATCGTGAAGACAAAATTTCAGACGCACTGGATTCAGAACAAGTAGGTATGGCAGAGATGGGCTTCCTCAATACAATGAAGAACATGTTCACCTCTCGCGGCGATACATTGCGCGCACAGATGCAAGCGATCGGCCTTTCAAAAACAGAAGCTGAAGAAGGCGAAAGTGAACTAGACAAAGGTAAATTATTGCTAGTTGCTAAAAAGTAAGACAGTAAATAAACCGGTTAAAGGAGATGACTCCTTTGACCGGTTTTGTTGTGTATACATACAGATTAGAAAGATGTAACTCCCGAGCCGTTCTCTGTCACATACTTTTTTCCTTAGCCATTGCCTCGTAATAAGCATCTACAGGAATGAACAACCCTACCTTACCATGCGTTTCCTCATCCAATGTAGCAAAGACAATGCCAATCACTTCGCCTTCTTCATTAATAACAGGACTCCCACTATTCCCTCTATAAACAGGAGCCTTGATCATCACAACAGGAATGTCCCAATCGGTTAGCTGTATGTAGTCAATCGTGTGACCTTTATTCGCTATTCCTGAAAAACTCAATGGATTTCCGATAAACGTAATGGGCTCATGATCGTAAAAAGTCGTTTTCTCCGCTAGAGTTAAGTGAGGAAGATCCGTTCCGTTGACCTCGAGTACTGCTAGATCGATGTCTGGAAACACGTGTGTGACATCTGCGGTAAATCGGTCGCCTTCCGGGAAAGAGACGATCATCGATTCATTTCCTTCTACTACATGAAAATTCGTTAGTATGGTACCTTGTTCATTAATGGAAAAGCCTGTACCTTTCGTATTTTCTGTGGCTACGACAACTACCGACTCTTTAAATTCTGCTATTTGTGGATCGGAAGATAACTCTGAAGATGCTTTTAGAAACTCCAATGCTGGAATGGAATATATCTGAAAAACGATAGCGAACGTACTGAGTGCTAACGTAGTTGCCATAATCCAAAACATCCACTTAGGAAAAGGACGATAGGTGCGGCGGACATTTTTTTCGGCTGCTGCTTTCTCTAAAGCTTCCCGTTGTGCTTCGAGTACGAGATCTTGCAGCTCATCATCGTCCAAATCTTCTTGATACGGATCTTTGCTATCCACTAGTACCACCTCTTTCTCGTACATAGTTTATCAGATAATGAATATGAAGGAAGCGAACGGAGATTTCGTAATAGAGGTTATTAGAAAGCTCTGAATAGTCTTGGAGAATAGTTAAAAGGAATCTGTTTTATGCTATACTATATATGAAGATAAAGGGCTATATAGATGGGGGTGCAAATATGACCAGATCCATTACAACACAAGCTGAAACGGTAGGAGAGGCGATCAAAGATGCGCTTAAAATTCTGCAATTGACAATAGATGACGTTCACATCCATGTAAAAAGACCCGCGGGCACCTCAATGTTCGGACTCAAAAGAGTGTTAGCAGAAGTAACAATTACTGAAAGAGAAAAAACGAATAGCATACAAGAAGAACTAGAAGAAATTCCTGCGGGTGTCCGTATTCATGATGGACAATTGGAAGTTCGATTTGGTAAGCAAGCCTATCCGATTATTGTGCCTACGCCTGGCGTCGAACTGCTGATCAACGGAATCGAATGTACAGGACGGACGATCTTAGAGCAGACAGATCGTGTAGAGTGTGAGGCAATTACCGAAGAAGTGAATACTCAACTCGTCATTCAACTGAGTGATGATCAGATGATTGCGACTGCTTTAGTGAAGCCTGGAAAAAGAATCACGCGTACATTGCAGAATACGTCTTGGAAACAAGTTCTCAAAATCCAAGCAATTGAAAAAGTACATGTATTCAACGAGTTGACGATAGATTCGCTAATGGAAGAACTGCATCGTATGGGGATTGATCCTTCCTATATGTCCATGAATGGTATTCAGCAAGCTGTAAATACACTTGAGTTCTCAGAATTTGTCGTTGCTCGAGGAATTCTTCCTATTGAAAGTCAAGATGCACGTTTGGACATTCATTTGAATTTCAAAAAGCCAGAAGGTGATGATGATGCTCCTATTGATTTCCGCGAGCATAACTTTATTCCGACCGTGAAAGCGGGTCAGCTGATAGCTACGTATATCCCAGCGGTACAAGGGGTCAACGGCATAAATGTACTAGGCGTAACGTATAAAGTGAAACCACCTAAAGACGTGATCGTCCGTCCAGGTCCTACTGTAGATAGTATACTGCATAAGCTCTATGCGAAAATTGATGGAAGACCCGTTATTGAGTGGCGCAGTAAACTCGCAAAGATTTATGTGAATCGAGAATATCGGCATGCTGCAGATGTCAGCTTGGAAAGCGGCAATATTCATTTTGAAGGAGATGTATGGATTGGCGGGAGTGTGCATCCTTCCATGTTCATTGCGGCTTCAGGCTTCATCACGATTATGAGGAATTGCACAAAGGCCTCCATTCGCGGAACCAAGTCTGTATTCATTCAAGGGAGTATTTTCTCATCCACTGTCACAGTAGGCATTCAGGAAAAGGTTATTACGATGATGATCAATGATTTGAAGGAAATTCTCGACTACTTACGCAATATCGACTCAGCGCTCGTTCAAATCTTTGCATTACGTGGTGAGGACCCTGTAGAGGTGCCGCCGTTTATATTGAAGCAAGTCATTCAGTTATTATTGGAGCAAAAATATGCGGCGTTTACAGACATGAATCGACACTTTATACAAGTAGTGAAAAATCATACGAGAAGATTGGATCAAGAATGGCTAGGTTTAGCTGAGCGTTTATATCAGTTATTTGTCGACCCACTTAGAGAGGAACATACGAATGTTCTCTATTTACGAAAATTGATCGAGAAAGCGAATCAATTAATTGAAATTTACGGTGAAGAAATTCGTCCGGAATCTGTATTACAAGCGGCCTTCGCATTGAATAGTATTTTGTACAGTAACGGAGATATCCATATCCGCTCAAAAGGAGTCTATAATTGTTCTCTTACAGCGCTTCAAGATATTACTATTAAAGGCGTATGTCGTGGCGGGGAAGTCATTGCGGGGAGACATATAGAATTGGATGAAACGGGATCGCCCGCAGGAGTGAAAACATGTATTCAGACAAATGCAGGAGGAATCATACAAATTGGAAAGGCATATCCCGGGACATGGATTCAAATTGGTTCGCAACACCATGAAATCTTGCAGATTCGCCAGCATGTAACAGCAAAATTAAATGAGGAAGGCCTTTTATCTATTAAGTAAATGAATAATTCGCCAAATTTACAAATAGAAAATGTGGAAATAGAGGAATTCATCTTGAAATATCCTAAGATATGATAAAAAGTTCGTAGTTTTTTAAAAAAGATGTGAATAGAAGACGAAAATGCTTTAAACATGTTACGATATACTATAATATCTAAAGTAGTCACTTTATGCGCGAAGTGTGGGATAGGGGGATCATAGTGAGATGATATACGTCATCATTCCATTAGTTATCATCATTGTTCTAACAGTGATGGCATTTCTGTCTAGGCGAAAGCATATACAAGAAATCAGTGAAATGGAACAAGAAAAATTACAAATTCAAAACGAGCCAATATTTGAAGAAATGACGAAAGTAAAGCAGTTGAACATGACTGGCGAAACAGAAGAAATGTTCGAGAGATGGCGCAATAATTGGACAGAAGTAGTAGATGATCGCCTTCATAATGTAGATATGCTTTTACTGGATGCTGAAGGGCAAGTTGATCGTTTCCGCTTTAAGAAAGCAACGGAAACAGAAAAACAGATCCGCGAAATCTTGAACGAATGTGAAAAAGAGATGCGAACGATCTTGCAGGAATTAAACGAACTGATCGGCAGTGAAGAAAGAAATCGGTTCGAAATAGAAACGGTAAAAGAACATCACCGTGCCGCGCGCAAAAAGATCTTAGCTCATCAGTACGCATTTGGACCGGCAGTGGAGTCTTTAGAGAAAGAGTGGGAGTCCTTCAATCCAAGGTTTGAAGAATACGACGCACTTATCGACAATGGCAACTACTTACAAGCGCGTGAAATTGTGATTGTACTAGGAGCAAAAGAAGAACGCTTTTCGTTTTTACTCGATGAGATTCCTGCATTACTTAATGAGTTGCAGACGAAAATACCTGCGGCTTTGCGAGAATTGCGTAAAGGAATTATCGAAATGGAAGGTCAGGAGTATTATTTAGGACACCTGAAAATGCCTTCTCGTTTCGAAAAAATCGAACAACAAATTGCGGATCTTCGACAGTTATTAGCACGCTTGGATGTGGAAGAAGTAGCAGCGGAAGTAAATGAAATTCATGACGAAATCGAATCATTCTATGATGTATTGGAAGAGGAAGTTAGTTCCCGTCATTACGTAGATGAGCATTTGGATCAAATGTTGGATCTGTTTGAAGAACTTCAATATGCGATTCCGGATACGATTGAAGAAGTGAAATTCGTTCAACAAAGTTACCGTCTTGATGAAAATGAAGTCGTTATTCCACAAATGGCATTGCAAAAATTGAACGCATTGGCGAAGCGAATTGAAATATTCATCGAACGTCAAGATGCGAAAAACTTGGCATACTCCGCTCAACAAATTGAGTTGCAAGAGCTAGTGGAAGAATTGGATGCCATTTCTGATGCGCATTCCAAGTTCAGTAGTCGTATTAAGAATCTTCGGATCGACGAAAATCTCGTACGTTCCCGCATTGTGACTCTTGCACAGCAACTTCAAATTGCGGATCGTAATTTACACCGTGCCAATATCCCGGGAATTCCCGATGATATGGAAGTGCAACTTGAAGAAGCAGATGAACAAATCTTCATTGTGAAGCAAAGTTTGGAAGAAGTGCCACTTAATATGGCGTTGGTTGAATCATATGTTGAAAAAGCAGATACAGTAGTCACTGATGTTTGTGCGAAAGCTGCAGATATGATTGAAAATGCATTGCTTGTAGAACGAATCATCCAATACGGTAACCGTTACCGTGCATCTCATCCGGACGTTCACACTAAATTGTTGAAAGCTGAAGAGTCCTTCATGCAATGCCGCTACTTAAGAGCATTGGAAGAAGCAGGTACTGCGGTGGAAGAAGTTGAACCAGGCGCCTTGAAAAAGATTCAAGGTATGATTCAAGTTAAAGTATAATTATATTCCGACAAAGCCACCGGTTTTCCGGTGGCTTTGTTTCGCTCATTCATATAGAAAGGAGAGAGTACGTATGTATTTTGATCATAGCGCCACAACCAAGCCGGATGAAAGAGTTCTCCGCACGTTCATGGATGCTTCCGAAACGTATTTTGCCAATCCTGCATCGCTACATGCGGAAGGAAAACGTACAGAAAAATTATTGGAACGTGCGCGAACACAACTGCTTGGAACAATCGGACTAGGATTGACGGAAGGAATCTTTACTTCAGGCGGAACAGAATCCAATAATCTTGCCATACTAGGTTATGTATACGCCAACCAACATAAAGGTCGTCATCTAGTTACGACATGTATCGAACATCCTTCTGTATTGAATGTTTTCAAGGAATTGGAAAAACAACACTTCATTGTGGATTATCTAACTGTAGATGAAGAGGGAAGAATTTCATTGGACGAACTCCAAGCGAAGTTGCAAAAAGATACGATTTTAGTTAGTATCATGCATGTTAACAATGAAATTGGTACGATTCAGCCCATTGAGGAATGCGCGAAAATCATTCATTCATCTTCACGTGCAATGTTCCATTCCGATTGTGTGCAAAGCTTTGGAAAACTCTTGCTTACTGATTTTACGGATGGTCCCGATCTTGTTTCATTATCGGCCCATAAAATTTATGGAATAAAAAATAGTGGATTTCTAGCGTATCGTCACAATATACGACTGCAACCCATGGTCTTTGGTGGCGGACAAGAACATAAATTGCGTAGCGGAACCGTATCGGTGCCACATGCGGCGGCACTTGCGAAAGCGGCCCGTTTACTTGTAGAAGAAATAAATATGCAGCAGTTCCAGCAATGGCGCCATGAACTGGTTGCGTTTTTCTCGGAAATAGATGAATGCAAAGTATTGGCACCAAACGCGAGTGCACCTTATATACTATCCGTTGCATTTGCACGGATAACAGGGGAGATAGCGATTAACTTCCTGCAACAACAGGGAATAATCGTCTCGACTTCAAGTGCTTGTTCATCCAAGAATTCGGATGTAAGCCACGTGGTTGAAGCGATCCATGTACCCCGAGCGTTTGAAAAAGGCGTCATTAGAATTAGCTTAGGTAAAAATCAAACAAATGAAGAAATTGAACAATTGAAAGTAGCGGTTCGTCAATTAGTCGAGCTGATTAGAAAAGGAGTGGGGAAATGAACTGGAATACCATTTTAATTCGATATGGTGAAATGTCGCTAAAAGGAAAGAATAAAAGTAAATTTATACGTAAACTAAAGGCGAATATAAAAGCCGCTTTGTCCGATTTGGGAACTGTTACGATGCGTGCAGAACGTGACCGGATGTTCATTTATGCAGAAAAACCTGAAGAACTAGATCGTGCTGTTGAAATATTGCCGTCGATTTTTGGCATTCAATCATTCAGTCCGATTGTAATTTGCGAACCTACAGTTGAGGATATTAAAGAAACTTCATTAAAAGTTCTAGGTAAAACGGAAACTGCTGGCAAGACATTTAAAGTAGATGTCAAACGTACAGACAAACGTTTCCCACTCAATACAGGGGAATTGCAACAAGAATTGGGTGGTCATGTATTGAGGGCGTTCCCTGATTTGATCGTTCAAATGAAGAAACCTGAAATTTTATTATATGTAGAGATCCAGCAAGAAGCAGCATATATCTCTTCACACACCTATAAAGGCGCAGGTGGCATGCCAGTTGGCTCCAATGGCCACTCATTGCTATTATTGTCGGGAGGAATCGACAGTCCAGTAGCAGGCTATATGATGATGAAGCGCGGAGTGTCATTTGATGCCATTCACTTTGCCAGCCCGCCGTTCACGAGCGATTTGGCGTTAGAAAAAGTGGAAGACATTGTCAGACAACTAACGAAATTCGGCGCAGTCATTCGCTTGCATGTTATTCCGTTTACGGAGTTGCAACAAGCGATTGTTAAACAAGTACCAAGCAATTTGTCGATGACGACTACAAGACGAATGATGATGAAAGTTGCTGAACAAGTACGGAAAGACACGAATTCCCTTGGTTTGATCACAGGTGACAGCCTAGGGCAAGTAGCAAGCCAGACACTGGAAAGTTTGACAGCTATTAACGAAGTCACGAATACACCTATCTTGCGTCCGCTCATCGCAATGGATAAATTAGAAATCATCCAGATTGCTGAAAAAATTGGCACGTACGATATTTCTATCCGTCCATATGATGATTGCTGTACCGTATTTACGCCACCGAGCAATAAAACGAAACCGCAAGTTGAAAAAGTGGCGTATTACGAAAGCTTCCAGGAGTTTGATGACATGGTGACGGAAGTCGCAAGCCGACGTGTTACGACGATTCCGAGCAGACAGACAGAAGAAGACTTCGAAGACATGTTGTAAAGAAAAAATTACCTATTATCTTCCTTGCATGATATTTTGAAAAGTGACCATTCTAATGTCACAAGGAGGTGAACGACATGCCAAGTAGCAACAACAACAACTCAAACCAATTGTTAGTTCCCGGAGCGCAACAAGCACTTAACCAAATGAAGGAAGAAATTGCTTCTGAATTTGGAGTACAACTTGGGCCAGATTCCACATCGCGTGCCAACGGATCCGTCGGCGGAGAAATTACAAAGCGATTAGTGCGTCAGGCTCAATCACAAATGAACAATTCTAATCAGCAATCGTAAGACATGGGATGCCTCGGAAGCCATAGTGCTTCTTGGGGCATCTTTTTTGGATTGATTTTAAGTTAAAGGGGTGAGTTCAAGTGCTAAATGGAATAAGATAAGTGAAGCGATGATTAGTGTGATGGGATTGAAGCGTCCCCTCCGAAGCGCCAATCCCACCCCAACAACAGTGCAAGCTTCATCATTCATTCCAACTAGCATACCGAAAAACCCGGTATACTATACGTTTCGTACCAGTATAATGAAGAAAAGTATATAAAGTTTTGAAATTTCACCATTCTATTTGTATACTTGTAGTATTACGCAAAAAGGGGGAATGGAAATGAACCGAGAAGAACTACTTGCGCCCGCTCGCTACAATATTGTTTCGGAATTCGAAAAATACGCAACGGGTGATGGCAGAAAAGCATTAATTTATGTAGATGCGCAAAATCAAGAACAGCAAGTAACGTATGACGAACTCATCCAAGCAGCTAACCGTACAGCGAACGTGCTGACATCGAATGGCTTGAAAAAAGGGGATGTAGTGCTGGTCATGGTGCCGCGCATGATTGAAGCGTATAGTGACATACATTGGTGCACTAAAGGCAGGACTTGTTGTAATCCCTAGTTCTGAAATGCTACGTTCCTCCGAAATTGAATATCGAATTGAACACAGTAACGCAAAAGCAATTATTGCATTTGATGCTTTTACTGATCAACTTGAACACGTAGAAAATCTTGAAAAAGTGACAGTCTATATTATCGGTGAAGCAAAAGAAGGGGAAGTCTCCTTGACTGCACAAGAAAAGAATGCTTCGTCAGAGTTTACCGCTTGTGATACCGCTAGTGACGATATGGCGTTTCTGTCGTATACATCTGGTACGACAGGCAAGCCGAAAGGTGTAGTACATACACATGGCTGGGGATATGCACACTTACGAACGACTGCACCCAACTGGTTAGGTATTGAAGAACATGATATTGTATGGGCTACAGCGGCACCAGGATGGCAGAAGTGGATTTGGACACCGTTCTTATCTGTTCTAGGAAGCGGTGCGGTAGGTTTTGTCTATAGCGGTAAATTCGATGTAGATAAATACTTACAGTTCCTGGATGATTACCAAGTCAATGTTCTTTGTTGTACGCCGACTGAATACCGATTTATAGCAAAAGCTAAAAATTTAGATGCGTTTTCACTAGCCTCTTTGAAAAGTGCTGTCTCAGCGGGAGAACCATTAAATCGTGGTGTCATTGATATTTTCGAAAAGCAGTTTTCGCTTTCTGTCCGTGATGGATATGGACAAACAGAGAATACGTTGCTTGTTGGTACGATGATTGGAATGGTAGCGCGTCCTGGATCAATGGGTAAACCTACACCGGGAAATATCGTAGAGGTCATTAATGAGGAAGGTAAACCGGCAGACGTAGGTGTAGTGGGCGATATTGCCGTTCATAAATCAACACCTGCACTGTTTCAAGAGTACTTAAATGACCCTGAACGCACGAAGATGCAATTTAGAGGGGATTATTATATTACCGGAGACCGAGCGAAAAAGGATGAAGAAGGCTATTTCTGGTTTGAAGGGCGAGGCGATGATATCATTGTGAGCTCGGGTTATACGATTGGACCGTTCGAAGTGGAAGATGCTTTGATCAAGCATCCTGCAGTTCGTGAGTGTGCGGTAGTAGCAAGCCCTGATCCTGAACGTGGAAACGTCGTGAAAGCATTTGTCGTCTTGCGCGATGATACGGTAGAATCAACTGAGAAACTCGTAAAAGAGTTGCAAAATCATGTCAAAGAACTGACGGCACCTTATAAATATCCTCGTAAGATTGAGTTTTTAGAAGAGTTGCCAAAAACATCTTCAGGAAAAATCATGCGTATTGAGTTGCGTAAAAAAGAGCAAAATCAAAATTGATGTGGTCGTAAGGGGTTAAAAAGGACTGTCAAGAGTCGTTTTGTTCTGACTATTGACAGTCTTTTTCGGTTCATTTCAGAAGAACGTACGTTGGACTTTTTCGAAGAAAGAGTTATCTGGAAGTTTTGCGGTACGAATGACTTTATGGCTTAGTCGTGCTTCTACTTTCCCTACTTGTTTGATACCGAGCGCTTCGTTGTCTGCTGCAATGGAAGGAAATTCATTGCCTTCTTGTTGGATATTGAGCGTCAATGTTCGTTCATTGCTTAGGATGAACGACGTGCCGAGCGTACGGTACCGATTATTGTTAACCGATGCAAGCTCTGTCACTTGGAAAGAAGGTAGCCGCGGATCAATTACAGCGCCTTTAACAGATTTATTATACGCTGTACTACCTGTTGGCGTGGAGATGATCATACCGTCGCCGAGGAATGTTTCGAATAATAAGTCATCGATGTAAATATCCATGACAAATGTTCGAATAATAGTAGAACGTATACTGAATTCATTCAGGCATAAGAACGGATTCTGCTCGTTAATCGACACTTCAAGGAGCGGATAATGGCGCTCTTCGATCGTTGCTTGTTGTAGTGTGTGTATAAGGGAACTAATGTCATCATATTTGAAATCACAATAGACGCCGTGTGCCCCTTTTACAGATGCTCCAAGGTAAAGAACATCCTGGCGAAAATCGGTTTTACGAACAGCTTGTAGGAATGTGCCGTCACTGCCGATACTGATGACTACATTGGCTTTCGTATGATCTTCTGTTAGTTTGAAACCTTCTTTTTTAAGGCGTTGTGTAATCACATGTTTTTTATGGACGGTGTCTTCGTCCAAACGGCTAAAGAGAAAAATGGTATGTAGAGAATCCATTTGAATCGTCTCCTTTTTCAGATAATAAAATAATTGTAACACGAATGAAACATTTGGACGATTAGGAACGTATAGGTAGATGTGAACAAAGGAGGAAATATAGTATGAATGCAAAAAGATGGATTGCTGTAGCAGTAGCCGCCACATTGATTATTGTGTCGGTTGGTATTAACGCGATGTCATGGGTCTTCACGAGAGACTGGAACAGTTTCGTCAATGAAATCAATTTGATGGAGACGAAAGTGCAAGAAACAGTAGTAGAAGAAGGAAGCGTCAATGAGCGAATTGCAGTATTGACAGTGGATGGCGTCATACAAGACGTTGGTGAAGCGACACTCTTTAGTGGAGCGGAATACAACCATAAACAATTCATGACGCAATTGAAAGAAGTAGCGAATGACGACTCGGTGAAAGGAATTGTGCTGTCTGTTAATACACCAGGTGGCGGTGTATTGGAGTCATCTGATATTTATGATGCCATTACAGAAATTCAGGAAACGAAAGAAATTCCAGTCTACGCTGCGATGGGTGGCATGGCGGCTTCAGGAGGTTATTATATTTCAGCTCCTGCCGATAAAATTTATGTTCATCCTGAAACATTGACTGGTTCAATTGGTGTGATCATGCAATCGGTTAACTACGGAAAGTTGGCCGAAAAATACGGTGTGGAATTCCCGACGATCAAGTCAGGTCAATATAAAGACATGATGAGCCCGACTCGAGAGATGAAGCCTGAAGAACGTGCCATGCTACAGGAAATGATTGACGATTCGTATAAGCGTTTCGTTGATATTATTGTAGATGGACGCGGTATGTCAGAAGCTGCTGTCCGTAAAGTAGCGGATGGACGTGTTATGAATGGCCGCCAAGCAATTGAAGCGGGACTTGCAGATGATTATGGTAAGTTACCGGCAGTCATTGCTGCTATGAAAGAAGATTATCACTTAGAAAAGGCAGAAGTATTTGAATATGGAATGCCTACTAATTTAAAAGCTATTCTATCCATCAAAGCACATGATGTATTCAATGGCGATGTCGAATCACAAATCATGAAGAAATTACTGACTGAAAATACAGCACCACGCATGATGTATTTATACGGTGAATGAGAAGGAGGGAAACGATCATGACGAATGAACTGCTGGATACGCAACCAACTGTGCGACTTGAACAGACACTCGTACCAAAATATGCAGGTTTCTGGATCAGACTGTGGGCATTTTTAATCGACATGCTGATCATTTCGGCAATTAGCGGCATCTTTATCAAGCCGGTGTTTCGCGTACTTGATATTGCGATCACCAAGCCCTCTGCTTTTTTATTCAGTCCGTATAAAGTGACTGCCCTTGTCTTGTTATTGTTGTATTTTATCTTGATGACGAAAATAGCAGGGCAAACCGTAGGGAAAATGATCATGGGAATTCGTGTGATGAAATCAAACGGTGAGAAAGTAAGTTGGGGCTCCGTTATTTTTAGAGAAGGTTTCGGCCGTTTCATTTCACAAATGCTATGGATTCTGTATTTGCTTGTTTTGTTCTTACCTCAAAAGAAAGCCCTTCATGATGTCTTTGCCGACACGGTTGTCGTGCATGAACGAACATTCGAGAGAAAAGAAGTGCAGAAAATCATTCATCCTGAACACCATCAGTTGCATGATGACCCTACGGTTTAGTACACTAGATTAAAAGGAGTGGTTAGGTATGGTACAAGTTACATTCAAAGATAATCCGATTCATCTGTTAGGTTCAGAAGTAAAAGTTGGAGATCAGGCACCAAGCTTCACAGTGCTTGCTAATGATTTGAATCCTGTTACACTTGAAGATTCAAAAGGTAAAGTACGTTTGATCAGTGTGGTCCCTTCTGTTGATACAGGTGTATGTTCCATCCAGACAAAGCGTTTCAACGACGAAGCAACAGCTCTCGGTGACGATGTGGAAGTCATGACAATTTCTTGCGATCTTCCGTTTGCACAAGGACGTTGGAAAGAAAATGAGAAAGTGGAAAATTTACACTTATACTCTGATCATCGCGATCTTTCATTTGGTACAGCATTCGGTACAGCGATTGAGGAATTACGTTTATTGACCCGTTCAATCTTCGTTGTCGATCGTGACGACAAAGTCACATACGTAGAGTATGTAAGTGAAGCGACTGACCACCCGGACTATGATGCAGCGATTAAAGCAGTAAAAGAATTGAATTAATTAAAAAACCCACCTGAAACGAGAGGTGGGTTTCTTCTTGGAGGAATTTCAAATGAACAACACGGAAAAAGTTTTTACGTATTACGATAATCATGCGGCGGCTACGGAAGGTTTGTATTTGGATGCTGTGCTCGAAGCTAGTGAAAAATGGCTAGATCAACCGTCAGCAGTAGACTTACAAGATCCTGATAAAGAAGAAATTCGTAAAGGTATTCAGCTAGCCTTATTAAAAGGATTGAAGCAGTCCACACAAGCTCATCACCAAATGACTCCGGATACGATTGGCTTTTTGATGGGTTATCTAGTCAATAAATTATTGGATTCCAGACAACCTGTAACGTTACTCGATCCTGCGGCAGGAACGGGGAATCTATTGTTTACAGTATTAAATCAATACAAAGGTTCCGCTTCTGCCAATGCAGTTGAAATCGATGATGTGTTGATTCAAATCGCTGCAGCGACAGCCAATTTATTGGAGCTACCGGTATCATTTTATCTACAAGATGCGCTTCGTCCGTTACCTATTGACGTAGTGGATGCGGTAGTAAGTGATTTACCTGTAGGCTATTACCCTGACGATGAAGTGGCTATGGATTATGAACTAATGGCACCGGAAGGTCATGCGTTCTCTCATTATTTGTATATTGAGCAATCTATGCGCTATGTGAAGCCGGGCGGTTACGGATTATTCATCGTTCCTTCCAAGTTGTTAACTGCTGAAGGAGCAGAACCTATTTTGAAATTTGTCAAAGAACATAAATTATTGAGGGGCTTGCTTGAACTACCTTCTTCATTATTTGCAGATCAACGCTTTGCTAAAAGTATTTTATTGTTACAACAGCCACCAAATGAGAACTTTGTCTTACCGGATGTGTTGTTAGCGAAAATACCTGAACTTGGGAACGCTACTGCTATGCAACAGTTCTTCAATAAACTAAGTGCGTGGATGCAAGAAGAGGTAAAGTGACGAATAGTCACTTTACCTCTTTTTTTAAAATAATCCATTGGCAGAAAGATAGCGCACAACTCATGAATTCAATTGCTTTTAGAATAGGTAGATACTATAATAAATTAAAACGTTCTACGACGTAATTATTATAAGGGGTGGATATTTGTGCCGAAGATCTTGTCGATCAATGCTGGAAGTTCTTCATTGAAGTTTCAATTGATTGAAATGACGAACGAAGAAGAAATTACTAAGGGGTTATTCGAACGAATTGGGATGGAGAATTCTGTATTTACAATGGCAACTGCCGAAAAAAAAATCGAGAAAGTAGTAGATATTACTAATCACTCGATGGCCGTGGAAATGCTTTTGGAACATTTACTGAGTGAGGGAGTCGTTTCGTCATATGATGAAATTGACGGAATCGGTCACCGTGTAGTTCACGGGGGAGAGCTATACAGTGATTCGGTATTAATTACTGACGAAGTAGTTGAGAAGCTTGAAGAGATTTCAAGTTTCGCGCCTTTGCATAATCCAGCAAATATTGTAGGAATTAAAGCGTTTGAGAAAGCTTTGCCAACTACACCATCTGTTGCAATCTTTGATACAGCATTCCATCAGACAATGCCCGAGAAAGCGTTTTTGTATGCGTTACCATATGAATACTATGAAAAGTATGGAATTCGTAAATACGGTTTCCATGGGACGAGCCATAAATACGTAACGGAGCGTGCTGCCAAGATCTTGAATAGACCTCTTGAAGACACACGTCTCATCTCTTGTCACTTAGGTAACGGTGCGAGTATTGCAGCTGTTAAAGGTGGTAAGTCAGTGGACACATCCATGGGCTTCACTCCGTTAGCAGGAGTAATTATGGGTACGCGTTCAGGTAATATTGACCCGGCTCTTATTCCATATATGATGGAACATACGAACGAGTCAGCTGAAGAAGTAGTCAACACATTAAATAAAAAATCAGGACTACTTGGAATCAGTGGATTTTCAAGCGACTTACGCGATATTACGGAAGCTGCAGAACAAGGCAATCACCGTGCGCAATTGGCACTCGATGTCTTCACAGACCGGATCCACCAGCACATCGGGCAATACGCGGCTGGAATGGGTGGAGTGGATGCGATCATCTTCACAGCCGGAATTGGAGAGAACAGTGCAATCGTTCGTGAAAAAGTAATGAACGGATTAGAATTTATGGGTGTCTACTTTGATCCAAGCCTAAACAATATTCGCGGCGAAGAAGCGTACATTAGCTTCCCACACTCACCAGTCAAAGTACTCATCATCCCGACAAACGAAGAAATCATGCTAGCTCGCGATACAGTGCGAATCGCCGGAATTTCAGTACCAGAAGAAGCAGAGAAAGTAGCAGTTGAATAAATAAAACAAAGTCCCGACCGTCAGAACGCTGATAGTCGGGACTTTTATTATTCAAGCAGCACTTCAATTCATTCTCTACGGCTTTTGCGGGGTAAAGCGATGCGTTAGGAGTATGTGCCTCGACATAAGTGTATTCAAAAGTCTACATGGGAAAGAGTCCGCCTAGAATGTCGATCAACGGTGCCCGCTATACTATATCTCTAACAATATACGCAAGAAAAAACTGCCACAAGAAATCGAATGAACGACTTCTTGGACAGCTTTTAGTTACGCATTAGCCTTGTAGATGTTCCGGAGTACGTACAACCAGTACGTCACACTTTGCAGAACGAACGATATTTTCAGAAACACTTCCGATTAAGAAACGTTCGACACGGTTTAAACCTGTAGCCCCACAGATAATTAAATCTGCATTAAGCTTCTTAGCAATATCACGTGGGATCAACGTCTTAGGAGAACCATATTCTACGTGGATTTCCACATTTGCTACGCCGGCTGCAACCGCTTCTGTACGATAGTCAGTTAACAACTCTTCAGCATATTTCTGTGCACGCTCTGCGATGGAACGATCGTACGCTTCAACTGCCGCGTAAGAACGCGTATCAATAATATTGATCAAGTGAAGAGTCGCATCGTTACGATCTGCAATTGCGATCGCTTTCTTAAAAGCCCATTTCGCCTCATCTGAACCATCCACGGCTACGATGATGTCTTTGTAAGTAAGTGCCATTTTACCACTCCATCCTTAAAATTAAAATCTATCTACAGTATTCTTATTCTCCATAGATTATGAGAGTCCTTCTTTTTTTGTCGAAATGTTTTATCAAAGTTTAGAAAATGAAGATTATATGGAAAAACGTTGAAAAAAAGAGGAAAAACCATCTATTTTCTGATAAGATTAAATAGTTATTAATCGACAAAGAGAAAATAAAAAAAGTAATTAAGAGAAATTACAATTCTAGGAGGATTTTGCATGCGTATAGGTGTTCCAAAAGAGATTAAAAATAATGAAAACCGAGTGGCAATAGCCCCTGCAAGTGTTCTAACTTTAAAAACAGCTGGTCATGAAGTATTAATTGAAAAAGGTGCTGGAATCGGTTCGAGTTTTCAGGATGAAGAATATAAAGATGCAGGTGCGATCATCGTAGACTCAGCCGCTGAAGTATGGGAAGCGGACATGGTACTGAAAGTTAAAGAACCTGCAGAATCTGAATATCAGTATTTCCGTGAAGGGTTAATTCTATTTACGTATCTTCATTTAGCGCCAGAGTTAAAATTAACACAAGCATTGCTCGACAAAAAAGTAACAGCAATTGCTTATGAAACTGTTCAATTACCTAGCGGCGGATTACCTCTACTAGCGCCTATGAGTGAAGTAGCAGGCCGTATGGCAACGCAAATCGGTGCACAGTATTTAGAAAAGACAAAAGGCGGAAAAGGGATTTTGCTTGCTGGAGTGCCAGGCGTATCGCGTGGAAAAATCACGATCATCGGCGGCGGACAAGCAGGTACAAATGCTGCGCGTGTTGCAATCGGAATCGGTGCACACGTAACCATCTTGGATTTATCGGTTGAGCGTGTACGTCAGCTGGACGAGATCTTCGGAGAGCATATTCAAACATTAGTATCCAATCCATATAACATTGCAAAAGCAGTAAAAGATGCAGACTTGGTAATCGGGTGCGTTCTGATTCCAGGTGCAAAAGCGCCAACTCTCGTAACAGAAGAAATGGTGAAATCTATGAGCCTTGGCTCTGTAGTGATTGACATTGCCATTGACCAAGGTGGAATTTTTGAAACATCTGACCGTGTCACAACACACGATGACCCGACATACACAAAACATGGTGTCATTCATTATGCGGTAGCAAACATGCCGGGAGCAGTTCCACAAACATCCACCATGGCGCTAACGAATGTAACGATTCCTTACGCTCTTCAAATTGCTAACAAAGGTGTCAAAAAAGCATGTGCAGACAACGAAGCGCTGCGCAAAGGAATCAACACACTAGCAGGGCACATTACGTACCAGGCAGTAGCAGAAGCACAAGAACTGGAATACGCATATGTTGGAGATGTACTAGAAACGATCTAAACGAAAGAAAAGACCACTACATAAAGTAGCGGTCCGAGACTGGAGACAAACTTCTAAACTAGAGTCTGTCTTCAGTTTTTTTTATCTCTTTTTACTTTCCGACAACAATCAAATCCTTAGAGAATTTCGTTAACACCTCGACGCCATCTTTCGTCACATACACATCATCTTCAATCCGTACGCCTGTAATAGTTGGGTCATAAATGCCCGGTTCAATTGTAAATACCATACCTTCTTGAAGTGGCATATCATTCGTAGCTGTCAGGGAGGGGAACTCATGAACAGAAATACCAAGGCCGTGGCCAATCCGATGCGGGAATAACTCACCATAACCCGCTTCTTCAATAATTGAGCGAGCGGCAAGGTCCACTTCTCTAGCCAATGTACAAGGACGTACTACGTCAATTGCTGCTTGCTGTGCCTTCTTGACTGTCTCATAAATCTTACGCTTTTCCTCTGTAGGCTCACCGAATGCTACCGTACGCGTGATGTCAGAACAGTATCCTTTATACACGACTCCAAGATCAAATAAGATGAAATCCCCATTTTCAATGCGTTTTACACCCGGAATACCATGGGGGGAAGCGGTCTTCGTACCGGAAACGATAATGGTATCAAATGACATCTTCTCTGCGCCTTTTTGTTTCACCGCTTGTTCTACAGCTTGGACTATTTCTAGCTCGGTTTTACCTTCCGCGAGTTCATTACAACCTACTTCTATCGCATAGTCTGCTAATTCGGCTGCTTTACGCAAGTGCTCAAGTTCCACATCATCTTTGATCAGACGATGGTTGGCTAGTTCATCATCTAACTTCGCAAACTGTAATGTCGGAAAACGCTCTTGCAAGATTTCGTAACGATCAACTGTTACATGTTCTTTTTCGATTGCGAGTAATGAGAATGTAGAAGTCCGTTCAGTGATTGCTTGATCTAAAAATTCGAACGCATTATCTGTATCCTTATATCCGATAGCGTCATACTTCCAACCGATTGCTTTTACATCTGGAACTTCCATAGCAGGGCAAATGACAAATGGATCCGCTTCTTTGAAAACGACTACACCTAGTAACCGCTCATGGGGATCACTACGGAAATTAGTCAGATAAAATATATTGTCTGGATTGGTTATGAGTGCTGCATCAATATCATGTTTCGCTAAGAAATTTTGTACTTTTTGAATGTTCGTCAACATATTACCTCCTCTGTTATGGTTAGTATAACAAAAAAAGAGGGTTTTAAGCTATTTTGCAGAAGGTATAGAATAGAGTAGGTAATTAAAAGAGGAGTGTGATCGTTGTGAAAATCTCATACCATGGTCATTCGATCGTAAAAATTGAGACGAAAGGCAAGACGATTTTAATCGATCCTTTCATTACAGGTAATAAATTAACAGATCTACAGGCGGACGATGAAAAGCCTGATGTGATTTTACTAACACACGGACATAATGACCATGTGGGCGACACGATGGATATTGCTAAAAGAGAAAATATCTTAGTCGTCGCTCCGAATGAATTGGCCGTATACCTTGGATTCCAGGGGTTGACTACACATGGAATGAACATTGGTGGAGCAAACGAGTTTGATTTCGGTACCGTGAAATATACACAGGCATTCCATAGTTCATCCTATACAACGGCAGATAATGAAATAATTTATACAGGTATGCCTGCTGGTTTACTCTTGACGATAGAAGATAAAGTTATTTATCATGCAGGAGATACTTCGCTATTTAGTGATATGAAACTGTATGGTGAAGAGGGAATCGATGTGGCGTTCTTACCGATTGGCGATAATTTCACCATGGGTCCTAAAGATGCCGCAAAAGCAGTCGAATTGTTGAAACCCACGTTAACCGTTCCAATCCACTTCAATACATTCCCGCCAATTGAAGTGGATCCTGAAGACTTCAAATCACTCGTACAGAATCATGAAGTGAAAATAATGGAGCCAGGAGAAATCATCGAACTGTAAAATGTAAAATAAATAATTACGGTCTACGGCGCATTGTTCGTGTCGTAGACCGTTTTTTTGTTGAATTTATGGTATGATTATCAAAAAGCCGAAACCTTAAACTGGGTCGAAGAAAAAGGTGAAATCATGTCAACTAAACACGAGCAGATTTTGCGTTATATCGAAAGTTTGGCAGTGGGGGAAAAGATCTCCGTCCGCCAAGTCGCGAAAGCATTGGAAGTCAGTGATGGAACCGCTTACCGTGCGATAAAAGAAGCGGAAAACCAAAAATTAGTAAATACAATTGAACGTGTCGGTACAATCCGAATTGAAAAAAAGAAAAAAGAAAATATTGAACGTCTAACATTTGCAGAAGTCATCAACATTGTAGACGGCGTGGTGCTGGGTGGTCGTGATGGATTACATAAAACATTAACGAAATTTGTAGTAGGCGCCATGCAGCTCGAGGATATGATCCGATATATCGATGCGGGCAGTTTGCTGATCGTAGGAAATCGTTTGAAAGCGCATGAAATTGCGATTAAAGCGGGGGCAGCCGTCCTCGTGACGGGTGGCTTCGATGCGACTGATGAAGTGAAGCAGCTGGCAGACGAAATGAATTTGCCGGTTATTTCAACAAGTTATGACACCTTCACAGTAGCGACTATGCTGAACCGAGCGATTTATGATCAGTTGATTGAAAAAGAGATTTTATTGGTAGAGGACATTTTGACACCACTTGCCAGTACCGTGACATTATCTCCTGAAGATTCCGTCGATCAATTTTACGAAGTGAATCATCAAACATCGCACTCAGCCTACCCTGTTGTAAAATCTGACGGTACATTGGTAGGGATTATTACGTCCCGAGATGTCGTCAGCAATCCCGATGTAGAAACCGTTGGAAAAGTCATGACGCCAGGTCCCATCACGGTAAACGGTAAAGTGAGTGTTGCATCAGCGGGACACAGTATGATCTGGGAAGGCATTGATCTAATGCCTGTCGTGAATGATGCGGGCATTCTAGAAGGAATCATCAGTCGTCAAGATGTTCTAAAAGCACTGCAAATGACTCAACGTCAACCGCAACAAGGGGAAACAATTGACGACATTGTCAAGAATCAAATGAAAGCTATAGCCAATTCGCCTGAAAAAATCGAGTTTTCCGTTGTGCCACAGATGACCAATCAATTTGGTTCATTATCTTACGGAGCGATGCTAACGATCCTGACAGAAGCGGGTAGTCGTACGATTAAGCTTCAAAAACGTGGCGAAAGTGTGCCCGAGAATGTAACGATTTATTTCATCAAACAAGTTCAGCTTGGCGCATCGGTAACAGTGGAACCAAAGATTATTCACTCGAGTCGCCGATTCATCAAACTGGAAATCGAATTGACATCGAACGATGGAATAGTTGCTAAAGCTATGGGGACTTTCCAGCTTTTTGAGAAATAAAAAAAGCTGACGTCAATTGACATCAGCTTGGTTTAGTTTACTTTCTTCCGCAACAAACTGCTTATAATGTTTCTGAGCGTTAAAGTTAAATATAGCAACATATCCACCGAATAGAATGAATATAGCTGACACGATATAGGTGAGTGTGCCATCGAAAATCAGCAATTGATTGATGCCGAAGAAGATCAATAGGGCGCCAAGTGCTGTGCCTGCCAAACTCGCATACATCTTTTTACGGATGGGAAACATATGGCTCGTGCGGAATTGTCGTGTTTTAAAAACAAAATAGAATACGCCGCAAGCGACGATACCAAAAACAAAAATAAAGTTAACCATTTCCATCAAAAAAGCCCCCATTACATACAAAATAACCTGCTACCTTAGCGTTGAGGTTCATTATATATTGTAGCGGCTTTTAATAGGAAATGCGAATACTTGTACAGAAACCTGGGGGAATATAGATGAAACGACAAATCATTGACACAATTGAGAAATACGAAAAAATTATCATTCATCGTCACGTCCGACCTGATCCAGATGCATACGGGTCACAAATGGGGTTGAAAGCACTTATTGAAAAGAACTATCCGAGAAAGCAAGTACTCGCAGTTGGAACGCATGATGAACTGTTAAGTTATTTGGGTGAACCGAACACCGTGACTGAAACAGATTACGAAGGTGCCCTGGTCATCGTTACCGATACAGCGAACACGGATCGTATTGATGGATCATTTTACGACAAAGGTGCATTTTTATGGAAAATCGATCATCACCCGAACGAAGATCCATATGGTGATGAGCGATGGGTAAATACAGACGCGAGTTCTTGCTCGGAAATGATCTATACCATATATGAAGAAGGTCAAGCTTCATACAATTGGGAAATGTCCCCAGAAGCGGCACGTTTCTTATTTGCAGGAATTGTCGGGGATACGGGTCGTTTTATGTTCCCGAGCACGACTGAAAAGACATTTGAAGTAGCTAGCTCGTTAATCAAGCAACCTTTTGATCGAACGAAATTATTCGCAGGTATGTATGAGATGGATCGTAAAATCTTGCATTTGCAAGGCTACATCTACCAAAACTTTACGATCGATGAAAATGGTGCGGCTTATATTAAATTAACAAAAGAAATTTTGGAGCAGTTCGATGTAACCGTATCGGAGACGTCTCAACTCGTAGGGTCACTTGGAGAGGTTAAAGGGATTTGTGCGTGGATCATCTTTATTGAAGAGCAGAACCAAATCCGTGTCCGCCTACGTTCAAAAGGTCCTATCATCAATACATTGGCGATGCAGCACAATGGCGGTGGTCATCCACTAGCGTCAGGTGCTTCCGCGTATTCATGGACAGAAGTAGATGAAATCATCGGTAAACTGCAAGAACTTTGCAGAAACTATTAAGCAGAGCTGAGGGATTGAAATGAACCTGATGTATCCGCAAATTGTCACAGGCGCAGATTTATTGCGTGGAATCGTAAAGTTAGATGAACTGGCTCCTCTTTTGCAAAAAAGAGGGGCTTCTTCTGCTGCTATCGTCAATAGTACATTATATGGCGTGCGATCATTTAGTAAAATGCTGAGTAAATACGGCATCCGACCCATAATTGGATTGTCCGTTATGTTAGAAGTTGAAGATCATGAAGTGCTTGTATACATATATGCGCAAAACGAAACAGGCTTCTCCAATCTACTGAAAATGAGCAGTGCTATTTCGACACGTCAAGAAGAAAACTTACCGCTGAATTGGCTCCACGCCTATAGAGAAGGGTGCATCATGATATGTGCGATGACCGATTCATCCTGGGCGAATGCGCGTACTCTACATGTACTGCAGTTACTAACGGAGAACGTTTCCACCACTTCAACATTTATTGGAATCAGCCGGCCGGGTGGGGGGGCCCATACTGACGAAGCTGCCATTATGCAGTTGAGTGAGGAAAGTCAATTATCCATAGCGGCTTGTCACGAAACACGCTTTCTTCATAAAGAAGACTTTCAAGCTTATGAAGTCGCAACAGCCATTCGGAAAGGCTTTAAATTAAATGATTCAAAAAAACCGCCTAATCGTTATAGACAAGCGTTTTTGCCTGAACTACAAGAACTTACAAATTGGTTCAGAGAGTATCCGGAATGGTTACAGACAACGGAAAACATTATGAATTCCTGTAATGTGACGATCCAGAAAGAAGATTTTTTACTTCCCAAGTTTCCTGTAGTAGATGGCAAAAAGTCCATTGATTTGCTGGAAGAACAGTGTCGGACCGGATTGCAACAACGCTTTCCAACACTATCGCCAGAGTATGAAGAGCGATTACGCTATGAATTATCGATTATTAAACAAATGGGCTTCACAGATTATTTCTTAATAGTAGAAGACTATGTACGTTACGCAAAAGCAGAAGGAATTTTGGTAGGTCCAGGACGTGGCTCTTCGGCAGGCTCTTTAGTAGCATTTGCACTTGGCATCACAGAAGTGGATCCCATTATATACGGATTGTTATTTGAGCGCTTCTTGAATCCCGAACGTGTGACCATGCCTGATATAGATATCGATTTCGCGGATCATCGCAGAACGGAAGTTGTCAATTATGTGGCGGAAACATACGGCAAACAATATGTCGCACAGATTATCACATTCGGTACACTTTCAACGAAAGCCGTTGCCCGAAATGTTGCCAGAGTGGTGGATTTCACACCGGAAGAAGTGCGTTTCATGTCCAATGAATTGAATAGTAGACAGTCGTTTAAAGAAACGATCATGCAGTCCAAGAAATTACGTGACTGGATTCAAGTGGAGCCCCGAAGGAAAATATGGCAACAAGCTGCAGAACGTTTAGAAGATTTACCGAGAAATGCATCAACCCATGCTGCAGGTGTCGTGCTTGCCGCGAAGCCGCTCGTTCATTATGTCCCACTGCAGATTGGATCCGATGAAGTCTTCCTGACTCAATGGGCGATGAAAGATGTAGAAGAAGTCGGTTTGTTGAAAATGGACTTTCTTGGGTTGCGAAACCTCACACTACTCGATAGAATCCGTGCCATGATTCAATACAATAAAAAGCAGATCATCGACTTTGAGCAGATACCACTCACTGATCAAGCAACATACGCACTATTTAAAGCAGGAGATACAACAGGGATCTTCCAATTTGAATCGCCTGGTATGCGTCGCGCCCTTCGAACGATACAGCCCGATAACTTTAAAGATATTTACTCAGTCAACGCCTTGTACCGTCCGGGTCCTATGGAGTTTATCCCTCTTTATAGTCGTCGAAAAAATGGACAAGAACCGACCGTATATGACATACCCGAGCTCGAACCTATTCTAGCCGAAACGTACGGCATTATTATTTATCAAGAACAGATCATGAAAATCGCGGTGAATATTGCGGGCTTCACTATGGCGGAAGCCGATCTTCTAAGACGAGCAATTAGTAAGAAGAATCAGCAAGTATTGGAAGAAGAACGCCAGCACTTTACTGCCGGTGCACGTAAAAAAGGATTCGATCAAGTAAAGGCAAACGACGTGTATAATCTGATTGTTAAATTTGCGGATTACGGATTTCCGAAAAGTCATGCTGTAGCCTATTCACTAATTTCCTATCGACTGGCATTCTTTAAAGCAAATGAACCGACCTATTTTTACGCAGCATTTTTATCTTCTTTAACAGGAAGTAAAGAGAAGATGACGGAAGTAATTCGTGAAATGAAGGCAAAAGGTATTCCAATCCTACCTCCGTCAGTTACGAAAAGCCGCTATTCACATACAGTCGAAGGACATGCGGTTCGTCTAGGCCTAGGCGCTATAAAAGGGGTTACTATCGCCTTCTATCAGCAATTGGCTGCAGCGCGTGAGAAGGGGAACTGGTCTTCTATGTTTGACATGGCGATTGCACTCGGGGCTGATTACTTCACAGAAAAAACTGTCATTCCGTTAATTAAAGCAGGCGCGCTTGACGATTTTAATCAGAAGCGTTCCGTACTCCTTGCTTCAATTGATGCCGCTCATTCCCATGCGCTGTTCATAGGCGACGATGCATTAAGCGAACAGTTCCAATTTAATTCGCAACCTAAATATACACCGGGCGGCACAATGGATCAGATGACAAAGCTTGGTTTTGAACATGATACATTAGGGTTTTATTTGTCCGAGCATCCTGTTGAACAATTGAAGCGAAATGCATCCAATCAACTAGCGACCATTACATCACTAGTTTCTTTACGTCAAGGAACTAAAGTGTACTGTATGGGAATTATTCTGTCGATTAGACGGATTCGTACCAAAAAAGGCGAAGCGATGGCATTTCTTACGTTACAAGATGAGACTGGAGAAATTTCCTGTACTTTGTTTCCGAAACAATACGCACAGATCAGCGTCCACTTAAAAGAGGGAGCGTTTGTTCAAATTTCAGGAAGCATAGATTTTCGAAATCAATCTGTTCAACTGATAGTAGAACAGTTGTTGCCGCTCCATCAATCGGGAGAATAAAACATACGAGTATAGACTCTATGGTCAATCATGACGCAATCCACGTCACGATTGACCATACTTCGACTTTTTAGTAAGTGAGCGTTCAGTCGGCAAGAAAAATGACGAAATAAAAACACTTGTAATTTCACGATATTGCTTTACGTGGTGCCGACTTTTTTGTATGCTTGTATGCAGGGTGGTCAGACCACTCTGCTGAAGGTATGAAAAAGGAGTTCTCCTCATGCAAAATTCACAATCATCATCCAAGCGTTTTTTGGATATTATCGGAGAACTACAATCACTGATTAGCGAACAAAAAATCGAATACGGCGATAGGTTACCATCTGAACGTCACCTAGCAGAAAAGCTACAAGTGAGTAGAACCGCAGTACGCGAAGCGTTGCGAAGTATGGAATTGCTAGGCCTCATTGAGACGAGGCGAGGCGAAGGAACGTTCCTATCCGATTTCAAAAAACATCAATTAGTGGAAGTTCTCTCGACGTTTATTATGCAGCAAGCACGGTCAATCCAAGATGTAGTAGATACAAGGATGATCCATGAGCGGGCAGCAATTACAACAGTCACAGAAAATGAAGAATTGCGCATGCTTCCTGTTTGGGAAGGCATGCAAAGTAGGTTGAGAGAAGGAGAGTCAGTGTTTTCACGTGAAGATATGGTGCGCGAAACCATTGTCGCTACTGAAAATCGACTCTCCTTGAAAATTTGGTTTTTACTAAAACAGTATAGCGGTGTTTCTTTTGATATAGCCATTGAGGCTGATGAGGAAGTAGCTATAGTGCATGAACTGCTGGATGAAATGATGGCAGGTAATAAGGAAAAAGCCTTAATTTGTTATGAAAAATGGATGGATCAAGTTGAGGGAGAAAGAAGGGAAACGGAATGAGTATCAAAGAATTATTTAAAAAGAAATCAAAAGTAGACCAACATACAATACCTTCTGCCAAAAGTAAAGCAGATGTGCCAGAAGGAATTATGACGAAATGTCCGGAGTGCAAGCATGTGATTTTGACGAAGGACTTGTTGAAGAATGGTAAGGTTTGCCCTTCTTGCCAGCATCATTATAAGATGACGGCACAAGAGCGGATCGATCACTTATTTGATGAGGGTAGCTTTGAATCAATGGATGATCATTTGAAAACAGAGAATCCGCTAGATTTCCCTTCTTATACAGAAAAAGTAGAAGCTGATGCAAAAGCAACAGGTTTGAATGAGGCCGTACTGACTGGCGTCGGAAGGATTCAAGATACACTAGTAGCCGTTGCAGTCATGGATGCACATTTCCGAATGGGGTCTATGGGATCAGTAGTTGGCGAAAAAATTACAAGAGCTGTAGAGAAAGCTACGGAATTAGGTATTCCTATGTTGATTTTTTCCGCAAGTGGTGGTGCCCGTATGCAAGAAGGTGTAATTAGTCTGATGCAGATGGCTAAAGTGAGTGTTGCTCTTGAAAGACATGCCAATAAAGGGTTATTGTACATTTCCATCATGACCTACCCAACTACAGGTGGTGTATCCGCGAGTTTTGCCTCGGTTGGTGATATTAATCTTGCAGAGCCAAAAGCTTTGATCGGGTTTGCAGGGCGTCGAGTAATTGAACAAACCGTACGTGAAAAACTGCCTGAAGATTTCCAGACAGCGGAGTTCTTATTGAATCACGGGCAATTGGACGCTGTAGTCCATCGCAACGATATGCCAGAAGAAATGAATAAAATCTTGAAGCTTCACGCACGAAAGGGGGCTGTACTCGTATGAGTAAAACACTTGCATTTGAAGAACCTATCGTAAAACTGCGTGAAAAAATTAATGAACTAGAAGAGTATACCGCAGTCAATGACGTAGATCTTTCATCTGAAATCGTCAATTTGAAAAATCGTCTAGTTAAGTTGGAAACAGATATCTATGAAAGTATGGAGCCTTGGGATCGTGTACAAGTTGCCCGACACCCTGAAAGACCGACGACAATGGATTATATTACTCGTTTGTTCGAAGACTTTATCGAATTTCATGGAGATCGCAACTTTGGAGATGATGAAGCGATAATCGGTGGAATCGCCTCATTTGAGGAAATGCCCATTACAATCATTGGCCATCAGCGTGGAAAAGACACCAAAGAAAATGTTAGAAGAAACTTTGGTATGCCGCATCCCGAAGGATATCGTAAAGCGCTTCGCCTAATGAAGCAAGCGGAAAAGTTCCATCGTCCTATTATTTGTTTCATCGATACAAAAGGTGCATATCCCGGTAAAGCGGCAGAGGAACGAGGACAAAGTGAAGCAATTGCACGTAATCTAGTTGAAATGGCTGGTTTAAAAGTCCCTGTTATTTCCATCGTTATTGGAGAAGGGGGTAGTGGAGGTGCACTGGCTCTCGGTGTAGCAAACCATATCCATATGCTCGAAAACTCTACGTACTCTGTTATTTCCCCGGAAGGTGCAGCGTCTATTTTGTGGAAAGATCCATCACTGGCTAAACAAGCAGCGGAAGCGATGAAAATTACTGCACCCGATTTGAAAGAAATGAATATTATTGATGAAATCATTCCCGAAGTACTTGGCGGAGCACATCGCGATGCAAACAAACAGTCGGTAGAAATCCGTAGCACGCTACGAAGATCACTGAAAACATTATGCGAATTGACATCAGATGAATTGATTGATAATCGATATAATAAATTCCGGAGTATTGGCGTCTTTTCGGAATAAAAGATGCGGGCAACCGCGTCTTTTGCTCGTACATACAAGATATGATTAAAGGATGGGATCGACATGAAAAAAATTGCGGTCTTAACAAGTGGTGGCGACGCACCGGGAATGAATGCGGCCATTCGTTCCGTAGTCAGGAAAGCTCTCTTCGAAGGGGTGGAAGTTTCCGGTGTGTTCAATGGGTATCAAGGATTGATTGACGGTAAAATTGAGCAATTCCAGCTTGGTTCAGTCGGAGATATCATTCAGCGTGGCGGAACGATATTGCGATCTGCAAGATGTCCGGCGTTCATGACGGAAGAAGGTCGTGCCAAAGCAATGGAGCAAATCAAGCTTCATGCGATTGAAGGATTGGTCGTCATTGGTGGAGATGGGTCGTTTAAAGGAGCCAATGAACTTGTGAAATTGGGTGTTCCTTGTGCTTGTGTACCTGCTACAATTGATAACGATATTACCGGAACAGAATTTACGATCGGTTTTGATACTGCATTGAATACCGTAGTCCAAGTAATTGATAAAATCCGAGATACTGCAACATCTCATGAACGTTCTTTCATTATTGAAGTAATGGGTCGTGACGCAGGTGATCTCGCGTTATGGGCAGGGCTTGGTGGCGGTGCTGAATCGATTATACTGCCTGAGAAGCCATTTAACATACACGCTATTGTTGAACGCCTAAGGAGCAGTACGAGTCGTGGTAAAAAGCACAGTATTATCGTATTAGCGGAAGGTATGATGTCTGCCACGCAACTGGCAGAACTACTAAAAAAAGAAGCGGGTATTGAAACCCGTGTATCCATTTTAGGACATATGCAGCGAGGCGGCTCGCCATCTGCACGTGATCGGGTAATTGCTAGTCAATACGGTGCAAGAGCTGTTGAAACATTGTTATCCGGAAAGAAAAGTTCTGCTGTTGGTATGAGAAATCATAAAGTGGTAGACTATAACTTAGAGGAAGTCTTTATTAAACGAGAAAAGTTGGATTTGTCATTAGTAGATTTAGCAGAAACATTATCTATTTAATTAGTCAGAGCCGACATGACGCAGAGGAGCGATAAGTAGTGAGAAAGACAAAAATTGTGTGTACAATCGGCCCAGCAAGTGAATCATATGAAGGACTACTAAAGCTGATTGACGCAGGGATGAACGTTGCACGTCTAAACTTCTCCCATGGCACCCAAGAAGAGCATAGAGTACGTATTGAAAGAATCCGCAAAGCAGCAGCAGAAAAAGAAAAAATGGTAGGAATTCTACTTGACACGAAAGGTCCTGAAATTCGGACGCATAAAATGAAAGATGGTCAAATTGAATTGGTGCGTGGACAAGCAGTAGATATTTCGATGCAAGAAGTACTCGGCACTGCAGAAACATTTTCCGTTACCTACGAAAAGTTAATTCATGATGTGGAACGTGGTTCATTTGTCTTACTAGATGATGGATTAATCGAACTTGAAGTAACAGGTAAGGATACGGAAAAAGGTTTGATCCACACCAAAGTGATCAACGCAGGTCCTTTAAAAGATAATAAAGGTGTTAACGTTCCGAATGTTTCCGTTCAATTGCCGGGAATTACGGATAAAGACAAAGAAGATATCTTGTTCGGTATTGAACAAGGCGTCGATTTTATCGCGGCTTCTTTTGTCCGTCGTGCATCTGACGTCATTCAAATCCGTGAACTACTGGAAAATAATAATGGTGGACATATCCATATCGTACCGAAGATTGAAAATCAGGAAGGTGTCGACAATCTCGATGCAATCCTCCAGTTATCTGATGGTCTGATGGTTGCTCGTGGAGATCTAGGAGTAGAAATTCCAGCTGAGGAAGTTCCTTTGGTACAAAAAATGATGATTCGTAAATGTAACCAATACGGTAAACCGGTTATTACAGCCACTCAAATGTTGGATTCTATGCAAAGAAACCCACGTCCTACACGCGCAGAAGCAAGCGATGTAGCCAATGCGATTTTGGATGGTTCAGATGCTGTCATGCTTTCGGGTGAGACGGCTGCTGGATTATATCCGGTCGAATCTGTAAAAGTCATGTGCAAGATCGCACTTTCTACTGAAGAATCTATGGACTTCCATTCTGTCGTTTCCACAAGAACGAGAGAAAAAGAAGGAAATCTTACAGAGGCAATTGGACAAGCAGCGTCTTATACAGCACTAAACTTGAATGTAAAAGCGATTTTAGCACCAACTGAAAGTGGTCAAACAGCGACGATGATCGCAAAATACCGTCCAGGTGTTCCAATTATAGCGGTTACACGTTCCGAAGTGGTTTCCAATAAGCTGACGCTAGTTTGGGGAGTGTATCCAATCGTTGGAAAGAAAGCACTGGACATCGACGGGATCCTTCAGGAATCAGTCGAAGAGAGTGTAAAACATCAATATGTAACGCATGGAGATGTAGTCATTATCACAGCGGGGGTACCGGTTGGTGAAGCGGGTACAACGAACTTGATGAAATTACATGTGATCGGTGATTTAATCGGTCGAGGACAAGGCATCGGCAAAAACGTTGCTTTCGGTAAAGCGAAAATCATCAAGAATTCACAAGAAGCATTGACACAAATTAAAGAAGGCGACATTATTGTTACGCATTCTACAGACCGTGATATGTTTGCAGCGCTCGAGCGATGTGCAGGTATCATTACTGAAACGGGCGGTTTGACTAGTCACGCCGCGGTAGTTGGTTTGAGTCTTGGTATACCTGTTATCGTAGGGGTGGAAAATATCACATCTGTTATTAAAAATGGCAGTGACATTACAATGGACGCAGCGAGTGGTGTGATCTACAACGGTCACGCAAAAGTATTGTAAAAACATACAGACCGCTTCTCGTTAAGAGAAAGCGGTCTTTTTGGAGGTCACTATATGAAATGGTTAATAGCATTATTTATTATCGTACCGACTACAGAACTGGCTTTATTAATGATCTCAGGCAAAACGCTCGGTATCATGCCTACGATTTTGATTATTATCATAACAGGAATTGGTGGCGCGTATCTTGCGAAGAAACAAGGGCTTCGTGCATGGCGTGATTTACAGGTCCGTATGGCCAATAGAGAAACTCCTGGTAAAGCATTAGTAGATAGCGTGTGTATTTTACTAGGTGGTTTATTATTATTAATACCTGGTTTCATCACAGACATTATGGGATTAGTATTGTTGTTTAGTGGCCCACGTAAAATACTGTACCCATTTATCGTCAAGTGGATTTACAATAAAATACGTAACGGGCAAATCCGAGTTATGTAAACGTAGGATGTTCCTTAACTTTTAACGCAATAAATAGGAAGAATGGTAAAAACATGATGCCGTATAATCCGAATAAATAAACAGCGCAAGCCGTAATAACAAATGAATGTACAGTGCGTAATTTAAAGGTGTGTGCCCATAATATGGATTCAACCATCTGCCTGCATACAAGTAAAACGATGTACAAAACGACTAAGCCAATAGCCGAATGCATGTCGTCAATATAGAAGGAAAAGGCAATCATCGGCAAAAACACGAGACCTATTCCAAGGAACGGAATACTATCGACTAATGAAATCAAAAATGCTTTAGTTACGAATGACTCGAAATCGAGAAGCCAAAAACCGGCAGCCATTAGAATAAACGTCATGATAAATAGTCGAATTTGAACGGAGAAAAAATGTCCCATCAAACGGCTTGACCTCTCAAAAATCCTGCGTGCTACCTGTCTGAAGTTTTTAGGAAAGTACACTAAAAACCAAAAACGATTGGTAGCACTTTCTCGTAAAGCGAAAAAGTACGCAATAATAAATAAAAATGTGCTGAAGATCTGCTGGAAAGTCTTTTGCAGTAAACTAATGACCCCCTCCATCGCTTCATGACTTAGTTGGATAAATTGTTCTGCGGCCGCGTGTAGGTTCCATCCTTGATTATCCATCATTTCAATAATTACGCCTAATTGATCTTCCATTGTCCAAATGACAGAAATCAATCCATTGATTGATAGGAATAGGAAGGTGTATACTAAAGAGGCAAGCATCCCCATTATGAGTAAAGCAGCTAAAAAAGCCGGCAGTTTTGTAAGGGCTATTAAAGAATTCATAAGCGGAGCGGTGAAGAAAGCGAAAACTATCGCAAATCCAACAGGTGGAATCACGATGAGAGAAATTATGATTAATATAGCCGGTAACCATTGACGGGCGTAGGTTTGGAAGCGTTTGGAGTCGATGGATATCATGGGAATTTGTCCATTCCTTTCGGGTAATAATAAATAAAAAACATCTTTACCATTCACAAAACCGTTCAAGTTGCTTATAATGGACTTTGTAAGCGTTTTAGATAAAATATAATTGGCAGATGGTCATCGTTTCTGCACTCCGCTTCAGGGAGATGACCAAACTGGGAAGAAGGAGCGAATATCATGACAGCAACAAAAGGTTTGGAAGGTATCGTGGCAGCACAAACTCAAATCAGTTCCATTATCGATGACACTCTTACATACGTAGGATATGGTATCGATGATTTAGCAGAAAATGCTAGTTTCGAAGAAGTAGTTTATCTACTTTGGCATAAACGTTTGCCAAACGAAAAGGAACTAGCTGAATTGAAACAGCAGTTGGAAGATAACGCAGCAATTCCACAAGGGGTTCTTGACCACTTTAAAACGTATCCGATCGACAAAGTGCATCCAATGGCGGCACTTCGTACAGCAATCTCGCTTCTAGGATTATACGATGAAAAAGCGGAAGATATGTCACCTGAAGAAAACTACAATAAAGCAGTTAAGCTTCAAGCTAAAGTTGCAACTGTAGTTACTGCATTCGCACGTATCAGAAAAGGACAAGAGCCAGTAGCACCTAAAAAAGGTTTAAGCTATGCGGCAAACTTCCTTTACATGCTTTCTGGGGAAGAGCCTGCTGATATCGCTGAAGAAGCATTCAATAAAGCACTTGTACTACACGCAGACCATGAATTGAACGCATCGACATTCACAGCGCGCGTATGTGTGGCTACTCTATCTGATATGTATTCTGGCGTTACTGCTGCAATTGGCGCTCTTAAAGGTCCATTACATGGCGGTGCAAACGAAGCGGTTATGAATATGCTAATGGAGATCGGCGATGAAGATAAGGTCGAGTCATATATTCGTGAAAAACTGGCTAATAAAGAAAAAATCATGGGCTTCGGACACCGTGTATACCGTCAAGGTGATCCACGAGCGAAGCACTTACGTGAAATGTCTAAGCGATTGACTGCTCTTCGTGGTGAAGAAAAGTGGTACAATATGTCTGAAAAGATCGAAGCAATTGTCACTGGAGAAAAGAAATTGCCTCCAAATGTTGATTTCTACTCCGCTTCGGTATATCATTCATTAGACATCGATCATGATATTTTCACACCTATTTTTGCTGTTTCACGTTTTTCAGGATGGATTGCACATATCCTGGAGCAATACGAAAACAACCGCTTGATCCGCCCACGTGCAGAGTACGTTGGACCAGGCATGCAAAAGTATGTTCCAATCAATGAACGATAAAAAATAGTAAATTCGTGGGGCGGTATCTCGTATACCGGCCCACTGATTTTGAACTCAGGAGGATATCAATAATGGCTAACGAAGGAAAGATTACAGTAACTAACGGTGTTTTAAACGTCCCAGATCACGCAACGATTCCTTTCATTATAGGTGACGGCACAGGTCCGGATATTTGGCATGCAGCTTCACGTGTTATCGAAGCAGCTGTTGAAAAAGCTTATGACGGAAAAAAGAAGATTAATTGGTTAGAAGTTCTTGCAGGAGAAAAGGCATTCAACGAAACTGGTGACTGGCTTCCACAAGAAACTCTTGACACAATTAAAGAATATCTAATTGCGATTAAAGGACCACTTACTACGCCGATCGGTGGAGGATTCCGTTCATTGAACGTAGCACTACGTCAAGAACTTGATCTATACACGTGCTTGCGTCCGGTTCGTTATTTCCAAGGAGTACCTTCACCCGTGAAACGTCCTGAGGATTGTGACATGGTTATTTTCCGTGAAAACACAGAAGACATCTATGCAGGTATTGAGTACCAAGAAGGTTCTGACGAAGTGAAAAAATTAATTAACTTCCTTCAAACCGAGTTAGGTGTTAAAAATATTCGTTTCCCTGAAACTTCAGGACTTGGTATCAAACCGATTTCTGAAGAAGGCACAAAGCGTCTCGTTCGTTCAGCATTGAACTATACGATTGAAGAAGGTCGTAAATCTTTGACGATTGTACACAAAGGAAACATCATGAAGTTCACAGAAGGCGCATTCGCGAACTGGGCATACGAGTTGGCTGAAGAAGAATTCGGCGACAAAGTATTCACATGGAGAGAATATGACCGTATTAAAGATGCTGAAGGAACAGATGCTGCGAATAAAGCACAATCTGATGCAGAAGCTGCAGGCAAAATCATCGTAAAAGATGCAATTGCGGATATCTTCTTGCAACAAATCCTGACTCGTCCAAAAGAATTTGACGTAGTAGCTACAATGAACTTGAACGGTGACTACGTTTCTGATGCGCTTGCTGCACAAGTAGGCGGAATCGGAATCGCACCGGGAGCGAACATTAACTACGAGTCTGGACATGCGATCTTTGAAGCAACTCACGGAACAGCACCGAAATATGCAGGATTGGATAAAGTTAACCCTTCATCCGTATTGCTATCAGGCGTTATGATGCTTCAACATCTTGGCTGGAACGAGGCGGCTGATCTAATCACGGCTTCTATCGAAAAATCTATCGCATCTAAAGTAGTGACATACGATTTCGCACGTCTAATGGACAATGCGGAAGAAGTAAGCACTTCTGGATTTGCAGACGCACTAATCAAAAACCTATAAGCATGACGAAAGAGGGGGATGAGAATCCCCCTCTTTCTACTATCTTGTTCTGAAAAAGGAGAGTTTTACATGTCATTGAAGCGTAAAAAAGTATCGGTTATCGGATCTGGTTTTACTGGAGCAACAACTGCATTCCTTTTAGCTCAAAAAGAATTATGCGATGTCGTCATCGTGGATATTCCATCAATGGAAAATCCGACGAAAGGCAAAGCATTGGACATGTTGGAAGCTGGTCCGGTTCAGGGGTTTGATGCCAACATCATCGGTACATCCAATTACGAGGATACAAAAGATTCGGATGTAGTGGTTATTACTGCGGGTATTGCGCGTAAACCTGGAATGAGCCGTGACGACTTAGTACAGACAAATCAAAAAGTCATGAAGTCCGTGACAGCTGAAATTGTAAAGTATTCTCCTGATACGAAGATTATCGTTCTGACGAATCCAGTGGATGCCATGACGTATACTGTGTATAAAGAATCTGGATTCCCTAAAGAACGTGTGATTGGTCAGTCGGGTGTACTGGATACAGCTCGTTTCCGAACGTTTGTCGCGCAAGAATTGAATCTATCCGTGAAAGATGTAACAGGATTCGTTTTAGGTGGCCATGGAGACGATATGGTGCCTCTAGTGCGTTATTCGACTGCTGGTGGTGTGCCTCTTGAAAACTTGATCTCTGCTGGTCGTCTGGAAGAGATTGTAGAACGTACACGTAAAGGTGGAGCTGAAATCGTCAATCTGTTAGGTAATGGGTCTGCATATTATGCGCCGGCTGCTGCATTGGTTGAAATGACAGAAGCTATTTTGAAAGACCAAAAACGAGTATTACCATCAATCGCGTTTCTAGAAGGCGAATATGGTATGAACGGTATTTATTTAGGTGTTCCGACTGTATTAGGTGCGAACGGTATTGAAAAGATCATAGAACTTGAATTGACTGACGATGAGAAAATGGGGCTTCAAAAGTCCGCTGATTCTGTACGTACAGTCATGAGTGTTCTATCGTAAAATTATAGGTTGGGGATCGGACAGCTTTGTAGCCGTCCGATCTTTTTTCTCGTTAGCTCGATTTTTCTTGGGTGGATTGTTATAATTTAATTATTGAAGTAATTTTCAGCTTTTTTTCAAAGATGACTTTAGAAATATAGGAGGGGTTTGTTTGTTGAAAAGTAGACGGAAATTGATAGGGAAAGATATCACAGAGTTGGAAATCGGTGAGAGGTTACACTTAACCGAGAAAATAGAAGATAAAGATTTGATGCTATACCTGGGATTAACGAATGATGCCAATCCGCTTTATCTGCAACATGATTATGCAGCGGAGACGATATATGGACAGCCGATCGTTCCACCCATTATGTTGACGGGTATCGTAACAGCCGCCATTTCGAAACATATGCCAGGACCAGGCGCACATATAATCAATCAGCAACTGCATTTTCCTAAACCGGTCTATCATTACTCGATAGTCGAATTCGTTCTGGAAGTCACGAAACTTGAAGTTCAGTCAAACCAAGTAACGATCCAAGTAGATGCAACTGATCAGGAAGGCGAACGAATTATGAGCGGAGAAGTAGTAGTGATCGCGCCACAAAAGCTTCCTGTCAAACTGGCACAAACAAAGGAATCGTCGGATGGGAATTAAACAGCAAAAGATTTTAATTGTGGAAGATGAACAATCTATACAAAAACTACTTGAATTCACATTGCAGCAAGCGGACTATAAAACAGTACTCGCAAATGACGGCGAAGAAGCCGTGGAAAAAGTATTAGATGAACAACCCGATTTGATTATTCTAGATTTAATGTTGCCGAAAATAGACGGAATAGAAGTCTGCCGTATGTTGAGAAAAGAAAATATTGAAACGCCAATCATCATGTTGACTGCTAAAGGGGAAGAGATGGATAAAATCGTTGGGCTAGAAATGGGTGCCGATGATTATATGACCAAGCCTTTTAGTCCCCGTGAAGTGGCGGCAAGAGTACGTGCAGTTCTTAGGCGTACAGGTGAGCGCAACCATATGAAGGAAAAGAAATTGGTTGCGGGACAGCTGACAGTATATCCGGAACGCTTGGAAGTGTACTTGGACGAAAAGCCGTTAGAATTTACACCTAAAGAATTTGAGTTGCTTGTTTATTTCATGAAGCATCCAAATCGCGTGTTCTCTCGTGATCAGTTGCTACAGGCAGTCTGGAATTACGAATTTGCAGGAGATTCTAGAATTGTGGATGTACATGTGAGCCATCTGCGCGATAAAATCGAAGAAAATACGAGGAAACCGCGCTATATTAAAACGATGAGAGGCGTCGGTTACAAGTTCGGGGAGCAAAACTAGATGAAGTACTATTACACACGAATTTTAACTGCATCCGCCATCATTTTATCCATTCTATTAATTGTGCTAGGAATTATCTTAGGACAATTTTTTCATTTATTTGGAGAAAATGTGGATGCAACAATACAACAAACCTATTGGGTCTACTTACTGTTTACACTCGTTTTAGTATTTGTCGTCACGATGTTCGTTATGGCAAAAATCCTTCAGCAGTATGTTCAGCCGATTGATCACTTCACAGGTGTTATTCATCAATTGGCACGAGGCAATTATCAGGCGCGAGCGCATAATGAAGACTCGGAAATCAATCATCAACTGACGAATTCCATCAATGAAGTCGCGCAGAAATTACAAGGAAACTCTGCACTTCGCGCAATGGAACAAGAGCGCTTAAAGACATTGGTCAGTAGCATTGGTAGTAGCCTATTGATGTTTGGCAGGCAAGGTGCAATCAACTTGGTCAATCGCGTGTTTGAAGAAACCTTCCATCGCGATGGAGAAGAGCTAATGGGAAAAACGTTTAAAGATATCGGATTGCCAGCGGATATTGAAAGAGAAATTGAAACCATTTTTTTAACAGAGGAAGTACGTTCATTCCAATCTCAAGTAGTACTCAAGGAAGGCATCCGCCATTTAGAAGTATACGGCGCGCCTGTTATAGGTGAAAACGGCAACTGGCTTGGAATCGTTATTATCATGCATGATATTACAGAGTTGGTCCGCCTGGAACAAATACGTAAAGATTTCGTAGCGAATGTGTCCCATGAATTAAAAACACCTGTTACATCGATTAAAGGTTTTTCGGAAATGTTGCTTGACGGTGTGGTGGAAGATCCTGTGGTAAAGAAAGATTTCCTAGAGATTATGTATAAGGAAAGTAATCGTCTGCAATTATTGATTGAAGATTTATTGCGATTATCTAGCATGGAACGTGGAAGCTTTGAAATTACACGAGAGCCTGTGGATGTTATTGAAGTAGTCGAGCAATCCATCAAGATCGTTCAGGCAAGAGTACAGGAAAAAGATATGCAAATTGATTTGCATATGCCAGAACAATTCATAATTCCTGCAGATCATGATCGTTTAGTGCAAGTCATGGTGAACTTATTGAATAATGCCATTGCCTACTCGCAAGAGAAAACGATTGTGACGGTCTCTGTAGAAGAAATAGAAGGAAACGTGGAAATCACGGTTCGCGATCAAGGGATTGGCATCATGCCTTCAGAGTTACCGCGACTATTTGAACGTTTTTACCGCGTAGATCGTGCGAGAAGCAGGGAATCAGGTGGTACAGGATTGGGTCTAGCGATTGTGAAACACATTGCTGAAGCGCATCAAGGCACTGTCACAGTGGACAGTGAAGTGGGTGTCGGCACTGTTTTTCGTATTCATTTACCCATTGATGAACAAATGTAGTATAGAAAAATGAAACTTACTCGACTACTGTTCCGTACAGTAGTCATACATAGAAAAGGAGGAACAGATATGAGCACAAAGAGGATCCTGGTGACACTTGGCTTGTTTGTCACCGGCTTATTACTTTTATTGATCGTCTTTACTACGTGGTACACAGTAGATGAATCTGAACAAGCTGTCGTCATTTCATTCGGTCAAGCTGGCGCACCCGTGACGGACTCTGGTCTACATTTTAAATTACCTTGGCCGATTCAGAAAACAGAAATCTTATCAAAAGAAACGTACAGCATTCATTTCGGTTACAAACAAGATAAGTCGGGTGAAATCGTTGATAAGGAAACAAAGATGATAACAGGGGACGAATATATCGTGCTGACCGATCTGACAGTGCAGTGGCGTATAGTGGATCCGAAGAAGTATTTATTCAATGCAGAAGACCCCATTGAAATCTTGAGGGATGCGGCATCTGCTTCCATACGTTCTGTCATCGGTAGTTCCACAATTGATGCGGCGCTAACGGATGGGAAAGCAGAAATTGAAGCAAAGACTCGTGAGTTATTGACTAGTTTGGTAGAGAAATATGATATCGGTATAGCGGTACAAGGCGTGAAGTTGCAAGATGTTGAATTACCCAATGCAGAGGTACGTGCAGCATTTACCGCTGTAACCGATGCGCGCGAAACGAAAAACACGAAGATTAATGAAGCGAAAAAGTACGAGAATCAAAGAACGAAAGAAGCAATTGGTGAACGTGACGCAATCAAATCCCAAGCGCTAGGGAAAAAGACGGCACGTATCGAACAAGCGCGTGGTGACGTGGCGGTATTCAGTGATTTATATAATGAATATGCGAAAAGTAAAGATATCACTCGTGAGCGTTTGATCATTGAGACGCTAGAGCAAGTGTTACCTAAAGCAAATCTGTATATTATGAACGACAGCGGAGAAACGATGAAGTATTTACCACTCCAACAGCTGCAAATAGATCAGCCGCCTGTAACGGGAGAAAAGGATAAGTCGGCTGAAAAAGGAGGGAAAGCTTCATGAGTAACGAACAAAACCCTTTCAAGAAGATAGAAGATGCCCTTAAGAAGATGGGGGAAACCGACCAAAAAAGAAATACTCAGAAACCAGATGCTGATCCCAAAGTTACGCAGATGCGACCGAAAAGAGCGTTTGATATGAAAAAGTACACAAAACTCATTATCTCGTTAACAGTCGTTTTTGCGATTCTGGTGATTCTGTTATCCAACTTATTTATCGTCAAAGAAAATGAATACCGGGTCGTCCGTCAGTTCGGTGAGATAACGCGAATTATCGAAAAGCCCGGAATGCATATGAAAATACCATTTATTCAAAGTGTCAGTACGTTGCCGAAAAACCGAATGACTTCTAACGTATCAGAAGCGGAAATTAATACAAAAGACAAGAAACGGATCATCATTGATAATTATGCAATATGGCATATTACAGATCCTGCTAAAATGATTTCCAATGCACGTAATATTGTCAATGCCGAAGCTAGAATGGAAGAATTCATTTATTCTGTAGTCCGTAATGAAATGGGACGTCTAGATTATGTCAATGTTGTCAATGATGAAGACTCTTCACGCGGAAGCTTGAATGACGATGTGACGGCCAAAGTAAATAAGTTTTTGGACGATGGGAATTACGGTATTAAAGTAGTGGATGTTCGTATGAAGCGTATTGATTTACCTGAAGAAAACGAACAGTCTATCTACACACGAATGATTTCAGAGCGTGATTCGACTGCACAATCTTACCTTTCTGAAGGGGATGCAGCGAAGCAGAAGATTGAGGCAGAAACAGATCGTGTAGTTCAGGAAATGTTAGCAAAAGCGAAAAAAGAAGCAGCGATCGTTACTGCGCAAGGTGAAGCGGAAGCGGCAAGAATTTATAACGAGGCGTATGCAAAAGACCCAGAATTCTACAAACTGTATAGAACACTTCAGTCTTATACGAAAGTCGTGGATGACGAAACGATGATCATCCTACCAGCTGATTCTCCATATGCCAAGCTATTAAGCGGCAATATCGAGTAATCATAAGTACGTCATTTTCATTCGAGTTGCCAAACGTGGTAAACTAGATGAAAATGACGTTTTTTTTATAGTGACGAACATAAAGGAGTGGGATGGATTTTGACGAAAAAGAAAGTCGTCTTATTGGATGGAAATAGCTTAGCCTATCGTGCGTTTTTCGCTTTACCGTTATTAACGAATGAAAAAGGGGTTCATACAAACGCGGTATATGGTTTTACTATGATGTTAGAGACCATCTTAGCGAATGAAAAACCGACGCATGTGATCGTAGCGTGGGATGCAGGAAAAACTACATTCCGTCACAGTACGTATACAGAATACAAAGGTGGACGGCAAAAAACACCGCCTGAGCTTTCGGAACAGTTCCCGTATATTCGTAAACTAATTGAAGCATTCGGCATCACGCAGTATGAACTCGATCTATATGAAGCGGACGACATTATCGGGACATTGAGCAGAGAATGCAGTGATGCAGAAGCGGAAGTTGTCATCATTTCTGGAGATAAAGATTTAACGCAACTGGCAAATGATCAGACGACGGTATGCATAACAAGAAAAGGCATTACCGATCTTGAAAAATACACGCCTGCGCATATCGAAGAAAAATATGGTCTTGCGCCATCGCAGATCATCGATATGAAAGGATTGATGGGCGATGCGTCCGACAATATCCCAGGCGTACCTGGGATTGGCGAAAAAACTGCCATCAAATTATTGAAGGAATACGGTTCTGTAGAGGAAGTCTATGAATCGATAGAGCAAATCACTGCAAAGAAAATGAAAGAAAACCTCGTGAATAATAAAGATCAAGCGTTCATGAGTAAAGAACTCGCGACAATTGAAGTACACGCACCGATTACTGTGTCATTGAATGATATGGACTTTGTCGGACGAAACGAAGAAGAAGTAATACAACTATATAAAGAATTACAATTTAAATCATTGCTTGAAAAGATGGATGTATCTACCGAGGTTCAACCACTGGAAGAAATTAACGTTCACACCGTGGAAGAGATTACTTCTGAAATGCTGACGGATACGATGTCTCTGCATGTCGAGATTGACGGTGATAATTATTTATCTCAAGATATTTTGGGTATCGGTCTTTCAGATGACACCGATACGTATTTCATTTCTACTGAAATAGCGACTACATCGGATCTCTTTAAGAACTGGATTGCAGACCAGACAACACGTAAATTAGTTTCCGATTCCAAATCAGCTTATGCAGCGATTGCGCGCCTTGGCATGGAACTAAATGGTGCAGAATTCGATCTCATGCTGGCGGCATACATCGTCAATCCTTCATTCTCGACGAATGAAGTCTCCGAAATCGCACGTTCATTTGGCTACCATGGTGTAGAAAGTGATGAAGTGGTCTACGGTAAAGGGGCAAAACGAACTATACCGGCATCTGAACAACTTGCCAATCATACTGCGAGAAAAGCACATGCGGTGTGGGAGCTGTATCCAGTTGTCACAAAACAGTTGGAAGACAATGAACAGCAAGACTTGTTCCATGACCTCGAATTACCGTTAGCAAAGATACTCGGAAAAATGGAAGTAACCGGTGTGAAAACGGACGTGGATGTGCTAAAGACGATTGGTGAGCAGTTATCGGAACGTCTGGCGGTAATTGAAAAGACGATTTATGAAATGGCTGGCGAGAAATTCAATATTAATTCCCCTAAACAGCTCGGTGTCATTTTATTTGAGAAAATCGGATTGACTCCTATCAAGAAAACGAAGACGGGTTACTCGACAGCTGCGGACGTGCTAGAGAAGCTCGAAAGTGAACATGAAATCATTCAACATATTTTACTATACAGGCAGCTTGGTAAATTAAATTCAACCTATATTGAAGGTCTCACAAAAGAAATTCACGAAGATGGAAAGATTCATACACGATTCCAGCAGGCTTTAACACAGACGGGAAGATTGAGCTCGATCAATCCGAACTTGCAAAATATCCCAATTCGTTTGGAAGAAGGGCGCAAAATTCGTGCAGCTTTCATTCCATCTGAAACAGATTGGATTATGTTTGCGGCTGACTATTCACAAATTGAACTGCGTGTACTTGCACATATTTCGCAAGATGAAAAATTAATTGAAGCATTCCGCGAAGGTGCGGACATTCATACGAAAACTGCAATGGACGTTTTTGGTGTGAAAGAAGAGGATGTCGATAGCAATATGCGTCGCGCAGCAAAAGCTGTCAACTTTGGTATCGTCTATGGCATCAGTGATTATGGATTATCACAAAGTTTAAACATTACCCGTAAAGAAGCAGGGACGTTTATCGATACGTATCTAGCAAGCTTCCCGGGCGTCAAACAGTATATGGATGATAGTATTACCGACGCTAAGCTAAAAGGCTATGTGACGACACTATTGAAACGTAGACGTTATTTACCGGATATCACGAGTTCGAATTTCAACTTGCGAGGTTTTGCGGAGCGTACGGCGATGAATACACCAATTCAAGGAACGGCAGCAGACATCATTAAACAAGCGATGATCGATATGGATGCCAGACTTGAAAAAGAAAATATGCAAGCGCGTATGTTACTGCAAGTGCATGATGAATTGATATTTGAAGCGCCGATGGAAGAGCTAGAGAAATTAAAAGAAATCGTACCGGAAGTGATGGAACAAACCATTCAACTCGACGTTCCGTTGAAGGTCGATTGGAATTATGGCAAGTCTTGGTACGAAACAAAGTGAGTGATATACATGCCAGAACTACCGGAAGTAGAAGGAGTGGTGCGTGATCTCGCACCGCTCGTGGAAGGGCGTACGGTTAAGCAACTTTCTGTATCGGATACCGTGGTCATTTCTAAAACAGCTGGAAAAGAAACGATTATCAAAGGTAAATCTGTAGACGACTTTCTTCACGGCATGGAGCACATGCAAATTGAGAAAATTGTGCGTCGCAGTAAATATATTTATTTTTATTTAGTGAAGGAAAACCAACCATACCTACTCGTCAGCCATCTTGGCATGACGGGTGCATGGTTTGTCGTGAACTCTCTTGATGAAATTACAGAAGACAAGTTTCGGAAACATGCACATGTCTTTTTAGAAATGGAAGATGGCGGATTACTAGTCTACTCGGATATACGAAGATTCGGCGAAATGCGTCTACTGCAGACGGAAGAAGATTTCCCTCCTTTGTTAGAGATGGCACCCGAACCTTTTTCTGAAGAAGCGCTGGACCATTTTTTATCGATGGCAGAAACTCCGAAATATAAAAGAAAACCTATTAAAGAAGTGATCATGGATGGAAAAGTCATTTCGGGATGCGGCAATATTTACGCTACGGAAGCGCTGTTTCATATGAAAATTCATCCGGGTCGTACAGCGGAACGGATTAGCAGGAAGCGTAAAATCTTATTGTTTGAAGAGATTGTACGCGTTTTGCAAGAAAGTATCGACGCGGGGGGCAGTACAATATCCGATTACCGTTCAGTTAACGGCAATGCGGGAACGATGCAAGATCGACTGCATATGTACGGTAAAAAAACATGTGTAACATGCGATACACCGACAAAAAGTAAGCAGATTGCGGGCAGAACCTCTGTCTATTGTCCAGCATGCCAAAAATAAGGAGTGGTGAACGTGATTATCGGATTGACGGGAAGTATTGCAAGCGGGAAAAGTACTGTAGCCAATATGTTGCGTGAAAAAGGTTACCCTATTGTCGATGCGGATGTCATCGCGAGGGAAGTTGTTGAGCCAGGTAGCCCATTGCTTGATAAAATTCAACGGACTTTCGGTAAAGAAGTGTTACGCGAAGATGGCACATTAAATCGCGAACAGCTCGGGGCCATAATTTTTGGTAATCAAAAGAAACGGCAACAGTTAAATGAATTAATGCACCCTGCAATCAGGGGGCGAATGGTCAATCAGAAAGAAGACTATTTAACTCAAGGCTATCAAACCGTCATTATGGACATCCCGTTACTTTTTGAAAGTAGACTGCAGGATTATGTAGAAAAGATTATCGTCGTTTCGGTCACGAAGCAAATTCAAAAGCAAAGACTGATGGCTCGCAACGAATGGACAGAAGCAGAAGCGGATGCCAGAATCGCATCGCAGTTGGATATGGATAGCAAAGAACAAGGTGCTGACGCGGTTATATACAATAACGAGACACTAGATGAAACGGAAAAACAGTTGGATGCAATCCTCGAAAATTGGCAAGCTGTGCCAAGATAATGGCTGTAGGGAATTAATTTGTGAATTTAATGTGTAATAGTGTTGGCATAAGGATAAAATATGTTATACTAATGAACGATTAAAGATATAAAGTATAACATACATGCAGGAGGATCCCTTTAATGACTACAAAAATTGCAATTAACGGACTTGGCCGTATTGGACGGATGGTATTCCGCCAGATTATCAAAGAAGATGATGTTAATCTTGTTGCTGTCAATGCGACATATCCCGCTGAAACAATTGCACATCTCTTGAAATATGACTCAACACACGGAGTTTTCGATGGTGAAATCGTAGCAGAAGAAAACGCAATAATTGTCGATGGCAAACGTGTACAATTAATTTCTGAGCGTGACCCTTCGAAATTACCTTGGAAAGAACTGGGTGTAGATATTGTTATAGAATCAACAGGCGTATTCAACTCCCGTGAGAAAGCAGCACTTCATTTGGAATCCGGAGCAAAGAAAGTAATTTTAACAGCTCCAGGTAAAAATGAAGACGTAACAGTTGTCATCGGAGTAAATGACGACAAATTAGACGTCAACAAACATAGTGTAATTTCTAATGCTAGTTGTACGACAAATTGTTTAGCGCCCGTTGCAAAAGTATTGAATGATGAATTTGGTATTGTAAACGGCTTGATGACAACAGTACATGCCTATACGAATGATCAGAAGAACCTAGACAACCCACATAAAGATTTGCGTCGCGCGCGTTCTTGCGGAGAGTCCATCATTCCTACTTCAACAGGTGCTGCAAAAGCTTTATCACTTGTACTCCCTGAACTTGAAGGGAAGATTCATGGTCTAGCATTACGTATCCCGACACCGAACGTATCCCTTGTGGATCTGGTGGTGGACGTAGAAAAAGATGTGACGGTTGAAGAAGTGAACAATGCGTTCCGTAAAGCTGCAGAAGGCCCGATGAAAGGCATTCTTCGCTTTACTACAGAACCACTTGTATCGATCGACTTCAATACGACAACAGAATCTGCAACACTTGACGGACTTTCTACTATCGTCATGGGCGATCGTAAAATCAAAGTACTTGCATGGTATGATAATGAATGGGGTTATTCAGCACGTGTTGTGCAATTGGCGAAAAAAGTCGCTTCTGCATTAACTGACAAAGTAACTTCTTAATGAATGAATCGGCACTTCATCTTACAGGATGAAGTGCTTTTCTATGTCCGTTTGTTGTTGTATGGATAGTTTCTGTTATAATGAAAAGTACTAATGAATATGCGGAGGAACTAACTATGTTATGTCCAGCTTGTCACTACAACGGAACACGTGTAATTGATTCACGGCCCGCGGAAGAAAATCGCTCCATTCGACGAAGACGTGAATGCGAAAAATGCAGTTTTCGTTTCACGACATTTGAAAAAGTGGAGCATTCTCCGTTAGTTGTCGTAAAGAAAGATAAGACGCGAGAAGAATTCAGCGGTGAAAAGTTGCTGAGAGGATTAATTCGCGCTTGTGAAAAACGCGCGGTACCGATCGAGCAATTAAAAGATATCGTGGCGTCTATCGAAAAAGAACTAAGAAGCTCAGGAAATGTCGAAATAGATTCCGAACAAGTGGGAGAAATGGTGATGGAACGATTAGTGGATGTGGATGAAGTTGCCTATGTACGATTTGCATCTGTCTACCGCCACTACAAAGACATCACAATCTTCATAGACGAGTTGCAACAATTGCAAAACAGGAAAGATGAAGAACAAGAGTAAGTTGTAATCTAGAAGGGGAGGCGATTGTTAAAATGCTTTATACAGAGTTGCAGCCTGTCGATTCCTTCGAAGTAAAGTTAGCACATCCTTTTTCTGCATATGATCGGCAGATGCTAACGCTTTTTTATCAGCCACTGATCGGTCCCGAAGCGGTCAGTCTGTTTATGACACTGTGGACAGATGCGGAAAGCAGAGAACCGCAAGAACATACCCACTATTATTTGATGAATATGTCTTCTTTCCCACTTCAAACCATTTTTGAAGCGAGGATTTCGTTAGAAGCTATTGGATTATTACGTACGTATAAGAAAAAACAAGAAATAAATAAGAGGTCTTTCCTCTACGAACTATTACCGCCGCTCGATGCACCTTCTTTCTTCAATGATCCGCTTCTATCAACGTTTTTGTTCAGTAAAATCGGAGAGCAACCTTATCGTCAGTTGCGTGGTCGGTTTTTAGAGGAGCCTATTGCGAAAGAGGAGTATCAGGATATATCACGGACATTTTTAGATGTCTATACACCTGCAAGAGGCGATCAAGCGATGGAATTGACTGCTGGAATGCAATTTCAAGGAAAAAGTGAACCGCCTGGCATACCGTTTTACGTATTGAATTTTAATTTCGATTTATTTTATAACGGTCTATCCGATCAAATGATCCCTAAAGCTTCGTTACGCACTATTTCTCAGGAAATGATTGCGATGCTGGCTTTCTTGTATTCACTCAGTCCACTTGATATGCAAAAGGTCGTAATGATTGCAATGGATGAAAACCACCAGCTGACAGAAGAAAAAGTCCGTAAGGCAGCTGCGGAATTTTATAAGATGAATACGTCCAAGCAACCACCAAAATTACAGTCGGTATTTACACAACCGATCGTCGATGAAATGCCTAAAGAGAATATGAGCCGTGACGAAGAATTGCTATTCTATTTGGAACATACACCACCAAAAGAGATGTTACGTAAAGTAAGCAAAAAAGAACCATTCCTTGTAGATATTCAACTTGCTGAACGATTAATCAATCTGCATAAATTCCCGGTAGGTGTCGTCAATGTCTTGCTACAATATGTAATGCTACGTAACGATGGAAAAATCACTAGTAGTTTTGTGGAACGCATTGCTTCACATTGGGCGAATAAACAAGTAAATGATGCGAAAACGGCTTTGAAGTTATCAAGAGAAGAACATGATCAATACATGAAATGGCTTAAAGAAGGCAAGCAATCAACGCCTAGAAGCCGAAAGCCAACCAGGGAAGAAAAAGTTCCAGAATGGTTTTCAAAGCGCGATAAAAAGAAGAAATCCGAAAAACCTGATGACTTCAATGTAGAGGAAGAACGCCAGAAGTTATTGAAAGAATTGGGGATTCAAGAATCAGAGGTGAAATAATATGGAACGAATTGGGGATGCGATGAAACGCGTAGTGAATGCTCCTTCGTTAGCTCAGAAATACGACGAGCTTCGAACAGAAGTGATGGAAGACCCGGCTGTACAAAAATTTATTAGCGATCATTCCGATGAAGTCAATACAGAAGTGGTCAACCGCAGTCTAGGTAAATTATATGAATTTACATCGGCTTCACACGCATGTGAGCGCTGTCCAAATCTTGAAGGGTGTATCAATGTCATGAAAGGCTTTGAGCCGAAACTAGTCATAGCCCAGCGCCTGATTGATATTGATTACGTAGTCTGTCCTACTAAGCAGTTGGCAGATGAACGTAGAAACATCTCGAAAATGGTGAACAGTATGTACATGCCTAAAGAAGTGATGGAAGCACGCCTATCTGACGTGAACTTTCTCTCAGAAGATAGTCGCGTGATCGTCATGCGCGCGGCTAAAGACTTCCTGAATCAAATTGAGTCTACTGGTAAGGTCCCCGAAAGAGGCTTCTATTTATTCGGTAACTTCGGTATTGGAAAATCATTTATTTTAGGCGCGCTGGCGAATGAATTGGCAACTAGACGTATACAGACTGTTGTTGTATATGTGCCAGAGTTCCTGCGTGAAATGAAGCAATCTATCCAAAACCAAACATTGGACGAAAAAATAGAGTTTGTAAAAAGGGCTCCTGTTTTGATGCTGGATGATATTGGGGCAGAAACGATGTCAACGTGGACACGCGATGAAGTGCTAGGCACGATTTTACAGTACCGTATGGCGGAAAAACTACCTGTATTCTTCACATCCAATTTTGATTATAATGAATTGGAACATCACCTTACAACGAGTCAGCGCGGGGAAAAAGAACCTATTAAAGCTGCACGAATTATGGAGAGAATTCGTATGGTTAGCCAACCATTCAAACTGGGTGGGGAAAACTGGCGGGATTAATCATTCTTCATCAACTTGCTTTGTTGAAAGAATGAATAAATTACACTTGCAATTATGCTCAAACTTTTCTATACTATTACACAGTTCAACATTCATAACATGTTAAAATGCATCGAAGAGGACAATGATTTATTTTTCACCTTTCCAGAGAACAGGGGCATGGCTGAAACCCTTGTAGGCAGAAGATAAATTTACCACCTCCGAGCAGCATCAGTGAAATCTAGTAGCTGGTGACGGTAACGGCCCGTTAGCCGATCGAAAGCTTCGGTCTTTTCGTGTTTTTGCGAATAGAAGGAAGAAGGGTGGAACCACGAGCTCAAGCCTCGTCCCTTTAGGGATGAGGCTTTTTTGCGTTCAAAAAAAGAAAGGGAGTCATACACATGCCAGAAAATATTCATTTAACATTTCCAGATGGTGCAGTAAAAGAATTCGAGGATGGCGTAACAACAGATGAAATTGCGGGCTCCATCAGTCCCGGATTGCGTAAGAGCGCATTGGCGGGAAAAATTGGAGATCAGCTGATCGATTTGAAATCACCAATTCATACAGATGGAGATATTAGTATCATTACTCCAACGTCAGATGAAGCATTGGAAATTCTGCGCCATAGTACGGCTCACCTTTTGGCACAAGCCGTCAAACGCAAATTCCCGGATGCGAAACTAGGAATAGGACCTACTATCGAAAATGGATTCTATTATGATATCGATTCGCCTACACCGATCACTGCAGAAGACTTACCCGAATTAGAAAAGGAAATGAAACGCATCATTGGCGAAAACTTGCCGATCATTCGTCACGATGTATCCCGTGCTGAAGCCGAAAAACGTTTCAAAGAAATTGACGATGAATACAAATTGGAACTTCTTGAAGCCATTCCTGAAGATCAACAAGTATCTATCTATGAACAAGGTGAATTTTTCGACTTATGCCGTGGTATTCACGTCCCATCTACAGGTAAACTGAAAGAATTTAAACTGTTAAGCATTGCAGGCGCTTATTGGAGAGGGAACTCCGATAACAAAATGCTTCAACGTATCTACGGAACAGCTTTCTTCAAAAAAGACGAGCTGAAAGAACACTTGCGCATGCTTGAAGAAGCGAAAGAACGGGATCACCGTAAAATCGGTAAAGAACTGAATCTCTTCACGAATTCACAAAAAGTTGGACAAGGTCTTCCACTATGGTTGCCTAAAGGCGCTACTATTCGACGCGTAGTAGAACGTTATATTGTAGATAAAGAAGAAAGACTAGGCTATCAGCACGTCTATACTCCAGTACTTGGAAGTGTAGAACTCTACAAAACTTCAGGTCACTGGGATCACTATCAAGATGGCATGTTCCCAACAATGAGTATGGATAACGAAGATCTCGTTTTACGTCCAATGAACTGTCCTCACCACATGATGATTTATAAAAATGGCATTCATTCGTATCGTAACTTGCCACTTCGTTTGGCGGAACTTGGCACGATGCACCGTTATGAAATGTCCGGTGCACTTTCAGGTCTTCAACGTGTTCGCGGTATGACATTGAATGATGCACATATCTTCGTGCGTCCTGATCAGATTAAAGAAGAGTTTAAACGTGTCGTTAGGTTGATCATTGAAGTATATAAAGACTTTAATATTAAAGATTATTCATTCCGTCTATCGTATCGTGATCCTGAAGATACAACGAAATATTTTGATGACGATGAAATGTGGGAACGTGCACAAACTATGTTAAAAGAAGCGATGGATGAGTTGGAGCTTCCGTATACAGAAGAAGAAGGCGAGGCAGCATTCTACGGTCCAAAATTAGATGTACAAGTAAAAACAGCGATTGGAATGGAAGAAACTCTTTCCACTGCACAACTTGACTTCCTATTACCTGAGCGCTTTGATCTGACGTATATCGGTGAAGATGGTAAGCAACATCGTCCAGTCGTCATCCATAGAGGTGTCGTGTCAACGATGGAACGTTTTGTTGCCTTCTTAATTGAAGAATACAAAGGAGCTTTTCCAACATGGTTAGCACCGATTCAAGTAGAACTCATCCCAGTATCGCCTGACGTTCACTTTGATTATGCAGAGGAAATCAAAGAGAAATTGGCATTGGCTGGGTTCCGAGTAGACGTGGACAGCCGTGACGAAAAGATTGGTTATAAAATCCGCGAAGCACAAGTGCAAAAGGTTCCGTACATGCTTGTACTAGGCGACCGTGAAATGGAAGCTGGCGAAGTCAATGTTCGTAAATACGGCGAACAGAAATCTGAAAGCATGTCATTCGACGCATTCCTTGCGCTAATTAAAGAAGATGTGAAGAAGGATTAAGGATCAAGATGAAGTCGATAGATTGAATGAAGACAAGGCATTGCGGATTGTCGTTTCGGTAAGACGCTTTTTCTTGAGCCCGTGCCGAACAGATCCGTCGGAAGTTTACGCCTTCTGTTCAATCAACTACTTTATTGAACTGTAAATAATTACGTTAAGTATTCCCACTAACTAAACGAAGGTGTCTTACAAGCGGTTGGCGATACATGCAGGAGCCGGCCGCAGACACCGAAGTGGATGTTAAGTCATTTTTCATTCAACTTTTCTAAAATAGTAGTTGCAATATTATCCATAACGCGCTATACTTAAAAAGTTGAATTAATTCAAACATAACTTGTGCATCCGACAATAGGATATGCAGAGTTGTTGACACTAGATACTAAAGATGATATTATTAATAAGGTTAACTGAATACAGTTTGTGGTATAAGAAGAGGCTACCCGCTTCTCACCTGTTCGACGCAATGAAGTTGTTGCCAGGTTAGCACAATAAGTTTATATCTATGTGTACTAGCATAGTATACTTACGCGGGTAGACAAATCATATTTGTCTACTTTTTTTATTTTGTAAAATGGATAGACCTATGGGACTTTGCAGTCGGAATTTCCGATATACCAAAACATGTATTCACGAGACAATATTCGGAGGTGGATTACTATTAGCAAAGACATGTACGTAAATGATGGTATCAGAGCACGTGAGTTGCGATTAATCGATCACAACGGCGAACAACTCGGTATCAAAACACGTAATGAAGCTTTAGAAATTGCTGCTCAAGCAAACCTGGACTTAGTTCTTGTTGCTCCACAAGCGAAGCCCCCAGTAGCTCGTGTTATGGACCATGGAAAGTTCAAGTTCGAACAGCAAAAGAAAGAGCGTGAAGTACGTAAGAATCAAAAGATCATCAACGTAAAAGAAGTACGACTTAGCCCTACAATCGATGAGCATGATTTCCAAACGAAACTTCGTAACGGAATCAAGTTCTTGGAAAATGGGGATAAGGTGAAAGCTTCGATTCGTTTCCGCGGCCGTGCAATTACGCACAAAGAAATTGGCCAACGAGTTCTTGATCGCTTTGCAGAAGCTTGCAAAGAAGTTGCAACTGTTGAAGTTAAACCAAAAATGGAAGGTCGGAGCATGTTCTTAATACTTGCCCCACTTGCCGAAAAACAGTAACACGAACAATTTAGGAGGAACAGAACATGCCAAAAATGAAAACTCACCGCGGTTCCGCGAAACGTTTCAAAAGAACTGGAACTGGTAAATTAAAACGTGGCCGTGCTTACACAAGTCACCTATTTGCTAACAAATCTACGAAGGCTAAACGTCACTTACGTAAGTCTTCACTAGTTTCTTCAGGCGATTACAAGCGTATTCGCGAAATGCTCACATACATGAAGTAAGACCGAACACACACTTAAAGGATAAGCAGGAGGTAATGCACTATGCCACGCGTAAAAGGTGGAACAGTAACGCGCAAGCGTCATAAAAAGGTATTGAAATTAGCAAAAGGTTATTTTGGTTCAAAACATAGACTTTATAAGGTAGCAAACCAACAGGTAATGAAATCTTATAACTATGCTTACCGCGACCGTCGTAACAAAAAACGTGATTTCCGTAGACTATGGATTACACGTATCAACGCGGCTGCTCGTGTGAATGGTATTTCATACAGCACATTAATGCACGGCTTGAAAGTAGCTGGCATCGATGTTAACCGTAAGATGCTTGCAGAACTTGCAGTGACAGATGCATCAGCATTTGCACAACTTGCAGAGACAGCAAAAAAATCTGTAGCAAAATAAGATGAACCAAAATCCACTTTCGTTTTCATTCTTATATGGAAATGAAGGTGGATTTTTTTCGTATGGAGGAATGGCTGAAATGGCACAAACTCTATTGATTTATATGGTCATCCTGTCACTCTGGGCGTTTTTGGCGATGGGGTATGATAAAAGACAAGCTAAAAAGAAAAGGCAACGTGTACCAGAACGAAATCTATGGTTATTGGCACTGCTTGGTGGTGGAGTAGGTGCGTACGTTGGCATGCAATTCTTTCATCACAAAACGAGAAAGACCCATTTCCGTATTGGATTTCTGCTTCTGATGATGATCGACATAGTGCTGCTACTAGCGATATATGGTGTGAAATTCCCAACAACCGTTATATTTTGATATAAAAAAGGAAATAGCTTTTCTTAGCTATTTCCATCCAATCAAGATTTCATTAATTGTTCAATTGGGTTCTTCCAATTGATTTCAGCATGGGGATAATTCGTTCGTACTTCGGATTCAAGAAAATGAAAATCCTCTTTTGTCATACCTTGCAATTTTGCTTCATTTTTTACCCAAATGAAAATGGAAACAACATCAAAAGAATCAGACGTGGTGCCTAGATATTTCTCACCTTCAAACATCGCACCTTTGTACGTAATAAAGAAGTTTTTACGGATATTTTTCACATCGTCATAAAAATAATATTGTTCTTTTTCATACGCTTCATCCAGCTTTCGCTTAGCATCTGTCAAATAGCGAATGCCGGCATAAAACAAATAAATAACCAATGCTATAATGAAGACGCGGATCAATAAAATCATGAAATCAGCTCCTGCAAACGATATAGTACTGTACTATACGGATGAGTATGGGAAAAGGTTTCATTTACTAGCGAAATGGTGGAGGGAATTTAATTGAAATTACATCAACTATTTGAAATGCAAAGAGCGCTCGATACATATATTCAAAAAAATCATCAAACGAATGAAACATTTACTGAAAGAGGTCTGGCATTATTAGTCGAACTTTCTGAGTTGGCTAACGAAACGCGTTGTTTTAAATTCTGGAGCACGAAAGGTCCTTCAGCTGACAGCGTTATTTTAGAAGAGTATGTGGATTCTATTCATTTCTTATTATCTTTAGGAATTGAAAAAGGCTTTGATGGATTGGAAGAATGGCCGGCAAGTGATACGAAAGATCAAAATTTGACACAGCAGTTTATTCAAACAGGTCAATCTATTTATGCATTCTTGGATTCATTAGCATTTGAAGATTATAAAAAAATCTGGGTGAACTACGGAGCGCTTGCGAATACGCTCGGTTTTACTGAAGAACAAATTATACAAGCATACATAGATAAAAATGAAGAAAACTACGCACGTCAAAGAAGTGGATACTGAGCGATATCATTAGCTTCACTGCCATTTTAACTATAGTAAAAGTTTCATAAATAAATAAATTGACAAAAAGACTGTTTTGATAATAAAATTAATACACTATAGGTCATACAGGGGGTATTTCGTTGAACGAATGGAGTAAGGATGATTTTGGACTGCGTTTAAAGGCACTGAGAGAACGTCGAGGACTATCGATGATGGCATTTGGAGCAGCAATTGGCACATCAGCTAGTCGAATTAAAGATTGGGAGCGCGGTAAGAACGCACCATCAGCTGCATGGATCGCTAAAATTTCAGAGCGTTTTTCTGTTTCTACCGATGAATTGATTATGGGTGAGGTAACATTTACTCCGTATTTCAAAGCGACAGGTAATACAGTAGAATCACTTTATGATCGTCTTCGTGAAACGATGAATGTCGAATCCTCTGGTAAATGGCCAACAGAAATTGATGAGCTATATGCAGAAATCGATGCAGTGAATAAAGAGAAGTATCGTAGCGGAAAAGGACGTCGATCAGCTGAGAAAGAGCTGATGGAGTTGGCTATCCGTCTTCCTAAGAAAGATGTACTAGAATTGCTCGAGCTCGCTAAATATAAAAGACGCACGCTATAACACGATGTCCCTGGAAGTGATTATACTTCGAGGGACATCGTTTTTTTTATTAGAAATCTAAAATTAAAATCGGAAAAGCTGGATAAGTTAGTAGAGAGTAGGAGGGGATTGAAACTCCAGCTGGCGGACGCTTCCCATGGGCCGAGCGGTGGGCTCACCAATTCGAAAGCTCCATCTGATTGTCTCACCTGTCGGGCTTGATCCCCCCTGAGTCGCCTCAACTTCCAATTTAATCCTGCCTAAATAGATGTAGATCATTTACTGGCATTAGAGTGGTTATTGTTGTAGTCTTTGAACTTATTCTTAGTTTAAGTGCAGCTCCAGTTCAGTACTATTTACTATTCAGACTTTAATGCTCAACAAAAAGTTACTACTATTTACTGTGCAGGGATTTTCGTTCCGAGCGGCGACTCCCGCGGGAATAGCAATTACTTCTGCGATTATAAGCGAAGCGTTATGAGCATGAGTCTTGAGAACACGGACAGATGCCTTAATTTCTGCAAAGTACACAGAAATACGGCAAAGCGAACCCTTCGCTGTTCGCTTGGCTCAAGCCATGCCCGCAGGAAAGCGTCCGCTCGGAACGGAAATCCCCTACCCTACACCATGTCAGTCACTTCTTATATTACAAAATAATGAATAATCAAATAGCGTGAAATGTAGGAAAATAGAATGAAATACGTTATGATAGAGTCGTATATAAACCCAAGGAGGATGAGTTGATTGAAAGCATTCGTTCATGAAAATGGTGAGCTCCACTATACAGATATCGCCGAACCCTCAGCTGGAAATGGTAAAGTAATTGTCGCCTTGAAAACAGCAGGACTTAATCGACGTGATACTGCTATACCGAAACGACGTGGAGATGCTAAAGAACCATTGGTAATGGGATCAGACGGCGCAGGCACGATTGAATCAATCGGAGAAGGTGTAACCGGTTGGAACATAGGAGACGAAGTAATTATTAATCCATCCCTTCGATGGTTCGAAGAAAGCGATGCGCCTCCAGTTGAGTTTGATATTTTAGGTATGCCGGATCATGGCACGTTTGCTGAGAGGATTTGCATATCTTCAGAACAGCTAGAGAAAAAGCCATCACATCTCACATGGAATGAATCTGCAGTTATCGCCCTAGCCGGACTAACAGGTTATCGTGCACTAGTGACGAGGGGTCGTATAGAAGAAGGGCAAACCGTCTTTATTCCTGGAGCAGGAAGTGGAGTCGCGACCTATATGATTCAATTTGCAAAGAAAATGGGAGCGAGTGTCATCGTGTCCTCAAGAAGTGAAGAAAAAAGAAATCACGCAATGAAAATCGGTGCAGATATAGCGATTGATACGAATAGTGATTGGCCAACAGAACTACAAGATGAACGTGTGGATCTTGTGATTGAGAGTGTGGGAAGGGCAACATTCAATCGTTCTCTTGAAATTCTAAAAAAAGGTGGTCGGATCGTAGTATTTGGTGCAACGACAGAAGATACCGTCGAACTGAACTTACGTGAATTCTTTTACGGTCAGTATTCGTTACTTGGCACTACGATGGGAAGTCGTGAAGAATTACGCGATATGTTAGCGTTAGTTGAAGAGCATCAAATCCATCCTGTTATTGATTCAGTGATTCCTCTTGAAAATGCAAGTGAGGCATTTACTAGGCTGGATGACAGTGTACAATTCGGTAAAATCGTTTTAGCCATTTCAAAATAAACCATATACCCTGTATAGAAAGGCAGTGGAAGTAGTGACGAAAGAAGTAAAGACACTGACAGACCTGGAAATCGCTTCAAAAGCAATTATGCAACCAATTGAAGACATAGCATCCAAAGCAGGAATTCCCTTGGATGCATTGGAGCTATATGGTAAATATAAAGCAAAAATTAATGTAGATCTTATTCCCCAAAAAACTTCACAAGCAAAGATCGTACTCGTAACCGCTACAAGTCCAACACCAGCTGGAGAAGGAAAATCGACAGTGACAGTGGGTCTTGGTGATGCGCTTTCTCGTTTAGGTAAGAAAACTATGATTGCATTGCGTGAACCTTCATTAGGACCCGTAATGGGTATCAAAGGTGGAGCAACGGGTGGCGGCTTCTCCCAAGTTCTGCCTATGGAAGACATCAATTTGCACTTTACTGGAGACCTTCATGCCATTACAACGGTTAATAACGCGCTGAGCGCTATGATCGATAACCATTTGCATCAAGGCAATGCGTTAAAGATCGATCCTCGTCGTATTACATGGAAACGCGTCATGGATATGAATGACCGTGCGCTCCGCCATGTAACAATTGGTTTGGGTGGACCAGCACAAGGCGTACCACGTGAAGATGGTTTTGATATTACAGTAGCATCCGAAATCATGGCTGTATTCTGTCTGGCGACTAGCTTACAAGACTTAAAAGAGCGCTTGTCCGAAATAGTCATCGGCTATACGTATGAAAAAGAAGCCGTGACTGTGCGTGATTTAGGTGTAGAAGGTGCGTTGACACTTCTGCTAAAAGATGCATTCAAACCTAACCTCGTTCAAACAATCGAAGGCACACCAGCTTTCATTCACGGTGGACCGTTTGCAAATATTGCCCATGGATGTAACTCGTTAATTGCAACGAATACAGCGCGTAATCTGGCTGACTATGTCGTGACAGAAGCAGGATTTGGATCAGATTTAGGTGCGGAGAAATTTATGGATATTAAAGCGCGCATCGGTAAATTCCAGCCGGATGCAGTCGTTCTTGTAACGACAATTCGTGCGCTCAAAATGCACGGCGGAGTTGCGAAGCAGAATTTAAAAGTAGAAAATAGTCAAGCTGTAGAAAATGGTTTAGTTAACTTGGAAAAGCATGTCGAAACGATTCTGTCGTTCGGGGTGAAACCTATTGTCGCGCTCAATCATTTTGTTGGCGACTCTAATAGTGAACTTCAGGTAGTACTAAAGTGGTGTCAGGAGAATAATGTAAAAGTCGCTTTAACTGATGTGTGGCAAGATGGTGGAGCGGGCGGTGAAGCATTGGCGAAAGAAGTTCTGAAAGTGATGGAAGAGCCAAATAATTTTGCGCCGATTTATGAAGTAGAGCAATCCGTAGAAGAAAAACTCACAGCGATTGTTCAAAAAGTATATGGTGGCGCAGGCATTATATTTACCGATCAGGCAAAGAAAGATTTAGCCGAAATCAAAAAGAATGGCTGGGATTTGTTACCGGTCTGTATGGCAAAGACGCAGTACTCGTTTTCCGATGATCCAAAAAAGTTAGGACGTCCAACAGACTTTTTGATCACAATCCGCAATATCTTACCGAAACTCGGAGCAGGTTTCTTAGTTTGTCTGACCGGCGACATCATGACTATGCCTGGTTTACCAAAAAAACCAGCAGCGCTCAATATGGATGTCGATTCGGCAGGTAATGCCAAAGGGTTAATGTAATTTCTTTCTATAGTAGTGAAATGATAAGCAAAGAGCCAGTACGGCTTTTTGCTTTTTTAGTAAAAGTAGGTAAGTAAAAGAAGTGATCAATATTCTTAATGCCCCTCGGTTGGATCATAAATAGGATGTACAGAAAGTCGTCAACATGACATTCTGTACATCCTTTTGTGTTCCTATAAAATCAAGAAATTTGATGATCAACAAGCCATTCACCAATGAAATCCATTATCGATTCAACCGTTCCATCTTCGAACGGTGATCTTAAATGGGCCGTTGTAACGAGTTCCAAAAATGATTTACTTCCGCCCAATTGACACAGTGCCAAATAATCTGTCCATGCTTCGTCGAAATCATGTAAAGATCGTTGCCAAAATTGAAGCGCACAAATTTGCGCCAAAGCATAATCAATATAATAAAACGGCGCTTCATAGATATGACCTTGTCTTTGCCAAAAACCGCCTTGTTCTAAATAGGGATGTCCATCATAATCCCGATTAGGTAAATAAATGGTTTCGATATCTTTCCATACCGCTTTACGTTCACTTGGTGTCATGTCAGGATTGTCATAGATGCGTTGCTGAAACTCATCCACCGCAACTCCATAAGGTAAAAACAATACACTTTCAAGTAAGTGTGCATAACGATAACGATCTGCATCGCTTCCAAAAAAGCGATCCATCCAGTACCAAGTGAAAAACTCCATACTCATGGAATGAATTTCTGCTGCTTCAGTCGTTGGCCAAATGTATTCGGGGATGCCAATTGAACGACTCGAATAGACTTGGAATGCATGGCCTGCTTCATGCGTCAAAACGTCAATATCACTTGAAGTTCCATTAAAATTAGAGAAGATGAACGGGGAATCATAATTATCTATAAATGTACAATAGCCGCCAGCTTCTTTGCCTTTTTTCGCCACCAAATCCAATAAGTTTTTACGTTTCATATAATCAAAAAAGCGTCCGGTTTCACGCGATAGCTCCTGATACATTTTTTGTCCATTTTCTAAAATCCATTCAGGAGAACCTTTAGGTTGCGGATTTCCCTCGGGGTAATGCAAAGGTTCATCATAAAACTTCATTTGTGAGATCCCTATTCTCCGACTTTGCATACCACGAATCTTCTCAGCCAATGGTACTACATGTGTTCGAATTTGATTTCGGAAGTGTTCCATCATATATGCATCATAGCCAATCCGGTCCATACGTATATATCCTAGTTCTGTAAAAGTTTTAAATCCGAGTGTTGTAGCGATTTCATGACGCACGGCAACGAGACGATCAAAAATTCTATCGAAATGATCTTCATTTGACGCATAGAAATCAGCAGTGGCATTCATAGCATCTTTTCTAACCGAGCGATCAAGTGACTCTTTAAATGGTCCAAGTTGTGCCAATGTCAGCGTTTTGCCGTGAAACTCGATTTGTGCTGAAGCTACGAGGTTCGAGTACTCGGAAACTAATTGGTTTTCTCGTTGTAAAAGAGGCAAGACTTCATCTGAATACGAATGAATGGCATTCTCCGCAAGCTTAAATAGCTGTGGCCCCCATTTATCTTCTAATTGTGCTCGGAAAGGCGTAGAGATTACAGCTTGGTAATAATCGCTTTGCAAGGCTTGGAATTGAGGCCCAATCACATCAAAATACTCCCGTTCATCTTGATAAAAGCCATCATTCGTATCAATTGAAGAACGGATATACATGATATTCTCCGCCGTACTAAAATCACTCGTCAACATGTTTATATGCTCCATTATTTCAGCTTGATCATCAAATGAGTTTGCTTGCTTAAACTGTTCAAGTGCAGTCTTGAATTCTGTTTGTAGTTTTTCGATATCCGGGCGTGTATACACATACTCTTCAAAAGTAAGCATTGCACTCCTCCTAGTTCGTATAGTGTGACTATCCCTCCATTTTCTAGCAACGAGTAAAGAAAAGCAAACTATTTATCGAAAGTGACGTTCATAAATTGCCACAATCTTATGAAATGATGTAGGATAGAGAGAGTAAACTCTAAGTGAGCGGGAAGAAGGAGAAATTGAATGCAAATAGTAAATGGTAAAGTACAAGAACTGGTGGATCCAACAGGTATAATCGATGGTCAGCGCTACGAATTTCTTTTGACAGTTAAGTTAGATGAAGAAGATGAACTGTTTAATGAAGAGGGTACTGGCTTACGTATGCTATATTCTGTGAAGGATGGCGAGCGAAAGATGCTTACGTACCAATTTTATGAATTGGCAACGGAAAGCCCATTCGACGTGGAATGGGACGAAGAAGAACAAGCATCAGCAGAGCAATACTGTAATGAACATTTTCCGGAATTCTAAATACAAATTAGATGTTATTCTCTTTAGAATAAGGGATAATAGACCAGTGAAACATAAGTGGTACACCCCAATAGCTTATCATTAAAGAATTAATTATAGGAGTGTTTTAAATGAATCATGAAATAGTGGATATTACGATTATCGGCGGCGGCCCAACTGGATTGTTTTCTTCGTTCTACGCGGGTATGCGGGAGATGTCTGTCAAAATTATCGATAGTTTACCACAGCTTGGCGGCCAGTTGATCGAGCTATATCCTGATAAATACATTTATGATGTTGGCGGATTCCCTAAAGTTTTAGCAAAGGATTTAGTAGCAAACTTAGTGACGCAAGCGCATTATGCAAAACCTGAAATTTGTTTAGGGGAAGCAGCATTGTCCTTCGAAAAGAAGGATGATCACTTTGTTTTAACGACAGACAAAGGACAACATTTGACACGGACCATATTATTGACCGCAGGAATTGGGGCTTTTCAACCACGTAAAATCGGTTTGAAAGAAGAACCAACTTTTGAAGGCAAAACATTGCATTACGGTATTAAAGATTTGTCTATGTTTAAAGATCAAAATATCTGTGTGTGCGGCGGGGGAGACTCTGCACTCGATTGGGCATTGATGCTTGAAGATATCGCAAGTGAGGTAACACTAGTTCACCGTAGAGAACGTTTTACTGCGCATGAAACAAGTGTCAATCAACTAAACGAATCTAGTGTGAATGTTTTAACATCACACGCTATAAGTGAGTTACATGGCGATGGAGACACGTTGGATAAAGTCATTCTAAAGGAAAAAGACGGTAGCGTGAAAGAACTCACATTCGATCATGTTGTAGTCAATTACGGCAATATTTCTTCACTTGGCCCATTGAAAGACTGGGGTTTAGAAATGGATCGTAATTCTATTAAAGTGAACTCTCGCATGGAGACGAATATCGAAGGCATTTATGCTGCTGGTGACGTCACAACATACGATGGCAAAGTGAAATTGATTGCGGTAGGTATGGGTGAAGCACCAGTTGCAATCAGCCACGCGAAAGCATTCATAGATCCAAAAGCAAAAGTACAACCGTTGCACAGTACGAGCGTATTCGGTTAATAAAATAGTCTGCGCCTTGTATGGAAAGTTTTTCACTGTACAAGATGTTTTTTATGCCAGTAATATAAAAGGCTATCCTGAGAATTTCTCGGGATAGCCTTTTATCATTGCGACCTGGTTAGTGTTTCGTTGTTTTATAATCAGCGACCTTGACCAGTTGTTTACCTACATTGCTTCCATCGAATAAACCTAGAAACGCATCTGGAATATTGTCGAAGCCTTCAACGATGGTTTCTTCATACTTCAGCTTGCCTTCTGATAGCCATTTACTTAAATCAGCTGATGCAGTAGCGAAGTCTGCTGCATAATCTCCTACGGTAAAGCCTTTCATCAAAGCGCTTGTTTTGATCATCATAGTTTGAAGACGCGGACCGATGTCTTGTTGTTCTTTATTGTAAGACGAAATAGCACCGCATAGTGCAATTCGCGCATGTTTATTTAGTAATGTAAAGACTGCATCTGTCACATCGCCACCGACATTGTCAAAATAGACATCCACACCGTCAGTTGCAGCTTTAGCCAAGTCTTCTTTAAAGCTATCCAGTTTATAATTGACTGCCTCATCAAAGCCGAGCTCATTTTTTAAGTACTCGATCTTTTCTTGTGAACCTGCAATTCCTATCACTTTGGCACCTTTCATTTTGGCGATTTGGCCTACTGCCGAACCGACTGCGCCAGCGGCACCAGAAACGACGACTGTTTCACCTGGTTGTGGTTTACCGATATCAAGTAACCCGAAGTATGCAGTGAGACCTGTCATGCCAAGGATCCCTAAATGTGTAGAAATGGGGGCAATGTTGGGATCGATTTTACGAACTTCTTTCTCGGAAGCGGCCGTATATTCTGCCCAATTCAAGTTACCCACAACAACATCTCCAGCTTTAAATAAATTAGAAGTAGATTTCGTGACTTCGCCAACGACGCCACCGGCAATCACTTCATCCAACTTAAATGGGGGGATATATGATTTCGCATCTATCATTCTTCCTCGCATGTATGGGTCAACTGATACATATAGCGAACGAACTAGAACTTCATGATCTTTTAGTTGAGGCATAGGCTTTTCCACAAAATGGAAAGTGTCCATAGTAGGCAAGCCTTTCGGTCTGTTAGCTAAATGAATTTCTCTTTGCATCTCTAGTGTCATAGTAATTCCTCCTGTTTTCATGTACATTTCAACTGTTAAACTAACTAAAAGTAAGCTTAAGTTTAAGGGTACTAGGATGTAGTACTGATGTCAATCAATTGCACTGAGAAGAAAACTTCAACCTTCTATATAGCAACAGATCAAGTTTTTTCATTTGAATATATCACCAAATATATAGAACAATTATCGATTTGAGTGGACATTTTCTTGACGTCAAAGTAGAGTAGAGACGTAGACTTTCTGAAAAATTAATGAACTAGTCGTAAAGGAGCTAACCAGATGAAAAAGGTTTTGGTTGTGGAAGATGAACAATCGATAGCTACTCTTTTGCAATACAACTTGGAGCAGGCAGGGTACACCGTTTGCATAGCACGAGATGGCAATACAGCAATTTCTATGACGCTTTCCGAAGAACCAGATTTATTGTTGCTCGATATTATGCTACCTGGCATGGATGGCATGGACGTATGCAAGAAACTTCGTCAGGAAAAAATTCATACACCTATTTTAATGTTGACGGCGAAGGGCGATGAATTTGATAAAGTGCTTGGGCTCGAACTTGGAGCAGATGACTACCTAACAAAACCATTTAGTCCACGAGAGGTGCTAGCGCGTGTGAAAGCCATCTTGCGCAGAATTGAGTTACAGAATTCTACACAAGAAAAAGAACTGGGAACGGAACTAAGTCATGGACGTTTACTAGTTTATCCAGATCGAATTGAAGCCTTTTTGGATGGAAGCCCTTTAGAATTGACTCCAAAAGAATTTGAACTACTTTTATACTTAATGCGACATTCAGGTAAAGTACTACACCGTGAGCAGTTGCTAAATGCGATATGGAATTATGACTACACTGGAGATTCTCGTATCGTAGATGTTCATATTAGTCACCTTAGGGAGAAAATTGAACGAGATACAAAAAGTCCGGTCTATATTAAGACTGTCAGAGGATTTGGTTATAAATTTGAAGAAGAGATAAACTGAATATTTTAGATACATACGAAGGCTGAAGACGAATCCATACAGGGTTGTGTCTTTGGCTTTTTATATTACAGAGATCCAGGGAATGATCTTTCTACACACAACCTTTACACAACCTTTACGTTTCATCCATCAGCCTTTAATATTCATTGTTTATAGTAAAGAAGCAGTAGAAAGTCACTACTAAAACGAAATATCTTAGGGGGCGCAGTGATGAGGAAACGAAACCAAATAACCGTATTGGTATTTGTTTTACTTTGTACGTGGGTGATCGCAGCTTGTAGTAGTCCAAAAGCAAGTAATAGTGAAAAGGAAGAAGCCAAACAACAAACTGAACCCATCACGGCAGTTGGGTCCAGTGCACTACAACCTTTAGTTGAAGCTGCAGCACAGCAGTTTGCGTTAAAAAATCCAGGTTCGGTTATAAATGTCCAAGGTGGAGGAAGCGGTACCGGGTTAAGTAAAATTAGCGAAGGGGCAGTAGATATTGGAAACTCAGATATATTCGCGGAAGAAAAAGAAGGCGTGGACGCGGGTAGCTTAGTCGACCATAAAGTTGCGGTTGTTGGAATGGGTCCAGTAAGTCATCCAGAAACGGGTGTAGAAGATGTGACGACTGAAGAATTGGTTGGAATCTTTACAGGAGAAATCACAAACTGGAAAGAACTTGGTGGAATGGATCAAGAAATAATGGTGATTAACCGTGCAAAAGGATCCGGAACACGCGCTACTTTTGAAGCATTAGTATTGCAAGGAAAACAACCACTCGAGGCACAAGAACAAGATTCTTCGGGTACGGTACGAAAAATTGTCAGTGAAACGCCGGGAGCAATCAGCTACTTAGCATTTTCTTACTTCGATGAAACGACTACAGCTCTACGGGTTAATGGCGTGACGCCAAACCAAGAAAATGTTGAATCAAACAAATGGGAAATTTGGGCTTACCAGCATATGTATACAAATGGAGAAGCAAAGGGTCTCGCAAAAGACTTGATCGATTATATACTTTCCGATGATGTACAGGAAACTATACTTCCCGAAATGGACTACTTACCGGTAACGGGGATGCAAGTAGAGCGAGATGCGGAAGGAACTGTTACGAAAAAATGATAGAAACGTGTAAATTCCTCCTATCTCGAAAGGAGCGTACATGATGGCGAAGACAATCAAAGAGATAGAACATCCATTGTACAGAAAAAGTAGTAAAATGCGTACAGAGCGATTCGGAAAATCGCTTACTTTCATCGCAGTGGTCTTGACTGCAGCCATCACTGCAGCCATTCTATTTCTAGTTTTTTCAAAAGGTTTATCTACATTCATTATGAATGATGGTAGTGTGAAAGACTTTTTTACAGGTACGACGTGGAACCCAGCGGAAGTAAATTCCCTAGGCAAACCTATTATCGGGGCCTTGCCATTTATAGTAGGTTCATTGGCGATTACAGGAATATCCGCTTTAATTGCTGGACCACTTGCGATTGGCGCAGCCATTTTCATGAGCGAGATTGCGCCAAATGCAGGTAAGAGAATCATGCAGCCTGTGATCGAGTTGTTAGTAGGTATTCCTTCAGTTGTTTATGGATTTATTGGATTAAGTGTCGTCGTACCTTTTTTACGCGATCTATTTCCAGGTAGCGGATTTGGTATCGCAGCGGGGACTATTGTGTTATCTGTCATGATTTTACCGACAGTCACGAGTTTAGCACTAGACGCTATTCAGTCAGTTCCACGTTCATTGCGTGAAGCATCGCTGGCGCTAGGTTCAACCAGATGGCAAATGATTTGTAAAGTTGTGTTGAAAACTGCGAAACCTGGCCTACTGATGGCTATCATTTTCGGAATGGCGCGAGCATTTGGTGAAGCTCTAGCAGTTCAGATGGTTATTGGGAATGCGTCTGTCATTCCACATTCATTATTTGAACCAGCCTCCACGATTACTAGTATTTTAACAATGGGCATGGGATATACAGTGATGGGACAAGTGGAAAATAATGCGCTCTGGTCACTCGCGCTTATACTTTTACTGATGTCGCTATTCTTCACGATTATAGTACGAATGATTGGAAAGGGGAAAAGTACGTAATGTCAGCTAAAAGTACAGATCGGCTCGCTACGGCTGGGCTATACGTCATTGTAGGCATCATCATTACAGTTTTGGCAGGCTTGCTTGGATTTGTCTTTGTAAAAGGTATTCCTCAGCTGAGCTGGCAATTCATTACGACACCTCCTCAGATTTTCAAAGAGGGTGGCGGAGTGGGACCTCAATTATTTAACTCCTTTTATTTACTCGTTTTGACACTGATGATTGCAGTGCCGATTGCGATTGGTGCAGGGATTTATTTAGCTGAGTATGCGAGGGACCACTGGATCATTCGTTGTATTCGCGTACTGATTGAAGTGCTATCTTCATTACCATCTATAGTAGTAGGATTATTCGGATTCCTCTTTTTCGTTTTGTATATGGGCTGGGGTTTTTCGATTTTATCCGGTGCCTTTGCACTTTCACTATTCAATCTCCCTTTGCTCGTACGAGTTGTAGAACAATCTATTCGTAACATACCGAAATCACAACGCGAAGCTGGATGGGCGCTTGGTTTTTCAAAATGGGAAACGATTACGACCATCATACTTCCAGCAGCACTTCCTGGCATCGTGACGGGTGTCATATTAGCATCAGGAAGAGTATTCGGTGAGGCGGCTGCTTTGATTTACACAGCAGGAATGAGCACACCGATTATAGATTTCACCAATTGGAATCCGTTGTCCCCAACATCTCCTTTAAATCCATTTAGGCCGGCTGAAACATTGGCCGTTCACATTTGGAAAATTAACGGTGAAGGTATTATGCCAGACGCAGCAGCAATCTCTGACGGAGCAGCGGCATTATTGATCATCTCGATTTTATTCTTTAATTTCACATCACGCTTTATCGGGAACTTGATGTTTAAAAAAATGGGTGCCAATTAAAGGAGGATATGTATGCAATCGGTCGCTTTACAGCCCGTCAAAATGAAAACGAATAGAGTTAAATTAGTGGACAGTCCTGATTTCCACCGCAGTTCAGTGTTGCAAACTACCGATTTATCAGTATATTATGGTGGACATTGTGCTGTTAATGAAGTCAGTCTATCATTCCCAAAACAATCCGTTACGGCATTGATCGGTCCGTCGGGATGTGGGAAATCAACTTTCCTGCGTTCTATTAATCGCATGAATGATGACACAGACTCATGTCGTACGGAAGGAAAAATTTATTATGAAGGAGTAGACTTGCATTCACCCAATGTGAATTTACATGAAATACGCAAACAGATTGGAATGGTATTTCAAAGACCTGTTCCGTTTGCCAAATCTATTTTTAAGAATGTTGCAGCTGGACCTATGCGCTACGGAGTGAAGGACAAGCGAGAATTACAAGGAATTGTAGAAGAAAATCTAAAAAAAGCAGCACTGTGGGAAGAAGTGAAAGATCAACTACATACATCCGCTTTACGCCTTTCAGGTGGGCAACAACAACGACTTTGTATTGCCAGAGCACTTGCAATGCAACCGAGCGTTTTATTACTAGATGAACCTGCATCTGCACTTGATCCCGTGTCGACCGCAAAAATCGAAGAACTGATATCACAATTAAAAAAAGATTATACGATCGTGATCGTCACACATAATATGCAACAAGCGGCACGTGTTTCGGATGAAGTGGCGTATTTTTATATGGGGCGTGTCATTGAGCATGGATCCACTGAACAGATTTTTACTAATCCAATTCATGAACAAACGGCACATTATATAAATGGACACATTGGATAGGGGAGATTGAAATGAATGTAGTGGAAACTATCGAACGATCAGTCATCCAAACAGAAAATCTACAATTTTATTATGGTACTCACCATGCATTAAAAAATATCAATCTGAAGTTTGAAGAGAAGAAAATTACGGCACTTATCGGACCATCGGGATGTGGGAAATCAACTTTTTTGCGGACAATGAACCGTATGAATGATCTGATTCCCGGAGTGAGGACAGAAGGGGCAATTTGGATTGGTAATGAAAATATAACGGAACCATCTATTGATCCAGTGGAATTGCGAAAAAAAGTAGGAATGGTATTTCAACATGCGTCGGTCTTTCCGTTCTCAATTTATGAAAACATTGCATATGGACCCCGTACTCATGGAGAAAGGAATAAAAAAGTATTGGATGAGATCGTAGAAGAGAATCTGCGCGCCGCTGCTTTATGGGATGAAGTAAAAGATCACTTGGATCATCCCGCTACAGGTCTTTCGGGCGGACAACAGCAACGGTTAACGATTGCACGAACATTAGCGACCAAGCCAGAGATTTTATTAATGGATGAACCTACTTCAGCTCTTGATCCAATCTCTACCGCCAAAGTAGAAGACTTGATCCGAACATTAAAAGAGCGCTATACGATCATTATCGTAACGCATAATATGCAACAAGCTGCGCGAATATCCGATTTCACAGCTTTCTTCCTAAATGGAGAAGTAAAAGAGTATGGACAGACAGCCACATTATTTAGCAACCCTTTATTTTCCGAAACGAAAGATTATATAGCAGGAAAGTTTGGTTGAATTCAGGAAGAAAATACATGAATGTAGGTAACTCATTACATATTAAAGCAAACAGCCAGCTTCCTATAAAAGGATGCTGGCTGTTCGTGTATTAAGAAATGGTTTCATGAGCACGTGATGCTGTAGTTTTGGCCATTCGTGCGTCGTATTCATCCACTGTCATATCGTGTTCAACAAAATAACGGTTACGAGGGTGTGTGCGGCAGTCGTCTGAACAACTGCGCATATAGAAATGTTCATTCTCTTCTGAGCATAGAATTTTTGCATTACACTCAGGATTTGCACAGTTTACATAGCGTTCACAAGGTGTGCCGTCAAAATGGTCGCGTCCTACGATGACGTGCTCTACTTGGTTGATCGGAACTGCGATACGCTCATCGAATACGTAGCATTGACCGTCCCATAACTGTCCTTTTGCTTTAGGGTCTTTACCGTAAGAAACGATACCGCCGTGCAAATGTGCTACATCTTCAAATCCTTCACGTTTCAACCAGCCAGTGAACTTCTCACAACGAATCCCGCCCGTACAATATGCAAGAATTTTCTTGCCTTCAAGCTGTTCTTTGTTTTCCATTACCCATTCAGGAAGATCACGGAAGTTTTCGACATCCGGGCGTATTGCACCACGGAAATGACCTAGGTCATACTCATAATCATTACGAGCATCCAAAACAACAGTGTTCTCATCTTGCATTTGTTTTAAGAACTCTTCAGGCTCCAAATATTCACCTGTAAGTTCTAAGGGATTGACATCTTCAGGTAAGCTGAGATTGACAATCTCTGGACGGAAGCGAACGTGCATTTTTTTGAATGCGTGACCGTCTGTTTCATCAATTTTAAACCACACATCAGCAAAACGTGGATCAGCTTTCATATGCTCCATATACGCATCCGTTTGTTCGATTGTTCCTGAACAAGTACCGTTGATGCCTTCTGCACCGACAAGAATACGTCCTTTTAATCCAGTTTGTTTACAGAATTCCAAATGTGAAGCCGCAAACTCTTCAGGCTCCTCGATTGTTACATACTTATAAAACAATAATACCCGATAGTCTTTCTTTTCCATGTAAATTACCGCCTTCTGTTTGATCTTTGCAATAGACAACAGCCGAGATCGGTGTGTACAAAGGGATAGTGTGTCCCTTGAACCCGAATTTGCAAGAATCGGGCCCAGAATAGTATAGCATAATTTCATTTTCGAGAAAAGGATTCAAAAAGCTATTTCACATAAAAATCTTTTTTAAAGGCAACACACCACTACACACAATGTTGTATCATCATGGATTTGTTGTATACTAGGAGATGGAAAAACCTTCATATAATTCAATTGAAATTAAAGGTAGCAGATTGTAAAATATTAAGGTGGAATACAGAATACTTTTGGAACGTAAAGGGTATAGTAATCCTATTGCTAGTAAACTTTAATTTATCATCCATGCTGGCGAGTGTGTAGTAAAGGAGTCCTTTCATGAAAGATACAAATAAAAGACGTCGATCATCATGGATCGATAGTGCATTGATCATCACGATCATCACTTTACTATCTATTACGCTACTATTAATAGTGAATGTAATGAAGACTAAAGATACCACCTCTCCTAAACACGTAACACATGAAATTATACCTGCGCCAAAACAAGAAGTGTCGGTTGAGTCGATTATATCGCCGTATCCAGGTATTAAAATGTTTACGGAGATACCTAAAGACTCACAGTATCCTTTTACCATTCGTTATCCTCAAACAGAATACGATGGCTTTAATAAGCAAGTGTTAGACTATGTAGATCAATTGAAAACAACCTATGCCAATGAACAACAAGAGGAAAATAGAGTGTCCAAGTTAGATGTATCTTTTGAAACGCTTCAGCACCTTTCGGGAAACTATTCTTTTGTTATGCGTGCTGTTACGTACTTTGCTGATCAAGATAGTCAAATGAAGATACAAACATTTCATATCAATCCTGAAACAGGAGATGAACTCAAGATTGAAGATATTGTGGATCATAATCTGGAAAAGCTAAAACGAATGGCGAGTGTAGTGCGTGATGAAATCCATCATAGTCCTTTGCTAGAAGGCGATGTGATTAAGGAAAGTGTATGGCAACCTACTGAACCTATGTGGGTAAACTATCGCAACTATGCCTTAACAGATGATTCATTATTTCTATACTTTGGGACAGGTGAATTTACAAAAAGGCAAGCTGGACCGGCAACTGTGGAAATCCCACTACGAAAATTGAATCCATTCCTAGCAAAGGAATTTCAAGTTGCAACTGATGACACTAAAAAGGAAAAGACTATTGCTTTGACGTTTGATGATGGTCCCGATCCAGTTTATACACTAAGAATTTTGGAGACACTTAAGAAATATAACGCAAAAGCTACCTTTTTTATGCTCGGCAACAGAGTTCATTCATATCCTTCAATTGCTAAGAAAGTGGCAGAAGCTGGGCATGAGATAGGTAACCACTCATGGAATCATCCTACCTTGACGGAGCTTACTGACGTGGCACTTCAAAGTGAAGTGAAAGGGACTTCCGATATCATTGAAGCGATCATCGGACACCCAGCAACTGTTTTCAGACCTCCATATGGTGCTGTAGATGATCGCGTACGGGAAAGCACGAAATTACCTGTCGTTTTATGGAATGTGGATACATTGGACTGGGATCATCATGACCCCGAACTGATATTAGAACATGTTGCACAAGATGCGCGTGCAGGCAGTATAATTTTAATGCATGATATTCATGAATCAACTGCAGATGGTCTGGATGCGGTACTTGAAAATCTGCAGTCTCAAGGCTATAAATTCGTGACAGTATCTGAAATGGATAATTATTAATGAGAAGTTGTTCCATTGTTTTTGTCTAACAATGGAACAACTTTTGTTTTGTACAGTCCTATTGATAGACAGAAATTTATATTCTGTCCAAATAGCTGTAACATATAGGGAAAATAAATAATGGTGAACTGTAATTAGTGCAGCACAGCATGATATACTATACGGAATGAAATCATTGGAGGAACAACGAGCATGGAATGGAGAAATTTATACCGCGGTTTTTTGATGGGCATCAGTGATCTGGTTCCCGGAGTAAGTGGCGGAACGATTGCATTTATATTAGGCATCTACGATCAGTTGCTGATTTCAATAAGCGGATTTTTTAGTAAGGACTGGAAGAGACATATTGGTTTCCTCATTCCGCTTGGTATCGGAATGGGTGCGACGATCATTCTATTCAGTAAAGTTATTTCATATTTACTAAAGCACTATCACGAACCTACCCAATACTTATTTTTAGGGTTAATTGTTGGTGTCATTCCATTTGTTTCAAAGCAAGCGGGACTGAGAACGAACTTTAAATTCCGTCATATTGTTTTGATGGTAATAGTGGCAGCGGCATTAGCTTCTACCGCTTTTATGAACCCTATTGATCCTATATCTATTACCCATCTAACAGTGAAGAATACCATCATTCTTTTCTTATCGGGATGGGCAGGTAGTATGGCGATGCTGTTGCCAGGTATTAGTGGGTCTTTCATTTTACTGTTACTAGGCGTTTATGCGACAGTCATTACGGCTATTTCAGACTTTAATATACCGATTATTATCGCAACAGGTTGTGGTATCGTTGTTGGGTTTATAATCAGCAGTAAACTAATACGCTACCTTCTTTCTAATTTCCATACTGGAATGTTTGCCGTAATTATAGGATTAATCATCGGGTCGGTCTTTGTGATTTATCCAGGCATGCCTGAAAGTGGTACGCCATTTGTCATGAGTGTTATTGCGGTTGTTCTTGGCCTTTTGATTGCTAATATATTAAATGGCGTAGGCGATAAAGCGTAGAATGCAAAAGCCGCTTGGGGAATTCCTCAAGCGGCTTTTCATATGGTTTTATTCTTCTACTATCGTTGTTGTATTTTCTATATCTACATCTGCCATGGGAATATCCAATGCTTTCGCTACACCTTCACCGTATTTCGGATCTGCCAGGTAGCAGTGACGGATATGCTTGATTTTAATCTCTTTCGGTGCGTCACCCATATTTCGTGCAGTATTCTCGAACAGACGCTGCTGCTCCTCGAGGTTCAAAATATTGAATAACTTACCAGGCTGTGTAAAGTAGTCATCGTCGTCTTCACGGAAGTCCCAGTGGTCTGCGTCGCCATGAATTTTTAGTGGCGGCTCTTTAAAGTCTGGCTGCTCTTGCCATTCACCATAGCTGTTTGGTTCATAGTGAAGAGTAGAACCTTTATTACCGTCAACGCGCATTGCCCCATCACGGTGGAAGCTGTGGAACGGACATTTTGGTGCGTTGACGGGAATCTGATGATGATTGACACCTAAACGGTAACGTTGCGCATCGCCATAAGAGAACAGACGGGCTTGCAACATTTTATCAGGTGAGAACCCAATGCCTGGAACGACCGCGGCTGGTGTAAACGCAGCTTGCTCTACTTCAGCAAAGTAGTTTTCAGGGTTGCGGTTCAATTCGAATTCACCGACTTCAATTAAAGGGAAGTCCTTTTTATACCAAACTTTTGTTAAATCGAATGGATTATACGGCATTTCCATTGCTTCTTCTTCTGTCATAACTTGAATGTACATTTTCCACTTAGGGAAATTGCCATTGTCAATGTTACTCAGCAAATCGCGTTGAGAACTTTCACGATCCGTTGCAACAGTCGCTGCAGCTTCTTCATCTGTCATATTTTGGATACCTTGCTGGGAACGGAAATGGAACTTAACCCAGTGACGTTCATTGTTTTCATTGATCATACTGAATGTATGGCTACTAAATCCATGCATTTCGCGGTATGAACGGGGAATACCTCGGTCGCTCATTAAGATCGTGATCTGGTGGAGTGCTTCAGGAAGTCCAGTCCAGAAATCCCAGTTGTTTGTTGCGCTGCGCATGTTTGTACGTGGATCACGTTTGACTGCGTGATTCAAGTCTGGGAATTGCAAAGGATCGCGGAAGAAGAATACAGGTGTATTATTTCCGACCATATCCCAGTTTCCTTCTTCAGTATAGAACTTCAAAGAAAAACCGCGGATGTCGCGCTCTGCATCGGCTGCACCACGTTCGCCTGCAACTGTCGAGAAGCGTGCGAACATCTCCGTCTGTTTACCAATCTCGGAAAATAACTTTGCTTTCGTATACTTTGTAATATCATGCGTTACAGTGAAGGTGCCGTATGCTCCAGACCCTTTTGCATGCATACGACGCTCAGGAATAACTTCGCGATCAAAATGTGCTAATTTTTCAAGTAACCATACATCTTGTAATAGAAGGGGACCTCTTGGACCAGCGGACATAGAGTTTTGATTATCAACTACTGGTGCTCCCGCAGCCGTTGTCAATTTTCTTTTTTGAGAATTATTATCATTATTAGTCAAAATACATTCCTCCTCAGTTGTTGGTTTGCAAACTATGAATATAATTGTATCAAAGCCTAATATTAAAAGAAAGGTTTATTTATAATTATTATAAACTAATAATCATTATTAATAGGTACAGGTTATTATGTACTGTATATTCATCATAATTTGTTGCCAACTATTTGTCTAGAAATACGATTTAGATTAAGTATTATAGTAGAATGATGTATAATAATGATAGAAAAAGTTTCACGTAGAAAGGATATCAATATATGAGCACTATGAAAAAGTGGTTTATTTATGCTATAGTACTAAGCTGTTTATCAATAGTGTTAGTCGCATGCAGCACGAAAGAACAAAGCGCAACGCCAGAAAAAACACCTGAACCTTCTCCTGTCATTCTAGAACAAGAGGAAGTGATTGTGGCGGCTGTTGAAGATGAAGAGTTATATCAGAATGTCGTAAGTCAGCTGGAGCAGGCAGGTTTCACTGTAGGCGAACCCGCTGAAGCTGCGATTGATATGTTCAGAGCGGAAAGTGGCATGATCGTAACGATCAATGGGGATGCTTTACTTCCATTGCATCTCTATAAACTAGATCCATCTGACAAACGACTTGAAATAGTTGAAGAGACAGGAAATCTTCCTGTTTATATCGGCAGTAAGACAGAGCAGTTGGCCGTGATCAACGTAGATCACTTCATTATATATCTTCATAAAGGACATCCAGATTATGAGGAGATTGTGAAAGTAATAGATAACATCTGATAAAACGACTTGCTTCCTACTAAAGGGGAGTAGGTCGTTTTTTTTGTATTTTCAAAGAATGCCATACGGTATAAGGAGCCATAGATTTTACAAAAGCTCATAGTAACGGCTTAACTGCTCATAACTTTCGGCAACCGATCATAGTTCCTCCGCAATCGCTCAAAGGCACGTTACAATCGCTCATAGCTACTTCGCTCTATTATACTCGTCAACCGCTCATTTCCCCGACAATGAACGTCAATTGGCAAGTCCCCTTTACACCAGAAATCTCTGTCTACTACTTGTAAATCTAGTTAGAAATACCACTGAAACCCAGTCATACCGCACTCTTTTACGCGTTGTTACAAAGCCGCCATAACTTATAGACAATTTGGTCATAAGTTTGCAGATTTGTAACAGGAATATCGTACATAGTTCACGAACTATTTTTTGTTCTGCGTTATTCTAGGTAATAGAACCACAGTTCGAAAGGAGATTAACAAAAATGATGGAAGAAGTCTTATTAGCGAGAATTCAATTCGCATCTACTACATTGTTCCATTTTATTTTCGTCCCTTTGTCCATCGGCCTGGCGCTGATTATCGCGATCATGCAAACGATGTATCTAGTGAAGAAAGATGAAATTTACTTAAAAATGACGAAGTTCTGGAGTGTTTTCTTTCTAATTAACTTCGCGATTGGTGTAGTGACCGGAATCATTCAAGAGTTTCAATTTGGAATGAACTGGTCCGCCTATTCTAGATTTGTTGGAGATATTTTTGGTGCTCCACTTGCTGTAGAAGCTCTATTGGCATTTTTCTTAGAATCTACATTTATTGGAATTTGGATTTTCGGTTGGAATAAACTCCCGAAGAAATTACATTTAGCTTGTATTTGGTTAGTTTCTATCGGAACGGTCATGTCTGCATTCTGGATATTGGCAGCCAACTCGTTCATGCAAAATCCAACAGGCTATGTATTACAAAATGGCCGTGCGGAAATGAATGATGTGGTAGCTTTGCTGACCAATGAAAAGTTATGGGTCGCGTTCCCGCATACGATTTTCGGAAGTTTCGCTACGGGTGCTTTCTTTGTAGTTGGTGTCAGCGCGTGGTATTTGATCAAGAAACGTCATGTCGACTTCTTTAAAAAGTCTTTGGCGATTTCACTGGTCATCGGTATGTTATCAGGACTTGGAATTGCATTTACGGGTCACTCACAAGCTCAGTACTTGATGCATGCACAACCAATGAAGATGGCTGCTGCAGAAGCGCTATGGGAAGATAGTGGTGATCCGGCCGCATGGACATTATTCGCAAAGATTGATGTGGAAAATCGAGAGACAACTAAACGTATTGATATACCTTATATGTTGAGTTATTTAACATACAGTGAGTTTAAAGGGAAAGTGCAAGGTATGAACGCACTTGAACAACAAATGATTGATAAGCATGGGGAAGGGGAATATCTTCCACCTGTCAAAACGACATTCTGGAGCTTCCGTATAATGGTTGTCACAGGTGGTACATTACTTGGATTAGGCGCACTTGGTTTGTTGCTGATGTTCCGAAAGAAAATTGTAGAATCCGTTTGGTTCCTACGACTTCTAGTAGTGGGGATCTTCCTACCGTTTATTGGGAATTCATTTGGTTGGATTATGTCTGAAATGGGACGACAACCTTGGGTAGTAAACGGTTTAATGAAAACGGTTGACGGGATTTCACCCAATGTCTCAGCAGGCCAGATTCTGTTTTCACTTATTTCCTTTTCCACAATCTATACGATCCTCGGAATCATCATGGTCATATTGTTCGTGAAGTTCATCCAGCGAGGTCCGGATGAACAACCGGAAGAGGATGTATCGGCAACAGATCCGTTTGAAACAGGAGGTGCAGGACATGCCATTAAGTGATATTTGGTTTATATTAATCGCTGTCTTATTCATAGGATTTATCTTCCTAGAAGGATTCGATTTCGGTGTGGGAATGAGTACAAAGTTCCTGGCGCGTAATGATTTGGAAAAACGGGTCGTCATGAATACAATCGGACCCGTTTGGGATGCTAATGAAGTATGGCTCATTACAGCGGGTGGTGCGATGTTCGCTGCATTCCCACACTGGTATGCCACCGCTTTTAGTGGATTCTATTTACCATTCGTCGTCTTATTGCTAGCCTTCATCATACGAGGGGTGGCATTCGAGTTTCGTAATAAAGTTGATTCGAAAGCTTGGGTCAAGACGTGGGACTGGGCGGTATTCATCGGTAGCATCTTACCACCTTTCCTATTTGGGGTATTCTTCACGAGTTTAATTCGTGGATTACCAATTGATGGAGACATGAACATGTATGCGGGCTTTACCGATTTCGTAAATGTCTACACAGTGATTGGCGGCGTGACGTTTGTTTTGTTATCGTATCTGCATGGATTGCTGTTCATCGGTTTGAAAACGGTAGGCGATTTACGTGAGCGGGCAAATACAGCAGCGCGTAAAGTGTATGCATTAACGGGTGTGTTTCTAGTACTGTTTATGATCTTCACGCATTTGGAGACAGATGCTCTTACAGATCATGGGGCTATTCTAATCCCGCTGTATAGTCTGGCCATCGTATTATACGGATTACTGTTCTTCTTCTTGAAAACGAAACGAGAAGGACTAAGTTTTACGATGACTGGTTTAGTATTGATCATTATCATGGCAAGCTTTTTCATCGCGCTATTCCCGAATGTGATGATCAGTTCACTGGATCCTGCATTTAATATGTCGATTGCAGATGCGGCTTCAGGAGACTATTCATTGAAAATCATGACGATCGTAGCGTTTACTATGGTGCCAATCGTTTTGGCGTATACAATTTGGAGTTATTATGTGTTCCGTAAACGGTTGACAGGTGATAAGGAGCATCTAGAATACTAATGGATAAATACTTGCTTCAATACAAAGGAAGTAAACAAGTGATGGCATGGATTGGACTACTTACTGTAGTTCAGTCAATCGCCATTGTGGTTCAAGCGATTTATTTAGCAAAAGCCATCACACAATTGTTCCAAGGTGCAGACTGGAGTGAAGCGCTTCGGTCATTTATGATTTTTGTCGTAGCCAACAGTTTACGTCATGTGATTCAATGGGCAAAAGAGCGTATTTCGTATCGATTTGCCGATAGGACAGCAAAGGATTATGAGCAAAAATTACTGAAGAAAATCTTTGATCTTGGCCCTCAAGTAGTTGGGAAATATGGTTCGGGACATTTGGTGACACTCGGTTTGGAAGGTGTCCCGAAGTTCAGAAAGTATTTAGAATTGCTTATACCACGGACATTAGCGATGGCTATAGTTCCGTTCGTCATTGTAGTCTATATCTTTACCCTCGATATTATGTCCGCTGTGACGCTCATTATAGTGTTACCAATTCTTATCATATTTCTGATTCTTATCGGACTCGTTTCTAAGAAGAAAATTGATGAACAGATGGATACGTACCGTTTACTATCTCGGCACTTTGTCGATTCATTACGGGGAATTGTAACACTGAAATACTTGGGGCGTAGCCGAGCGCATGAGCAATCCATTGCTATAGTCAGTAACAAGTATCGTATTGCAACGAATCGATCTTTGCGCTATGCGTTTCTGTCTTCGTTTTCATTGGATTTCTTTGCCAGTCTTTCGGTTGCGGTAGTGGCGGTTGAACTTGGACTTCGATTGATTAATGGACAGATTCTTCTTGAACCGTCACTTATTATTTTGATTCTAGCGCCAGAATTTTTCTCGCCTGTTAGAGAATTAGGAAATGACTTTCACGCGACAGCCGACGGCAAAGACGCAAGCTTACAAATACACAGTATCTTAGAAGAGAAAACAGTTCTGCCACCAGTCATAGATTCGCCGATTGCTACTTGGAACGATGAGTCGAAGTTGGAATTACGCAATGTCGAAGTTAAAATCGATGAACAGATTATTTTTGAAGGTTTAGATTTGGAGTTAAAAGGGTTCACAAAAGTAGGCGTCATTGGCCATTCAGGTGCAGGGAAATCGACACTAGTTGATGTCTTGTCAGGTTTCACGCTACCTACTGACGGAAGTTGCGTACTGGACGGACAAGAATTGCCGCACCTAGCCACATTGGAGTGGCAAAAACAAATTGCCTATATTCCACAACATCCTACGATTTTTCCGGATACTGTAATCGGAAATATTCGCTTTTATGAACCGGATGCTACATTGCAGGAAGTACAAGACGCCGCGGAGCGTGTAGGTCTAGATCGATTGATCGCAACATTTCCTGCTGGTTATGAAGAACGGATCGGGGCGGGTGGGAGAGTGCTGAGCGGTGGGGAAGAGCAGCGGATTGCGCTAGCTCGTTCGTTACTACAACGTCGTCAAATTTTATTATTCGATGAGCCGACCGCGCATTTAGATATTGAAACAGAGCAGGAATTAAAGCAAATGATTTTACCGCTTCTTGAAGATAAACTCGTAGTGTTTGCTACCCATCGGATTCATTGGATGAAGGAAATGGATACCATCGTAGTCCTTGAAAACGGTAAAGTGGTAGAGTCGGGCGCCCATGAACAATTAATAAAACAAGACGGAGCTTACTGTCGTTTACTTGAAGCGCGTGGAAGGGGGTATGCTATATGAACTTGTACCGACAACATATACTTCCTTACGCCCGTAAATATAATAAAACGATACTATCTACTATACTGCTCGGAACACTGACTATTCTTTCAGCTGCGATGTTGACTTTCACATCAGGATATTTAATATCTCGTACATCGGAAAGACCTGAAACGATCTTACTCGTGTATATTCCGATCGTGGCAGTCCGCACATTTGGTATTTCGCGTGCGGCCTTACGATATGTAGAGCGTCTGCTCGGACACAATGCCGTATTGAAAATTATTGCCGATATGCGCGTGCAGTTATATCACGTTCTGGAGCCGCAAGCATTATTTATTCGTTCGCGTTTTCAAACAGGCGATCTACTTGGTGCGTTAGCGGATGATATTGAACATTTACAGGATGTGTATATCCGTACGTTGTTTCCTACCGTCATCGGATTATTCCTATTCAGTTTCTCTGTGATTGTACTAGCTGTCTATGATTGGAAATTTGCGCTTATTATGGCTGTGTTATTAGCGATCGTGACGTTTGTTTATCCTATGCTTTCACTGTATATGATGAAGAAAAATCAGCTACAGTCGAAAAAACTTCACAGTCAATTATATAACACGATGACAGAAGGTATTTTTGGTTTGCGGGATTGGATCATCAGCGGTAGGAAAGAACAATTTCTTGCTTCGTTTAGTGAAGAAAGTCATGCAAGTCATGCTATTGATAAAAAATTAGTCTATTGGCAACAATCGCGTACAATGCAATTGCAAATTTACTCTGGTTTACTGGTCTTAATCGTTGGTATTTGGGCAGGACAACAAGCAGCAGCCGGTTCGTTGGCACCCACGTATATCGCTGCATTTACATTGGTTACGTTGCCTATTTTAGAAGGGTTGATTCCCGTGTCATTTGCGATTGAGCGTTTACCTGCTTATGAAGCTTCATTGCAGAGAGTCGACACTATACATCAGCAAAATACTTTAGAGGAACAAATTCCAATGGAGCTAGGTAATGTAGATCAAGTGTCTATAGACCTCGACAATGTGAGTTATCGTTATGAAAGTCAAAAAGAAAATGCAGTACAAAATATTACACTCACGATTCAACCAGGAGAAAAAGTTGCGGTACTTGGTAAGAGCGGCGCCGGAAAGTCTACTCTAATACAGCTATTACTAGGTACCGTTCAGCCGACAACTGGACACGTACATGTCAATGGACAATCTTCTTCACTCTATGGAGATTCCATATATGAAATCATGAGCGTCTTAAATCAGAAGCCATATCTTTTCGCCACCACAGTTCAAAACAATATAAAACTTGGAGATGCATCCGCTACGTTAGAAGATGTACAGCGGGTGGCTGAACAAGTCGGTTTATACGAGTATTTACAAACACTTCCTGAAGGCCTGAAAACACAAATGGAAGAAACGGGACAACGTTTCTCGGGCGGTGAACGTCAACGAATTGCACTGGCGCGGATTTTATTGAAACAAACGCCTATCGTCATTTTAGATGAGCCTACAGTTAGTTTGGATCCCGTAACTGAACACTCTCTTGTAGAAACACTTCATCAGTCATTAGAACATAAAACGGTTGTATGGATCACACATCATTTAATAGGCATGGAGAAAATGGATCGTATTATTTTCATGGATAATGGTGAAATCATCATGAATGGGACACATCAAGAATTATTGGCTACGAATGAAAGATATCGTCAGCTATATGTGTTGGATCAAGGTATATAAAGAATTGCATGAAAAACGACGATGTCATTTCGGCTAAGAAATGACATCGTCGTTTTAGTTTCTAAACATAGTGCGGATGTGGCACTACGTCTAGAAACTATGTTTTGTGTTTTCATCTCCCGGTCATTTAGAAAAAAGGTAAATGAATGAAATAGCCGAGTAACAAGCAAACTGTTGTCGAGACAATCACACCGGGTGTGGCAAACAATACATAGTGGTGAATACTCATACCACTCATCCCTGAAATATAGCAGATTAAATGGCGCATGCCTGGAACAAAGTATCCGAATGTCACCGTCCAGGAGCCGTAGGTCATAAACCATCGCTCAATCTTGTGCATACGATGTGGTGTAAGGAATAAATGTTTTCCAAAACGTTGAATCAATGGTTTACCAAGTTTTCTACCGATCAAGTATGTGAACAGGGATCCGACCATTACACCGGATAGTGTGAAAATTATTGTGAATAGAAATTGGAATGTTCCCGCTGAAGTTAAATAACCAGCGAATGCTACAAGCAATTCATCGGGCACAGGAAGCCCGAAAATACCAAGGGACAAAAAGAAAAATATCGACAGATAACCATACTGCACTACATATTCTTGAAGATGTTCCATCAGAAAACCTCATCTACTTAATATTGCCACTCTCCGATCCTATCACCAACTTGAACTTCTGTAAAAGGCATTTCTTCTGGTCGGAATGCCTCATGGTGTTCGATAAATAAAATAACGGTGGACCCAAATGCAAAATGACCAAAATTTTGCCCTTTTACACAAGTAGTTTCAGAATTGGCAATGCGGATACTGTTTACATTTAAGGCGCCCACCTTGACTATTGCAATATGTCCGAAATCAGTCGAGAGTTCCGAAATAACTCTATGGTTGGAAGAAAATACATCGTCACGCATGCGAATTCCTAGATCATTAACAGGATACGAGGTAGAACCTAATGCATAGCGATTCACAAGTGTTCCGGAAATAGGATAATGGAAATGATGGTAATGTCTCGGTGAAAGATAGAATAGATAATAATAGCCATTCATATAGCGTGCGGCTTTTTCCGAATCGCCAAGCAATGCATGTAGACTGTATGTTTTATCTTTTACATTAAATTGTTGGTGTGGATCGATGTTGCCTGAATCACTTAATACACCGTCGACTGGCGAGATTAAGTTCATTGGATTGCTATCGATCGGTCTTTTGCCCGCCTGTAATGAGCGGGTGAAAAAGTCATTGAGACTAGTATATTGCTCTATTGGGTATTCTGCTTCGTCTACTTGAATATGGTAGAATGATGCAAAGGGCTTAATTAGCGGCTTGCTAATTCGAGAAGTTGTCAATTTTTTTAGTAACGCCGAACTAACTGGTGAACCTGTTAGTTCTACAAATGATTTAAAAATACGTGTTTTCATCTTTTCTTCCTTTCATTAAAAGCTTATACTAAAGAAGTATACGAGGAGGTCGTAACTTGTTTTCATTCAGATATTTTGATTATACTAAACTAAAATTACAATTGGCGAATATCATCACACTTTTTAATTTAAGTTTAGGGATTATAGCGATATTACTTGTGCTTCAAGGCCATGCACATATGAGTCTAATGTTCATATTCTTCGCTGCATTATTTGATCGGTTCGACGGTATGGTTGCTAGGCATTATCATGCAGAGTCGGCATTTGGGAAAGAACTCGATTCACTTAGCGATTTAGTTTCATTTGGTGTAGCACCTGCTATTCTACTCTATGATACAGCGTTGACTGATACGATGTGGATTGGTTTGTCCGCTGTGATTTTTTATATTTTAGCAGGCGCTGTCCGTTTAGCCCGTTATAACGTAGAAGAGTTTGATGGTTCCTATTATGGCCTGCCTATAACAGCAGCGGGTGTTTTACTTACATTAAGTTACTTTGTCGTCCCTTATTTGATTGCACCTTACCTTGTGATTTATATGTGCATACTCGCATGGCTGATGGTCAGTCGTATTCGTATAGCGAAAGTGTAAAAAGTGTCTTACAGAGAATTTTTCTGTAAGGCTCTTTTCATTGTAGGAAGCTATCACTGACCTAGAAATTCTGTTATGCTTAAGAAAAACTAGAAGGAGTGGTCGGCATGTCAGGACCTGCATTAAGACAGCTTCATTCACATAAAGCGATTCATGAAGGTGGACTATCTGGTGCCATAATGAAAACAGATGAATTAATAGAATATGTAGAACAAGGTGAAACGGAAATGGTTCAGCAAGCCTGTGATCATTTACTGGATTATTGGAAGACGCGTGTCATCAGTCATGCAGATGCCGAAGAAGAAGGTTTTTATAAAAAAATAATGGAAGAAAAGCCCGAACTGGAGCGAGATATTATCCAGCTTACACGCGACCATGATTTGATGCGAATTCTCGTTGCAGACATCGAGTCGTTACGTGAGGAAGATCCAACTGTGACGCCTGAAATCCTTCAAAAATTTAACGGCTTGATCGTAGTGAATGAGCTACATAGTCGAGAAGAAGAGCGCTTATTGTTTCAATCATAAAAACTAATAATGAGGGAGGTGGTAGCGATCATTCAAAATCCGTTAGATATATTGGATAAATATTTTGGTTATTCAGCATTTCGGGAAGGGCAACAACGAGTGATTGAACAAGTATTACAAGGTGATGACTCACTTTGCGTAATGCCGACAGGTGGCGGTAAGTCTGTCTGCTATCAAGTACCGGCATTGGCAATGGAAGGAACGGTTCTTGTCATTTCACCGTTGATCTCCTTGATGAAGGACCAAGTCGATGCATTGCATCAGTTGGGTATACCAGCGGCGTATATTAACAGTACATTATCGTCAGAGGAATATTTTGGCACGATGGATAACGCACTCGAAGGAAAGTATAAGCTGTTGTACGTAGCACCTGAGCGATTGGATTCCGAATCCTTTCTCAATCAATTGCAAAAAATGACGATTCCGCTGATTGCGATCGATGAAGCCCATTGTATTTCGCAATGGGGACATGATTTCCGTCCAAGCTACCGTAATATACACCGAGTTTTTGATTATTTACGTAATCGACCGATTATTCTTGCATTGACTGCAACAGCTACGCCTGAAGTACAGGATGATATATGCCAGCAATTACATATACCTCCTGTTAGCCGTGTTGTAACTGGTTTTGAGCGGAGTAATCTACTATTTTCGGTAGTAAAAGGTCAAAATCGGGATCAATTCGTTAAAGAGTACACACAGAAAAATAAAAATGAATCAGGTATCATTTATGCTGCAACGAGAAAAGCGGTCGAGCAAGTATATTTGTTACTTGAGAAAAGTGGTATTCCGGTTGCTAAATATCATGCAGGATTACCCGACTATGAACGTCAACATCAACAAGATCGTTTCATCATGGAAGACGCACGCGTGATGGTCGCGACGAACGCGTTTGGTATGGGGATTGATAAATCGAATATACGCTACGTCATTCATTATCAAATGCCGAAGAATATGGAAAGTTATTATCAGGAAGCTGGGAGAGCGGGGCGTGACGGGCTCGACAGCGATTGTTATTTGTTATTCTCTTCGCAAGATGTCTTAACGCAACGCTTCCTCATCGAACAATCTCCAGATCCTTCCCGTGTATCAAATGAAATCAAAAAGATGCAAGTGATGGTTGATTACTGCCATACGGAAGGCTGTCTGCAAAAACACATTATCAAGTATTTTGGCGAAGAGGATGTCGAAGAATGTGGTCGTTGCGGTAACTGCACTGACACGCGTGAACAGTTTGATGTAACTGTCGATACACAAAAAGTACTTTCCTGTGTTATTCGTATGGGGCAACGTTTCGGTAAGACGATGGTTGCGCAAGTACTTACAGGATCCAGAAACAAAAAGTTGAAAGAATTGAACTTCGATGAGCTATCGACATATGGATTGATGAAAGGGCGCAATGCTAAAGACGTAGCGGATTTCATTGAATTTTTGATTTCAAAGAATTATTTACAAGTGGAAAGTGGACCCTATCCGACTATTTTCGTCAGCGAAGACGGGAAAGATGTGTTGTTAGGAAAAGTAAAAGTCTGGCGTAAAGGCGAGATGGTAACAACTGTCGTCGCAACAGATGATCCGTTATTCAATGAACTACGGGCGGTGCGCTTAAAACTAGCACAGGAAGCTGGTGTCCCGCCTTTCGTTATTTTCTCGGACAAGACATTACGGGATATGGTAACTAAAATGCCTGCCACTAATGAAGAGTTATTGTCTGTACAAGGGGTAGGCGAAACGAAGCTTGAACGTTATGGGGAAGTGTTCCTCGAGATTATTAATTCGTTCTCTACACAGCAAGCGTGAAAACAGGAGATGTCCGGAAAGTCGTGTAGCAACGACTTCTTGTGGCATCTCCTTTTCATTCCCAATCACTTATTCATACGCACTACATGTAGGAACTTGAACCATACAAAAAAGGTATGTCCGTTAACGTCTTTTGACCTCGATGGACATACTCTTTTACATATAATTTATTGGGGAATTCGATATTAGTTTGTAGGTTGGATATCTTTTCGCAGACCGATGAATGTAAAAATGGCCGCGATAAGCAAAATTGCACTTGCAAGCATAAAAGCATGATGGAAATCTAAATCTAATATACCGATAGTACCAGACCCCACTACAACGCCAAAGGAGAAGAATGCGTAGAAGAATCCGTACGCTTTCCCTCTTGTTTCAGGTTCTGTGGAATCAATTAGCAACGAGTTGATAGAAGGAAACAGGAATGCGAACCCAGTTCCATAGACAACCATTGCCAACATCATCCACGATAGTTCGTCAACTTGCGATAAGAATAACATACTGCCACTCATCAATAGCAAGCCGATTGCCAATGTGACCATCGGACGGGCGATATCAAAAATACGGTTGATCGGTAAAACAAAAATCAACACAGCAACTAGACCGAACACACTCAACAGCATTCCGGTCATTTTTGCATCAAAGTGAAGGTGTTCTACTTTTAGTGGAAGCACTAATGCCAATACGCCTTGTGAGAACATTAAGAAGAACGCGCCAAGGAATGCCCGGACGATACCAGGGTGGCGGAAAAAAGCTAACGGCTTTACCGCTTTTTGTTTCGCTGACTTCACTTTTCTTACGTATGTAAAGGAACGTAAAAATAGTATAGCGCCAATCGTCAATAGAATCATAAAGGCGCCATTGATGGCCATAATGGTCGCGACGCTTGTCTTAACGGAAACAATTCCACTATATGCAGGTCCGAAAATGGCCGCGAGCCCGACAAATGCACCCGATATTGCAGCATTTCTTCCACGCTTGGAACGTTCGGAGCCATTAGCGAGAAACGTGAAGGCGGCAGGAATGATCAAGCCTTCCGTCAAGCCGTGTAAAAATCGAATGCCAATTAGTGAAACAGAACCAGAAATCAATCCATATGAGAACAACGACAAAGCCGACGTGAACAAACCAAGTAATAGAATATAAAATGGTCCTCTGCGATCTGTCAAAATACCTGAAATGATATTACCGAAAACATTCGCAAACGAGTAAATACCAACAGATAATCCGACGATGAAAGCGGAAACGCCAAGACCTGTAGCAAACGGACTAATGACCGGCAACTGTGAAAATAAATCAAAAAACGAGAAGAACACAATTAGATAGACAAAAAAACGCATAAAAGATCCTCACTTTACAAAGAATTGACCTACTATCTATTTTACCATGAAACATTTCGAATTGAACCGAACTGCTCAAAAGATAAATATTCGCAATCTATCACCCTTAAAGGTAAAATGAGAAACGTAAACAGAATGAAAAAGGGGATGAATGATCTTGACGAAAGAAATTCGAGTAGGAATCGCTGGTTACGGTAATTTGGGGCGTGGAGTAGAGTCAGCCATTAGTCAAAATAAAGATATGACATTAGTTGGTGTATTCACACGCAGAGAGCCGAAAGACGTACAATTACTCTCGGAGCAAGTAGCGGTCTATAAGCTGGATGAAATTGAATCTTTTAAAGAAGATATTGATGTATTGATTTTATGCGGTGGATCTAAAAATGACTTGCCTGAACAAGGGCCAGCACTTGCGAAACACTTTACAACAGTAGATAGCTTTGACACGCATGCAAAGATTCCCGAGTACTTCGCGGCTGTTGATGAAGCAGCTAATGAAGCAGGGACGACAGCAATCATTTCTGTTGGGTGGGACCCGGGTTTATTTTCAATCAATCGCTTAATGGGAGAATCCATTTTGCCTGAAGGGGAAACCTATACATTCTGGGGTAAAGGATTAAGCCAAGGTCACTCCGATGCAGTGCGCCGTGTTGATGGTGTCAAAGCAGGCGTTCAGTACACTTTACCCGCGGAGGATGCTATCAATCGTGTGCGTAACGGTGAGCATCCTGAGCTTTCAACTAAAGATAAACATACACGTGAATGTTATGTCGTTCTTGAAGAAGGAGCAAGTGAAGATCAAGTTCGTGAAACGATTGTCACCATGCCTGACTACTTTGCAGACTACGATACAATGGTTCATTTTATTACGGAAGAAGAACTTCGTATTGATCATGCAAAGATGCCGCATGGTGGTTTCGTCATTCGAAGCGGCAATACAGGTAAACACACGGATCAAGTCATTGAGTTTTCACTCAAACTAGACAGTAATCCCGAATTTACGTCAAGTGTCTTAGTCGCATATGCGAGAGCAGCTTATAAATTGCAGCAAAAAGGCGAGACTGGGGCGAAGACAGTCTATGACATCGCACCAGGATTGTTATCACCTAAATCACCTGCAGCTATTCGTAAAGAACTGTTGTAAGACCGGAGCCATTACGTTTGGATATAGAATGAGGAGGCAGAATGTTTTATGAAACTAGATGAAACGTTAGAGATGCTAAAAGATTTAACGGATGCACGAGGAATCCCTGGCAATGAGCGCGAAGCGCGTGACGTCATGACGAAACACATCAAACCCTATGCAGATGAAATAGATCATGACGGACTAGGTTCACTGATCGCTAGCAAAGAAGGCGATGCAAACGGACCGAAAATTATGATTGCGGGACACTTGGATGAAGTAGGCTTTATGTTGACGCGAATCGATGACAAAGGCTTCATTTACTTTCAGACAGTAGGTGGATGGTGGTCACAAGTCATGTTGGCACAACGTGTTTCCATCGTTACACGTTCTGGCGAGACGATTACAGGAGTGATTGGTTCAAAGCCGCCACATATTTTGCCTCCCGAAGCTCGTAAGAAACCTGTCGATATTAAGGACATGTTCATTGATGTAGGCGCAGAGTCAAAAGAAGAAGTTCTATCATGGGGCGTTCTTCCGGGCGACATGATTGTGCCGTACTTCGAATTCACGGTCATGAAAAACGAAAATTACTTACTTGCAAAAGCATGGGATAATCGTATTGGCTGCGCCATCGCTATTGAAGTGATGAAGCAGCTAAAAGATGAAAAGCACCCGAATCGTTTGTATAGTGTAGGTGCTATTCAAGAAGAAGTTGGTTTGCGTGGAGCCAAAACAGCGACGAATAAAATTCAACCGGATATCGGTTTCGCAGTAGACGTAGGAATTGCTGGGGATACACCAGGTATTACAGCAAAAGAATCTGTTGGTACAATGGGTGAAGGTCCGCAGATCTTGTTGTATGACGCTTCGATGGTATCCCATAGAGGATTACGCAATTTCGTGGTCGATACAGCAGAAGAGCTGAATATTCCGTATCAATTTGCGACAATGGCCGGTGGTGGAACGGATGGCGGATCAATCCACTTAAGCGGAACAGGAATCCCTACGTTGGCTATATGCATTCCGACTCGCTACATCCATAGTCATGCGGCCATGCTTCACCGTAAAGATTTTGAGAATACAGTTAAACTGTTAGTTGAAATTGTTAAACGCCTTGATGCAAATACAGTGAAAAACATCACATTTGAATAATTTATACACTCACACAGCGGTGCCCAAAAAGCATCGCTGTTTTTAATGAAATACTATGAAAATTTATAAAGATTCATTTGACTTCATAAATATACAATTGTATACTAGTTTATACATACTTCAAATGGATGGTAGGGGATCAACAAATGGTAAAAACAAATCAAACAACAACAAGCATAGATAAGGATAGCTTAAAAGGACGCGACTTTTTAACACTACTCGATTATTCCAGTGAGGAAATCGCGTATCTCATACAACTGGCATATGACATGAAGCAAGATACATTGGCTGGTAAAACACCGGACATTTTAGCAGGTAAAACATTAGGTATGATTTTTGAGAAGAACTCTACTCGTACACGTATTTCATTCGAAGTAGGCATGATTCAATTGGGTGGACATGGTCTATTCATGAATGCACGAGATTTACAGATTGGACGTGGAGAATCGGTTTCAGATACAGGTAAAGTATTATCCGAATTTTTAGATGGTGTGATGATTCGTGCAAAATCTCATAAAATGGTCGAGGAATTGGCAGAACATACTTCAGTTCCCGTCATTAACGGTTTAACTGATCTATTTCACCCGTGCCAAGCAATGGCGGATTTACTGACTATCAAGGAAGTAAAAGGTGATTTGAAAGGCTTAAAACTTTCCTATATTGGAGACGGCAACAATGTGGCGCATTCATTAGTGATTGCGGGTGCGCATATGGGTATGCATGTGTCTGTGGCGACACCTAAAGGTTATGAATACCACTCAGGTTTACTTGAAAAAGCGAAGAAAATTGCTGAGTCAAATGGTGGAAGCGTGACGTCGACGTACGATCCGATTGAATCCTCCACAGATGCAGATGCAATTTATACGGATGTTTGGACAAGTATGGGGCAGGAAGAAGAAGCGGCGAAGCGTCTAGTCGATTTCAAAGATTTCCAAATCAATGATCAATTGGTCAGTCATGCGAAAAAAGATTATGTGTTCTTGCATTGTCTACCAGCACACCGTGAAGAAGAGGTATCGACTTCCGTAATCGATGGTTCTAACTCGTATGTATTCCAGCAAGCAGGAAATCGTCTGCATGCACAAAAAGCGATCCTCGCATCTTTATTATAATAAATCATTCAACTGCTTTCCTGTGAATTCGGAAAGCAGTTTTTTTATGTTTTGCACTCTTTCATTTGATATACTGAATGGAATCGAAATGGGGGAGGAAACTAGTTGATTACGTATTTACTTGTATTTCTTGCGGGTGCAACTCCGGGGTTTGAAGTATTAGTGGCGGTTCCTTTGGGGATTTTACGTGGTATGTCTCTGCCGGCTGCTATTGTGATTGGCTTTGCAGGGAATGCTTTAACTATAACGCTTGAAATTTTGGTTTTTCAGAAATTAAAAAACTGGTGGGATAGCAAAAAGAAAACCGATGTAAAACCTCCGTCAAAGCGTACAGCTCGTGCAGAGAAAATTTGGCAGCGCTACGGTGTTCCAGGTCTAGCATTGCTAGGTCCAATTCTGATTGGCTCCCATTTGGCAGCGTTCTTGGCACTTGCTCTAGGCTCTTCCAAATCAAAGACTGCTAGTTGGTTGCTAATTAGCCTTGCTATATGGTCAATCGTATTCGGTGCACTAACCGTTCTTGGTGTGGATGCATTCTTTTGGACGCGTCAAAAATTGGTGTAAACTACATTCTACCGATTTGCGTAGACAGAATAGTCAGTCAATGTATATACTATATTTAGAAAGTAACAGTAGTGAATATTCATAGAGTTAGTTGTTTGCGCGTAGAGTACATCCTAGGAATCATTCCATCTGCGCATCGATTTCATTGAAATGATAGTACATGCTTTGGATCGTGTTAAACGGATCGATAACTTGATTTCTGACGAAAGAGGAGCGGATGAATATGATGCAAACACCATTGATTCTATCTACATTTATCACACGTGCAGAACGTTTTTTTCCAAACAAAATGATTATTTCACGAACTGGTGAACAGAGTATACAGCGTTTTACGTATCGTGAATGGGCAAAGAGAACACGTAAACTGTCAAATGCACTGACACAGTTAGGAATGGAGCATGGAACAAAAGTCGGTACGTTCGCTTGGAACCATCACCGTCATCTAGAAGCGTATTTCGCAGTGCCTTGTACGGGTGCAATCTTGCATATGATTAATATACGACTATCGCCTGAGCATATTATGTATATTATCAATCACGCGGAAGACGAAATTTTGCTAGTGGATGAAGAATTTTTCCCTCATCTTGAAAAAATGGCACCCATGCTGAAGACGGTAAAACATTTTGTAGTCATGGGCGATAGTAAAGATATTCCCGAGACTACGTTAGAAAATGTCCATTCTTACGAAGCGTTAGTGGAAAACGCCTCAGATGAATATGAATACCCGGAAGATTTGGATGAGAATACTCCAGCAGGCTTATGCTATACATCTGCTACTACGGGGCAACCGAAAGGAGTTATTTATACACATCGTGGATTGGTGTTGCATAGCTACGCACTCGGACTGGCGGATTCTATGGCACTGTGTGAACGCGATATTGCAATGTCTGTTGTGCCGATGTTCCATGCTAATGCATGGGGAGTGCCATTTGCCGCAGTTTTCTTTGGGACAACCCAAGTTTTACCGGGGCCAGGATTTAATCCGACAGTCTTACTCGACTTGATTGAAAGTGAAAAAGTGACCATTACGGCCGGTGTTCCGACGATTTGGCTAGCTGTATTAAGAGTGCTTGAGCAAAAACCACGTGATATTTCATCGTTACGTGTCATTGTGTGTGGCGGATCTGCGTCTCCTAAAGGCTTAATTAAGACATTTGAAGAAAAATACAAAATACCATTTGTCATCGGCTATGGCATGACGGAAACCTCACCGCTTGTCAGTTTATCTGTGCTAACTTCTTCTATGGATAATTTGACAATAGATGAGAGAATTGATATTCGTTCTTTGCAAGGCTTGGTCATGCCGGGGCTGGATATTCGTGTAGTCAATGAAGACGGAGAAGTACCGTGGGACGGCCAGACGATGGGTGAGTTGATCGTCAGAGGTCCATGGATTGCAAGTGAATATTATAAAGATGAGCGTACCGAAGAAGCGTTTAAAGATGGTTGGCTGTATACGGGAGATATTGCGGTGATGACAGAGGACGGCTATCTGAAGTTGACGGATCGTACGAAGGATCTGATCAAGAGTGGTGGAGAATGGATTTCTTCTGTTGATTTGGAGAATGCATTGATGTCACATCATGATGTGTATGAGGCTGCAGTGATTGCGGTTCCGCATGAGAAGTGGATGGAGCGTCCGCTAGCTTGTGTAGTGTTGAATGAGAATGTGGCGGAGAGTGACGCGAAAGTGCAAGAGTTGAAGGATTCGCTGAAGGGGCAGTTTGCGAGTTGGTGGATTCCGGATGAGGTTTTGTTTGTCAAGGAGATTCCTAAGACGTCTGTCGGGAAGTTTTTGAAGGCTGCTTTGCGTGATCAGTTGAAGGATCACTATACGAAGAAGTAAAGACACGCGCGTGCACCGTTTCCCTGCGTTCCAAGCGGACGCGTTCGGGAGGGCCCGCGGTTAGCCAACTAGGTCGCATGCTCTCTTTAGTTGTCTAACCTGTCGGGCTGATCCTCCCCGAGTCGCTGCCTTACACTTCGGTCCACTAACATATTTTTCTGAAAGGTGTGACTATAAAAAATATAGTTCAAAAGATAAACCCTTCACACTTTAATCAATGTGAAGGGTTTATCTCTTCTTTACTGGTCTTTTATTGTGCTTGGGCGAATGCTTGAGATAGTTCATTAGTGATTTCTGTTTTTTCTTTTTCATCGGAACGTTTCCATAGTTGCTCGAAAAACACACCTAATCCCGGCAATAAATGTTCTTCGCCTCGTTGGATGGCATCGTCGATCACGCTTCGTACGTCAGTGGAGCTATTGTTTGTCATGTTTGCTGAAATTGCATCGCGTATTTGGAAATTCATATTCTTCAGCCTCCTTTATTCTCATCTTTTCCACAAAAGTCGCTAAATATACGCTGGTTTGATACACTAAAAAGAAAAAAGGATGTTCAGCCTCTTGAATAAACGAATTGAATCAACTCAGAACTCATTAGTGAAACATTGGAAGAAACTGGTTACGACTAGAAAGGAACGAGATCAGACGAAAGAGTTCCTTGTGGAAGGTGTCCATCTTGTCGAAGAAGCCATTAAACAGCCAGATGTAGTTCTTCAATTACTTGTACGCGAGGATATTGAAATTCCGGCACATTGGACAGCGCCAATTATTGAACTGACAGCTGCAGTTGCTAAGGAGATTTCCGAAACAGAGCAGACACAAGGTGTTTTTGCCTATTGTAGACAGCCTCAATATGAAGAAACAGATCAACATCAGTGGAAGCGGGTGTTGTTAATTGATGCTGTACAAGATCCAGGAAATATCGGCACAATGATTCGTACTGCAGACGCGGCAGGTTTGGATGCGGTCATTTTAGGTAAAGGATGTGCAGATCCATTCAATCCGAAAACGGTTCGTTCTGCGCAAGGTTCTCATTTCCATATTCCAGTAGTACGCGAAGAGTTGTCCGTTTGGATCGATCGTTTGAAAAGCCATCATGTCCCGATTATCGGTACAGGTTTGCAGCAAGCTGTTTCCCTCGATGAACTGCAAACACACACCTCATTTGCACTACTTGTAGGAAATGAAGGAAGTGGCGTTGATAGCGAATTACTATCTCAGGCCGATCATGTAGTGAAAATTCCGTTATACGGCCAAGCTGAATCACTGAATGTGGCAGTTGCAACAGGTATCTTGCTGTACACGCTTCGTCAGCCATGACATCTCTATTGAAGGCGTAATCGATTTACGGTATACTAGAAGTCGAATCAAAGAAAATAGCAATGACCGGGAAAAGTAAATGGGTAGATGCGTTATCAGGGATTTCACACCTTGACTGAAAGTGTGAAAAACGATGCTCCATTGAAGTTCACCCCGCGAGCTGCACGCTTGGACCAGACATGTAAAGGCGTGCCGGCATAGGACCGTTATTCCAATTCAAGTGATTTTGCATCGTTTTTTGATGCAAACTAATCAGGGTGGTACCGCGAAATCGACCTCGTCCCTTTTATAGGGGCGAGTTTTTTGTTTTCCGGAAGTTTGGCTAGACAATACTACCGAAATAGAGAGAGGAGCAAGTACACATGAAAGAACAGTTGCATGAACTGAAAGAACAAGTAATACTGAAAATCAAAGAATCCAATACTGTCAAAGATTTGAACGATGTGCGCGTAGCGTATCTAGGTAAAAAAGGACCGATTACTGACCTGTTAAAAGGGATGGGTAAACTGCCTGCTGAAGAACGCCCAAAGATGGGTGCGCTAGTCAACGAAATCCGTGAAAGTGTAACAGAAATTCTTGAGGAACGGAAAGAAACCCTTGAACAGCAAGCGATCCAGGAGCAATTGGAAAATGAATCAATTGATGTCACATTACCAGGCCGTCCAGTAGAACTAGGTAATCATCACCCTTTAACACGTGTAGTAGAGGAAATTGAAGACTTTTTCATTAGTATGGGCTATGAAATCGCAGAAGGTCCCGAAGTGGAAAAAGATTATTACAACTTTGAAGCGTTGAATTTGCCAAAAGGTCACCCAGCCCGTGATATGCAAGATTCTTTCTATATTACAGAGGACATTTTATTGCGCACACACACTTCTCCTGTTCAAGCTCGTACGATGGAAGCGAAAGATGGGGCCGCAATCAAAATCATTTGTCCAGGTAAAGTATACCGCCGAGACTCAGATGATGCGACGCATTCTCATCAATTCACACAGATTGAAGGACTTGTTGTAGGTGAAAACATCCGCATGAGCGACTTGAAAGGCACGCTTGATTTATTGGCAAAGAAATTATTTGGTGCTGAGCGTGAAATTCGTTTGCGTCCAAGCTTCTTCCCATTCACTGAGCCTTCAGTTGAAATGGATATTTCTTGTTTTAAGTGTGGTGGAACAGGCTGTAACGTTTGTAAGAAAACAGGCTGGATCGAAATTTTAGGAGCGGGAATGGTTCATCCAAACGTTTTAGAAATGGCCGGCTATAACCCGGAAGAAGTTACAGGATTTGCATTCGGCATGGGCCCGGAAAGAATTGCGATGTTAAAATACGGAGTGGAAGATATTCGTCATTTCTATACAAATGACATTCGGTTTATTTCACAATTCCACCGTTCAGAGGCATAAGGAGGAATATTGATGTTAGTATCAACAAATTGGTTAAGTAATTATGTAGATTGGAACGAACTGTCTGTAGAAGAACTGGCAGAAAAAATTACTCGTGCTGGTATTGAAGTAGACGGCATCATAGATCGTTCATTCGGTATGGATAATATCGTCATTGGATACGTGAATAACTGTGTAAAACATCCTGAAGCGGATAAATTACATATATGTCAAGTCGATGTAGGTGGAGAAATTTCGCAAATTATTTGTGGAGCTCCAAATATCGCAGAGGGGCAACATGTCATTGTCGCACGTCCAGGGGCTATCTTGCCTGGCGGAATGAAAATCAAGAAAGCGAAACTTCGTGGTGAAGAATCCAACGGTATGATTTGTTCACTGCAAGAACTCGGTATAGAAGGGAAATTAGTTCCAAAAGCGTATGCTGAAGGAATCTATGTGTTACCGAATGACGTCCGTGCTGGAGATAGCGCATTGACGCATCTTGGTTTGTACGATCGTATTTTAGAATTTGATTTAACGCCAAACCGTTCTGATGCATTGAGTATGCTTGGTGTTGCGTATGAAGTAGGAGCGATTTTATCTAAAGATATTAAACTGCCGGAAATTTCTTATTCAGCGTCTGCAGAAAAAGCTCAAAGCGTTTTGAAACTTTCCGTAGAAGCAACTGAAGACAATCCCATGTACGTAGCAAAAGTAGTGAAGAACGTGAAAGTTGCGGAATCACCTCAGTGGTTGCAAAACACGTTAATGTCAGCGGGTATTCGACCGCATAATAACGTGGTGGATATCACGAACTATGTATTGATGGAATACGGACAGCCTCTACACGCATTTGACTATGACCGTCTTGAAACGAAAGAGATCGTCGTGCGTCATGCTCGTGAAGGTGAAAAAATGGTGACGCTTGATCAAGTGGAGCGTACATTGAATGACCAGCAACTAGTAATAACGAATGGTAAAGAGCCGGTCGCGCTTGCGGGTGTAATGGGCGGTGCGAATTCAGAAGTGCGCGAAGGTACCACAACGGTCGTTATCGAATCCGCTTATTTTGCACCAAGTTCTGTTCGACAAACATCCAAAGAAGTGGGCTTGCGCAGTGATGCAAGCACACGTTTTGAAAAAGGCGTTGACCCGAATCGTGTAGCAGAAGCAGCAGAACGAGCGGCACAAATGATGGCGGAACTTGCAGGTGGAGAAGTTCTTGAAGGATCCGTTACCTTTGACGAACTCGACAAAACACCCCAAAGAATCATTCTTTCGCCGGACTACGTGAATAATCGTCTAGGTATGAAGATTGCTATGGATGAAATGAAAACGATTATGGATCGTTTGCAGATCCCGACGGACTTAATCAATGGCCAACTCGTGATGGATATTCCGACACGACGTCAAGATTTGAAAATCAAAGAAGATATGATTGAAGAAATCGCGCGCCTATATGGTTATGATGAAATACCGAAAACATTACCGATCGTGGAAAGTACACCAGGCGGATTGACACCGTATCAGGCGAAGCGTCGCATTGTTCGCAGATACCTTGAAGCGGCAGGTCTATCGCAAGCTTTGACGTATTCATTGGCTTCACCAAAAGATGCGCAAGCTTTCGCGTTGGAGACCGCTCCTGTGACGAAATTGCTTATGCCGATGAGTGAAGAGCGCAGTATTCTTCGCCAAAGCATCATTCCGCACCTTCTTGATGCAACAACATATAACGTAGCTCGTCGAAATGAGTCGATTGCACTTTACGAAACAGGATCTGTTTTTCTTGGTATCGAAGAGGATGGTTTACCGAAAGAAGTGGAACATGTTGCAGCAGCCTTGACTGGCAAATGGGTTCACCATGCATGGCAAGGCGAAACGAAGAAAGTCGACTTCTTTGTTATGAAGGGAATTGTAGAAGGATTGTTTGAGCAGTTAGGTTTGCATGAACGACTGCAGTTTACAAAAGCGACAGTGGATCAAATGCACCCAGGTCGTACAGCGACAGTATGGTTAGACGATCAGTCAGTGGGTATTATCGGTCAAGTACACCCAACCGTTCAAAAACAACGTGACTTGCAGGAAACGTATGTCATGGAAATGAACTTGCAGGCTATTATGCAAACTGCAATAGAAGAGCTGTTGTATGAAGCTGTTCCACGCTATCCTTCCATCTCCCGTGATATTGCCTTAGTTGTCGATCGAGACACAACTGCAGCGAACTTGGAGAAAATAATCCAGCAAGCAGGCGGTAAATTACTGAAGAAGGTTCAGCTGTTTGATTTATATGAAGGGAAGAACGTAGATGAAGGAACAAAATCCGTGGCGTTCTCTCTGACATACTTCGATCCTGAACGTACGTTGACGGATGAAGACGTCGTTAAGGCGCACAGTAAAGTACTGGATGCGTTAACTGTACAAGCAAACGCACAACTTCGATCATAAAAAATAAGCAGGCTACCTATCAGTTTTCTGACAGGTAGCCTACTTTATTTCACCGCAATCATATTATTTTTTATATGCGAGATTCAATGCCTTTTGTGTATTGGCGAAATGTACTTTCGTGATGCTGTGTAGGAATGGTTCTCCTTTTTTACGGATGATTTGACAAGCTATTTGATCAACTTTGGGTCCAGCCCCTTTAGGTAATGTGACACCAGCTTTTGTACTTAATTGATCCATTGCTTCAAGGAATGCGACTCGTGCCAGTATAGAGGCAATAGCTACTGAGACGTGGAGGTTTTCAGCTTTTGTCGAGAAAAATACTTTGTCTCGAATAATAGAAGATTCATCTTTTAAATAATTATAGTAAACACGTCGTTCCGCGAACTGATCAATAAGAATATGTTCTGGTAAAACAGGATGCATCTGATCCAGTACTTGCTGAAGTGCTTGGTTATGAAGAATAGCTTTGATCTTACCTTGCGACCATCCTCTACTTTGGATTTCATTATATTTGATAGTATCGAGTGTCAGTACGGAGTAAGTTACAACTCGTTTCAAATCCTCCGCGATGTGTTGCATATACGCATCTGTAAGTTGTTTGGAATCTTTTACGCCTAGTTCTTTTACCAATTCAATTTGGTCACTACGAACAAAACAAGCAGCTACAGTAACCGGACCGAAGAAATCGCCTGTACCTGTCTCATCTGAGCCGAGAACGGATAGCGATGCAAAATTTGCAGGTAATGTATCTCCTTTTGCTCCAGATGGTGTCACTTTCGTTACAGTCCCCCAGCGTGCAGCTTCTCTGTCTGCACCTGCACCTTGAAACAACACTTTTCCGGACCGGTAAGCAGTAATGGACGTATCGGCAATCTTAGCTGCAAAAATGACACCTGGTGCATTACGGGTAACTTTATTTGTTTCATAGAAGCGAAGTACTTTCGGTATTTCTTTTTCAGACAGGACAATGACCTGATTACTCATTTATTTATCCACCTCTCGGAATAATCTATTCCTTAGTATACCTGAAATTAGAGTCCCTTATGAAAGATCATGTCTGAATTTCGAACCTCGTGTCAATAAGAGGCGTAATTGATTCACAAGTAATTGATTTTCATGGTATGATTATGTGAGGGTTTTTAGGGGGAGGGCATAAAATGGCGGACAATAAAAAAGCAAGAGTGACAGTTGAAATCTACGGACAAACATATACGGTTGTTGGTACGGAACCTTCTTCACATGTGCGTTATGTAGCCTCGCTCGTTGACGAAAAAATGCGCGAAATCAGTAAGCATAATCGACATCTCGACAGTAAAAGGATTGCTGTCCTGACGGCGGTAAATAATGTGCATGAATTTCTAAAATTACAAGAAAGAGTAAAAGAATTAGAAGATGAAGTGAAAAAAATGAAGGGTTGAGGTTCAAAATATGATAGATTTACTCATTATTTTACTGCTTTTAGGGGGCTTAATAGCGGGCTTTAGACGCGGGTTCATCGTACAGCTCATCCATATGTTAGGATTGATTGTATCGGTAATCGTAGCGTATAAGTTCTACAAGCCCTTTGCAGAAAAATTAATATTATGGATACCCTATCCGGGGGCGACTGCAGCAGATACGCTGAGCTGGACATTCGAAAATTTGGATATGGATATGACGTTTTATCGGTTGATCGCATTTATTTTAATTTTTGTCGGAATGAAGCTGGTTTTGCAATTAGTTGGTTCCATGTTGGACTTCATAAAGCATATTCCGATTCTAGGTTTCGGTGCGCGTCTCGTTGGCGCAGGACTGGGCTTCATTGAATTCTACGTAATCATCTTTTTTGTATTATCTTTACTTGCGATGCTTCCCGTTGAAGTCATTCAAAACTCAGTAGGTCATTCATTGCTGGCAAAAGCGATATTCGAACATACGCCAATTATTTCCTCGGCAATAAAAAATTGGTGGTTCGTTTATATAGGTTAACGCTCGTAAATAATGTACTGTACATATGAACCAAAAGCTTCCCGAACGCGTGGAAGCTTTTTTAACAGAGTGGGAGGTTACGAACTTGAATAAAAAGACTATAATTCGTACGTTTGAAAAAATTGCATTATATATGGAGTTACTTGGAGAAAACCATTTTAAGGTAGCAGCATTCAGGAAAGCCGCTTCAATTCTGGAATTGGACACGAGAAGTCTCGCTGAGATGGATGATATCCTATCGTTGAAAGGAATCGGTAAAGGAACCGGTGCGGTCATAACTGATTTGATGGAAAAAGGAACTTCCGATGTATTAATGGAGCTTGAGGAGAAGGTGCCAAAAGGTTTGATTCCTCTCTTGAATATTCCTGGATTGGGTGGGAAGAAAATAGCCAAACTACGGGAAGCATTGGATATAGATTCGGTCGAATCACTTCAAGCAGCTTGTGAAAGACAAGAGGTAAGCAAAGTTCCGGGATTCGGCAAAAAGACAGAGGAGAACTTATTGCGTGAAATAGAAATACTTGCAAATCGTTCCGGCAAGACCCCAATTTGGCAAGTGGCTAAAATCGTTGATATTGTTCAGGCTGAATTACAGTTGATTGAGGAAATTCAGAAGTATCAAGTGGCTGGGAGTTATCGTAGGCGCGAAGAAGAAAGTTCAGATGTAGACTGGATTCTCGTAACTGACGAACCCCAAATTGTTCGTGAAAAAATATTGGCTGCGTTACCGATCGAAAAAGTGATTGCAGCAGGCGATGCTAAACTGTCAATTACGCTTGATACAGTAAGTCCAATCGATGCGGATTTTCGCTTTGTAACTGAAGAGCAATTTGCGACGGCACTTCATCACTTTACCGGCTCTGCCGCGCATAATATACGGATGCGCCAGTTGGCTAAAAAACGTAAAGAGAAAATCAGTGAATACGGCGTGGAAGATGAAGCAGGACATGTGCAGACGTTTGCTAGTGAAAAAGAATTTTTTGCTCATTTTGATTTGCCATTCATTCCGCCAAGCATTCGCAAGGACGGAACGGAACTTGATCGTGTAAAGGAGATTTCTACACTTGTCACACCTGAACTAATCCGTTCCGATCTTCATATGCACACCACTTGGTCAGATGGTGGACATTCTATAGAAGAGATGGTGGAGGCTTGCCGTGCAAAAGGCTATTCACATCTGGTCATTACCGATCATTCGCATTATTTAAAAGTAGCAAATGGTTTAACACCTGAGCGTTTATTGAAGCAAATTGAGGAAATTCGTGAAGTGAATGCGTTGTATGATGACATTGAGGTATTCTGTGGAACCGAGATGGATATTCTTCCGGACGGGACATTAGATTTTGATGATGAGATCCTAAAGCAACTGGATTTTGTCATTGCGTCTATTCACTCTAGTTTTAATCAACCGCAGGATCAGATTATGGAGCGTCTGCATGCTGCATGTAAAAATCCACACGTGCACATGATCGCCCATCCAACAGGTCGTATTATTGGTCAACGTGAAGGATATAATCCGGATATCGAGCAGCTCATCAAGTGGGTGAGTGAATATGGTAAAATTCTTGAAGTGAACGCAAGTCCATATCGTTTAGATTTGCGCACAGCACACGTAATACAAGCAATGGAAGCGGGCGTCAATATTGCAATCAATACAGATGCGCACGCGACAGAACAACTTGATATTATGCCGATTGGCGTGGAATATGCACAAAAAGCTTGGCTTCCTGCTGAGCAGGTAGTTAACACATGGCCGCTTGAAACATTTATTGAGAAAGTGATTCGTAAATGAAAGGGAGTGTAAGACATTGGAAAAACGTGTCTTAAAAACACTTGAATTTGATAAAATTATACAACAAGTAGCGGCACAATGTACGTCCATTGCAGGCCGTGCACATATAGAGCAATTGGTACCTTCAAAAAATCTCGAAGATGTCACTCGGTTACTTGAGGAAACAGATGAAGGGTTGGCACTTTTACGTATCCGAGGGAATGTCCCAATGGGTGGAATCCATGATATTCGATCCCATGCTAAACGCGCACAAATTGGTGGAATGTTAAGCGCAATGGAGCTAGTGGAAATTGCAGATACGATCCGTGCTAGCAGAATTCTTCGTCAGTTTTTAGAAGCTGTTGCGACTGAAGGCGAGATCTCTATTCCTCATTTAATCGCGCGTAAAGAAGCGATGCCGATCTTGACAGCGATTGAACATGAAATCAATGCAGCAATCGATGATAATGGTCGAGTGATGGACAGTGCTTCATCCGCGTTACGTTCGACTCGTCAAGGCTTACGAATCCAAGAAAGTCGCGTACGTGAACGTCTTGAAAGTTATACAAGAGGGAAGAACGCGTCGAAAATGCTGTCTGACGCAATCGTTACGATGCGTAATGATCGTTACTGTATTCCTGTTAAAGCAGAATATCGATCCCATTATGGCGGTGTAATTCACGATATGTCATCATCTGGTCAAACACTATTCATCGAGCCAGATGCAGTCGTTCAGGCAAATAACGAGATTCGTGAACTGAAAATTAAAGAGCGGGAAGAAATCGAAAAGATTTTACTAGCCTTATCGGCCAGTGTGCAAGAAATCGCTCATGAGCTATTCACATTAGTGCAGCTATTGGCAGAAGTGGATGTTATTTTAGCGAAAGCTAAGTACGGTACTGCCAATAAATGCACAAAACCAGCAGTTAACGCAGATGGCTATATGCGCCTCTCTAAAGCGCGTCACCCGCTTCTGCCAATTAATGAAGCGGTAGCGAATACGATTGAATTTGGCAACGACATCACAACGATTGTGATCACCGGTCCGAATACAGGTGGTAAGACAGTAACGCTGAAAACAGTGGGACTTTGCACGTTAATGGCACAATCAGGCCTGCCAATACCTGTTCTTGATGGTTCTGAAATTGCCGTCTTTGATTCGATTTATGCGGATATCGGGGATGAGCAATCGATTGAACAGAGTTTGAGTACATTTTCCTCTCATATGGTCAACATCGTGAATATATTAAAGAAGTTCGATGATCGTTCTCTATTGTTATTCGATGAATTAGGCTCAGGGACGGATCCTCAAGAAGGTGCTGCTCTTGCTATATCTATTCTCGATGAAGTACATGGTACTGGCGCACGTGTAATGGCGACAACTCATTATCCAGAATTAAAAGCGTATAGTTTTAACCGGGCAGGTGTTGCCAATGCGAGTGTTGAATTCGACATTGATACGTTGAGTCCGACGTATCGTTTACTAATCGGTGTACCGGGACGAAGTAATGCGTTTGAAATTTCCAAACGATTAGGTTTACAAAGTCATGTAATAGATCGTGCAAAGAGTTTCACAGGAGAAGATCGTGGAGAAGTAGATTCGATGATCGCCTCTCTTGAAACGAGCCGCGTACAATCCGAAAAAGATGCTGAACGTACACATGACGTACTTTTGGAAACAGAGAAGTTGAAAAAAGAATTACACGATAAACTCCAAGAATTCGAGGAGCAAAAAGACCGTTTAACAGAAGCAGCCAAAGAAAAAGCGAAAAAAATTGTGGATCAAGCCAAAACGGAGTCCGAAGCGGTTATTTCAGACTTACGTGCTCTACGGTTGAATGCAGGAGCCAGTGTTAAGGAGCATGAGTTAATTGAAGCTCGTAAACGATTGGAAGACGCTAGGCCTGAAGAAAAGAAAAAGAAAGCTATTAAAGCGCAAGCAGGACCACGTCCGTTACAACAAGGGGACGAAGTAAAAGTACTCGCGTATGGACAAAAAGGGACACTTGTTGAAAAAGTATCAGATAATGAGTGGATTGTTCAAATTGGTATTTTGAAGATGAAATTACCTGAGTCCGGATTGCAATATACGAAGCCTGAAAAAGAAAAGAAACATGTGACAGTGTCAGCAGTAAAAGGCCGTTCTGAGCATGTGAAAATGGAGCTCGATTTACGTGGTGAACGATATGAAGATGCTCTTGCGCGCACTGAAAAGTATATTGATGATGCGTTATTGTCCAACTACCATCAAGTGAATATTATTCACGGTAAAGGAACGGGAGCACTTCGGCAAGGTGTTCAACAATATTTGAAAAAACATTCACGCGTGAAATCCTATCGCTTTGGTGAGGCAGGCGAAGGCGGAAGTGGCGTTACTGTAGTAGAATTAAAATAAATGAAACCTTTCAGCTGCTTGAATCGTATGACAAGCTATAGAACATAAGGAAGGTGTAGCGTTATGAATCATACGGGTTTTTGGAGTCATCCATTAGTTGAGACGGCCGGGTATTTCAGTGTCGTTACACTGTGCTTGATCGTATCGATGGTGCTATTTGAAATTGTAACAAAATATAAAAACTGGGAAGAGATCCGTAAAGGAAACTTGTCAGTGGCGATGGCGACAGGCGGAAAGATATTTGGTGTCGCAAATATTTTCCGCTATTCTATCGAGCAACACAATAGTCTGCCGCAGATGATGGGCTGGGGCTTATTCGGCTTCCTGCTTCTCGTCTTTGCCTATTTGCTGTTCGAATTCCTGACACCGAAGTTTAAGGTAGACGAGGAGATCCAAGCGGACAACCGCTCCGTCGGCTTCATCTCGCTCTGCATTTCGGTCGGACTGTCATTCGTCATCGGCGCCAGTATTTCATAGGAGACCGCATATTATGGAAAGATTAATTAAAATATTATTAGTAGTCTGTGTACTCTTCGTCCTAATCGGAGTATACTGGCTCGTCACCAACACACCCTGACCTCGGTCTTGGTGTGTTTTTTAGTAGTTGAATTGTAGAAGATCAAAACCAAGCGGAGGATAGTTATGTAGTGTTTACGAAAGGATTGAAGCGTTCCCTCCGAAGCGCAAATCCCCTCCCGTATTCCATGTCCAGCCTCTCCATTTCTTGAAAATGTATAATAGCAATCACACTCACATAGACTAAGAGGCATGTATATAGATAAATAAAGCGCTTTCATATTTATCTTGTAAACTAATTAGTTTATCGATATACTAATGAACAAGGAATATTCAAACAATTATATCACGATAAAGGAGTTGTAAAGATGACGAAAAAACCTTGGCTTTCTGTATATCCAAAAGAAATTCCGACTACTTTAGCATATGAAAATATTCCATTGCAAGACTATCTAACCAGATCCAGTAAAAAATATTCAAATAACACAGCGATGCATTTTATGGGGAAAGACATCACGTTCAAAGAATTTCATGAGTCCGCTCTAAAATTTGCTACCTATTTGCAAAAATTAGGAGTCGTAAAAGGTGATCGCGTAGCCATTATGTTACCAAACTGTCCGCAGGGCGCTATCGCTTACTATGGAATTCTATATGCAGGAGCCATTGTGGTTCAGACAAATCCACTGTATACAGAGCGCGAATTGCACTATCAACTCTCTGATTCGGGTGCAAAAGTGATTATATCACTTGATATCTTGTTCCCTCGTGTCACGAAAGCTATGAACGGAACTGCGCTTGAAAATATTATTATTACGGGGATCAAAGATTATCTCCCGTTCCCAAAAAATCTAGTCTATCCATTCATTCAGAAAAAAGAACATAAGTTAACGGTAAAAGTAGAGCATCGTGGTATGCATCATGTATATACCGAAATCATGAAAACAACAAAACCCGATCCGATTCATGTTGCGTATGAGAACGGTGATATTGCATTATTGCAGTATACCGGAGGAACTACGGGACCGCCAAAAGGTGTAGAATTGACCCATTCCAATTTAATTAGCAATACGGAAATGTGTAGTGCATGGTTATACAAAACGACTGATGGCGAAGAAACGATTATGGGCATTCTACCGTTTTTCCATGTGTATGGTATGACGACTGTTTTGATTTTCGCTGTAATGAAAGGTCATAAAATGGTGTTGATACCTAAATTTGATTTCAAGACCGCGTTGAAAGATATTGACAAACAAAAACCAACCATATTTCCTGGGGCACCCACAATCTATATTGGTCTGTTAAATCATCCCGATTTGGAAAAATATGATCTATCTTCTATAAAAGCTTGTCTCAGTGGATCTGCTGCATTACCGGTTGAAGTGAAAGAAAAATTTGAAGCGGTAACCGGTGGAAAACTTGTGGAAGGATATGGCTTAACAGAGACGTCTCCAGTCGCTATGGCTAACTTTATTTGGGATGGATTGGAAAAGCGTGGCTCGGTTGGTGTTCCGTGGCCTGATACGGATGGATGTGTGCTTGGTCCCGGCTCATCAGAACCATTACCAGTAGGAGAAATAGGGGAGATTGCGGTAAAAGGGCCACAAGTAATGAAAGGTTATTGGAATAGACCTGAAGACACACAAGAATCATTCCGCGATGGATGGTTTTTGACAGGAGATTTAGGGTATATGGATGAGGATGGATACTTCTATGTGGTCGACCGTAAAAAAGATATGATTATCGCAAGCGGATTCAATGTTTACCCACGCGAGGTTGAAGAAGTCCTATATGAACACCCAGCTATTCAAGAATGTATCGTAGCAGGTGTACCGGATCCATATCGTGGTGAAACAGTTAAAGCGTATATTGTTTTAAAAGAAGGATATTCCATAACGGAAACAGAATTAGATACGTATTGCAGAAAACAGCTTGCTGCATTTAAAGTTCCAAAACATTATGATTTCCGCGATAATCTACCTAAAACAGCAGTAGGTAAAATACTGCGCAGAACATTAGTGGAAGAAGAACGAAAGAAATTAACGGAAGTTCAGAATTCATTAAAAAGTTCGTAACAAAATGCTTGACTATAAACCAAAAGAATATTAACATGAAAATATGAATGAATAGTCATTCATATTTTCTTTTTGGTGGTGAATCATTAATGAAGCGAACTAAACCTAAATATAAACAAATAGTAGACGCTGCGGTAATTGTTATTGCGGAGAACGGTTACCATCAAGCGCAAGTCTCAAAAATAGCTAAAGAAGCGGGAGTGGCGGATGGGACCATTTATTTGTACTTTAAAAATAAAGAAGACATCCTAATATCTGTATTCAGAGAAAAAATGGCGATTTTCGTAGAAAATATTAAAGAAATATTAAAAACAGATCTTCCAATTGCAGAAAAACTGGAATTAGTTGTGGAAAATCACTTCAAAGTATTGCAAGAAGATCCTCATTTAGCGATCGTCACACAATTGGAACTCAGACAGTCAAATAAAGAACTGCGATTCCAAATCAATAATGTGTTGAAAGAATATATGGTTTTGTTGGATACTTTGCTTGAAGAAGGGGTAGAGAATGGAGAATTATCTCCCGATCTAGACCTTAGACTAGCAAGGCAGATGCTATTTGGCACTATGGACGAAACGATTACCTCTTGGGTGATGAACGAACAGAAGTTTAATTTAGTCAGCCTAGCACCTAAAGTTAGCAATATGCTATTGCATGGCTACGAACAACAGTAAGCATAGTATTAAAGGAGAGATAGTAGATGACATTGATTAACTTGGAAAAGGATGGACATGTCGCATTAGCAAAAATTGATCATCCGCCAGCTAATGCTTTATCTTCAAAATTGATTGAGGAAGTGGATCAGTTGTTAACTAGCGTAGAGCACGACGACGATGTTCGTGTTGTGGTTCTATATGGTGAAGGCCGATTCTTCTCAGCAGGTGCAGACATTAAAGAATTCACTACAATTGACACTGGATCAGCGTTCTCGCAGCTTTCTAGTAAAGGACAAGAAGTTTTCGAGCGTCTTGAAAATTTCCCTAAACCTGTAATCGCTTCCATTCATGGAGCCGCACTTGGAGGCGGTTTAGAGCTTGCTATGGCTTGCCATATCCGTTTAGTTACGAAGAGCGCAAAACTGGGATTGCCTGAATTGCAATTAGGTCTCATTCCTGGATTTGCAGGAACGCAGCGTTTACCACGTTTGGTCGGTGTAGCCAAAGCAGCAGAAATGATGTTGACGAGTGATCCGATCACAGGAGAAGAAGCAGTACAGTGGGGGCTTGCAAATCATGCATATTCAGAAGAAGAACTTTCGGCAGAAACATTGAAGTTTGCGAAGAAGATTTCAGCAAAGAGCCCGATTGCAATGAAACATGCATTACGCATGCTTTCCTTCTCAAAAGACCCGTCGTTCTATGAAGGTGTGGAAGAAGAAGCTAAGTCATTTGGAGTAGTATTCGTCTCTGAAGATGCAAAAGAAGGTATTCAAGCATTTATTGAAAAGCGTCAACCTACATTTACTGGGAAGTAATTATCAAAAAAGGAGGTTCTATTAATGAACATTTATGCATTAGTAAAAAGAACATTTGATACGGAGGAAAAAATTTCAATCTCAAACGGTGCCATTGCTGAAGATGGCGCAGAATTCATCATAAATCCATACGATGAGTACGCAGTGGAAGAAGCTATTAAACTACGTGATGAACACGGTGGGGAAGTAACTGTACTATCAATCGGTAACGAAGATTCCGAGAAACAATTGCGAACTGCATTGGCAATGGGAGCAGATAAAGCAGTACTCATCAATATTGAGGACGACATTGATGATATCGACGAATACACTTCTGCAAGAGTCATTGCGGATTACTTAAAAGATAAAGATGCTGATCTAATTCTGGCGGGTAACGTAGCAATCGATGGCGGTTCAGGACAAGTGGGACCACGTGTTGCAGAATTACTAGGCATTAACTATGTCACGACAATTACTGAATTAACGATAGACGGTACGAACGCAACAGTTGTACGAGACGTAGAAGGGGATTCAGAAACTATTGAAACATCCTTGCCGATTCTCGTAACAGCACAACAAGGTCTAAACGAACCACGCTATCCTTCATTGCCAGGTATTATGAAAGCAAAGAAAAAACCTCTTGAAGATCTAGAGTTCGATGATCTGGAACTAGAGGAAGAGGATGTAGAAGCGAAGACGGAAACAAAAGAAGTCTTTTTACCACCTGCGAAATCAGCGGGGCGTGTACTTGAAGGTGAGCCAGCAGATCAGGCAGCTGAACTTATAAAATTATTGCGTAACGAAGCGAAAGTAATTTAATTCATATAGAGAACCGTACTTAGGAGGGACTATATTATGTCAAAGAAAATGTTAGTTTTAGGTGAAGCACGTGATGGAGAACTACGTAACGTGTCATTTGAAGCAATTGCAGCAGCAAAGAATATTTCAGGCGGCGGAGGAGTTGTCGCTGTTCTTATAGGGGATCAAGTTCAGTCGCTTGCCGAAGAAATGATTCATTATGGGGCGGACCGTGTAGTAACGGTTGAGCATCCGCATTTGAAGCACTATACACCAGACGGCTTTGGCCAAGCATTCCTTGCAGTGTACGAAGAAGAATCCCCGGACGGCGTCGTATTTGGACATACAGCCATGGGGAAAGACTTATCACCGAAAATTGCTAGTAAGCTTGGAACTGGATTAATTTCAGATGTTACAAAAATCGAAGGAGAAGGCGACGATGCAGAATTCATCCGCCCGATCTATTCTGGTAAAGCATTTGAACGAGTGGAAATTAAAGAAGGGTTGCAATTTATCACAATCCGGCCGAACAACATCGAGCCATTAGCGCATGATGCTAGCCGCTCAGGTGACGTAACAGCGAAAAGCGTGGAAATCACGAATCTTCGCTCTGTCATCAAAGACGTAGTACGTAAATCAACAGAAGGCGTTGATTTATCTGAAGCGAAAGTAATCGTAGCAGGCGGCCGTGGCGTCAAAGGACCTGAAGGATTTGAGCCTTTAAAAGAATTGGCAAATCTTCTAGGCGGTGCAGTCGGTGCTTCACGTGGCGCATGTGACGCAGACTACTGCGATTATTCACTACAGATTGGTCAAACGGGTAAAGTCGTTACACCGGACTTGTATATTGCAGCTGGAATTTCTGGAGCCATCCAGCACGTAGCAGGTATGTCCAACTCGAAAGTCATTGTGGCAATCAATAAAGATCCAGAAGCGAACATCTTTAAAATTGCGGACTACGGTATCGTAGGTGACATCTTCGAGATTATTCCCATCATGATCGAAGAAATTGAAAAGATTAAAGTCAGCTAATGAATGGGTACAGGCATTTTTTTAGCCCCTTCTATACCTCCATGATATAATACGAATATAGTTAAAGACTAAGGAGGAAATAAGAATGGCAATTATTAATGCAACTGATTCGAACTTTGCTGAAAACGTAAAAGAAGGCGTAGTACTAGTGGACTTTTGGGCACCTTGGTGTGGTCCTTGTAAAATGATCGCTCCTGTACTAGAAGAACTTTCAGGTGAACTAGAAGGAAAAGCGAACATTGTAAAAGTAAACGTGGACGATAACCAAGAAACTGCTAGCCAGTTCGGTATCATGTCGATCCCAACACTTCTTCTCTTTAAAGACGGGGAAGTAGCTGAGAAGGTAGTAGGCTTCCAACCGAAAGAAGCACTTGCACAACTAGTTGAAAAACACGCATAAATACAAGAGACCGGGCCGCAGAGCAGCCCGGTTTTTTAGTAGGTGAAAATAATGAATGAAATCATTGAACATAAACTTTCGATCCTCCCCGAATTGCCAGGTTGTTATTTAATGAAAGATCGTCAAGGTACCGTCATTTATGTAGGGAAAGCAAAAGTGTTGAAAAACCGTGTGCGTAGCTATTTCACGGGTTCCCATGATGGCAAGACGCAGCGATTGGTCGGAGAAATAGAGGATTTTGAATATATAGTTACCAATTCTGAAATTGAAGCATTAATTTTGGAATTGAACATGATAAAGAAATACGATCCAAAATACAATATTATGCTAAAAGATGACAAAACATATCCTTACTTGAAAATCACTAACGAACGTCATCCGAAATTGATCATTACACGAAAAGTCAATAAAAAATCAGGTAAATATTTTGGGCCATATCCAAATGCTAGCGCTGCCCATGAAACGAAAAAATTACTGGATCGCTTATATCCGTACCGTAAATGTCAAAGTATTCCTACACGCGCGTGTTTATATTATCATATCGGTCAATGTCTTGCGCCTTGCATTAAAGAGGTACCTGCTGATGCGTATACTGAAATGATTGCAGACATTACACGATTCCTTAATGGCGGCTATAAAGAAGTCAAAAAGGAACTTCAGCAAAAAATGAATAAAGCTGCGGAAGAATTGGAATTTGAACGTGCGAAGGAATATCGTGATCAAATTACCAATATTGAAACCGTTATGGAAAAGCAGAATATGAATGCGAATGATTTTACAGATCGTGATATTTTTGGCTATGCAGTGGATAAAGGTTGGATGTGTGTGCAGGTGTTCTTCGTTAGACAAGGTAAGATGATAGAACGAGATGTCTCCATTTTTCCGGCCTATCGAGATCCAGAAGAGGAATTACTAACATATCTGGGTCGTTTCTATGGGGAAGCTCAACATTTGTTGCCAAAAGAAGTACTTCTGCCGGAAACCGTTGATTTTACATTAGCAGATCAATTACTCGATACGAATGTGTTGATACCACAACGTGGAAAGAAAAAAGAACTTGTCAAACTGGCCGTCAAGAATGCGTCTATTGCATTGAATGCTAAATTCCAAATTATTGAACGCCAAGAAGAACGTACAATTGGTGCTTGTGAAGAACTTGGAGAAGCGATGAACATCAGTACCCCTCTTCGCATCGAAGCTTTCGATAACTCGCATACACATGGAGTGGAACCAGTATCCGCAATGATATCATTTGTAGATGGAAGACCTAATCGAAAAGATTACAGAAAATATAAAACTAAAACTGCTGCAGCGCATGATGATTATGGTGCGATGCGTGAAGTGGTTAGGCGACGCTATGCACGTGTTTTAAAAGATCAGTTGCCTTTACCCGATTTAATTGTCATTGACGGTGGGAAAGGACAGATGGAAATCGCACGTGAAGTGCTAGAAGATGAACTCGGACTTTCCATCCCGATAGCCGGACTGGCAAAAGATGATAAACATAATACAGCGCAGTTGCTGTACGGTCATCCGCCGCAAATTGTCCCGTTGAAGAAAACGAGTGAAGCTTTTTACTTGCTTCAACGCGTTCAAGACGAAGTTCACCGATTTGCTATTACGTTCCATAGACAGAGGCGGGGGGCATCTTCACTGACTTCATCACTTGATGGAATTGAAGGTGTTGGACCCAAACGTAAACAGCAATTACTGAAACATTTTAAAACAGTGAAAGCCATACGCGAGGCAACTCCTGAACAATTAAAAGAAGCAGGGATGCCAAAGAAAGTAGCGGAAGAGTTGCTCGCTCATTTCCAACAACCTGAGGAGTCTGAAAAAGCCCCTGACTGAAGTCAAGGGGCTTTTATTAGTATGTAGTGTTAAGTTATCAGATTACTAATAGAAGTTTGATTTTTGCCGCAATTTATCCGAATAGTCAGTAATTTTTGCGAGGACGGAAAACGCACAAATAAATGAGTGGTGTAATGGAGACAAAAGATAGGAAAAACTCTCAAACCCTAAATCCTGTAGGATTCATGCAATGTCAAGCGTTGTCGGATCATAGGGGAAAGTGAGGGGTTATTCGACGTTTTTAGAAAAATCATAATCTACTATGAAAAGTACACAGCGTCTTGACCTGTCCAATACAGAGGAGTACAATATACATGTTATCATATTGTACCATGAAGAGAGGTACTGGTGAATGTGAACTAGATAGAGAAACGCATCACTACAGTATAATCTCAGAAATAAGGGAGGGTAAAAGACTTGTCGAAAGAAACAGATTTTTTCTTACGCCGTCTACATTCGTTGCTTGGTGTAATTCCAGTTGGACTTTTTGTTGCCCAACACTTAGTAATTAACCATTTTGCAACGCGCGGTGAGGAAGCATTCAACACAGCATCTAATTTTATGGGGAACTTGCCGTTTGTATTTTTCCTGGAATGGTTTATTATTTACATTCCACTCATGTTCCACGCGTTTTACGGAGTGTACATAGCTTTCTCAGCGAAATACAACGTGGGCCATTACAGTACTTTCCGTAACTGGATGTTCACGCTCCAACGGTTCACGGGCGTATTCCTTGTCATCTTCATTGCATGGCATGTATACGAAACTCGTATTCAAAAAGCTCTTGGAGCCGAAGTAGACTTCAACATGATGGTCGATATTTTGTCGAATCCACTTATGCTTGTATTCTATATCCTAGGTGTTGTATCTGCTACTTTCCATTTAGCAAACGGACTTTGGTCTTTCTGTGTTACGTGGGGAATTGCACAATCACCAGAATCACAAAAAATCGTGTCTTACATCACAATCGTTATATTCTTAATACTTTCTGTAATTGGAATTCAAGCACTTCTAGCTTTTGTGTAAAAAACTAACTAACTAATGAAATTATGTATAATTGAGGAGTGACACAATAATGGCAAAAGGCAGATTGATTGTCGTCGGTGGAGGACTAGCTGGACTAATGGCTACCATCAAATCAGCGGAAGCTGGTGTACCGGTTGACTTGTTCTCGCTAGTACCAGTAAAACGTTCCCACTCCGTATGTGCCCAAGGCGGCATTAACGGTGCTGTAAATACGAAAGGTGAAGGCGACTCCGTCGACATTCACTTTGATGATACAGTTTACGGTGGGGACTTCCTAGCGAATCAAAAACCAGTACAAGCAATGACGGCAGCAGCTCCTGGAATTATCCACTTATTGGACCGTATGGGTGTTATGTTTAACCGCACGCCAGAAGGTCTATTGGATTTCCGTCGTTTCGGTGGTACACTTCACCACCGTACAGCGTATGCAGGTGCAACAACTGGACAACAGTTACTTTATGCTCTTGATGAACAAGTGCGTTCTCACGAGGTATCAGGACTTGTACAAAAATACGAGCACTGGGAATTCCTTGGAATTATTAAAGATGAAGAAGGTACGTGCCGTGGGATCAAAGCTCAAAACTTGAAGACAATGGAAATTCAAGCGTTCAAAGCGGATGCTGTCATCATGGCAACAGGCGGCCCTGGTATTATTTTCGGTAAGTCCACAAACTCTGTGATCAATACAGGTTCTGCGGCTTCCATCGTATACCAACAAGGTGCAAAATATGCAAACGGAGAATTTATTCAAATTCACCCAACAGCGATTCCAGGAGACGACAAGCTTCGTCTAATGAGTGAATCTGCACGTGGTGAAGGTGGACGAGTTTGGACGTATAAAGATGGAAAACCATGGTACTTCTTGGAAGAAAAATATCCGGACTATGGTAACCTAGTTCCACGGGATATTGCGACACGTGAAATCTTTGACGTGTGTGTAAACCAAAAACTAGGTATCAACGGTGAAAACATGGTGTACTTGGATCTGTCCCATAAGGACCCGAAAGAACTTGACATTAAACTTGGTGGAATCATCGAGATTTATGAAAAGTTCACGGGAGATGATCCGCGTAAATTGCCGATGAAAATCTTCCCGGCTGTTCACTACTCAATGGGTGGACTATGGGTTGACGATCACCAGCAAACGAGCATCCCAGGCCTATTCGCAGCAGGCGAATGTGATTACTCACAGCATGGTGCAAACCGTCTAGGTGCTAACTCTTTGCTATCTGCTATCTACGGCGGAATGGTCGCAGGACCAAACGCAATCGATTATATGAAGCATCTAAAGCGCACAGCTGATGAACTTCCTGCAACGATCTTCGAAGATGCAGTGAAAGAAGAGCAACAAAAATGGGAAGACACTCTGAAAATGGATGGCACGGAGAACGCGTACATTCTTCACAGAGAGCTTGGCGAATGGATGACTGACAACGTAACGGTTGTTCGTTTCAATGATAAATTGAAGCAGACAGACGAGAAAATTGTCGAGTTACTTGAGCGTTATGAAAATATTAATATTACGGATACACAGCAATGGTCTAACCAAGGAGCTATTTTCACACGTCAGTTGAAAAACATGCTATATCTAGCACGTGTAATCACTTTAGGTGCATTGAATCGTGATGAGAGTCGTGGCGCGCATTACAAGCCGGACTTCCCAAATCGTGACGATGAGAACTTCTTGAAAACAACAATTGCGGAATTCGATGGAGTCTCTGCACCAATTATTTCATATGAAGATGTAGATACATCTATCATTCCTCCACGTATCCGCGATTACTCAGCGAAGAAAGGAGATTAACAAAAGTGAGCGAACAACAAACAGCAACTGCTACAAAAACTGTCGTGTTTGACATTCATCGTCAAGATACTGCTACTTCAAGCCCATATGTGGAAAGATTTGAAGTTCCATATCGCCCGAATATGAACGTAATTTCGGCTCTAATGGAAATCAGACGTAACCCAGTAAATGCCAAAGGTGAAAAAACGACGCCTATTAACTGGGATATGAACTGTTTGGAAGAAGTCTGTGGTGCATGTTCAATGGTTATAAACGGTCGCCCTCGTCAGTCATGTACTGCGCTGGTTGATCAGTTAACACAACCTATTAAACTTGAGCCTATGCGTACATTCCCAGTCGTTCGTGACTTAGTTGTTGACCGTGAATTCATGTTCGATTCGTTAAAACGTATTAAAGCATGGGTTCCGATCGATGGTACGTATGATCTTGGTGAAGGTCCTCGTATGCCTGAGCGCAAGCGTCAATGGGCATATGAATTGTCTAAATGTATGACTTGTGGGGTATGTCTAGAAGCTTGTCCGAACGTAAACGACAAGACGAACTTCATGGGTCCTGCATTAATGTCACAAGTACGTCTATTCAATGCCCATCCGACGGGTGCAATGAACAAAGATGAGCGTTTGGCTACTGTTATGGGAGACGGAGGAATCACTGAGTGCGGTAACTCACAAAACTGTGTAGTTGCTTGCCCTAAAGGAATTCCATTGACGACTTCAATCGGTGCAATTGGTAGAGCAACGACGATCCAAATGTTCAAAAACTTCTTCGGAAGTGACCACCAAGTAGATTAATTTCCATAAACGAAACTGTCCAAGAAGTCTATGACTTCCTGGACAGTTTTTTTGATGTTTAGAGCTTCTAGACTATGTTAGAAAGCTTCAGATTTCTTCTTTGGAAAATGTCCGTCACCTATCTTCAATCCTTAGTAGTCATAAATTGAATCTGCGCCGTCAGGAAAATACTAAATATTATTTGACGTAAATATATATTTTGATATACTGAAGAAATGAATAATCATTCATTATGAAGGGGTGCATGTAAATGAGAGAGAGTTATATTGATGATTTAGAGGAATGGATAGAGGGATTTCATTTTCATGCGGAAGTTACAGTCCGTTTTTCTGAGACGGATATGTATGGACATTTGAACAACACAAAAGTCTTTGCATATTTTGAGTATGCTAGAATTGAATTTTTGAAGCATCTACACCATATGGACAAGTGGGTGGATCCAAAGGGCAAAACTATTCCAATAGTGGCGGATTTACAATGTGATTTTGCGAAGCAAGTGTACTTTGACGAAAAGCTACAGATCTATGTAAAGGCTAATTCCATGGGCACGAGTTCAGTTGATTTGCATTATATGGCTAAGAATGAACGCAATGAAATGGTCTTCACAGGTAGAGGTGCTATCGTTCAAGTTGGAAAAGGTGATGGAATGCCTGTTGCATGGACAGAAGAAGAAAAACAGATGTTTCTCGAAAACTCGTAAAAGCCTACACAGCCGCCCCTATCCTTACATATCCTAAGGGGAAAGCGTAAAGAGGAGGGGCGCATCTTGGATGAAATGCAAAACCGTTCTTTATTAACAAATCGGGAACGACAAATTTTCACTTTGCTGGTAGACGATTTTACAACAAAAGAAATTGCTGGACAGCTGACCATTAGTGAGAAAACCGTACGAAATCATATTTCGAATACGATTCAAAAATTGGGCGTGTCAGGCAGAGCACAGGCTATCGTTGAATTATTGCGATTGGGAGAATTACAGCTAAACTAAAAATGATAGCTTGCTTACGATAGTAGATTAATTTTGTGCAATCGGTGTCAATTACTTCTTCTCTAGCCTATAACCGAAGGAAAAAATGTTGCGTTCATCAATGAAAACGGTACAATGAAAAGATAGGACTCATTTCAGGGAGCTGATTTTTTGTTGAATGAACAGAAAAACGTACCAACTGATATCGTAACGATGGAAAAAGACTTGCGATACATTGCGTCCATCATTAAAGAACAGGGTCGGAAAATATTAAAGAACTCTACTATTACACCTCCTCAATTCAGCGCTCTTCAATGGTTGTTGGAACATGGTGATATGACCATCGGTGATCTATCCAATAGAATGTTCCTAGCTTTCAGCACCACGACGGATTTAGTAGACCGAATGGAAAATAGTCAACTAGTGAAGCGAGTGCGGGATGAAAAGGATCGTCGGGTTGTTCGTGTCCATTTATTACCTGAAGGGATACGGATTATTGAAGAGGTCATACAGAAGAGACAAGAGTATTTACAAGACGTTCTTGCCGATTCAAATGAGCAAGAAATTCAGCGGTTTTCAGAATTGCTGGCTACATTACATGAACAGATGACAAGAGATTGAGGGATTACATTGAATGCACCTATTGGAGTAATTGATTCGGGGGTCGGTGGACTGACAGTTGTAAGAGAGTTACGCCACCACTTACCGAATGAACCTATTATTTATATTGGCGATGATGCACGTTGTCCGTATGGTCCTCGACCTGCGGAAGAAGTGTTGCAATTTACGATGGATATGGTCAACAGTCTGGCGCAAATGGGTATAAAATTGCTGGTGATTGCGTGTAACACTGCGACTGCCATAGCGCTAGAAGACATACGGAAGAAATTTGATTTTCCTATTGTCGGTGTGATTAAGCCAGGGGCCAGAGCAGCTGTCAACGCGTCGCAAACAGGTGAAATTGCCGTGCTTGGTACAGAAGGCACCGTGAACAGTAAAGCATATGATCAGGCGATACAAGCTCTAAAAAAGGAAGCGAAAGTCTATTCACTTGCGTGTCCGGAATTCGTGCCAATCGTTGAAAGTGGAGAATATCGCGCACAGGCGGCAAGGGATATAGTTGATAAGACATTACAGCCTTTGCATAACTACTCGTTTGATTCTGTAATACTTGGCTGTACGCATTATCCATTATTGCTAGAACATATTGAAGCGCATTTCTCCAATCAAAAGAATGTTATATCTTCAGCGGCGGAGACTGTGATTGACGTTGAAGGGATTCTTAAAGCTAAGCAATTACAATCTGTTTTAGCTAAAGAGCCCATATTTTACACAACAGGCTCGTTGGAAAAGTTTCAAGCCATCGTTGAAGATTGGCTTGCTATTCCTCAGCCAGACGTACGTAAGTTGACTTTTTGAAGTATATGGCAGTACCCGAAAACTGTACTTCGTTTTCGGGTTTTTTGCTGCGAATATGGTAAGATGGATTGATTGTAGACTTGATGAGCAGGTCACACCAAATAAATGAACCAAAATGGAGGATATTATATGCGACACGATGGAAGAACCACAGAAGATATTCGTACAGTAACGATAGAGAAAGATTATTTGATACACCCAGAGGGTTCCGTACTGATTTCAGTAGGCAATACTAAAGTAATTTGTACAGCGACGATTGAAGATCGAGTACCGCCGTTTATGCGTAATAGTGGAAAAGGGTGGATATCCGCTGAGTACTCCATGTTGCCACGCGCCACAGGACAACGGACAATCCGTGAATCATCCCGCGGTAAAGTAGGTGGTCGTACAATGGAAATCCAGCGTTTGATTGGACGGGCTTTGCGTGCAGTCGTTGATTTGGATGCTATTGGAGAACGTACGATTTGGATTGACTGTGATGTTATTCAAGCAGACGGTGGAACGCGAACGTCTTCCATTACAGGCGCGTTCGTTGCGTTGGTTATCGCTGTGAATAAATTGCAAATCGAAAAGCAACTGCCCGTTTTTCCAGTTCGTGATTTCCTAGCAGCTACAAGTGTGGGGAAATTGGCTGACGGTCAATTGATCACAGATCTCGATTATGTAGAAGATTCTTCGGCAGATGTGGATATGAATGTTGTGATGACGGGACAAGGCCAATTCGTTGAACTCCAAGGGACAGGCGAAGAAGCTACTTTTTCTCGTGCGGAAATGAATGATTTATTGACATTAGCTGAATCGGGAATCGAACAATTGATTACCATTCAAAGAGAAGTATTAGGCGAGTTGGCAGATAAGATTGGACAACAGGCAGGCGAAGCACAATGAAAGAAGTGTTAATCGCAACGAATAATAAAGGAAAAGCGAAAGACTTTGAAGTTCTCTTTCGTCCTTTAGGTATTACCGTGCTGACGTTGCAAGATATCGAAGAATCAATTGATGTAGAAGAAACCGGTACCACTTTCGTTGACAATGCCATACTGAAAGCTGAGACCGTTGCAAATTTACTGGGGAAAATAGTAATTGCGGATGACAGCGGGCTAGAGGTTGATGCATTAGATGGCGAGCCGGGTGTTTACTCTGCGCGCTATGCAGGCGAGCCTTCAGACGATGAAGAGAATATCGATAAGTTGCTAGCTAAACTTTCAGGAGTACCTAAAACAGCACGTCAGGCACGTTTTCGATGCGTTCTGGCAATTGCAGGACCAGGTGTCGAGACAACTACCTATTCTGGTAGCTGTGAAGGTGTCATTACAGAACAACGACAAGGAACGAATGGGTTCGGCTATGATCCGATATTTTATGTGCCTTGTAAAGAAAAAACAATGGCGGAATTATCTGCAGAAGAGAAAAGTGCGATCTCTCATCGAGGGGCAGCTTTAGCTGAGTTAAAAGAACAGCTACCGGAATTTATTACGCGGATTGGTGAGATAAAATGAAGCTAATTGTTTTAAGTGATTCACATGGCGACGTAAATACAGTGAAGCAAATTACATCATTGCAAGCGGACGCAATATTCCATTGTGGAGACAGCGAATTATCGGCAAAAGATCCAATGCTCAATGGAATTTATATTGTTCGTGGTAACTGTGATCGAGATGATCTATTCCCAGCGTCCATTGTTCAGAAAGTGGACGATGAGACTGTATTTGTCGTCCACGGCCATGAACATGACGTTAAGCGCTCTATGCTGACTCTTTCCTACGCAGCAGCTGAACAGCAAGCCACCATTGTATTATTCGGACATTCCCATTTGTATGGGGCGGAAATGATCAACGATGTACTTTTTGTTAATCCGGGAAGCACGACGCAACCACGTGGCGATAGGAAAGCTACCTACGCAGTCATCGAAATAGCCGATGCTTATACTGTGAGTTTTTACAGTATGAATCACGACTTACTAGACCAAATCATTTTAAATAAATAGTTTTAAGAAATAGTGTTGACTTTTGTCTAGGTTATGCATATAATAGTTCTTGTGCCTGTGGTTGCAGGTGTTTGTCTCAGTAGCTCAGCTGGATAGAGCAATGCCCTTCTAAGGCATCGGTCGGGGGTTCGAATCCCTCCTGGGACGTAATAAGATCAGTCACAAACCATTGATGCAATTTGGTTTGTAAGAAACTAGGGATTCGGTCAGGGCTTCGGTCACTGGTGCAGAATCCCTTTTTTGTACCCTAACATTTTACGTATAATGAGACATGAAATTATCTTCCAATTCAACTGAATGGAGGATTTTTTTATTATGACAAAAAAGACCGGATTATTTGATGTGGATTTTATACTGACAACCAAAGAGCTTACCGCTTCTATTCAAGGAGAGAAGGCGACTACCGCTCACTACAAGCCCTTTTCGGAAGCTTTAGGAACTATTATGAACCAAATGCAGGTGAGCGGCTATCGCCCTCGTACTCTGAAGGATTACGATACGATCGTGCATAACTTTGCAAAGAGTACAGGGGTTACCTATTTAGAAGAGCCATATTAACAAATAAGGTTACTACTAACTAAGCTTTCGCTATGAATAGATTCCCGGCTATAGGTGAGTATGATTTAAGGGTTTGTGCAGAGAAGGTTTTCCGAATTGATTAACGTAGATGACTATAGGGTATTTATATATAGAGAGGTGATAGTAAATGAAGTTCACGTTAATCCAACAAAATGATACACATGGGTGTTTAGAATTACACGAAGAGCTTTTTTGGGATTCAAAAGGTCCGATTTTAAAGAAAGTTGGCGGATATTCGAGAATTTGCAAGTACGTAAAAGATGTAAAAAAAGAAAATAATAATGTGCTCTTTTTTGACGGCGGGGATTTGTTTCATGGAACATTGCCGCTTTTAGCAAGTAGAGGAAATGCCATTATACCTCTACTCGAGAAAATGCCGTTGGACGGTTTTGTACCGGGTAATTGGGATTTCGCATATGGCAAAGAACAGCTACAAAGTTTGACGAATAATCTTTCTTTTCCTTCGATCGCCTGTAATTTAAAGGATCAGGATACAGGAAGGCCTTTATTGAAACCGTACATCGTAAAAGAAATGCAAGGGGTGAAGGTAGGTGTCATTGGTCTAACGTATCCTTATGTCGATATTACGATGCCGCCAAGCTTTTCTAAAGGAATGATTTTTTCAACTGGTGTTGACGAAGTACAAGATTATGTCGAGAAGTTAAAGGCTGAAGTCGATATCATTGTGCTTCTGAGTCATATGGGACTTCCCCTCGACGCCAAATTAGTTAATTTGGTAAATGGAATTGATATCGTTCTTTCTGGTCATAGCCACGATCGTGTGATAAAACCGATTATCCTTAATAATACTTATATTGTACAGGCTGGTTCAAGCGCATCATTTTTAGGCCGTTTAGATATTACATTTGAAGATGATAAAGTAACGGAAGTGAAATACGAGTTAGTAACCGTGGATGAGACATTCGAAGAAGATGAAGAAGTTCAGGAAATGGTAAACTCAATTTTAGCACAATATGAAACAGAACGAAGCACTATTGTAGGAGAAACAAAAGTTATTTTACATCGTTCAACTTTAGAAGAGGCGCCGATGGATAAGCTTATAACGGATGCATATTTGTCTTCATTTGATTGTGATGTTGCTTTTTCACACGGTTGGCGATATGGTCCTCCAATGGCCGTTGGTCCGCTTACTTTGTATGATTTACATACAATTATTCCAGCAAATCCAGAGTTATTTACACTTGAGCTTGATGGAGTAGCACTTTTGGAGGCATTAGAAAATAATTTGGAACAAGTGTTTTCTTCCGAGCCATTTGATCAAAAAGGTGGTTATATTTTGCGTTCCAGCAACTTAATGATGACTTACAAACCGAATAATCCAAAAGGGAATCGTATTCAGAGCTTGCAAATAGCAGGCGAAAACATTGACTTGAAAAAAGTATATAAAATTGTTGGTGGCGGGGGTCAACTATTCAAAATGCATGAAAAAAAGAAGGTTTATCAAGACATTCACGCCATTGATCTCATTTGCTCATACCTTAAGGAAAAAAAACCGTACGATGTGAAGGTAGGAATGGACATTCTTAGCGTCTGAGACGAACATTAAATACTCGTTGAAAAGATTGGGAAGAACTAATCTCCAGTGAAAGAATCATAGTTATTCAAAAAAATGGCCTTTCGTGAATTTATACGATAGGCCATTTTTTCGTCTACTCATTCCGTGTGTTGAAAAAAGTGAAACAGGATTGGAAAAATCTTTTAGTATTTAATACCGAAAAATATATCGAATAAATTTCGATTTTCATCAAACCTTCATATAGCTTTAGTAATATGGAATCTACGTGCTAATGAGCAGGAGGTGAACATTTATGGGAACAGCAAGTGTACAAACTTCAATTGCTATTATCTTTATAAGTTTGTGTGTGGGATTTCTCTCTTTTTATTTTATAGGCGATTTATCAAAAAAGAAAAAGAAAATCTATATAGGTGAATTAGTATCGCAAATTACGAATTTTGTCCTTTTTATGTGGCTTGGTAAAATTCTATTAAATCTTTCTGTCTTTTTAAAAGATCCATTGGCAATTTTAGCATACCCAAGTAATTCGAATGCGGTTTATATTGCTGTTCTCTTTAGTTTTTTTGCAATTGCTATTAAATCCAAACGACAAAAGATTGATATCATTCCATTTCTAAATGCTTTTATACATGTGTTTTTAATAACGTCATTTTTGTATGAATTCATTCAAATTGTATGGAATAACAATACATATTCAATTAGATACCTTGGCTTACTTGCCGTGTTGATTATTACGTTCGTTGTCATGCATGCACGTGTAACAATCTATAGGCTAAATATAATCATGGCAATTGGTTGGACTTTAGGTACTTTTGGATTGACATTTGTGATGCCGTTTATGATGGTATTCGGCTATACAATGGCTCCGTGGTTTTTGGGTTTAATTTTTGTGATTTGTTTGATAGTAATCATTTTAAAAAAGGAAGAAGGTGTCGTAAATGGGCGGAATTGAAGCAGATACGATGTTAGTGGTGGGAATGTTTTTAGCAGTAGGGGCAGGTGCATTATCTTTTTTATCGCCTTGTGTGTTACCGATTTTTCCGGCGTATTTATCGTATATCACCGGAATTAGTGTTAAAGAACTGCAAGGAAATCATGACGTTAAAATACGTAGTAAACTATTAAGCCATTCTGTGTTCTTTTTGTTAGGCGTTTCACTTGTCTTTATTAGTTTGGGTGTCGGGGCATCATTTTTAGGACAATGGATTCAAACGTTATTAGTAGGTGATTCTGGATTACTAATACAGCGATTAGCCGGAGTGTTCATTATATTTATGGGGCTTTTTGTTGGAGGTTGGATCACTATTCCAACTTTAATGAAAGAAAAGCGTTTCCAATCTTCAAAAAGGCCAGTTGGCTATTTTGGAACTTTTTTCGTTGGTATGGGATTTGCTGCTGGATGGACACCGTGCATTGGCCCGATCTTCGGATCCATTTTATTTTTGGCGGCAAGTAACCCGGGTCAAGGTATTTTGTATACAGTGATGTATGTCATTGGTTTTGCCTTGCCATTTCTGATCCTGACCTTCTTCCTCGGATCAACCAAATGGATTGTTCGCCATAGTCAAGTGATTATGAAAACAGGAGCCATTATTATGATTCTTATGGGCTTGATTTTATTTACTGGTCAAATGCCACGCATCACCGAATTTCTTCTTAAATTAGTGCAAGATACATGGTTTGAAAAGTTAGGATAAAAATGGAGGTAATAAGAAATGAAAAAGGCAATAATTATTTTTATTGTAGTGGGAATGCTTGGGTGGGCTGTATATGAGTTCATACTTTCAGCTGATGAGGGAGGCAATATAAAAACATCTGAGTATGAAGATGCTAACATCAAAGAAGAATCCGTTGAATCCAATGAAGTGGGGATTCGTAAAGGGCAAATAGCTCCAGATTTTGAACTTAAGACATTGGATGGTGAGACAGTAAGGTTGTCTGATTACAAAGGGAAACGGGTCATGCTAAACTTCTGGGCAACATGGTGTCCGCCATGCCGTGCAGAAATGCCTGATATGGAAAAATTTAAGAGGGATAAGGATGTACAAATTTTAGCTGTAAATTTACTTGGTACGGAATCAAGTCTAGAAAACGTTCAAAATTTTGTCGACGAACTGAAGTTGACTTTGACTATTCCTTTGGATGAAAAATCTGCTATATCAAATCAGTATCAAATTGTAGCTTATCCTACCTCATTTATGATTGATTCAAATGGTCGTATCCAATCCGTTGTAATGGGTGCCATGAATTATGACTTTATGGTCCAGGGATTTGAAATGATGCAATAGGTTCCTTCTGTCGTGTAAACTAGTAGTGGGGTGATTCGTGTGAAACAAACTATTATGGTTGTCGAAGATGATAAAATGATTCGGGAATTAATTGCGATTTATTTGAAGAAGAATGGTTATGAAGTTGTGGAGTCAAGTGATGGAGAAGATGCGAAATCAGTTTTTCTGGAACATCAGCCATGCCTATTAATATTGGATTTAATGCTCCCCAAAATAAGTGGCGAGGAATTTTATGAATGGATTCTTAAGCAAGAACAAAATAATGTATCAGTTATTATGCTGTCAGCTAAAGCAAGAATTGACGATAAAATTTCAGGGTTAAATTTAGGAGCAGATGCATATATGACAAAACCATTTGACCCAAACGAGCTTATCGCGCAAGTAGAAGCAGTTTTACGCCGCACAAGTCACTTTTGTCAAAAGATTGTAGCTGAAGGGCTATGTATAATGCCGAAAAAAGGTCAAGTTTTGCTTTACGGTAAAGACATTAAATTGACGAAGTATGAGTTTAGTCTTCTTCATTACTTTATGCAAAATCCGAATATAGTTTTGTCACGAGAACAGCTCATTACGATGATTTATCCAAATGAGGAGCATACTGTAATGGATCGAACCATCGATGCGCATATAAAGAAGCTTCGTGAAAAGATTGAAGATTTTCCAGCGGAACCGAAACGAGTACAAACCATCAGGGGAATGGGGTATAAATTTGTCGCGAATAAATAACTATTTTTCCACATTAATCCCTTCTGGATTCCTTTGGCGTTTAACGTTTTTAAACATTTTAGTTATAGTGACCGCGACGGCCATCAGTGGATGGGCTATCTATAATACAGCCTGTTCTCTGGTAGCTGGAGTGGGAGATCTAGATGGCAGGACCCAACAGCGATTTAACAGTACACTTCTAAATTACTTATGGATATTCATGATTGCTGCTGCTTTTGTGGGAAGTTTACTACATTTTTATTTAATAAAACGCTTAATCAAACCAATCCGAAGCTTGATTCAATCTACAGAAAAGCTGAAGCTCGGAGATTACCCGGAACCCGTGCAAGTTAATAAACAAGATGAAATTGGTCAATTGGTTACACAATATAATGGGCTTATTGCACAGTTACAAACGAATGAACAACAACGAAAAAAACTAGTCTCCGATCTATCCCACGAAATAAGAACTCCTTTGTCAAACTTAAATGGTTATCTGCAAGCATTGAAGGATGGAGATATAGTCGGCGATAAAGTCCTGTTTGCATCCCTTCATCAGGAATCAAACCGATTATCACAAATGATTGAGCAACTTGAACAATTAAAGGAATGGGATTACTTATCCACCCAATCGGTTGTAAAAAAAGAAATGTATGAAATAGAAAGCCAATTAACTCAATGTGTTGCAATGTTTGATAGGGCTTTGATGCAGAAAAATATACCGATACAAGTAGAAGTTGAATCATGTAAACTATATATTAATATTGAAGGTATACAACAAGTCATCAGCAACTTGCTGGAAAATGCTATGCGATATTATGAAGGAATCGGGCCAATTTTAGTAACAGGGAAAAAACAAGGAAAAGGTTATTGTATTTCCATAACAGGACCCAGTAATCCTATACCAGTTAACGAAAGGGAAAAGGTATTCATGCGGTTCTACCGACTTGATTCTTCTCGTAGCCGATTGACTGGTGGTTCAGGATTAGGACTTGCGATTTCAAAGGAAATCGTAGAACGCCATCATCAAGGCGAGATAGGAATTGAAACGACTGATAATAGTAATACATTTTGGATTGTTTTACCGAGATGATAAAGTGAAATAGAAGGAATAGAACAAATCAATAGAGGTGGCGAACATCGCGATAATAATTCCATCCAAAACGAAACACCAATTGGAAACAGAAAAGGCAGGAAGAGTTATGCGCGAGTGGAAATCCTACTTAGAATGGGAAGAAGCAAATAGGCACCACATAATAGAAAGAGAAACAGAAGAACAGAGCTTGTCACGGGGCGAATTCGAATGGCTGAATGAATGGATGAGCGAAGAAAAATGATTAACATAGAAGTTGATCAAAAAAAGCTAAAAGAGCTTTACTTTCAGAAAATAGATGATATTGAAGAAGAAGGGTGGAAGTAGTCATACTTTCCTCTCTTCTTTTTGATTAAAAATAGGTAACTAAATATGATGAATGATAAAAGAACAATTGAAATGTTACTACAAGTACTTTCAGTTTTTTGAAAAAGTAGTGAATAAAGAAATTGATTATATCTACTTCAAAGATGGTTCTTACCATGAACTTGTTTTTAAATCGCAAATGTTTAATATTATGCACTTGTGTGGTATGGAATACCAAGATCCAAAGAGTAAGAATATGGTGAAGCCATCGCAGATTTATGTAGCTCTCAAAGCAAATTAGATATCAACGGAAGGAATTTTATGGAAATCATTCACTGTTCAGAAGTTGCAGATTATCAATTGTCTAGAGGATCTTACAAAATACACTGTTAGTATAAGCGATGGGAGTACTGTTTATTTGAATCTGTCATTCGAAAAAAGTAAGTCATTATAACAATGCTCGTCAAGAAAAGACTTTACACATATTATACACATTGAATAGAAGAAACGCAGGTGTTTTAGGGTTTAAAGACTCGTAAAAACGTCCTCCTGGGACGTTGGCAAGAATATGTTAATGGAATAAGAAATAAAAAAAGACCGTAAACATTGAAATATAATGTTTACGGTCTTTTTTTAGTATTGAAGCAAAAATTATTCACAGCGAATATATGTATTTGGCTTTGTCTAGGTTTCATTGAACTGGAGAGGCCCTTAAATCTTCAGGCGGTTGTCAGTGGAAGAGTAGTGTTAGTTGGAACGAGAAAACCGATGAACGAACATAAGGTTTCGATTTTGGATTCAGTATCGTCTATGGAAAGTCTAGAAAGAGATGGAAAAATCAGCAATGCTAATTGCTGTAGATCAAAAGCTTGCTGGTGTCGTCGCAATAGCCGATATGGTGAAAGAAACTTCCAGAGAAGCGATTGCCAGAATGCAAGATTTGGGTCTTGAAGTGATTATGCTGACAGGTGATAACTAACGCACTGCGGAGGCCATTGTTCGTCAAGTCGGTTTATCTTATGTCATTCCGGAAGTGGTACTAGAACAAAAAAGCGATGAAATTAAAAAATACAAGACCAAGGTAAGAAATTCGCTATGGTCAGGGACGGGATCAATGATGCACCCGCCCTTGCAATGGCAAACATTGGATGGCGGTTGGAACAGGTATGGATATCGCTATTGAAGTGGCAGATATTACATTGATGAGTGGAGACTTAAATAGCGTTGCAGATGCCATTTTATAAGCCGTGAAACGATGTGCAATATTAAACAAAACTTGTTTTTTGCTTTCTTCTACAACACGGTCGGAATTCCAATTGCGACAATCGGTCTATTAGCCCCTTAGGTTGCCGGTGCAGCAATGGCGTTCAGTTCGGTATCGCTCGTATTGAATGCATTGCGCCTCCAAAAAATAAATTTAAAAAATTAATGAGAAAAGCCTGTGGCAACTCCTTTATGGGTTGTCAGAGGCTCTTTTATTTAGTACATAGGTACGATTTGGACTCTGAAGAAGTAAAAGAAGAAAGAAATGTTCATTTGCATAAATTCATATAAATAGTGTCCGAAATAAAGACGCTGTCTTCTAATAGTGTGTGAAGTACATACACATAATGCTTCCATGTAAGTGAAGTACGACCTTTTGAGCAGCGCTTGCTAAAATATTTACAAGATAAGTATTGGTATATGTACGAAAAAGGGTAGATGCTACTAGAATTACTAGTAATATCGACCTTTTTTCTATAATTTTGATTGATGGCATGAATATTGCATTATGTAATAGGTGTAAAGAAAAAGTAAAAGGGGTGTGATTGATTTGTTACGTAATTTGAAGATATTAGATTTCTCAGGATTACTACCTGGACCTTATGCGACGATGATGCTCGCTGACTTGGGGGCAGAAGTCTTGCGGGTAGAGTCACCAACGAGGCCCGATTTAATTCGAACATTTGGAGGAAAGAATTTTGCGGCACATGGTTTCCTAAATCGTTCCAAACGTTCAATCGCACTCGATTTAAAGAAAGTGGAGTCTATCGAAATCGTCAAGAATTTGGTGAAGGAATATGACATTGTGTTAGAACAATTTCGCCCCGGCGTTATGGAGCGACTAGGGTTAGGTTATGAAGTACTGAAAGAAGCGAACCCACAACTAATCTATTGTTCACTTACAGGGTTTGGTCAGACGGGTCCATATCGTAATCGTCCGGGACATGACATTAATTATTTATCGATTGCCGGATTGGCAGATTACTCTCGACGCAAAGGGGAGCGTCCAACCCCTCAAGCTGTACAAATTGCGGATGTAGCTGGGGGCTCTCTACATACTGTCATTGGAATATTGACAGCTGTATTGCACCGAGCGCAGACGGGAGAAGGGCAATCTATCGATGTTAGTATGACGGATGCCGCATTTGCGCTCAATGCTCTTTTTGGACCGGGTTATCTTGTTGATGGAGTGGAACCCAAGGCAGAACGAATGATGCTGAATGGCGGAAGTTATTATGACTATTTCGAAACAAAAGATGGTCGCTATTTTTCAGTTGGGAGTGTTGAGCCTGCATTTAGAAAGCAGCTATGTGAGGCGATTGGTCACCCCGAGTTACTTTCGGTTGCGATGAGTCAAGCACCTGCTGATATGCATTCGTTTACGGAGAGATTAAAAAAAGCTTTCCTAAGCAAAACCTATGATGAATGGTTACCCATTTTCGAAGAATTTCAAGCGTGTGTAGAACCCGTATTACCGTTTAGCGAAGCGTGTGGGCATCCACAAATTAAGGCAAGGGAAATGGTGATCGAAGTACCTAAGTCTGATGGAACTTCACAATCGCAAATCGCTCACCCGATTAAATTCTCAAAAGGAAGTCCGAGCTATAAACACGTGGGTGGGAAGCTCGGGGAAGATACAGTCGATGTATTTGAAGCATTGGGTTACAGTGAGGAACAAATTGCAGAATTGAAAGAAAAGGGTGTCTTCTAAAAGACTGAAAATATCAATTTGGAGTAGTGCAATGCTAGATGGATAGCTAACTAGAAGGGAGAAATATGACGATGAAAGCGAAAGTACTTGGCGTAAATATGGTGAAATTTAAAAAGCCTGGGTTGAGTGATCCATATGAAATGATGGCAGCAAAAGCGGTTCAAGGTGCATTAGAAGATGCAGGAATTGAGTATCACGATATTGAACAAGCATATGCAAGTTACGTTTTTGGGGACAGTACTTGTGGTCAAACTGCATTATACCAAGTAGGGATGACAGGAATTCCAATTATTAATGTTAATAATAATTGTTCATCGGGCTCCACTGCTTTGTACATGGCTCGCCAGGCAGTCGAATCCGGTGAAGTAGATTGTGCTTTGTCAGTTGGCTTCGAAGAAATGAAACCTGGTGCTTTAGGAAGTATCTGGAATGATCGCACGCCCCCAATGGGGTGGGCAGTAGAGCGATTGATTGAATTGAATCCTGACTTACCGGAGGCTCCTCTTGCTTTGAAAATGTTTGGAGCGGGTGGAAAAGCATATTTGGAAAAGTACGGAGCCAATCCGAATATTTTTGCCAAAGTAGCAGTGAAATCCAGAAGTCATGCTGTGAAAAATCCGTATTCAATGTTCAATCAGACATTAACGGTTGAGGAAGTAATGAATGCGCCGACGCTATTTCCAACGCTCACTCGTTTGATGGCGTGCCCACCAACTTGTGGAGCCGCCGCAGTCATTGTATGTAGTGACAGTTTTGCTAAAAAGCATGGGATATCCAACGCAGTAGAGATCCTGGGTCAGGCAATGACTACGGATACAAACGTTAGTTACGATGATCCGATGACCCTTATTGGAACTGAAATGACGAAATGTGCCGCACAACAAGTGTACGAAAAAGCGGGGATAGGTCCTGAAGACGTGGATGTTGTTGAACTTCATGATTGCTTTACCCCCAATGAAGTGGTTACTTACGAAGGATTAGGACTTTGCGGTGAAGGGGAAGCAGAACAGTTTATCAATGATGGAGATAATACGTATGGCGGGAAGTATGTCATCAATCCTTCAGGCGGATTAATGTCGAAAGGACATCCCCTTGGTGCAACTGGTCTTGCCCAATGTACAGAGCTTGTATGGCAATTACGTGGTCAAGCAAATCAGCGTCAAGTTGAAGGTGCGAAAATTGCACTCCAGCATAATCTCGGTCTTGGAGGAGCCTGTGTCACAACGATGTATCGCTTAAACTAATGGATGGCAATTTCACTCGAAATGTATTGGTAGGCATTCATTTTCTATCTAAATATTCACAAGAAAAAGTTAACTCAGGTTTCCTTTGCTATAATAGAAGTAAGTTATTTTTTATGAATAGAAAATAGCACTTCAATAGTAGAGTAGAAGGAGCCGAAAATCATGTTCGAATTGCAGAATCTGATAACCCCAGTAAGGCACTATCTTTTACCAGAAAGTACACTCCAACAAGCAATAGAATCAATGAAGCAAGCGCAGTGGAACACGATTCCTGTTATTAATGACTCCGATCAAGTTGTCGGTGTGTTTACGAGAACTAGCCTCTATGATGCACTGCTTGAAGGAAAACCAATGGATACAATGGTTCGTACTTTGATGAAAAAAGACGTAATTACGTTCCTTTATGACTCGAGTAACGAACTAATGCAAAATAAGCTTCAAAATTCGAAGGTAGGTATGGCAATTGTTGTCGATGAAGAAGGAAAAGTAGTTGGTCAGGTCACTAAAACTGACATTATCTTTTCATTGCTGGAAACAACTAAATCGCTTCAAAAGCGACAGGAGGAAATCCTGGATATTTCAGGGTTAGGTGCACTCGTTATCGATCGACATCATCGAATTATTTATAGCAACCCTAAGTTTTGTCTGATGAGTAATTATAAAGAATCCGAACTACTTCACACGGACATTACGACAGTCATTTCCAAAATTCAATTGGAAAGCATGCTCCAATCCAAGCATTATCGGCTACGCATTGGAGAATTTAACACGTTAGCCCGTATTTCTGTACACGAGATGTCTCAAGATGAAACGGGGCATATTATTCTTTTTCAAGACATTACGGATGTAGAGAAAATGGCTCAGGAGTTACAGACTGTATTGAAATTGAAAAGTATTATGCAAACTGTTATTAATAACACCTACGATGGGCTCATTATGATTGATGAATTTGAATTGATAACGTTTATTAGCCCGTCTTTGCAAGAACTATTTGAATTGGAAGAGGAACAAATACTCCATCGGTCAGTGAATGATATCTTTCCTCAATTGGAATTATCAAAGGCAATAAAATCAGGTATCTCTGAATTTAGCGACATGATGGAGATAAATGGGATTCGTTATACAGTGCATCGCATTCCAGTTTACCAGGATGACGAGATGATTGGTGTCATTGGAAAGATTTCATTTCGTGGATTAAATGAAATGGAAGAAGTGTTTAAGCGATTTGAGAAAAGTGAAATGAGTAAGCAGAAAGTAGCAACAAAACAACGAGAAACAACAAAGTTTACGGTTGACCAAATTATTACACAGGACGAGCAGATGGAAAAAATCATTCGCTCCATTTTTAAAATGGCGAAAGGAACGTCTACAGTCCTTATCCGCGGAGATAGCGGGACAGGAAAAGAACTGTTTGCTCATTCTGTTCATAGTAGCAGCGCAAGAAAAGACAAGCCATTTGTCATTGTGAATTGTGCTGCCATTCCAGAACATCTACTGGAGTCTGAATTTTTTGGATATGAAGAAGGTGCTTTTACTGGGGCGAAACAAAAAGGGCAAAAGGGGAAGTTCGAGCTAGCAAACGGCGGTACTTTGTTTCTGGATGAAGTGGGTGATATGTCATTGCAACTCCAAACAAAGATGCTTCGAGTCCTACAAGATAAAGAATTTTACCGAGTAGGTGGAGTGGAGCAGATTCAAGTAGATGTAAGAATAATCGCGGCAACAAATCGTCCTCTTGAAGAAATGGTGGCAAGTGGTGAATTTCGAGAGGATTTATTTTATCGTTTAAATGTTATTTCATTTGAGATTCCTCCATTGAGACAACGGAAAAATGATGTTTTATTGCTAAGTAAATCGTTTATCAAAGATTTAAATCGTTTAAATGGGGTCAGCATTACTGGCATTGATCCGTTGGCTGAACAAGTGATGATGGATTATGATTGGCCTGGAAATGTTCGTGAACTTCGCAATGTACTAGAACGAGCAACGATTTTTGCAGACCATGGAAAAATTGAACTCGAGGACTTACCACAATATGTTGTGAATAAAGTCGGGATGCCAGCAGGAATTGAACATGAAGAAACAAAAATATCGTTATTAGAAACGGCCGAAAGAAAAACGATTGTAGAGGCGCTAGAAAAAACAAACGGTAATAAATCACAAGCTGCAATCCTTTTAGGTATGAGTCGATCCGTCCTTTATAATCGAATAAAAAAGTATCAACTTGATGGTTCTTAATCTTTTCGGAGGAGGGGATGAAAGTATGTATTTCGATGAGTTTACAGTCGGGTATGTGTACACGACAGATTCCTATTTAGTATCAAAAGAAGAAATTATAGCTTTCGCGTCTCGCTATGATCCACAGGATAACCATATGAATGAGCAGAAGGAAAAAAATGGCCCTTTTAAAGGAATTATTGCATCAGGTCTTCTTACATTAGGTATTGCTACAAAATTGGGCATTAAATTACGGAGCATGACGGAGAATTTCATTTGTGGTGTTGGGTGTGATGATGTTCGATTTTTACAACCGGTTTATCCTTCTGATATGTTGACAGCACATATTGAAGTCGTCGAATGTACCCCTCACAGCCCAAAAAATGATAGAGGATTTGTTTCATTTTTGTATAAGATTAAAAATCAACGTGGAAAAGTAGTCCTGACCTTTCGTTTAACAGGTTTACATGAGCGTGATCAATCTTTATTGCATGCCTAAATAACAGTCTAGCAATCAATTTCTCTATCTACATTACTTGAAGAATTTAAAAATGTTGCTAAGCCGGTCGGTGCTAGCAAGGAATATTTTTAAAAAATGTATTCAAATATGAGGAGGGTGTAAAGATGATATTCACTAAAAGTTTACTATATGCGGCCAGGACGTATCCAGAAAAGTTAGCTATTATTGACGGTAAACATAAATTTTCCTACCGTGAATTGATTAATCGAACGGCAAAACTTAAACAATCACTTCAAGGGAAGGGTATAAAAAAAGGAGATCGTGTAGGCATGTTGATGCTGAATGATTTTCGCTATATCGAGTTAATGTATGGGGTAACTGCACTTGGCGCAATTGTAGTACCACTTAATATTAGATCGAATCCCGAGGAACTTGCATTTATCTTAAATAATGCGGGTGTAACTATTTTATATATCCATAAAGAATTTCTACCCGTTGTTCCTTATTTGAAAGGAAATGTATCTGGAGTTCGCCATTTCATTCTTGCTGAAGATGCCAAACTGATGGAATCGATTGAGTCTGATGACATTGAATCCTATGAAAAGTTAATCGATGCACAGCCCGATGGAAAGTTAGCGTATGAAGGAGTCGATGACGAGGACATTGTTGGTATTTTCTATACAGGTGGAACGACGGGACGACCTAAAGGAGTTATGCTTACGCATAAAAATTTAACGGTCAATTCCTACCATATGCTGGCTAATATAAAATGTGCCGAAGATGATGTTTATCTTCATGCTGCGCCTATGTTCCACTTAGCAGATCAAGCTTCAACAAATCTATTTACGATGTTAGGGGCAACGCATGCAATCATTCGTATGTTTACACCACAAGGCGTACTTCAAGCGATTCAAGATGCAAAAGTAACTGTTTGTACGCTTGTGCCAACGATGCTAAATTTTCTTTTTCATGATCCTGAATTTCAAAACTACAATCTTAGCTCACTTCGAAGATTGACTTATGGCGCGTCTCCGATGTCGATTGCTTTGCTAAAAAAGTCACAAACCATGATGCCACACGTAAAATTTAACCAAGCATTTGGAATGACGGAAACAGCTCCAGTTCTCACGATATTGAAAGAAAAGGATCATATTATAGGCGGTACAGAGAAAGAAGAGAAACGACTCACTTCCTGTGGGCAAGCGGTGCAAGGCGTCGAAATAAAAGTAGTGAATCCCGAGGGAAATGAAGTCCCAAATCATCAAGTCGGAGAGCTTATCGCAAGAGGTGCGAATATTATGAAAGGGTATTGGGATTTACCAGAAGAAACAGCACATGCGATACGAGCCGGTTGGTATTATACGGGGGATCTCGGTTACAAGGATGAAGACGAATATTATTATATTGTGGATCGGGCAAAAGACATGATTATTACAGGTGGCGAAAACGTGTATTCGATTGAAGTAGAAGAAGTGCTATCGAGCCATCCGGCTATATTAGAGTGCGCAGTGTTCGGTATTCCAGATGAACGTTGGGGGGAAACTGTAAAAGCTTGTGTCGTCTTAAAAACGCCTGATTTAGTTACAGAAGAAGATATTATTTCATTTGCCAAACAACATTTGGCAACTTATAAAGTTCCGAAAACAGTTGTTTTGTTAGATGAACTGCCGAAGAGTGGTGCGGGTAAGATTTTGAAACGAACATTGCGTGACCAATTCTGGAAGGGTTCTAGGAAACTTGTCAACTAATTTTGGCAACGTAAAGGGCATTTACAGTGGCAAAAAACATATATGAAGCGGGAGCATCCTATCTTCCCGCACGGCTAAGTAGCGCCTCCAACATAAGTGATTGTTGGTAGGTGTTTTTTTGCGTAAAAACTTATGTGTAAATGTAATATTCATATGTAAGTGAGCGACTTTATTAATCAGCTGATACCTAATCAATCATATTGTATGAAATTCAAACACTGTCTTTTCATATTGCACGAAATTCAAACGCATTTTATAAATATTGAAAAAGAAATATCTGAAAATACATAAAACAATTAGGTGGTAATAAAATATGATTTTGGACTAGCTGCTAGTAATCAATAGTTTCTAGCCTTTATTTTGATCGATTCTATCAATAGTGTTTTTTATGGCACGAATATTGCATTATGTATTAGGTGTAAATAAAAATAATAACTGTGAAGGGGGCATAAAAAAGTTTTGAATATCTAATGAGAAATATGCCAGCATTTACGTGAATCACGGGAAAACGACAATTAACGAAAAGGACGGTGTGCGTAATGAAGGTTAAAAATATGCAGATGGGTTTACAAGTGTTTGCTGACGAAAAACCTCATGAAGTCGCTATTGTCTGTTATGAGCAAGCATTAACATTTCTAGACTTGTATCACCGTGTAAATGCTATAGCAAATTCTCTATTGGAATTAGGGGTAACAAAGGGAGATCATATCGCTGTCTATATGCGAAACCGACTGGAAATGCCAGAGATTTACTACGCAATTTCAGTTGTAGGTGCTGTATGTCTACCCATTAACTACATGCTAGAAGGAGATTCTCTATCAGGTCTGCTGAATGGATCCGATGCTAGATACGTTTTTGTAGAAGGAGAGTTACTTCCAAAAATTGAGGTCGTTAAAGACCAGCTATCGTACGTATCCAATAAAACAATTATCGTACTAGATGCGAAGCCGGAAACACCCTTTAGCAATTACGAATCAATGCTTCAGCATGGTTCTACAGAGGACCCGACTGTCTTGGTAAATCCGGATGACACATTTAACATTATGTTTACCTCAGGGACAACTTCTTTGCCGAAGGGAATCGTAATCGATGGCGGAACAACATTTAAGCGTGTGCATTGTTTCACAGAAGAATGGGAAATGAATTCTTCGTCGGTCACATTGATAACGGTTCCCCTCTATCACAGTGTAGGTCTTACCTTCAGTTGGCTCTTACCTTTGTTGGGTTCCAGACTTATCATTATGCGTGAATTTAACCCTAAACTTACGCTGCAATGGATAGAAGATCACCAAATTACACATGCCTTTTTTGTACCGACGCAATATCATTACTTACTACAAGTGCCAGAATTAGAAAAATTCCAATTCTCATCCTTGCAATTATTAATCGCAGCTGCCGCACCTTTATCCGCAGAAATGAAAAAGCAGATTGTTGGCAAATTCAGATGTGACTTGACTGAGTTCTTCGGAAGCTCGGAGACATCGGCTTATATTACTCTAAGACCTGAAGATGTCATAAATAAAGCAACAAGCATTGGGAGGAAATTAAAGGAAAAGGAAGTGGAAGTCAGGCTGATTGATGCGGATGGCAACGATGTTGGTCTAGGGGAAGATGGCGAATTTGCGATTCGCAGCCCGTATCTATTTAGTGAATATTATAAATCTCCTGAGCAAACCGAAGAGACCTTCCTTCCAGGCGGTTGGTATTGCACGGGAGACATGGGCAGAATAGATTGCGATGGCTTCTATTATCTTCTTGACCGGAAAAAAGACATGCTGATTAGCGGTGGCGTGAATATCTATCCAAAAGATATCGAAGAGGTTGTACAAAGGCATCCAGCTGTAGAAGAAGTGGCTGTTATAGGGATTCCAAATGAACGATGGGGAGAGGCAGTTAAAGCCTATATCGTGTTGAAAAAGGATCAGTCATGTAGCGCAGAAGATATGATGCTCTTTAGCAATGAGAAATTGGCCAACTTCCAAAGAGTTAAAGAGGTGGAATTTATTGATGCATTGCCGCGTAATCCATCGGGCAAAATACTCAAGCGTCAGTTGAGAGAAAGAAAGTAACTTTTTAGATGGGATATAGGGAGGGGAATTTCTTGTCAATCACACCGTTGTCGAAAACAAAGTACATGACGGTAGCTGTTAAAGGCAGAGTAGCAACGGTTTCTTTTAACAGACCTAAATCGATGAATGCTTTTACCCTGGATATGTTTGTGGAATTTCATCAGTTATTAAAAGAACTGCGCGTTACTAAATCAATTCATATTATTATTTTCAAAGGAAATGGAAATGCTTTTTCTTCGGGTGCGGATATTAAAAGTATGTCCCCGGACTTGGATCTTGAAACAATGATGGATTTGGTTAGTGAAATTGCTGTAGCCTTATACACGCTTCCGAAAGTGACAATTGCAGCGATTCATGGTGCTGCTGCCGGCGGCGGGTTAAGTTTGGCACTGGCTACCGACTATACAATCGCCCAAACAGACAGTAAAATAGCAATGAATTTTAACGGCATTGGATTAATACCTGATGTTGGGGCTCATTACTTTTTACTTAAAAAACTGGGAGAAGCGAAGGCGAAACAAGTCATTTGGAATGCGAGCGTACTTTCCGCCAGCGAGGCTTTTGACATTGGGATGATTGATGAGCTCGCGGATGATTTGCAAGGAGCTGTCGAAAGGCAAGTAGAAAAATGGCTAGCAAGTCCTATACAACCTCTAATTCAGTCAAAACAAATTTTCACTGAAGTGAACTGTGAAGAGTTGATTCACATTTTGAAACTTGAAAAAAATGGTCAGATTAAAATGAGACAAACATCTGATCACTTAGAGGGCATACAAGCATTTATAGAAAAAAGGAAACCAATATTTAAGGGTGAATGAATTCTTGGGAAATAGGAAGGGGAGATGAGCGGTGTCTACTAAAAAGGCTATTAAATTTAAACCAGCTTCTTTTAATCTATTTAGAAAAGAAAGGCCTTTTTACAATGAAGAGCAAGAGATGTTTCGGATTTCCCTACGTAATTTTATCGAGCAAGAAGTTACGCCTTATTTTAAACGATGGGAAGAAGATTGCATTGTGTCTCGTGAATTGTATAAAAAATGGGCGAACAAGGTTTTCTTTGTCCACAAGTAGATCCTAAGTACGGCGGGTTAGGACTTGATTTTGGATTTAACTTGATTTTATCGGAAGAGTTGAGTCGAATCGGGGGAGGGACTGCTGGGGCAATTTACATAGCTCCATTGTCGTTCCTTACTTGGAAAGATACGGTACGGAAGAACAGAAAAACAAGTATTTGCCGAAATGTGTGAGTGGCGATCTAATTACCGCCGTTGCCATGTCAGAACCAGCCGTGGGATCTGACTTGTCAGGTATAAGTACAAAAGCGGTACGGGATGGAAATGACTACGTTATTAATGGGCAAAAAACATTTATTACAAATGGTATTAACGCGGACTTAATTTTCCTTGCTGTCAAGACGGATCCAAAAGCAATTCTTGCTCATAAAGGCATAAGCATGATACTTATTGAAGGAGATACACCCGGCTTTTAACGCGGACGCAATTTGAAAAAGATGGGTGCATATTCTCAAGATACGGCGGAACTGACTTTTGAAGATGCTCGTGTCCCTGTTGCCAATCTACTCGGTGAAGAAGGTAAAGGGTTCTATTATTTGATGGATAAGCTACAACAAGAGAGATTGATGTGTTCGAATGGAGCATTAGTCGTCGCACAAGAAATGCTGCAGACAACGATGAATTATGTGAAGGAAAGGCATGCTTTTGGGCAGCCGATTAGTTCATTCCAAAACACGCAATTTGAAATTGCAGAAATGGCAACAGAGCTAACTGTGGCACGAACGTTCTTGGATGACTTATCAACCCGGCATATGAACGGGGAAGCAATCGTAACGGAAGTTTCTATGGCGAAATGGTGGGTTACGGATATGGCCAGACGAATGTCCGCAAGGTGCCTGCAACTTCACGGTGGCTATGGATATATGGAGGAATCCGACATTGCTCGTCGTTATCGCGAAGTGGCAGTCATGCCGATTTATGCAGGTTCAAATGAAATCATGAAAAATAGCATTGCAAGAAATCTTGGACTGTAACTTATTTTTAGTAAACTTATACTAGGGAGAGATGAAAAATGGAAATTACAAACAGTGTTGCTGTCGTTTCAGGTGGATCTTCAGGTTTAGGAGAAGCTACGGTAAGAGGTATTGTTGGACAGGGTGGAAAAGCAGTTATTCTTGATTTAAACGAGGAACGCGGAAAGAACTTAGTTGAAGAACTAGGAGAAGACAATGTACATTATGTACAAACAAACGTAGCAGACGAGGAATCGGTCCAATCGGCTTTAAATCAAGCGGTGGAACAGTTCGGGAAAATCACTGCGACCATTAACTGTGCAGGAATTGGCAGTGCTCAAAAAACATATGGTCGAAAAGGTCCGTTCGCATTGGATGTTTTCAAGAAAACGGTTGAAGTGAATTTGATTGGCACATTCAATGTCATTCGTTTAGCAGCAGAAAAAATGGCTCAAAACGAACCGAACGAAAATGGAGAGCGAGGCGTCATTGTCAATACAGCTTCCGTCGCTGCATTTGAAGGGCAAATTGGGCAAGCGGCATACAGTGCGTCGAAAGGAGGAATCGTTGGGATGACGCTTCCGATTGCAAGAGATCTAGCAGAATACGGCATTCGTGTCTTGACGATAGCACCGGGTTTATTCGATACACCATTACTTGGCAGTGCTCCTGAACCAATGAAAGAAGCTTTAGGAGCAATGGTTCCATTCCCGAGTCGCTTAGGTCACCCAAGTGAATACGCTCGTCTTGTTAACAGTATTATTGAAAATCCGATGTTAAACGGTGAAGTCATTCGTTTAGACGGCGCGATTCGCATGCAACCCAAGTAATTAGATGAAAAGATGCGTAGACCAACAAAAAAAGATGGGGTGATTAGTAATGTCTGTTGTAAAAGTTGAAAAGCAAGACAAGATAGCGATTGTAACAATTGACAATCCGCCGATGAATACAATGAGCGAAGAAGTGATACAAGCACTAGGAGAAACATTCGCTAAACTGAACGCGGATAGTGAAGTACTAGCCATTATTATTACAGGTGCTGGAGAACGAGCATTTATGGCTGGGGGAGAGATCAAAGATTTCCCAGAAAAAATGGGTAATTCGAATTTAGTACCAGAATTTTTAAAAACACATAAGATCTTAAATAGCATTGATTTCTCACCAAAACCAACGATTGCCGTCTTAAACGGGTACGCACTGGGGGGCGGCTGCGAACTTGCACTAACTTGTGATTTACGCATTTCGGAAGAGCAAGCATTACTTGGCGTACCGGAATCGACGCTTGGCTTGCTCCCTGGTGGAGGTGGAACACAACGTTTACCTCGACTCATTGGAGAAGCAAGAGCTAAAGAGTTAATGTTTACGGGAGAACATATTACGGCGGAAGAAGCTTTACGCATTGGATTGGTCAATCGAGTTGTTCCAAAAGGTGAAGGATTGGACGCAGGGCTCAAATTGGCGAAAAAAATCTGTCGGAACTCACCTACTGCGGTGAGAAATATTAAAAAGGCGGTAGATGAAGGTCTTGAATTACCGTTTAACAAAGCAATCGAAAGAGAAGCTGAACTGTTTCAAGAATTGTTTCTCACAGAAGATGTAAAAGAAGGCGTGCAAGCATTTTTAGAAAAGAGACGACCTGAATTTCTAGGGAAATAAAGCATCATAAAAAATGGATTGACAAACATATCTTATAGTATTTTGTCACTAAGTATAAGGCAATTCCAATCGTAGCGATGGCGTTCAGTATCAGTCGTATTGAATGCATCACGCCTTCAAAAAGTAAATTTGGGAAATTAACGAAAAGAGCCCGTGGCAACTCCTTTATGGATTGCTACAGGCTCCTTTTTATGGAGTTTTGTTATTTAAAATCTCGTGGAATATGTAAAATTTTCTTGCCAAGTAGATTTATTATTCATGGAATCGAACTAACTTATGTACATCAATACGAACCCCTGTGTGTCATTATTCTGGAGTAACCCTTCGTATATTGTTTAAAAGATATCGATAAATCCTCAACTTAGGAAAATAAATTTAGTATATAAGTTGAATATATGAATCCGGTTTTATAATCTCACACAAAGACGAATAATAACATCGTCGTGTCGTTGGTTGACATCACGAATAAATTCCCAAACCTTTAAAGTGATTTTTTGAACACTTGGGAAAAAGATATTATTAAAAACAGATTCCTTCAACCATTTCCATAAGCCCTCTACAAGATTTAGTTGCGGGCTATAGGGAGGCAGAAAAACAAGTTCAAGTCGAGATTGATTCTCTTTGAGAAAAGGTTGCAGGTACTTCGCATGATGAATGCGTGCATTGTCCAGAGTCATAACGATTTTTCCTGAAGGATAATGCTCAAGAACTTTAGTTAGGAAGCCTAGAAAAGCGACTGCGTCATACTTTTCTTCCTCGATGCAAAATATTTCACCGGTTTCATAATCTAATGTGCCAATCAATTTCACGCCTTTATGCTGCCCATATGTTGGGATCAGTCGTTGCTTTCCTTTTAAGAACCAGGTCCGCTGAATCGCTTGGTAATCACGAATCATTGATTCGTCATCAAAAAGAAGGTGGTCAATTTCTTCATTTATAAGTTTTTTTTAGCGCAGGGAATGTTTCTTCTACAAATAGCCTCTGCTTTTCCGAATCTGCCTTTTTGAGGGTATAGGTAGGACGTGTATAGCTGAGTTCAAGCTGATGTAAATCGCCGGACATCCCGCGTAATGAGTAGGAAATACTCCATTCATTTTTAACAAATTCAACGATGAGCGCAAGCGTCCAGTTATATCAGGCTGTAAAACCAACATCCATAGGGACTTGAGTCGATACAATTTTTATTAGAATGGTCTTTTGTTCCTCCGATAAATTTGATGGTTTGCCGGTGGAATGTCCAAGGTTAAGTCCATCAATCCCACTTTCTTTATAATTCGCAATATAGATCCCAACGGTTTCGAAAATTCGGCCGATTAATCTGGCAATCTCTTTCATTTTATAACCGCTTAAATAAAGAAAGATTGTTTGGTAGCGCTCAAAATGGCCACGATCCTTAGTGGTTCGCATAGCTTCTTTAATTTCTACAATTTGATTTTGGACATTCATAAGTCATCAATCCCTTCAGGGTGTTTTTATCCCTATACCCGTTTAGGAGATGTAGGAATCTTTAATTCAACTTATATAGTCGGATAAAATATGTACATAGACTCTAAAGTAATTATGGCAAATAATTTTGCAAAGATTGCAGTTATAATAGCCAAAGTTATTTTTGAATCGAATACAGGAATAGTTATTTTCCAAAAGGTGCTACGGCTGCAATAAATCATAATAAATATATATGCTCTCCCGTTAATTATTGTAAAATTTTAGTGAGGACCTTTTGATTCTTTCGATTTGAAATTTTATAATAGAAGAAACAGATCTCATCGGAAGAGGTGGCATATATGGCGATAATAATACCTTTCCAAACTAGGCAGCAACTAGAAACAGAAAAGGCAGTTAAGGTTATGCGTGAGTGGGAAACCTACTTAGAACGGGAAGAAGCGAATTGGCACCAAGTAATAGAGAGGGGAAACAGAAGAAAAAGACAGCTTGTTACAGGAAGACATCAAGTGGCTGAATGAATGGATGGTCGAAGAAAAATGATTACCATGAAAGTTGATCAAGAAAAGCTAAAAGGGCTTTATCTTCAGAAAATAGATGAGCATTTAAAAGAACTTGAATCAGTAGTATTTTTCGTGAATTCAAAGCAACTAGCTACATATTTAAACATGTCTTGGAATACGATTGTAACCCACATTTTATACGATGAAGAATTTCCGAAGATACGCCTAGGGAGCAAGTGGCTGTTCTATAAAAAAGAAGTTGGTAAGTATATGGAGAGGTATAATAATGAAGTTCGTAAAAATGGTGGAAGTATCGTATCTTATATACGAAAGTGAAGATGAAAAAACATTGAGATTATTATACACAAGAAAAGAACTCACCATTATCAGTACAAGGGTAAGGGGGTATTGTTATATGTCCGCTGAGGAAACTAGAAATTAATCGTATCAAAGCTTGTCGAAGGAAATAGGGCAAGTCTGTCCAGAATAGAGTAGAGGCTGGGACACAACCTCAAAAGGTATGAAGGAGAAGACACTTTCATAGCTTTTTTAATTCACTGAAACGTATTTATAAAGTTTAATTCGTTAGTAATCAAGAGTGTACCGAAGCGGAAAAAGGCCGACTCCTGCGGGATTCAGCGCGAATGTTGAGACCCCGCAGGAGCGCCAGCGACGAGGAGGCTCAAGCGCGCCCCGCGGAAAGCGTGCCTTTTGTAGCGTAGGGGAACGGACTGTTTTTTAAGTTTTGTCCCAGCCTCTACTCTGTTTTTATTCCATTATTTGATATTTTTTAATTTTGGCATAAAGCCATGTTCGACTGGCGCCAAGAATCCGACTTGCTTGTGATTTATTTCCTCCAGCTTCCTGAAGAGCCGTTTGAATAAGTTCTTTTTCAGTTTTTTCCATCGAACTGATATAGGATTCGCTTGTAATCTTCTTGGGGGTAGACAGTTGATGCTCCGGTTGTTCGTTATACACATGTAATCGTGCATGGATGGAATCAGGAAGTTGTTCAATATCGATATAGTGATTCTGTGTTAAGTTAGCTGCCCTTTCTAATAGGTTTTGAAGCTCACGGATATTCCCGGGCCAATCATAGTTCAACAGTTTCGTCAGTAAGGAATGGGTGATGCCATTTAAATGGAACCCGAATTGATTGAGATGGAAAATTATGGAGTCGACGATGTCAGGCATGTCCTCCATCCGTTCACGTAAGTGTGGAATTTCAATCCGCATGATATTTAATCTGTAATAAAGATCTTCCCTGAACTTTCCTTCCGCAATGAGCCTTTCCAGGTTCTGGTTAGTTGCAGCAATGATTTTAGTGTCTAGCTGAACAATTTGGTTGCTGCCAATTGGTTCATACTCTTTTTCTTGCAGTACCCGCAACATTTTTGTTTGAAGTTCTAACGGCATATCACCGATTTCATCGAGAAATAAAGTGCCGTTTTGAGCCATCGCAAACTTCCCTTTTTTTCCGCCCTTTTTTGCACCAGTGAAAGATCCTTCCGCGTAGCCGAAAAACTCAGATTCGAGCAATTCATTCGGGATGGCCGCACAATTTACTTGAACGAACATACCTGTCTGTTGGGAGGCCGCATGGATGCCATGTGCAAATAACTCTTTCCCCGTTCCGCTTTCGCCAAGTAAAAGCACGGTTGAGCGGCTGCGCGATGCTGCCAGTGCCTCCGTTTTTGCCCGGCGAATCGGCTGCGAGTCGCCAATGATGTCAGCCAAGGAGTATTTAGTTCCCCTAATTTCATTCAATTTCTTTTGATAATAGGTGATCTGCTGTTCTAGCTTATTCACTTTTTGTAGCGCTCCCTGTAATTGAATCAATCCTTGGTAGGTGATTTTGCAAATGGCTCCGACATTTATGTTCTCATCTTTTATTGGTAATACAGTAATTAACGATTGCGTTTCTCCAATCAGCTTTGGAACATTATTCAATACCACCCCTGTTCGTACGACCTCTTCTAGACCAAGATTCGGAAAGGTTTCGGTAATGGATTTTCCCAACAAATCATTTCCTGTCATGTTATAAAGATCGCAAAATCCTTTGTTGACCATTGTGATTTCCATCTACTTATCCACAAGAATAATGCCGTCATATGCTAATTCCACGACGGATCGCAGTTTTTCCTCCCATTCTTTTGAAAACTCTAATTCACTTGCCGTTTCCTCGAGCTTTGTCATGTCTTCCATCAAGACCACTAATCCGGTCAATTCATTATTTTCTATTATTGGATAACATTTGATAAATAGGCTATGTCCGTTTAATTCTAATTTTGTTTTTGCTTCAACTTCTTTATTTAGCAGAACACGATTCAATAGTTTGAGAATCGTTTCGTCAATATCCCGTTCACCAAATGTGTAATTATCCGCGGACAATTGTAGAAAAGAATTGGCCAACGGATTGATGGAGATGATATTAAAATGCGTATCGACTGAAAAAAGCCCGAAATTCAAATTATGGAAAATCAACCCCAATTCTAATTCCATTCGACCATAAACTTTATCGTACAAATAGAGGATTTCGGAAGTGGACATGATACCAATGGGTTCTCGTTTTTCATTCAGGACAGGCGCGTGTCCTAACTGATTTTCTAAAACACGCTCCGTTGTCGGTTCGGACCCGACGCTTATGCTGACAGGTCCAATCGAAGCGACCAGAAAAGTATTGAAAAAAGCTGGTCTATCTATAAAGGACATCGATACCTATGAAGTAAATGAGGCTTTTGCTCAAGTTCCTCTAGCCTGGTTAAAAGATGTTGATGCTGAATATGAAAAGTTAAATGTTGACGGGAGAGCCATTGCTTTAGGGCATCCACTCGGAGCGACAGGAACAAAATTACTTGTTACGTTGTTGAATCGTTTAGAACGGAAAAACGAACGATTTGGTTTGCTTGCCATCTGTGAGGGAATGGGGATGGCGAATGCCACTGTTATTGAAAGATTGGAGTAGGACCGCTTTTAAATCATTCCAATTTCAAGTATATTATTTTAAATAAGATAGGAAAATATAATACTTAAGACTGCCACAATCAATAAGATTGTGGCATTTTTCACTACTGTGGCATAACTCACGACTGAAATCTCAGTCATTAATGCATTGGTCAGTCTTGGGGATTGCCGTTCATAATTCCTATAAAGATTCTCCTTTGAATTTGTTATTGCTTACAAATTTCATTTTGTGAAGGAACCGGGATTTTATGCAGCCCAACTTTTTGGATGAAAACAGTGACAGGGATCCAATCCCCTTGTCACCGTTTAATATAGTGGTAAATATTCCCCGCCAGCTGAATGTTAAATAATTGTTGGCCATCTGTCAGGTCGGTTGAAAGAATTTCTTCAATACGTTTCAGGCGATAATTTAGCGTATTCGTGTGGACGTGAAGGGCGACGGCGGTTCGTTTGATGTTTTGGTTTTGACGCAAATAAGTAAGTAGTGTTTGCAACAAGTCTCCTTTTCGGGCTCGTTCGTATTGAATGAGCGGGCCGATGACTTCGTGGACGAAATCGAGCAGTTCTTCTTCTGAATTCCGTAAGATGAAACGTTGGATGCCAAGATCTGTGTAGGACAGGGCGCGTTCTTCGAAATGGTAGTTTTTCATGAATGTAATGCATTTTTCAGCTTCTTTGAATGATTCGTGGGCAGCGGCGAGGTTTGGTTTCATTCTGCCGATGCCGATGGTGATGTCGAGTTCGCTGTATGTTTTATCGATTTCCTGCTGCAAATGCAAGGCGAGTTCTTTAATGCTGCCTGCCGGGTTTGCTGTCTGCAGTTTGGCAGGGTAGGAGAATAAGGCGGCGAGCTTGTTTTGGTCGATAAGCGCGGCGCCTTGCGAGTTTTTTCCTAGGAAGTTATTATTCGTCATATAGAGCAGATTGTTGATGACGTTTTCGCTTATAGCTCCGCGCTGCAATTTGTCTTTGTTTTCGACGCTAATGATGACGGCGATGTAGTTGCGGTTCAAGTCGAATTGCAGATTTTTTGCCTGCTTCATTAATGTTTCATCAATTGCCTGGCCGGATAAAATTTTTGTCATGAATTCGTTCCGCAGACGCTGCTGTATTTCGTAGACAGCTTGTTCTTTGACGAGCACGAGCGTGAGGAACGTGCAGATGTGTTCGAGCGCGTTGATTCCGACTTCTCCTATTGGGTCTTTTGAGATGATGATGAGTGTGCCGAGCGGCTTTATTTTCGATTGCAACGGCAGCGCGATGACTTGATATTTTTCAAGGCCTAGTGTGATTTCAGAGACGCTGTACGGGCTGTTGAGCGACTGGTCATTCAGTTGCACAAAGCGTAGTAGTTCGCTGTTCATCTCTATTGAAACGGGCGCGCGGCAGGCAGAAGCCGTCAGTTCGCCTATCTCATCGAATAAGAAAATATGCTCGCCGATTGTTTTGTAAATATAGTCGATAATGGACTGAATTCCTTCCCCGTTGACGACGAGATTGGAGATGTTGCGCTGCGTTTCGATCGAGCGGGACAGCAGCTGGACGGTCTTTTTCTCTTTATGATAAATATTCGATTTTTCGAGTGCGATAGCGGCTTGCTGGGCAATCGCCTCTAACAGCTGCATATCTTCTTTTTTGAAATGAAGCGATTTATCGAATGAATCAAGCGTAATGACGCCGATGCAGGTTCCTTTCAATAAAATCGGTGATGAAATGACTGAAGTGAAGTGGAAGTTATTCGAAATAGATTCATCGAGCAGCGTCCGATTGCAAGGAGTAAGTGTATCAAGCGCCTGTTTGATTTCTTCTTCATTTTTAAACACAAGCCCTTTTTCCGCTTGAAACGTCATGCCGGTCATCGATTCGCCGCTGCTTAATTCAATCGATTTAAAGATTTGCGGATAAAACAAGCCGTGCGCGGATTTGGCCACCAGGCGCTGTTTCTGCAGGTCGAAAACCCAAATGGAACCGCCTCCTGCTGCGTCTACTGCGGAAATCGCTTCACCTATAATCAAATCGAAAATCGTTTCGATGTCTAATGAAGAGTTAATGACAGTGGAAACATGTACAAGAGATTTGAGCTGCCGGTGAGTTAACGTATCTTGCATAATCTATCATCCTAACTCTATAGTATTTTGTGTTTTTTGTGTAAAACACACAAATTCTTTCGGATAATTACACATAGAATTGTTTTTTTTTATTGTTTATAATTATAGATGAATTGGAAATAGAATGAAAGTGGGTTGGTTTAAAGTACACGGATAGATGAAAGTGAGTCGGTCTAACGTGCACGGATAAATGAAAGCGTTTGCAGCTTGATTGTTGGCGCAATGATTTTCGGCAATGACGGAATGTAAAAGAAGAATGGAGGGTATTGGATATGAATTTTGATTTGACGGATGAACAACAAATGGTGCGCAAGCTGGTTCGCGATTTTGCAGAAGCGGAAGTGGAGCCGGGTGCGGATGAGCGCGATCGTACAGGGGAATTCCCGAAAGAGATTTTTGAAAAGTTTTCGGAGCTTGGCTTGATGGGGCTACCTTTTCCGGAAGAGTACGGCGGTGGCGGAGCAGATACGACGAGTTTTGCTATCGTCACGGAAGAATTAAGCCGAGTCTGCGCATCGACAGGCATCACGTATTCTGCGCATATTTCACTTGGCGGAGCACCGATTCATTTGTTCGGCACACCGGAGCAGAAAAAGAAATATTTAATGCCGATTTGTACGGGTGAATCGTTCGGGGCGTTTGGATTGACGGAGCCGAATGCGGGGTCGGATGCGGGCGGGACAGAAACGACAGCTGTTCTTGATGGCGATGAGTGGGTCATTAACGGTTCGAAGTGTTTCATTACGAATGCAAGCTATGCGAAACATCTTGCTGTGACGGCAATTACAGACCGCTCAAAAGGAATGAACGGCATTAGCGCATTTATCGTGCCGACCGATGTACCAGGATTTACGGTCATCGCAAACTATGAAAAAATGGGACTTCATTCTTCTAACACGACGGAATTGATTTTGGAAAACGTCCGGGTGCCGAAAGAAAATCTTCTAGGCGAAATTGGAAACGGTTACAAACAGTTTTTGGCGACGCTTGACGGCGGACGGATCGGCATCGGTGCAATGGCTGTTGGCGTAGCGCAAGGAGCGTACGAGAAGGCGTTGAATTACGCGCAGGAGCGAAAGCAGTTCGGCAGAAGCATTTCGAACTTCCAGGCGATTCAGTTCAAACTCGCGGATATGGCAATGAATATCGAGCTGGCACGCAATATGGTGTATAAAGCAGCGTGGCTAAAAGATCAAGGGCGCCCGTTCAAAAAAGAAGCGGCGTTTGCAAAATTATTCGCTTCTGAAATGTGCATGCGTGTCTGTGATCAAGCAGTGCAGGTTCATGGCGGCTACGGCTATATTAAAGAATACCAAGTTGAACGTTTCTTCCGCGATGCGAAACTATTAGAAATCGGTGAAGGTACGTCTGAAGTCCAGCGCATGGTCATTGCAAAACAGATCGGCTGCTGATTTTGAAAGTGTTTTAGTGAATTGACAAAGGGGCGATTGAATGGATATTGAACGAGTTTTACAAGTAGCGGCGAATAGTAAACTTATTTATCCTAGTGAAGAAAAGGCGCGCTCGACTTCGATTGGTAGCGCAGAAGCTTTCCAAGAACTTCTCCGGCAGTCCCAGGAAGATCCTGCTGCATTTTGGGATCAGCAAGCCCGTGAGCTCGAATGGTATGAACCGTGGACAGAGACGATCAGCGGCAAACTCCCTGATTTCAAGTTTTTCGTGAATGGCATTACGAATCCTAGCATCAACTTACTAGACCGGCATATACATAACGGTGCCGGTAACCGGACAGCGCTCATTTGGGAAGGTGAGAACGGCGATTCGAAGTTTTACACGTATTCGATGCTCCTTGCAGAAGTAAACCGTTTTTCTAATGTGCTTCGATCGTTCGGTGTGAAAAAAGGCGATTGTGTCGCGATCTATCTTCCGAATTTGGCGGAAGCCGTCATAGCGGTGCTCGCGTGTTTCCGTGTCGGGGCAATTTACAACGCAGTCTTCTCAGGCTATTCCGAGCGTTCTTTGTCCGACCGATTGGCAAGCTTTGAACCGAAAGTCATTATCACAGCGGATGCGACAATGCGCCGCGGCAAAGAAATTCGCTTGAAAGAAAAAGTCGATCAAGTCGCGCCGTCCACTTCTTCAGTTGAAGCGGTCATCGTCGTCAATCGCATGGGCATCGATATCGACATGCAGAAAGGCCGCGATTACTGGTGGCATGAGCTGACGGAAAAAGCGAGTATCCATTGCGAACCGGAGCGCCTTGAAGCGAATGAAAGCGGGATCGTTTTCTATACGAGTGGCACGACGGGAAAGCCGAAAGGAATCGTACACTCAGGTACGGCATTCGTCGTGCAAAACTATGTCTATGCGAAATACCATCTCGACCATCGCGATGACGACGTATTTTGGTGCACGGCGGATATCGGCTGGCTGACGATGCATATTTGGGGTATCGTCGGAGCCCTTGCGAACGGCGTTACGACAGTCATTTGCGAAGGAGCGATCGATTATCCCGAGAAAACACGTTTTTATAAAATCATTGAAAAATACCGTGTCAATAAATTATTTACCGCTCCGACAGCGCTACGCATGTTGAAAAGCATGGGTCAGGAGCCAATCGAGCAGTTTGACTTGTCATGCCTTGACGTGATCGCACTCGTCGGCGAGCCGTTCGATGCGGAGACGTGGCACTGGACATATGAAGTGCTAGGCAAGAAAAAAGTCTATATTAACAACACTTGGGGGCAGACCGAAACGGCCGGCTCGCCGATTGCAGGAGCAGCATGGCTGACGCCGATGAAACCCGGGTCTTCGGGCACGCAGTTTTTAGGCGCAGTATTCGATGTCGTCAATGAAGCCGGCGAACCTGTGAAAGCCGGGCAGCTTGGCAACTTGATCATTAAAAAGCCATTCCCGATGCTATGCAGGACGATTTGGAGAGAGCCGGAACGTTACTACGCTTCATACTACAGCCAAGTCGACGGTAGCTACTACGCTAGTGATCTCGCACTGATCGACGAAGACGGCTATATTTGGGTAGTCGGCCGTTCAGACGATGCATTCAACGTCGCAGGCCACCGTTTGAGTACGATGGAAATGGAAAGCGCTGTGCTCGAAAGTGCAGGCGTGGCGGAATGCGCGGTCATTGGTGTGCCGGATGAAATTAAAGGAGAAGTGCCTATCGTTTTCGTCCGTCTTTCAGAAAATGTAACAGACGGGGAGGAAGTCGCAGGGCGGATTAAAGAAAACATCATCCGCCAGATCGGAAAAATCGCCCAACCGAAAGAAATCATCATAACGGACTCCCTGCCTAAAACGGTGAGCGGAAAAATAATGCGTCGCCTGATTAAAGAAATCGTTACGACAGGCAGTGTCGCAGGTGATGTGACGGGGCTTGAAGATCCGTCGACTGTTGCGGAACTTCAGAGCGTCATTAAAGCGAAAACTGCGAGCAAATAAATGAACAGTGGAGCCGGTCTTTTTATGGCCGGCCCTCCTTTTCCTAAATGGATGGACACGAAAGCTTGATTACACGATAAATTGAAAGGGTGAATATCATGTTTAAAAAGATTTTGATTGCGAACCGCGGGGAAATAGCGGCCCGTGTCATGCGTACATGCAGGGCTCACGGTATTAAAACAGTTAGTGTCTATTCGGAAGCGGATGCGGAAGCTGTCCACGTCAAACATGCGGATGAAGCATATTTGCTCGGCGGACCGCGCGTAACGGAAAGTTATATGAAAATCGATAAAATTTTAGAAGCGGCGCATCAGTCGAAAGCGGAAGCGATCCATCCAGGCTATGGTCTACTCTCTGAAAACGCTGAATTTGCACGCCGCTGCGAAGAAGAAGGATTCGTGTTCATCGGGCCTTCGCCGGAAGTCATTTCTGAAATGGGCAGCAAAATTGCAGCGCGCAAGGCGATGGAAAAAGCCGGTGTTCCGGTCGTGCCGGGTATCACCCGTGCGCTTGCAGACGCTGAAGAAGCGATCGAAGCGGCGGAAACTATCGGCTATCCGGTTATGCTGAAGGCGTCTGCGGGCGGCGGTGGAATCGGCATGCAAGTCGTCTACAGCGCTGACGAAATTCACAAAGCGTTCGAAGGCAATCAAAAACGAGCAACTGATTTCTTCGGTGATGGCGCGATGTATATTGAAAAATTCGTCGAGAATCCGCGCCATATCGAAATTCAAATCTTAGCGGACAATAGTGGAAATACAGTGTACTTATGGGAGCGCGAGTGCTCAATCCAGCGCCGCCACCAAAAAGTCGTAGAAGAAGCTCCGTCTTCATTCATTTCAGAAGAGACACGAAGAAAAATGGGTGAAGCAGCGGTTAAAGCGGCGAAGTCCATTGGCTATAGAAATGCTGGCACGATCGAGTTTTTAGTCGACGCAGACCAAAACTTCTACTTTCTTGAAATGAATACACGGCTACAAGTTGAGCATCCGATTACAGAAGAAATTACGGGGCTCGACTTAGTGAAAGAGCAGCTTGATATCGCAGCGGGAAAAACACTTACATTTGCGCAGGAAGACGTCAAACGCGACGGACATGCAATTGAAGTACGTATTTACGCTGAAGATCCGAAAACATTTTTCCCTTCACCGGGGACCATCACAAAACTTAAGTTGCCAGAAGGACCGGGCATCCGCCACGAATTGGCAGTACACGGTGAGTCGATTGTCACACCGTTTTATGACCCGATGATTGCGAAACTTGTCGTCAAAGGTAAAGACCGCGACGAAGCGATCGACCGCCTGCAGGAAGCGCTTTCGACCTACCATATCGAAGGCATCAAGACGAATATTCCAATGCTTCAGGAAGTAGCAGCACATGAAGCATTCCGTATTGGGGATACGACAACGGAATTCGTAGAAAAATATTTGACGAAGAAGAAGAAAAAACAAAAACAAACGAAATGACTTTGGGGGGATTACTATGACAGAAATTACTGCAAGCATGGCAGGAAGCGTTTGGAAAGTACTCGTGAAAGCAGGAGATGAAGTAGAAGAAGATCAAGACATCGTCATCTTGGAATCGATGAAAATGGAAATACCGATTGCAACTGATTTTGATGGTGTCGTAAAAGATGTAAAAGTGAACGAAGGCGAATTCGTCAATGAAGGAGACGTCATCGCAGTCATTGAATAATTCCTGTAGAAGGAGATGAAACGATGAAATGGCCTAAAACAATTACGATTAAAGAAGTCGGACCGCGAGACGGGCTGCAGAACGAAAAAATCTTCATTCCGACAAAGGACAAAATCGCCTGGATTAATGAGTTGTCTAAAAGTGGCCTGACTTCGATTGAAGTGACGTCTTTCGTCAATCCGAAATGGATTCCGGCGCTCGCGGACGCAGCTGAAGTAATGGCGGGCATTAATCGGGAGCCGGGCGTCTCTTATTCGGCGCTCGTCCCGAACCGTCAAGGGCTTGAACGGGCTTTTGAAGCACATATCGATGAAGCGGCGGTGTTCATGTCAGCGAGCGAAACGCATAATATGAAAAATATTAATAAAACGATCAAGGAAACACTGCCTGTATTAAAAGAAATTGTCCAAGGCGCGAAAATGGCAAACAAGAAGACGAGAGGCTATGTGTCTACAGTGTTCGGCTGTCCATACGAAGGCGTAGTCGATACGGAAGCGGTCGTCCGCGTGTCGGAGTCGCTGTTTGATATGGGCATTGACGAATTGTCGCTTGGCGATACGATCGGCGTTGCGAATCCTCGGCAAGTCCAGGAAGTGCTTGACGTACTGCTGAAACGTTTTCCGGCAGACAAATTGGCAATGCATTTCCATGACACACGCGGGACAGCTTTAGCGAATGTCCTGGCGTCACTTGATATGGGCATTACGGTGTTCGACAGTTCTGTTGGCGGGCTCGGCGGCTGTCCATACGCACCGGGTGCTTCAGGCAATGTAGCGACAGAAGATTTATTGTATATGCTGCATGGAATGGATATTCATACCGGCGTCGATGGTGAGATAATTTTAGCAGCGTCCGCGTTTATCCAAGAAAAAATCGGCCGGGCGCTTCCAAGTAAGAACTTGCAGGCTACCGGTGCGCATGATAAGTGAAGGACGTGAGTAAATGGGCAATAATGTGGTATTAGAGAAGCGCAACGACGGAATTGCGGTCATTTTATTGAATCGTCCGGACGCGGCGAATGCATTGTCAGTTGAGATGCTGGGCGGGCTTTACAATGCACTGCAGGAATGCCGCTACGACCGGGAAATCCGCGTTGTTATTATAACGGGCGCTGGTGAAAAAGCTTTTTGTGCAGGCGCTGATTTAAAGGAACGCCTAGGAATGAATCCGGTCGAGGTGCGCAAGACGGTTTCGTTGATCCGTCAGACAATTAACGGCATTGAATCATTGCCGCAGCCGGTCATAGCTGCAGTCAACGGCGTTGCGCTCGGCGGCGGGACAGAACTGGCCCTGGCATGCGACATCCGGATTGTAGCGGAGACGGCAAAGTTTGGATTGACGGAAACTTCGCTCGGCATTATTCCGGGAGCTGGCGGAACGCAACGACTGCCGAGATTGATCGGCAAAGGACGTGCGAAAGAGCTTATTTTCACAGCGCGCAAAGTCGAAGCGACAGAAGCATCGGAAATCGGGCTTGCTGAATACATGGTGGCGCCTGATCAGTTGATGGATCAAGCGCTTACTGTCGCGGGACAAATCGCTGCCAACGGTCCGCTCGCTGTCGCGCAGGCGAAGTTCGCAATTGACCACGGCTATGATGTAGAACTGCAGACGGGGCTCGCAATCGAACAAAATGCCTATGAAGTGACGATTCCTTCCAAAGACCGGCTCGAAGGACTGCAGGCATTCAAGGAAAAACGCAAGCCTATATATACTGGCGAATGATGAATGATGATAAGGGAGGCAGGACTATGACAACCGATACGAAATCTTTGCAGCAAGCATTGAATGAAAGAGTTGAGCAGATTAAAAAAGGTGGCGCGCAGAAATACCATGAGAAAAATGCGGAACAAGGGAAAATGTTCGTCCGGGACCGCTTAAGATTATTATTCGATTCGGATCTTGAAATCGAAGACGGCCAATTCGCGAACTGCATGGCGGGCGATCTTCCTGCTGACGGAGTGGTAACAGGCATGGGGAAGATTAACGGCCAAGTTGTTTGCGTCATGGCGAATGATTCCACAATCAAAGCAGGCTCATGGGGCGCGCGAACAGTGGAAAAAATTATCCGAATCCAAGAAACCGCTGAAAAATTGAATGTGCCGCTCGTTTACTTAGTCGATTCTGCGGGTGCACGAATTACGGATCAAGTCGAAATGTTCCCAGGTCGCCGCGGTGCGGGGAAAATTTTTTACAATCAAGTGAAATTATCCGGTCGTATTCCGCAAGTCTGCGTCTTGTTCGGTCCGTCAGCTGCTGGCGGCGCGTATATCCCAGCGTTTTGCGATATCGTCATTATGGTCGACAAAAACGCTTCGATGTACCTTGGATCGCCGCGCATGGCGGAAATGGTCATCGGTGAAAAAGTAACACTTGAAGAAATGGGCGGCGCACGAATGCACTGCTCAATTTCAGGATGCGGCGATGTGCTCGCAAAAAACGAAGAAGACGCAATCGCAGCGGCGCGAAGATATTTATCGTATTTCCCGGCAAACTTCTCGGAAAATCCGCCTGTACGTGATGCAGTGGCGCCGATACAGCTGAATAAGGCACTGGAAGAAATCATTCCGAAAAATGAAAACGCTCCGTTTAATATGCACGACTTGATCAAAGGGATTATCGATGAAGGTTCATTCTTCGAAATTAAGAAGCTATTTGCAGGCGAGCTCATTACTGGTCTTGCGCGCATCGATGGAAAAGCGGTCGGCATTATCGCGAACCAGCCGCGCGTTAAAGGCGGCGTGCTATTCCACGACACTGCTGACAAAGCGGCAAAGTTCATCAACCTTTGCGACGCATTCCATATTCCGCTGCTGTTCTTAGTCGACGTGCCTGGATTCATGATCGGAACAAAAGTAGAACGCGCAGGCATCATCCGCCACGGCGCAAAAATGATTTCTGCGATGTCAGAAGCGACTGTGCCGAAAATTTCCGTCATTGTTCGCAAAGCATACGGCGCAGGTCTGTACGCCATGGCAGGCCCGGCATTTGAACCGGATGCGTGTTTAGCACTGCCATCCGCTTCCATCGCGGTCATGGGGCCTGACGCAGCTGTCAACGCAGTCTACGCAAACAAAATTGCTGCGTTGCCCGAAGAAGAGCGCGCAGCTTATATTGAAGCGAAACGCAGCGAATACAAAGAAGATATCGACATTTACCATTTAGCTTCCGAAATGATTATTGACGGTATCATCCCAGCAGACTCACTGCGCGATGAGCTGATTACGCGCTACGAAGCGTATGCGACGAAATATATCCAGTTTACGGAACGTAAGCATCCAGTTTATCCGGTGTGATGGAAGCAGACAGGTCCCGCGTCACCGAGAGGGACTTTTAATTAACTATTTACGTGTCAGATTCAGCAATTTTCCATTTTGAGAATGGATATACAAAACGTATACACACAGCGCGCAAACAATTGCTACTATTGCATTTTTCATGTCTTTTTGGAACGTAATAAAGTGAAATCTAGATATGATCTAAAGAAGCACGGTAGCATTGTTAAATCAATGTATACCGTGCTATTTGTATGAGACTTCAAATAGCAACATTAAAATTCCAAAGTCTTCCATACGAAAGTCATACAAATTCTTAGCTTATTACCTTTTCTAAATTTAATCGTAATATACTTTGTGAAATGCTGCACTTTGAGAGGAGTGGGGGATAGAAGGCGCACGAGGAAGACATACTCATTACTACTGACAAATCAAAAATGAGAATATATCGCACACTAGCCGTTTTTAATTAATGGGATTAGAATAATTGGATATAAACAGTGAAACATGTTTTGTCCTAAAAGGAATGGAATAAAAAGGAAAAGGAAAAAGATGGGAAGAGTAGTTCACTTTGAAATTCACGTAGACGACATGGAAAGGGCACAAAAGTTTTATGGAGATGTATTCGGATGGACCTTTCAGGACTGGAGTGAGTATGCAGGGATGCCTTATTGTGGAGCAGTGACTGGTGATAGTGAGCTTGGAGTGGATGGAGCATTGATGCAACGTCAAGGTCCGCGTCCAGAACGTAACCAACCATTAAATGGTTATGCTTGTACTATAGGAGTCGATGAGTACGATTCGACTGAAGTGAAAATTCTTGATGGTGGGGGCAGCGTTGCAATACCCAAATATGCGTTGCCAGGAATGGCATGGCAAGGCTATTATTTGGATACCGAGGGTAATATTTTTGGAGTTCATCAACCAGATGAAAATGCAAAATAATAAGGTTGTTTTGTGAGGGATGTAATCTTAAACTAAAGAGACATTTTGTTTTGTAATAATTTTACTAGGTTTGATTATTTTAAAGGAGTGATGCACAATGGCTGTCGATATTTATTTAACGTTTAATGGGAATTGTCGTGAAGCGGTTGAGTTTTATGCAGAAGTTTTTGAAACCGAAAAACCTAACTTTATGACTTTCGGTGAAAAATCTCCAAATCCAGAATACCCTCTTCCAGAAGAAGCAAAAAACTTAATTATGCATACTCGTTTAGCTATTGAAGGAAGCACTGTAATGTTTTCAGATACGTTCCCTGGTTCCCCTTTCACAGTTGGAAACAACATTAGCTTAGCCTACCAATGTGTAGAAGCGGAAAAGTTACAAATGGTTTATGATAAGCTAAAAAAAGAGGGAACCGTTGGGATGGAACTTCAAGAGACTTTCTGGTCAAAACTTTATGGTCAGGTCACTGATAAATTCGATGTAATTTGGCAATTGAGTTTAATCAACGAAGACGAAGTTTCTTAACAGCAAACAATCCAAGTCGTAAGGTTTTAAATCGGCAGACGGCATGGAACCATTAATTAAAAGAGGTGTAGGTATGAGTAAAGTTTCATCTACGACTTTGAACATGATAAGAAATTTTAATGTAGCACCTGAAAAAGTATTTGATGCGTGGCTGAACCCAGAAATGATGAGAAAGTGGTTCTTCACATTGGAAGGGACAAATAAAGTGACACGAAATAATCCCAAAGTAGGCGGTACTTGGGAAATTATTGACCATAGAGGAGGACAAGATTACCGCGCGATTGGGGAATATCTAGAAATTGATCCTCCGAAAAAAGTGATGTTCACTTTTAAAATGCCAGAAATGAGCGATTTAGAAGATACAATTACAGTTGAGCTAAAAGAGCTCGAGCAAGGTTGCAAGATGACATTCACACAATTGATCCATGTTGCTCAAGAAGTGAATTGGACAGAGTCCGAGATCGAAAAAGCACTTACAGAAATGCATGATGGCACTGAAGTTGGCTGGAATTATATGTTTATGGGATTGAAGGAATTAGTGGAAACAGGTAGAGTTAGCTATACAGGGTAAAAAAGTTTAAACAAAGAGAGGAAAGTAGAATATGAAGGACGTTAAACCATTTTTAATGTTTCAGGGCGGAACCGCAGAAGAAGCTATGAAATATTACATCTCACTCATCGAAGACTCAGAAATTAAAAGCATTACGCGGTACGGGGCTGAAGGACCTGGTGAAGAAGGTACAGTGGTACAAGCGGTATTCTCGTTAAAAGGACAAGAGTTCAAGTGTATCGACAGCCATATTGATCACGAGTTTACATTTACTCCATCTTTTTCTATTTATCTAACGTGTGATACTGAAGAGGAAATTGACAGTCTTTATGAAAAAATGATGCAAAACGGTACAGCTCTCATGCCTTTAGATAACTATGGATTCAGTAAAAAATTCGGATGGCTGAATGACCAGTTCGGCATTTCTTGGCAGTTGAACTTACCAGAGTAATGTAGATGCAAAAAAAATCGAGATATTTTACCATCGGATGCCTAACTGAAAGCATGAGCGCATTTTTAAAATTTTACAGACAAAATAATAAATAGTAAAATGCTGATCCCATTTATATTTAATAAATGGGATCAGCATTTTTGAATTGGCGGTATTATTAGAACCTCATGAAATTTGTTCCATTTTCCGGATTTTTTCCACGATGATGATTCCTAGAAGAAGATATTTAGGCATATTTAGCGGAATGAATACATTAGTAATCAACATATATTTATTGATATTCGATAAATTTGGTGTTAAAGTGAAATTTATAATATTGAAGCTAAGAGAGGTGCTTTTCATGAAACGAGGAACAACACTATTTTTAAAGATAGCTGTCATTTTAATTGGTATTCCAGTTCTTGCTGTGTGCATATTTTTGTTGCCGCAGTTAGCTATTGAGGCAAAAGAAGCTACGGAAAGAGGTTGGGATTTTGCTTATGCAATATATAGTATTTTAGTAGTCATCTATATTTCGGTGATTCCATTTTATTTTGCCTTGTACCAAACCTTTAACCTATTAAACTTTATCGACGGAAATCAAGCGTTCTCTGAGTTGTCTGTAAGGGCGTTAAAGAAAATCAAATACTGTGCGATTATAATTAGCGGCTTATATGTAGTAGCCCTTCCATTCGTCTTTATCATGGCAGAGATAGACGACGCCCCAGGTCTGGTAATAGTCGGAATGATTCCTATTTTTGCTTCCATGGTGATCGCGGTCTTTGCTGCTGTTCTCCAAAGGCTTTTAAGAGAAGCAATCGATATAAAAGAGGAAAATGATTTAATAGTCTGAGCAGAGGTGAATAACATGGTAATTATCATCAATATTGATGTGATGTTAGCCAAAAGGAAAATGAGTGTTACGGAACTATCCGAGCGAGTTGGGATTACAATGGCGAACATCTCCATACTGAAAAATGGAAAGGCGAAGGCGATTCGACTATCGACTTTAGATGCGATTTGTAAGGCTTTAGAGTGTCAGCCTGGGGATATATTAGAATACCAAGTAGAAGAAGACACGGAAAATCCAGCAGAGTAGAAAACGAGTCAATGCAACTGTAAGGCATTTCATTCAACACGATATAATAAAAAAAATATAAATATAGAGCATTTCCTCAAGGACTGGAATGCTCTATATTTTTGTCTAAACTAAAATAAATATATTTACCTGTTGGGGATCCTTTTTCAAACTATAATTCTAGGTAGAGAAAAAAGAGTAATCGCGATATGATAAGGATAGCTCAAACTTTATTATTTTTAGTATAAAGTTTGTTATTCGTACAGATCAACGCGTTGTCAGATGTTAAGGGGGAAATAGTTTGGATATTTATCAGGAATTTTCAGCCCGACATTTTGGGGCTTATTTAGATTCGGAAGAGTTTTTGGATTATATGTTGCGTCAGTGGTTGCTTAAAGGACGGCATTTGGATGTTTGTCATGTCATCGACCATCCTTCGTTTACAAAAGTGATGAATGCATGTAGGAATGATGAACGGTACGCATTACTCGTAGAACTGTCAGACTTGTATGAGAGTGAAATTACACTAGCGAGTCAATACAATGAAACATTACTAGCGTTGGCTTATGGTGAAGATTTCGATCCGTTTGAGCTGGATCAGGATACTAGGGCCAAAGGGGATTGGCGATACCATCTTTGGTTCTATTTCTTTAATAACGAAGGACATGTGGCGGAATCCTGGCAACTATTCAATACAAAAATTTATTCGCTATGTGCCACGTTAAATAACGCGCGTGCCGATCATATGCAGACGCTAGCTAGGTACTTTAATGAACTAAGTGTACTAATGGATAAAACGCGCGATCCGGATATTTTAGAGAGTGTGACGAAAAAGACCATCATGAATCTGTATGATTTGTTTTTACAAGTGGCTTATAATGATACAATGATCGACTTTGCAACGAAGCGAAGTTTTTGTGAACGCTTGATTCATATGATGAAATATAAAGAGATGCATAGGGTTGGTCTGGAATTCTATATCACATTCAATGATCTATTCGATTTGAATGATATTCCCACTGTCATTAGCTTGGTGAATCTATCTAAGTCTGCATATGATTATCATGCAGTGCATGTTCTGCATGGTGATATTCAAGCAATTCAATATCGCATCGAGAAATATAAAGGGGATATCGTTTCGCAATTAACGAAAATTTCCGAGTACATATTACGAATGAAGAATGTTATCGAAGAGCAACATGGTGGAAAGATTCATGAAGACTCCTTTATACAAGCTGATTTCAACTTTTTCTTTTATGAATGTGGAATTGAAGAAATGTGTACAGCTAATTTCTCTGAGTTGCCGTTTGAAGATCAAGATAGTATAGTAAGAAATTTATTGAACGCAATGATTTGCTTTTATAAAGCGGATAAAACATTAACATCAGAAGAAGGCAAGGTAAAAGAACCAGCATTGAACTTATTGATTGGCTGGGAATTGGGTAATGAAGGTATGAAGTTGAGAAACCGTGTTCTCTCTTTGGTACCTGATGTAGGAATCGAATACCGCGAAATCATGACTTCAGATGCATTGATTCAATTAGATGAATGTCTGACAGAGTTCTACTTGCATGACCTATCTCCAAAAGTAGAAGCAATCATACAAAAATCTGAGCAATATGATCTAGAACCAATCGACCCTAAACAGGCGTTGACGCTGCTGGAAGAGACCTTTACATCACTTCATCACCATAGTGCGCTAATTTTCGGTGAGGAAGAAAAAGAACGCTTTGAAAAGTCGGCCAAACAATTACCTCGCTTGTTAAAATCTAATGAAGTGAAACGACTCTTAACGATTGCTGAAGTGAAATGGCAGGAATTAGAAAATGCCAATAAGCCAGAAAGTCAACAGTCCAGTCAAAAAGCCGCTTTTCTTATAGCGGATTATGTAAAGGCAGTGGAAGAGTACCTCAGTCATATCTTAGTTAGTAAAAGAGTAACCAAACAGACGATGCCTTTAATAGATGTGGCGATGCCTGAATCAGGACTAACTTCTGTCGAAATTGGCAGTGAAGAGTACTATCACTACGCCACTCTTGGTAGTTTCTATCATTATCTTAGCGCAAATGGTACTAGTCTACTGAAAAGAAATGTAGATAAAGTACAGGTTGTAGAGTACCTGACACATTGGGTGAACAGTATTCGCACATCTTCGTTTGATCAAAAGAATGAGTTGAAAATCGAAACAGCACAAGTCTTACGAAGAGAAACCATTGTCTTACTAAGACGTTTGGTTGCAGACTTGGCGGATTAATCATCAAGCTGTAAACAAATGAGATACTTAAATAGAGTCAGTTTCTATTTACCTTGAGAGTTATCAAATTTATTTAACTTAGGCTATTAAATAAGGAAATGGCGAGATGAAGGTCGTTGAATTAGTAGTTATTGCAGTGCGAAAGTTTTAAAAATGAAAGAACACACAAAACCTCATTGGTTTTGTGTGTTCTTTCTATTGTACTTCTAAATAGGCATTTCGGATCGTCAAATATTGACCATTCGATATATTGATAGATGTTTCACCTTCCACTACGTCACTTATGAGAAGATCCATCATATCTTGCCGGCTATTTTTGCTGATTTCATAAAATCCTATATCGCTTTGATCATCTACCAATAATGTATAGGAACCAGCTGGTAGATCTGTACCCACTTTGTATTGGCCATCCTTATATATTCCATTAGCGGGTTTTATACTAGGTGCGAAAGCTACGGGATACATTTCTCCACCTTTTAAAGTAAAGTTTTCTCCTTCGCGTAATGTGACATACGTGTGGGAATGTCCATCCAATGCAACGTTAAATACAATACTGTCAGGATTTCCTGATTGATCTTTTGTATTTTCCAGAAGCGTAAGACCATTTGAGAAAACTAAATATTCTCCCGGTTTGATGTCAGTTCCCACCAGATATGTGCCACCATTTATGGAAGCCGAAGTTGACGGAGCAGTTTGTTTTTCTGGTTTAGCTGGCTTGGGTACGGTTGTTGACGGCTGTGTCGAAGATGCATCTGAAACGGTGTTGGGTGGTTCTGTAGCCGGTTTCGTTGATGGTTCTTTTATTGCTTTTTCAGGTTCTCTTACATCTTTTTCGGTTTCATTCATTTTAGGCTGTTCTTTCTCGGGGTATTCTGTGAGTGTTGTTTTAGTAGTTGGTTCCGTTGTTGTATCCTGTATCAATGTTTCTGATGATGCTGGCTTGTCTGTTGTAGTTTCGGGTGTTTCTTTGTTGCTCGCAATGGCAATAATTAGCGCTATTAGCAATATGATTGCACTAGCTACGGTCCACCGCAATTGTTTTTTGTTCATATAGTATGTAACCTCACTTTTTTCATTATATCTATATGATACATGATAGTACTTTACAGAATCTACCTATTAGCTTTCTTGTTATATAGGAAATTTGATTGTTTATCAGTTGAGCTATACATAATAAAGTGTATAGTTGCTATTGTTTAGTTTTATTTTCTTTAAGTAGTATATTACTTTGCAAATGACTATTCACGTGCTAAACTACAAGTACAACTCAATAGACTTTGACTTTTTGTCAAAGGGGAGTAGCTATAGGGAAACCTATTTCACAATCGTCAGTACATGGTTTACTACCATCGGTTGTGATAGCAAAATTTTGCTTAGCGAGACCTTTGCCTTTTATTAGGCAATGGTCTTTTTTTGTTGGCAAAAATTAGAGGAGGAAAATGAATGGAAGCAATTTTATTGGAGTATGCATGGGTTTTGTTAGTATTGATCGCGTTGGAAGGATTATTAGCTGCAGATAACGCGGTAGTCATGGCGGTTATGGTTAAACACTTGCCGAGGATGCAACAAAAGAAAGCGTTGTTCTATGGATTAATCGGGGCATTTGTATTCCGGTTTGCCGCGCTGTTCATGATCACATTGTTAGTTAATGTATGGCAGATCCAAGCACTTGGGGCGGCGTACTTATTGTTTATCGCAATCAAACATATTTACGATCAGAAAAAAGGAAAAGAGCATTCCATCGAACCGGAAGCAACTAAGGGTTCTGGTTTTTGGATGACTGTATTGAAAGTAGAATTAGCGGATATTGCTTTTGCGGTGGATTCAATGCTCGCTGCAGTGGCGTTGGCCATCACATTGCCTCCATTAGGAGATATGGTGATAGGTGGAATTAACGGAGGCCAGTTTAGCGTCATGCTGGCGGGCGGATTAGTCGGGCTCGTAATTATGCGATTCGCTGCTCATAAGTTCGTCCAGTTGCTAGCTAATTATCCGCAATTAGAGACAACGGCTTTCGTTATTGTCGGATGGGTGGGAGTCAAGTTGACCGTCCTAACGTTAGCGCATGAAAAATTAGGATTCTTACCATTAGATTTTCCACACTCCACTGAATGGAAATTAATTTTCTGGGGAGTTTTAGTGGCAATTGTAGTGATAGGTGCCTTAATAAGTATTAAGGAAAAACGAGCTCTGAAAAAATAACGTCAAGTTCTGACAATATATTACGTATCCACGATAAATAAGCGATTTCGCGAATAAGACAAGAATCTCCCATTAAAATAGATGGGAGATTTTTTTATGTGATATTCTTTAGTAGACAGTTTATATATTAATTAACACGAAAATATGAATAGTATGTACAAAAAAGTGTAGACTTTCTAATCGAAAGGGGGTTCCTCTAACTATTGATAACATTCAAATTCCAAGAACATTTACCCTCCGTACCAATTCCTGAGCTTGAAGATACGAAAAGGAAACTGCTGGAGGCGATTGAACCATTAATTAGTAAAGAAGAATTCGAAGAGACAAAGAAAGTTGTTCAACAGTTTTTTGAAGAAAGCGGAGAAGCGCAACTACTTCAAGAAAAGCTTCAGATGTGGCAAGAAGATATCGCAGGCAGTTGGCTAAAACCATTTTGGGATAATGTCTATCTGACATCCCGCGATTCTTTACATACAGGTAGTAATTTTAATGTTTTACTCGACAATCAGCAATATCCACTGCGGACAATTGCAGAGTTAGCTGGTAAAGTGAGTCGATCGGTAGCGAAGTTTTATCATACGATCATTGATGAAAAAGCCGTCCCTGAAATGTCGCGGGGAATGCCGCTCGACATGAGTCAGTTTCCTAACTTCTTCCGATCGGTTCGAATTCCTAAAATTCACCGGGATGGTCATTACATCGCGGAATACTCGAAAGTGGAAAATCATATTAGCTTGTTGACTAATGGTAATATCTACTCCATTCCTGTCACCAATCAACGAGGTATAATGTATTCCAGTGAGGCATTGTCGAGTGTAATTGAATCGATTCTTTCATTGAGGGAGCCAGCGGGAAAAAACGTAGGGATTTTCACTACTACAAATAGAAATAAAGCAGCGGATATTTATCAACAACTTTCAGTAACTACAGTCAATGCCGAAAATCTACAAAGCATAGCGGATTCCCTAGTCGTCCTATCCATAGATAAAGAAAGTACAAATTCCGATGAAGCAATACAAAATTTATTACTGGGCGGCAAAAATAAATACTTTGATAAGACATTGCAAATCGTCATTACTAAAACGGGCGAGGTTGGATATAGTGTGGAACATACGGGGGTGGATGGAACTACGAGTTTCGCTGTAATACAATATGTACAAGACCAGCTCACTTCAACGGATACAGAAAATATCGAAACGAAAGAGCAGCCTGTAGCAGAAAAGTTGAATTGGATGCTATCGGCTGAATTATTGAATGAGTTCAGAAAATTGGAAATAGAAAATGAAAAAACCGTTCAAAATTATTTTATTCATGTACAAAATTTTGATACGTTTGGTACCGATGAAATAAAACAACTTGGATTCAGTCCGGATTCATTTTTCCATATGGCGCTGCAAGTTGCTCAATATAAAACATTCGCTACGATGCGCAGCACATATGAAGCGGTGTCGATGCGCTTATTCAAGGAAGGAAGAACGGAATGCATACGTCCTTCAAGCACAGAAAATCTGGCATTGGCTAAAGGGATAGTAGAGGATCTACTAGAACCCGCGATAGTATATCAATTAATGCACCATGCAAGTACTGCACATTCTGCTCGTTTAAAAGAAGCACGAAAAGGGTTTGGTGTGGAAAGACATCTATTTGGATTACAAGAAATATTTTCACAGTTTGAAGATGAGCTTGAGATAGAAAAATCACCTGCACTATTTTCTGATCCTGGCTATTTAAAAATGCGTCATGATTTTATTTCTACTAGTAATATGACACATCCCGAAGTAAAAAGTTGTATGTTTGGACCAGTAGTAGAAGATGGTTATGGAATTTTTTATGTCCTACTGAAGAATCGATTGATAATAAACTATTCTAGTTTTAGCCGGAATGAACAGGATGCTAAGCTCCTCGTAAGAAACCTTGATGGGTCACTGAAAGAATTGAGAGATATCGCATTAGCTGTCAAGTAAGGCATGTACAATGGAGAGTGAAATAATGAAAGCTGTAGAACTATATTTAGCGAATTACTTCCATGGAATTGAACTGGCACCCGCTTTATTTTATGAAACTAATAAAGCTATACGCTTTGAAATTTCAGAGTTTATTGCACATGATGAACCGGATTTTTTAAAACAAGCATTTTACCGCTCCATTACTCTATTCGAGGCGGTATTTGGAGACGAGGATGACATCATACTAGTCACTGATGTTCATACAAACAATGATTTCCTACGTGCAAAACCGTTACATGTCTATTCCAAATATGTAAAACGAAAAGATTTGTTATATAAATTGCGGTTTTCGACGGTTCCTAATCTCTATGGCGATGAGGAAGAACTTGTAACGCATCGTTTTTCGCTTTCTTGTAAGAAACGGGATGTTCGGTATAAGCAATTGCTGAAAGCGATTTGTTATGAAGATTTCGCCGATCCGACAACGATTTTAAAACATAATCCTGAAAGTAGTTATGATATATTCTTTATTAATCAATCGATGAATATCATTTATCACCTATATGATGATCGCGGGTGTGATATCATAGCGTCTGACAGGGAATCCATTCGATTTCTCTACGAACAATATACTGACTGGATTCTTGATTATGATAAGCAGGAAGTGGATAAAGACTTTTCGTTAAATAATTAAAGCTAAACTCTATTCCTAGAAGGGTAGATTTCAGCTTTTAGTAAAAGAAAAGAAATCAGCAATCTGGTTGAATTAATGGTATACTTGCCAAGTATAATTTACAGGCGAGTAGGTGAAAGATGTGATAGAAGTAAAACTTTCTCCAATTGGCGAAGGGGAATTCAATAGAGGCGTATTCGCAACATGCGATATTAAAAAAGGACAGCTGGTACATGAGGCGCCAGTTATTCCCTATCCAAATGAGCAACATCAACATATTGAAAAAACCGTTCTAGCTGACTATGCTTTCGAATATGGAGAAAACCATACGGCTGTCCTGCTTGGCTACGGAATGTTATTTAATCATTCCTATGAACCAAATGCGACCTATGATATTAATTTTGATCATCATACATTTGATTTCTTTGCCTACAAAGATATTAAAGCTGGAGAAGAGATTTTGATCAATTATAATGGTGATGTGGATGATGATGAGCAATTATGGTTTAATGACGATTATAATGGCACAGCTAACGATTAATCATAAGCATGAGAACACTTTGAATCAGTTTATGGATTAAAGTGATTCTCATTCCTATCATGTCCTAGTAGCTCAGCTGGATAGAGCAACGCCCTCCTAAGGCGTAGGTCGGGGGTTCGAATCCCTTCTAGGACGTCATCAAGCCAGTTGAGAAGAAGGTTAGAATTTTAAAAAGCGCTACACATGTTGTACAAACAACATGTGTAGCGCTTTTTGTTGTTGGAGAAGGCATTATAAAAACTTAGGAAATGAAACCATACGTGAGTTCTGATGTTAATCCGAGCAACAATAGGTAAGGTGTTATCTTCTGTCCTTTCCAAGCCTTGCGAGTCAGAACGTTAACTTTTTTGGAATTTTTACAATTGGATTTTAATAAAGAAAAAAGGGGTCTAAAGCACCTCTTGTAGTAATGGGAAATAATACAAAAATGGTAGAGGGGTTTTCAGATATAGTAGTTTTTATTAAAAAATTTGATGAGGTAGGAAGTTTTACTGTTTTCGAAAAATGACATAACATCAGTCATTTACCTAAAAGTTTACCAGAAATAGTTTTACTTTACGTCTCTTTAATTTTAAAGTGTATATCCAATGTATAGGGAGCAGTCGAAAGTGATGTTAAGTACTCTTTTGTACCTATTTTTGTTGGAAATATTAATTATTTAATATTTGAATATTTTTAATATTGTTGACATATAAAGGTGGGTGTCTATAATGTAAAACACAGTTGTCGTTTGAAAACTGTTATATTAATTGGGTATTTTATCCACTCTGGGAAAGTAGTGATTGGATGGAGAATAGGAAGGGGATGTAGGATTTTGCGATATGAATCTCTCTATAAATGATAGCGCTATCATTTGGTGAAAAATTTATTGAAGTATTCGTATTTGAATGTAGTGATCTACACTAGTAGAACACACGCTGTTTGAATGAATTTGTAGCATACTAATTGATAGGGTGGTTATGTAATGAAGCGTTCAACGAAATTATTTATGCATATGACACTTATTTTAGTTCTGATTTTCTTATCTGCCTGTTCAAAAAAGGATGTAGTATTAAATGAAAAAGTGCAAAGTGTTTCCAAAGCTGTTGAAGTCCATCGCGATGAATTTGGAGTTCCACATATATATGCAGACTCGATGGAAGACTTATACAAAGCTTATGGTTATGTGATGGCACAAGATCGACTATTTCAGCTAGAGATGTTTAAACGGGCAAATGAAGGTACAGCTGCGGAGGTATTTGGGGAAGAGTATCTAGCACATGATGAAAAGATACGACGTGATGGACACACTGATGAGGCGATTCAAAAAATGATCGATACAATGGATCCTTTTGCGAAAGAAATCATTGAAAACTTTTCAAGTGGGATTGATCGCTATGTCCGAGAGGCCCTTGAGGATCCCGAGAGTAAATTATCAAAGGAATTTTCTGAGTATGATTTGAAACCTGAAAATTGGACAAGTGTAGATGTTCTTCGCTTGTACATGGCTTCTATGACGGCCTTCATGGATCAAGAGCAGGAGCTTGAAAATGCTACTATTTATGCCAAATTGTTAGATGAATACGATGAAGAAAAGGCTCAAGCAATTTTTAATGATATGGTTTGGATAAACGATCCGGACGCACCAACAAGTTCGGAAAGCGATGCTTCGATTGGTGAAGGAACGCCATTTGCAAATGTTAAAACGCTAGAGCAAGTCGCGTTCGCGGGCGAGACTGTCTCGTCGATGCGAGAAGATTTTATTGAGAAACGGCAAGAGCTGGGGGTCCCATTAAAAGTAGGTAGTAATGCCGCGATTATTGGCGCTTCAAAATCTACATCTGGTAATCCAATTATGTTTGGTGGACCGCAAGTAGGTTTTACAGCACCTGGCTTTATTTATGAAGTCGGACTTCACGGGCCAGATCTTGATATTCAAGGTTCATCATTTATTGGCTATCCCTTCATTATGTTTGGTGCGACGAATGACTTTGCCTTTACAGCAACTGCTGGCTATGGTGATGTGTCTGATATTTTTGAGGAAGAGGTAAATCCCAATAATCCGAATGAGTATAAGTTCAATGGAGAATGGGTGGAATTTGAAAAAAGAACGGAAAGTATTGATGTGAAAAAAGATAATGGAAAGATCGAAACTGTTACTCGGGAATTTCACGAGAGTATTCATGGTCCCGTTATATTTAAAGATGATGACAATCATATTGCTTACAGTAAAAAATGGGCATTTCGAGGAACTGAAGCAGACAGTTGGGCAGCTTATGTAAAGATGAACTATGCAACGAATCAAGAAGAATTTGCGAAAGCTGCAAGAGAGTATACCCTGTCATTGAATTGGTTTTATGCTGATAAAAACGATGAAATCGCTTACTATCATGTCGGTCAAATACCTGAGCGGGATGAGCGAGTAGATTGGCGTTTCCCCACACCAGGAACAGGTGAATATGAGTGGAAAGGTTTTCTAGACACAGCGGATAATCCACACGAGATCAATCCTGAACGTGGCTTTGTAGCGAATTGGAATAACAAACCTGCGCCAAACTGGAATACGAATGAACAAAACTATATGTGGGGAACAGATCACCGGAATCATCAATTTATAGATAGAATTAGTGCACGAAATAAGTTATCGATTGAAGATGTAAATGAAGTCAACTATGAAACGAGCTTTGTCAATTTGAAGACACGTTGGTTCAAGCCATTTTTGCTAGATGCTCTTTCAACGAAAGTAGATAGCCACCGTAAATATGAGAATGCTATCTCCATTCTAGAAGATTGGAATAATTTAAATGAAGATAAAAACAATGATGGCTACTATGATTCACCTGGCGCAACAATTATGAAGGCTTGGTGGGATCAGTTCTTTGTTAATGTTACAGAGGAAGACATTGGTAAATTTTACGAAGAGATGAGACCGTTCGTAGATCATCGATCAGGTGGTTCAGGCTTATTGTCCCGCCTCGTTCAAGGAGATAAAGCGGCATTACAAGTAGAAAATGATTGGTTAAAGGGACGTAACCTTGAAGAAATTGCACGTGAAAGTTTCGATCAAGTTGTAGTGGATCTGGAAAAAGAATATGGTGCATCAATGAAGGAGTGGATCATGCCGATTGAGACGATGACATTCGGCGCTGAATCCCTTATAGGAGTGCCGCATGGACTAGGATATCAGCAACCCATTATTTTAATGAATCGCGGAAGTGAAAATCATTTTGTTGAAATGACAGAGAATGGCCCTGTAGGCATGAATGTTACACCACCTGGCCAGATCGGTTTCATTAGACAAGACGGTGAGTATTCTCAACATTATAAGGATCAGATTGAAATGTTTAAAAACTTTAAGTATAAACAAATGCTTTTTGAAAAAGAGGATGTTCTAGATAATTCCGTTGAGACATTTGAGATTGATTTTCAAGAAGAGTCATAGGGTGAGTGAAGTATTTGCTATGAAAGAACTGTAAGGAGGACTGAGAAGTGGGTGTGGATCAGTTTTAAGTATGACGTGGATAGTCCATACTCTTTCTGATTAAGGTTTCGCATAATAGAATATGTACAAATTGGAGATTCACGACTAACAATAGGTGGTACATTTGATTTGGAAGTAGCAACAGAAGTACAGCGGCAATTGCAAAGTAGAAAGACGATGGGGAAATTAGTATTGACAATGTAAAAATAAGCTGTTCCGGTCGGTTGAATGACTGGAACAGCTTATATTTCTGTGAGATTATATCGTTCTAGTATTGTTGATTTTGACTATCTTCAGGATCTGTTGCATATTCTCCATATTGTTCACTTTCGTCGTTTACTGATTCATCCTCTACTGATAAAAACTCGCGTAATGCTTGTTTGTTTTGTTCTAGGTTAATCTCGAGAACAGCACCAACTTCTGTGCGCAAGTCCCCAAATGATCCTTCTACCGGAATACGCAGTGATTCCATTTCGTTATCCTTTCCACCAGTCAACATACCTTTAGCAATTGTAAAGATCGTTTTACTGTCGATGTTCGTATCAATGTATGGATCAATAACGCCCATTAATTTCGGTATATTGACGAGTGTCTGTAAACTCATCGCTTCGTCTTTTAGTTTCCCTAACGCTTCTTGTTGACGTTGCACGCGACCGTAATCACTGTGGATGTCGTGGCGGAATCGTACGTAACCGAGTAATTGATCCCCGTTCAATTTTTGTTGTCCGGGATAGAGAGTTAAACCTAGGCCGTGTGACATCTCATATGGAATATCGACTTCAATACCGTCAGGAGCGATGACATCGACGATTTTTGAGAAACCTTCGAAATTAACAATCGCATAATATTGTACATCAACATCAAAATTTTGCTTGATCGTTTGTCGTACTAATTCAGGTCCTCCAAGTGCATAAGCGGCATTGATCTTTTCCATACCGTGACCCGGAATATCGACGTATATATCACGCATCAACGAGATTAATTTCACTTTGTTTGTTGTTTGATCGTAGTGACCGATCATCAAAGCGTCTGAACGAGTGTCATCTTCGTCGCCTCTCGCATCATCACCGATCAACAATACGTTAATTTCTCCAAATTGTGATTCGCCACCTTCAAAGTCGTCAAAAGCGGAATCGCTAGTAGAAAAAGTATTACTACTGTCGCTAAGTTCTGTATGTATTTCATTTGTTTTGCCGCCGCTCGCAAACGATAAGCCGTTTGAATATTGTGCAGCGACGTATCCGCCACCCGCTAACAGTAGCAAAGTGAATACCATGAATATTAACCGTTTATATTTTCTTTTAAGTTTTTTCTTACGACGCTTTCCAGTCTCTCTGTTTTCCATTAATGTCACACCTACTCATTTAATTATGAATTCTTTGTTAGTACGCTTGAAGCAATTTGGACCGCGATCGCATCATCTAGATACCCGACCGCAAAAATGTAGTCCGGGATGACATCTACAGGAATGATAAAGTATAATAATGCGCTGCCGATAATGGCTAGATCACGTTTTGCAACATCTTGCATTTTAAACCGTGTAAATAATTCTTTCATTTGATCGACGAATGGACCTACTCCGCCAGCCAGTTTTAACTTGTTATCGAAGTCATGTAGAATTCTTTCTCTTCCTTCAGTGCTTTGAACATATGCTTCGTAACTTGCAAGTTGATGTTCGACTTTTTCAATAGAGATATCCGCAGATAGAAGTTCTGATGTTTCGACCAGTTGTTGAATCGTTTCATCGTATGTAGAATGGATCACATGTTTATGATCAACCGGATAGCCTGCCGCGTGAAGTAACTTGGCTAATGGAATTTCTAAAATTATTGCGAATTTCTCTAAATGATCCAGTGTTGCTTTGCGCTTTTCATTAATGATTCTGGAGATGGTTGAAGTGTCAATATCTGTAAGCTCGCTTAGTTTGCGCATGGACAATGAACGATCTTCTAAAACATCACGCAACAACTGCCCGACAGACAGACCAAGACTACTTTCTGACATGACACTACCCCTCCAATTCTACTACACCAGTAAAAATATGTACTTCTCTCAAAATAATAAATGTTTGTTGGCAAATTGTCAACGGTTATAAGCAAGGATCTTTTTTTGTCGAAAAACGTCTGTCGCTAATTATAGTAAAGCTTGACCGAATCACAATCCATAGGCTTTATCGTATGGTTATTTTCACGTTCTGATCAGTATGGCCCTCAGTGCGGTTGGCCAAGTATCATGCAGCCAATCGTTCCGGAAGTAATGACGGAACATATAGAAAAAAGTTTCAATAGGATCCGAACTGAAGTGAGAAGTTTTGCAGGTGATAGGCATTTGGGATATATATTCGAAGATGGACCAAAAGATCACAGGGGATTACGGTACTGTATTAACAGTGCATCGATTGAATTTGCACCGCTTAAAAGAAATGGTAGCTAAAGTCTATCTGACAATTTACGTAAAATAATAAACGACGAATACAATAGAAGGAAAGGCGAGCGGCAGTGGCTTTCTTTTCTTTTTAACATGATTAATATAGCAAATCGTGGACTAACACGACAAGCTGTATGTAGAAGCCGTGCTGTTGCTGAATGGAATAACTTGCATGGATCATTGAAGACATGGAAAAAGGATTGATAGGGTTGCCTACACAGCATATAGTACGACAAGGCAGTATAAGTATTTAAAACATCGGTATGCATGTTAAACTCAATTATGGTGAGAATACGAAGCCCCAGTAAATTCTGCTTTAACATTGGGATGACTGTAACGATTTGTCTCGGTAATTCAACGAAATGAATTTCATTCGTCAGGAAAAGAACTGATTTTCTGGGCTGTATTCGCATATAACTAATGGAAAAGAGGGGAAGGGATTCAATGCAAGAAATGATAGCGAAATGTAGAATGGAAGTTAAAGGTATTTATAATAAATTTGATGCGAGTCATGATCTTGATCATATTGATCGTGTAATGAAAAATGCAGAGAAAATTTTAGCGACAGAACCCAGTGCTGATGAACTAGTCGTCCGTTTAGCAGTTCTATTGCATGATGTAGAAGATGCAAAATATGAAGAGATGCATGAAGTCACTACGAAAGAGTTGCTTGAAAAAATAGGTGCGTCACCACAGATTGCAGACAATGTGATGTCCGCGATTGAAAGTGTTTCATTCAGTGGTGGCAATGCAAAAGATATTACATCCATTGAAGGCGCAATTGTCAGAGATGCTGATCGTTTGGATGCCATAGGCGCGGTCGGCATTGCGCGGGCATTTGCATTTGGCGGGGCACGCGGCAGGAAACTGTACGATCAACAAGAAGAAGCTCGAATGGATATGTCTGAGTCAGAATACCGTATAAAGGAAACGGCTACCGTTACACATTTTCACGAGAAGTTATTATTACTTAGCGAATTGATGGTCACAAAGGAAGGTACGCGTTTGGCAAAAGAACGACATGAATTCATGGTAAGTTTTTTACAGCAACTACGGAAAGAAGTTGATTGAAAAATAGATTGCTAATTCTGAACTCGCTAGGATAGAATGAGGTAACTAATAATAATTTATCCGATAGAGAAAAAGGTGACGTCTTGGACAGAAATAATCGATTATTCATCATTACACTCGTTGTCATCGCCTTGTTTACATTAGGTGGATTCGCAGTACAAAAAGGATTCATCACATTTTAATACTGAAACGAATATTCAGAGCTCATCGGTCATAATGGATCGGGAGCTTTTTTGTTTGGATTGGACGAATTGTTTTACATTTTCACTCATAAGACCCCCTAGGCCAGTTACTTTACGTTTGGGATTAAGTATTTTTACACGTTCAAGTGCGTGAGTAAACAAAAATGGGTATAAATTGGTTCGAGTGCTGCATAGAAATGATAATACTGTAAAAGGGAGAGTGTTCTATATGTTTAAAGAACAGGAAACACGAATGATAACTGTATTTGGTGAAGGGGCAGTGAAAGTCTCGCCTAGTACGGTTCATATTGTATTATCTGTAGTGTCAAGAGGAACCGAACTCGGAGAAATCCAGCGAGAAAACGCTAGACGCATGAATCAAGTAATCCAGTCGCTACAAAAAGCGGGTATTGCAGAAACATCCATTCAAACGATTGATTTTCAAATTCGTCCAGTCTATGAATACGTGAATGGAGAACAGCGCTTTCAAGGGTATGAAGTGATTAATTCCATCCGCATTACAAGTAACGAACTTTCACGAACAGGTGAACTGGTTGATCTTGCGGTCAAAAATGGTGCGAATCAAATTGGATCGATCGAATTCACGATGCCCGATCAAGAAGAACAATATCAGCAAGCGCTGGTGCTAGCCTTGCAAGATGCAGAGACTAAAATGATTACGATTGGAACTTCGTTGAAATTACAGAACCGGCCAATTCCATTAAAGGTTGAAGAGCAGCATACATCTCAACCAGTAGCGTTCCGCGCGATGGCTATGGCAGATGCCGGTAGAACACCCATCGAGTCGGGTACGATTACGATCAGCGCAAGCCTGCAAGTGAAATATCAAATAGTCTGACAATGATCTAGTAAGTTAATGGGCAGTCTGCTACTATGATGAAAAGGCTTTTGAAAGAGGCGGTCCGTATGGATGTACATTTCATCATTAATGAACAAGCTGGAGATGGTAAAGGGGCCAAGTTGTGGGCAAACTTGCGACTGAATACCAGCTATCCATTTCATCTGACCGAGCGACGTAATCATGCGGAAGAACTTGCATGGCGACTTGCTAAACAAACCACTGTGTCATTATTGATCATCGTAATAGGCGGGGATGGGACAATCCATGAAGTGCTAAATGGTGTTGCAGGTTATCCTCATGTAACAGTCGGGGTCATGAAAGCGGGGTCCGGTAATGATTTCGCAAGGACGTTTCCAGCATTTAATAGTTTGCAGGAAGTGGAATCTTATATCGCAATCGAACCGGCTAATAGAAAAACTGTAGACTTTGGCTCCGTGAAATTGAGCGCCTCACATCAACGTTATTTTGCAAGCAACTGTGGTTTCGGCTTAGATGCAGATATTTCATTGGCAGTTGGACAATCTACTATTAAAAAGACGCTAAATAAATGGAAGCTTGGTAGCATAGTGTATGCACTGACCGTAGCGCGCAGTTTATTAGCCTTCAAACCATTTAACGCGACCATTCAAATGGACTCGGATACACGGATATTTGAGAATGTCTGGATGATCACTGTCAGCAATCAAAAATACTACGGTGGCGGTATGAAAATTTCTCCTCATTCTATTTATGATGATGGAGAGTTTGAGCTGACAATCATCCACTCTATTTCTGTGCTCAAATTTCTTGCAGTATTTTTAACGGTATTCAATGGAAGCCATACGAAGTTAAAAGGAGTTTCTACTTATAAAAGTGACCAATTCATTATTGAAACGGATCGAGTAGTAGGTTGTCATACCGACGGGGAATATATTGGGACAACTACAAACCAGTCTGTCATTTGCGAAGTCGATCAGCGTAAGTGGTTTGTAGCGGATAAATCGATAGTGTAATCGCGTCATGGTGTCAAGGTGGAATCGGTTTAGAATGCTGTGCTATAGTGAAAGTAACAAAGCGGGCAGGTGATTACGGTGCAAAAAAAGCACAGAAAAGTCATTAGAATAGGGAATGTGGTCGTCTTTCCTGGAACACTCGAACGTCTTCATCGTGAAGGTAGACAGGCATTGGAACGTGACCTTCATGAAGAAGCGGCACGGAATTTCGAATCTGTATTAGAAATTGATCCAGAAGATTACACAGTTTTTGATGGTTTGGCTATTTCTTTATATGAAATGAAAGAATATGAACGAGCAAAAGAATTCGCACTTCTTGCTATGCAAAACCAAGCTGGCGATTACATAGAATTACTTGAGCTTTATCTTTCGATTTCGATCCAATTACAGCAATACGATGAGGTAGAGCTGACGATACAAGGTCTGTTGGAGAAAGAAATCATTCCAGAATATAGCTTGCAGAAGTTTCAATACTTGCGAGAATTGAATAGTCGATTATCTGATCGTTATGAAGAACCTTCTATTGAGGAGCCTTCTATTACAAGCGAGCAATTTCACCAAATGGGACCGATGGAGCAACAGGAATTCTTACTTTCATTGCAACATCAGAAATTACAACCGTATATTCCAGTGTTAGTAGATGTAATTGAAACAAAGGAAGCGTTACCTGTTGTGAAGACCTATGCGTTGATGTTATTGCAACAAATAGGCTATCAAGAGTCACTAGCTGTACGGAAATACCACTTTGAAACAAAAGCTAATCCATCGAGACTAGTTTCACCCGAAGAAGATCAATTTGTTCAGGAAGTGCAGTTTCTCGCAAAAGCGCAATTTGAAAAAGATCCTACGGCTAGTGAACTGGTTGTCAATCTGATCCTTAAGTACAGTGTCTTACTGTTTCCATTCCACTGGGGGCCTTACACAGCGGAAGAGGTAGCCAGCGCGTATGTTGCGTATACAAAGCAGTTATTATATGGTAAGCAGACGGAGGATTCTTCATTGCTATCGTTCATACGTTCGGTGGATGAAGAAATGGAGCGTTGACAGTGATTAATTCTTGAAAGATGAATAGACTATGTTATACTAAAATGGTTGTCAACTGCTTACCTGTCCTCAGCAGTGTTGTCGCTTCTTACAGGCGGAACAAATTGAGCCGATTCAGGTAAAGCCTTCAAAGAGTGTCGAAGATTTTTTAGGATGTACAGAAAAAATTCAGATACAATCATGCGAAGGTATAATTGATTAAAATAAAAATAAAAGTATTGCAAATGATTTGGAGGTCATACATATGACAGTTAAATGGGAAAAATTAGAGGGTAGCGAAGGGAAACTTACGTTTGAAGTTTCCGTAGATCGTTTCAACGAAGCATTAGATGAAGCGTTCAAAAAAGTAGTAAAGAAAGTACAGGCACCTGGATTCCGTAAAGGGAAAATGCCACGCAAAATGTTCAATAAAATGTACGGTGAAGAATCACTTTACAACGATGCTATCGATATCGTACTACCTGGAGCATATTCTGCTGCAGTAGACGAAGCGGACGTAGATCCAATCGCAGCTCCTGAAATCGACATTGAAAAGCTAGAAAAAGGCGAGCCTGTTGTTTTCACTGCAATTGTAGCGCTTAAGCCAGAAGTAAAGCTTGGAGATTATAAAGGTCTTGAAGTAACTCGTCAAGCAGTTGAAGTAACAGACGAGGAGGTAGACGCACAGCTTCAACAACGTACTGAAGCACTAGCAGAAATGGTAGTCAAAGAAGATGGCGTTGTGGAAGACGGCGATACAGCTACAATCGATTTCGAAGGATTCGCTGATGGTGAAGCTTTTGAAGGTGGACAGTCAGAAAACTACGAACTTGTAGTAGGTTCTGGTTCATTTATTCCAGGATTTGAAGAGCAAGTAGTAGGCATGAAAACAGGAGAAGAAAAAGAAATTGAAATCACTTTCCCTGAAGAATACCATGCTGCTGAATTAGCTGGAAAGCCTGCTACATTCAAAGTAAAAGTGAACGAAATCAAGTCTAAAGAAGTTCCTGAACTTGATGATGAGTTGGCAAAAGAAATCGACGAGAGTGTATCTTCTGTTGAAGAGTTACGCACGAAGTTGAAAGAAGAAGCTGAAGAACTGAAAAAGAATGATTCTGAAACAGCACTTCGTGACGATTTAGTAGAACAAGCTGCAAGCAACGCTGAAATGGACATTCCACAAGCGATGATCGATTCAGAAACGGATCGTATGATGCAGGACTTCGAACAACGTCTACAAATGCAAGGCATGAACTTGGATCTTTACTTCCAGTTCTCTGGTCAAGACGAGCAAACACTTCGTGATCAGATGAAAGACGACGCACTAAGCCGCGTACGCGTTTCATTGACACTTGAAGCAATCGGCGCTGCTGAAGAAGTAGAAGTGCCAGAAGAAGAAGTACAAGCTGAGCTTGAAAAAATGTCTGAGCAATTCGGTATGGACGTTGAGCAAATCAAGACTACTCTTGGTGGTACATCTGTACTGGAGAACGACCTTCGTTTCAATAAAACAGTACAACTACTTGTTGACAACGCAAAAATCATCGACTAATCTTTCTATATGAACGCAACAAGGTACGGGTTGTCCGTACCTTGTTTTTCTTAAATAAAAGAACTCATGTATAGTCTTCCGGAAACTCCACAAGCTAGAACACAAATAACCATACATATCTGGCTGGTTGTAATCGGTCATTAAGTTCTAAATAGTTGATTAAGTCATGGTAATCTTGTAGTATATTGACTTGAATAGGGGTGAGCATAATGTTCAAATTTAATGATGAAAACGATAACCTTAGCTGTTCTTTTTGTGGGAAATCTCAAGAGCAAGTCCGCAAATTGGTAGCAGGTCAAGGTGTTTATATTTGTGATGAATGCGTTGAACTTTGTGCGGAAATCGTGGAAGAGGAAGTAGGTCTTGAAGAAGGCTTCGAGCTAAAAGATGTTCCGAAACCAAGAGAAATCCAAGGTATCCTCGATGACTATATCATCGGGCAAGATCGCGCAAAGAAATCACTCGCTGTAGCAGTGTACAATCATTACAAACGGGTAAATTCAAGCAGTAAAATTGATGATGTCGAGCTAGCTAAATCCAACATCGTCTTAATCGGTCCAACTGGTAGCGGTAAAACATTACTGGCACAAACGTTGGCTCGTATTTTGGATGTGCCATTTGCGATTGCAGATGCGACTTCATTAACTGAAGCAGGATACGTCGGGGAAGACGTAGAGAATATTCTCTTGAAATTAATTCAAGCAGCAGACTTCGATATCGATAAAGCTGAAAAAGGTATTATCTACATTGATGAAATCGACAAGGTAGCTCGTAAATCTGAGAACGCGTCGATTACTCGTGACGTATCGGGTGAAGGTGTGCAACAAGCCTTGCTGAAGATTCTTGAAGGAACGGTTGCGAGCGTTCCACCACAAGGCGGCCGTAAGCATCCTCATCAAGAGTTCTTGCAAATCGACACAACGAATATCTTATTCGTTGTAGGTGGAGCATTTGATGGAATTGAAGATATCGTTAAACGCCGTATCGGACGTAAAGTCATCGGCTTTGGTTCTGAATCCAAGCAAGAAATCAATGAAGAAGATAGCCTATTGGCTAAATTGATTCCTGAGGATCTTCAATCATACGGTTTAATTCCAGAATTTATTGGTCGTTTGCCGGTAATCGCAACGCTCGATACATTAGATGCAGATACATTGTATCAAATTCTAACAGAGCCCAAAAATGCGATCGTCAAACAATACCAGAAGATGGTCGAACTTGATGATGTAGATCTTCAATTTGAAGATGATGCATTGATCGAAATCGCAAAAGAAGCGATTGCTCGTAAAACGGGTGCACGTGGACTTCGTTCCATTATTGAAAATATCATGTTGGATGTAATGTACGATCTACCTTCACTTGAAGAAGTGAAGAAATGTATCATTACGAAGGACTCTGTTCTTGGTAAGTCTACTCCGATCTTGCACCGAGAAGACGGATCTGTATACGAATCAGATAACGAAAAAAATACCGCATAACGCCGAAAAGGCAAAAGGGCCGGCTCCACCGATGCGTATCTTATACGTTCGGCAGTCGGCCTTTTCTTACATAGGATTTTATTTACGCATTATACATACATATACATAACTTATTTGGAGGTGGCTATTCATGCCGACGATTCAAAAACAGAACATCCCATTATTGCCACTTCGCGGAGTGATTGTTTATCCGACGATGCTATTACATATTGATGTAGGCCGTGAACGCTCGGTTTTCGCTATTGAACATTCATTAGCAGGTGATAGTCAAATTTTCCTTGCAACTCAGAAAGATCTAGGCTTGGAAAACCCTGAAATAGATGATTTATATGAAATAGGTACACTGGCGACTATCAAATCAATGACTCAATTACCAAATGGTACGTATCGTGTATTAATCGAAGGCATACATAGAGCAGCGTGGAGCAGTTACCAAGAAGCTGACCTGTATCCAGTTGTCAATGTCACATGTTATAAAGAAAGCGAAGAAAAAGACGCGGAAGCAGAAGCGCTAATGCGTTCACTTGTTGCACAGTTCAAACGATATGCGAAGAACAGCAAAAGAATTTCCGACGAAACACTGGAGACGGTTGAAAGCATTCAAGAACCCGGTAGGTTAGCAGATATGATCGCATCAAACTTGCCGTTAAAATTAACAGCAAAACAAGAAGTGCTTGAAATACTGGACGTGCCTGAACGTTTGGAATGGCTAATCAGTCGAATGTATAATGAACAGGAAATCATGGAGCTAGAACAAAAAATTAATGAACGCGTGAAAGATGCAATGGAACGCACGCAAAAAGAGTTTTATTTACGCGAACAATTAAAGGCGATTCAAACAGAGCTAGGCGATAAAGATGGTAAAGGTCTTGAAGTGTCCGAACTAAAAAAGAAAATTGAAGAAGCGAATATGCCGCAATCTGTTAGAGAGACAGCAGAGCGCGAGTTGGAACGTTATGAAAAGATTCCTTCCGCTTCAGCTGAAAGTGGCATTATTCGTAATTATATTGAGTGGCTCATTATGTTGCCATGGACTCATGCGACAGAAGATCAACTAGATTTGTCTCGGTCAGAAAAGATTTTGAATCGTGATCATGAAGGATTGGAAAACGTTAAAGAGCGAATTCTAGAGTATCTCGCGGTGCGTCAGATGACAAATTCTCTGCGTGGTCCGATTCTTTGCTTAGATGGTCCACCAGGAGTGGGTAAAACTTCTTTGGCCCGTTCTATTGCGGAGTCACTAGGACGTGAATTTGTCCGCCTATCTCTAGGTGGTGTCCGTGATGAATCTGAAATACGTGGTCATCGTCGAACGTATGTAGGCGCGATGCCTGGGCGTATTATCCAAAGTATGAAAAAGGCCGGCACTGTCAACCCAGTCTTCTTACTCGATGAAATCGATAAAATGTCTAATGATTTCCGAGGAGATCCATCGTCTGCTATGCTGGAAGTACTGGATCCTGAACAAAACAGTACTTTTAGTGATCATTATATAGAAGAGCCGTATGACCTTTCGAGTGTTTTATTCATTGCGACTTCAAATGATCTGGGGGCTATTCCCGGTCCATTGCGTGACCGTATGGAAATCATTTCGATTCCCGGTTATACAGAACAGGAAAAACAATCGATTGCGATCAATCATTTGATTCCGAAACAGATGAAAGAACACGGCCTCAAGAAGTCACAACTTCGTTTCCAGGAAGAAGCAGTTCTCGAAGTCGTACGTTACTATACACGTGAAGCTGGTGTCCGTTCACTTGAGCGAGAAATTGCCAGCATTTGTCGTAAAGCCGCGCGTCAAATTCTAGCAGGTGATAAAAAAAGTCTAACAGTGAGTCCGAAATCTTTAGAAGCCTTACTTGGCAAAAAGCGTTTCCGTTTTGGACAGGCAGAAACAGTCAATCAAGTAGGTATGGCAACTGGGCTAGCCTATACATCTGTGGGTGGAGATACATTGCAAATTGAAGTTTCATTATCTCCAGGTAAAGGTAAGTTATTACTGACAGGGAAACTTGGGGATGTTATGAAGGAATCCGCACAAACCGCTTTGTCCTATGTGCGTTCCAAAGCCATGACATTTCAAATAGATCCTGATTTCCATGAAAAATGGGATATTCATATTCACGTTCCTGAAGGCGCCACGCCAAAAGATGGACCTTCCGCGGGTATAACGATCGTAACGGCACTAGTATCCGCATTGACGGAACGCCCGATTCGCCGTGAAGTCGGTATGACAGGGGAAGTGACACTGCGTGGACGTGTATTGCCAATTGGTGGACTAAAACAAAAAACGCTGAGTGCGCATCGTGCAGGATTGCGAACAATTATCATCCCGTCAGATAATGAACGTGATCTAGATGATATTCCAGATAGTGTAAGAAAAGAATTGACATTTAAACTCGTGTCGGATGCTCATGAAGTACTCGATATCGCTTTGGAGGAAAAGAAATGAAAGTCCATAACGTAGAAATGATTATGAGTGCGGTTCGTCCTGAACAATATCCAACAGAAGGTTATCCTGAATTTGCGTTGGCCGGCCGCTCGAATGTAGGGAAATCTTCCTTTATTAATAAAATGATTGGGCGTAAAAGTTTGGCGCGTACATCTTCAAAGCCAGGAAAGACTCAAACGCTCAATTTCTATAAGATTGAGGAAAAATTATTTTTTGTTGACGTACCGGGGTACGGTTACGCCAAAGTGTCGAAAACTGAAAAAGAAAAATGGGGCGGTATGATCGAACAGTACATTACATCACGAGAAGAATTGCGTGCGGTAGTGCAGATTGTTGATTTACGTCACCCACCGACAAAAGATGACTGCATGATGCATGATTTCCTTTCTCATTACAATATCCCGACGATTGTCATAGCGACAAAAGCAGATAAAATACCTAAAGGTAAATGGGAGAAGCATAAGAAAATCGTTCGTACAACATTTAACATGGAGATACACGAGCCGCTCATCCTATTTTCCTCTGAAAAGGGTATTGGGATGGATGAAGCATGGCATGAAATTGAAAGTCGCATGTAAGTAACGATCTAATTTTATCGAATTGTTACATTATGACTTCAAACGATGTTCACAATTTGCATTCCGACTAAAGCGCTATGTATGTTATAATGAGTATAAGAAAATGATTCCGAAAGGTGTGAGCACCTAATGTATACAGTCGTTGTCGGTGTTAACCACCGAACCGCCCCTGTCGAAATTAGAGAGAAGCTATCATTCGTCGAGGCTGATTTGCCACAAGCGATGCAAACATTGCAACAGCAAAAGAGCATCTTGGAAAACATCATTATTTCTACTTGTAACCGCACAGAAATCTATGCGGTGGTGGATCAGATTCATACAGGACGATATTATATAAAAAGATTCCTAGCCGATTGGTTTTCTATTCCCATGGAGGACTTTTCGAGTCACTTGATCATTCATGAAGAAGATGGTGCAGTGGAACATTTATTACGTGTAACTGCAGGCATTGATTCCATGGTACTTGGGGAAACGCAAATATTAGGACAAGTTCGTAGTAGTTTTTTCGCTGCGCAAAATATTGGTACAACTGGTACCGTATTCAACGAATTGTTCAAGCAAGCGATTACGACAGCAAAAAGAGCACATACCGATACAGCAATTGGTGAAAATGCTGTGTCAGTTTCCTATGCAGCAGTAGAACTCGGAAGAAAGATTTTCGGTTCACTCAAGGATAAGCATATTGCGATTCTTGGTGCAGGTACGATGGGTGAATTAGCAGTTAAGAACTTGCAAGGAAGCGGTGTTGGGAAGATTACTGTAATCAACCGAACATTCTCCAAAGCAGAAATTCTAGCGGCGAAATTTAATGGTGAAGCGAAATCTATGCAAGAGTTGCAATGCTTATTACTAGAAGCAGATGTTTTAATCAGCTCTACTGGTGCTACTGAATATGTCATTGATTATGAATTGATGGATTTTGTAGAGAAACTACGTAAAGGCAAGCCGTTATTCATGGTGGATATCGCTGTGCCACGTGATCTTGATCCGAAAATCGGTGAACTAAGCAATGTATTCTTGTATGATATCGATGATCTACAAGGCATTGTCGAAGCAAATTTGGCTGAACGTAAGCGTGCAGCTGAAGAGATCGGTCTGATGATCGAACAGGAAGTAGTTGCCTTTAAGGATTGGTTAACAACGCTTGGTGTCGTGCCAATGATTTCTGCATTACGCAAGAAAGCAAGTCGTATTCAGAGCGAAACGATGCAGAGTATCGAAAATAAAATGCCCGATTTAACCGAACGTGAAAAGAAAGTGCTGAACAAGCATACAAAATCCATTATTAATCAATTGTTAAAAGAACCTATTTTACAGGCTAAAGAATTATCTACTGATAAAAAAGCAGCAGAGAAACTCGCTCTTTTCGAACAAATCTTTGGAATTTCTGAAGATGTCGTAACAGAAAAGGAACAGCTGGCATTACAAGCAAAAGAACGTCTTCAAAAGCGCGCTGATCGAAAATCAGATGGTGTGGATGTGACGAACTTACATTATCAACACTAATCCCAGGTGGTTCTGTATCTGTCTTTCACAAGAATGATACAGGCCCACTTTTTTATTGCAGTTAAATAGGCAATACATGCATAAATATTCGGTAAACTAGTAGAAAGATGCTTATTATGGATGCAATTATTTGCAGTAACACCCTCTCATTTGAGACAATATAGACGAACACTCCTTACTATCAAAAGAGAGGTTTTCGCTTGAAAGGCAGAGAATAGCATATGGTTGATTTAACCGTCGCAAGACTTCAGGAAGTCATGATTGTTCTTTATGCCCTCGGTCTTGTTTTTTACTTAATTGATTACTTGAAGAAGTCAAAAGTTGTTCATCGTACTGCTTTTTGGCTTATCGTTACCGTCTGGGTTACACAAACCGCGATTTTATCTCTTTATATAATTCAGATGAAGCGCTTTCCAGTATTATCGCTAGTTGAAGGAATCTATTTTTATGTATGGTTACTGGTCACATTATCTATTGTGTTCCAGTTGATTTATAAAGTGAACTTCATGGTGTTTTTCACAAATATCATTGGATTTGTATTTTTAATGATTCATGTCTTTTCCAATTTGAAATACACAGCATCCACTGTTGGTGATTCGCTTATTTCGGAAGTACTGTTTGTCCATATTACGTCAGCAATCCTCTCGTATGCAGTGTTCGCGTTAGCATTTGTTTTTGCTGTATTGTATTTGATTGTATATAACGTACTAAAAAGTAAGAAATTTGGAAAACGCTTTTCCAGTCTACCGAATTTGCATCAGACGATGATGGGAATGAAAATGTCGATCTATACTGGCATCCCGATTTTATTCGTCAGTTTATTATTCGGTGTTCAATGGGCGTATGTAGCGCTTGAGAATTGGTCTCTATTTGATGTAAAAATTATGGGATCCTTTGCAGTATTACTCATCTATTCTTCGGTTATTTATTTCAACTATAAGGGTAAGCTTCAATCAGTGGAGTTTGCTTGGATGACGATATTTGCATTTCTTTTAACGGTTGTGAATTTCTTTTTGGGCAGCACGCTGTCACAATTTCATTTATGGATATAAGAAAGGAAGAGTTTTTTGAGAAAAATTATTGTAGGTTCACGTAGAAGTAAGCTGGCATTGACTCAAACGAAATGGTTTATTGAACAAATGAAGCAAGCAGGTGCACCATTTGAATTTGAAGTAAAAGAAATTGTGACGAAGGGCGATCAAATCTTAGACGTCATGTTATCAAAAGTAGGCGGTAAAGGGTTATTCGTAAAAGAAATCCAGCAAGCATTATTTGATAAAGAAATTGATTTTGCCGTACATAGCATGAAAGATATGCCTGCGGTAATTCCAGATGGTTTAACAGTCGGCTGTATCCCTAAACGTGTGGATCCACGTGATGCTTACATCGCAAACGACCATGTTCGCTTCATGGATTTACCAGTAGGCGCGGTTGTTGGAACATCCAGTCTTCGTCGTAGCTCACAATTATTGATGTTGCGCCCAGATATTGAAATTAAGTGGATTCGTGGAAATATTGATACACGTCTACGTAAGCTCCAAGATGGTGAATTTGATGCAATCCTCTTGGCTGCGGCAGGACTTAAGCGTATGGGCTGGGATGACAGCATCGTCACAGAACACCTATCGCTCGAAGATTGTATTCCAGCAGTAGGACAAGGTGCATTAGCGATTGAATGTCGTGAAGACGATACAGAATTACTAAATGAACTAGCGAAATTAACAGATGAGAGCACATGGATTGAGCTACAAGCTGAGCGCACGTTCCTTAATGAAATGGATGGTTCTTGTCAAGTACCAATCGGAGGATTTGCAAAGTTTGATGGTAATGAAGTGGAAATGACTGGTTTCATCGCGTCTCCGGATGCAATTCAAGTGTTCCGTGAAACAGTGAAAGGAACAGATCCTGTTGCAGTGGGTAAAGAAGTCAGTAAAATTTTACGTGAACAAGGTGCTGCTGAAGTAATTGAGAAAGTGAAGGCGGAAATGGATGCGTAACGCTTTACCGTTAGCAGGAGAAACGGTTATTTTCACAGGAACACCAAAATCCACGGAAGCTGCCGAACTGGTGAAAAAGTATGGTGGCATTCCGGTTTCAATTCCTCTAATTGAAGTGGGAGAAATACAAAAGAAGGCTGATCAGCAAAAGTTGCAACAAGCAATGAAAGCTGATTGGCTCATTTTTACGAGCCAATCAGCAGTTGCTGCGTTCCGTGCAAAAATGTTGCGGTTCAATGTAACAGCAGATACGTTCAAAGGAAAAGTGGCTGCAGTCGGAACTCGAACAGCGGCAGCGTTAGATCGACTCGGCTTTGCCGTATCTTTCATTCCAAGCGTGTTTAGTGCAGATGTTTTCGTCAAACAGTTTAATCCAAAAGAGTCGGAACGATTACACGTGGTCTTTTTGAAAGGTACTCTTGCTGGTAGTTTGATTCGTGAGGAGTTGCCGTTTCATGTTTCAGAATGGACAGTCTATGAAACCAAAAGTGCAACGAGTGAAATAGATAAATTGTGTCGTTTTATACTTCATAAAAATCAAGTGTCCGTGTTGTTCGCAAGTCCGTCGGCGGTGGAAGTATTCTCTTCACGGATTGCCCCGAAAACAACATGGTTCGGCTTTACGGTTTGCGCGATCGGACATGTTACGGAACGCGCACTGTTAAAAGTGGGTGCGCCTGTTCACGTTAAGCCAAAAACGTATACATTAGTCGAGCTAGTCCATGAACTGGCTAAACGAAAGGGAGAGTTCACAAATGAGTCCAATAGAATTTAAGCGTCATCGTAGACTTCGTACACATCCTACCGTTCGAGCGATGGTTAGAGAGACAGAAATTAAAGCAGCGGATTTCATTTATCCTATCTTTGTTACAGAAGGCGAGAACGTGCGTAATCCAATCGCTTCTATGCCAGGAGTAGATCAGTTTTCTATTGATTTATTATTAAAAGAAACGGATGAAGTCGTCGAATTAGGTATTTCATCTATTATTTTATTCGGCATACCTTCGGAAAAAGATGCAACGGGTACTGAAGCATATGACGACGAAGGAATCATTCAACGTGCAACACGTGCAGTGAAAGAACGGCATCCGCAATTGGTCGTTGTAGCGGATACTTGTTTATGCGAGTATACAGACCACGGTCACTGTGGCGTTATTCACGACAATGATGTAGATAACGATGCTAGTCTCGTTCTGCTAGCGAAGACAGCAGTCAGTCAAGCAAAAGCGGGAGCGGATATCATTGCACCTTCGAATATGATGGATGGTTTTGTAGCGGTCATTCGTCAAGCGCTAGATGATGCAGGGTTCCAAAACATTCCCATTATGTCGTATGCAGTTAAATATGCGTCTGCTTATTACGGTCCATTCCGTGAAGCGGCGCAATCCACACCACAATTTGGCGATCGTAAAACGTATCAAATGGATCCAGCAAATCGTATGGAAGCAATGCGTGAAGCGGAATCTGATATTCTTGAAGGCGCAGATTTCTTAATTGTTAAGCCAGCATTGTCTTATCTCGATATCATTCGCGACGTAAAAAATCATGTACTCCTACCTGTCGTGGCATATAACGTCAGTGGGGAATACGCAATGGTCAAAGCGGCTGCATTAAACGGCTGGGTAGACGAGAAGAAAATTGTGTTAGAAACATTAACAAGTATGAAGCGTGCAGGTGCAGATATCATCATGACATATCATGCAAAAGATGCAGCTCGCTGGTTGGAGGAGAAATAATATGGGACAAAAAACATATACGAAATCTGAAGAAGCGTTTAAAATAGCAGTGGATTTAATGCCAGGTGGCGTCAACTCACCAGTGCGTGCTTTCAAATCAGTTAATATGGATCCGATCTTTATGGAAAGTGGTAAAGGTGCGATTATTAAGGATATCGATGGCAATGAATATATTGACTACGTTCTATCTTGGGGTCCTCTAATCCTAGGACACACACATCCTGACGTAGTATCTGCAATGCAGAAAGTAGCTGAAACAGGTACAAGTTTCGGAGCGCCTACACTTCTGGAAAATGAATTGGCAGAGCTTGTAATCGACCGTGTACCATCCATCGAGATGGTACGTATGGTGTCTTCTGGTACAGAAGCAACAATGAGTGCACTTCGTTTAGCACGTGGCTATACGAAGCGTAACAAGATCCTTAAATTCGAAGGTTGCTATCACGGGCATGCGGATTCCTTACTTATTAAAGCAGGTTCGGGTGTTGCTACTTTAGGTTTGCCTGATAGCCCTGGAGTGCCTGAAACGATTGCACAAAACACGATCACGGTCCCGTATAACGATCTGGAAAGTGTTAAATTGGCCATTAAAGAGTATGGAGACGATCTAGCTGCAATTATTGTAGAACCGGTTGCAGGAAACATGGGTGTTGTAGGACCGGATAGTGGCTTCCTTAAAGGCTTACGTGAGTTAACAGAAGAAAACGGTTCATTATTAATTTTCGATGAAGTCATGACTGGATTCCGTGTAGGATATAAATGTGCACAAGGTCACTTCAACGTCAAACCCGACCTTACATGTCTTGGTAAAGTTATCGGTGGTGGACTGCCTGTAGGAGCATACGGCGGTTCTCGCGAGATTATGGAACATGTAGCACCGGCAGGAACTATTTATCAAGCGGGTACATTGTCTGGTAACCCGTTAGCTATGACGGCAGGTATTGAAACGTTGAGAAAGTTGACGCCAAAAACATACGAACACTTCATCAAGCTTGGCGATCAGTTGGAAGAAGGTTTCCGCGCAGCAGCGAAAGCTAATAATATTCCACATACCGTCAACCGTGCTGGTTCGATGATCGGGTTCTTCTTTACGGATCAACGTGTCAATAACTACGATAAAGCGAAAACTTCCGATTTGGAACTGTTCGCAGAGTATTACCGTCTAATGGCAGAAGAAGGTATTTTCTTACCACCTTCCCAATTTGAAGGTATGTTCTTGTCAGCAGCCCACACAGAAGAGCATATCGCGAAGACTGTGGAAGCTTTCCATACAGTGTTTGAGAAGTTGAAACGATAATCTTGAAGCGTCAAGCAGATTTTATTGCTTGGCGCTTTTATGTTCATTTTTTATGATGATGGCGCGGTGTTGGCGAGGATTGGCGCGGTTTTCAGATGTTATGGCGCGGTCTTCGGGATCAATAGCGCGGTGTACGCTGGCATTTGCGCGGTGTGCTGTCCTTTTGGCGCGATGCTAGGCTTTAATAGCGCGGTTGCGATCGTTTCATTCCCATTCCCATTCCACATTATACTTCACTTCTAAATTCCTTTATTTCTTCATATAGTAGCCTGAGTTAAGAAAAGGAGTGAAGCGAAAATGACAACACATCAATGGACATTGCAAGAGTCTTTTTATTTCCCTGTGGAGTACGGGGCATTTGCTAAATCGGCTGAGGTAAAGGTGACGCCAGGGTTTACGGAAGAACGTACGGAAGATGCAATCCGTTTGCAAGGGATCTATCATATCGCGGCAAACGTTGTATTTGATGCAGACAAGCAAGTAGAATTGGCAACTGAAGATGTATTAGTCATTCATGACGTGGAAGTAGAAAACAATAAAGGATATTTTGAATATGCTGTGCCTTTGAATGTTGATCTACCAGTAGAACTCGATGGCGACTTGCAACTGGAAGTGCGAGATATTAAATCTTCATCACAGGAAGACGGGGGATTGAAACTGGAGTGGACCGTTCACTTGAAACAGGAAGAGCCCGTACAAGAACCGGTTGTAATTGAAGAAGAGCCTGCAGCACTACAGTTCGTAGCTGCCTCGACATCTCATTTAGAATTTCTTGCAAATGCTGATCGTGCGGTTGAACAAGTAAATAATGAAATGGAAGACTTTCTCTTATACATCGCCGAGATGGATGACGATATAACGAGAAAGATCTTCCACTCAAATAATGTTTTTGTAGAAGCAGAAGGACAAAGCAGCGAGTAAGCAAAATACTAAAAAATCGCCAGTGGTCGGGATAAGTAGTAATCGAATCAATTGAAACACGGTGATCGGGATGATACAGCCTTTACAGTAAAATCTCGTTTTCCGAAGCCACGGCGGCAACAGATAGGGATTATAACCTTTTCGCATCGTTCACCATCCTTTCTCTATAGACTGCTATTCAGTTGACGGACTCTACATGTTTCGCTTATAATAATGTGTATATGAATATAAATGCGAAGAGTAGGAAAGTACATGTGAACCGTTTTCTTTAGAGAGGGTACGATTGGTGGAACGTACCTGGAAACCGCATATGGAAGTCCCCTATGAGCAGTTTCTGTGAAATATGAGTAGCAGGAACCGGTGAAGACCGTTACCAAATCATGAAGATGTAATGCTTTTTGCGTTCATAAATAAAGGTGGTACCACGAGCTCCTTCGTCCTTTTACCGGGATGAGTGGGGCTTTTTTGTATCCCTTTTTATTTGAAGGAGGAAATGAAATGACTGACGAATTGACGATGCCGACCAAATACGATCCGCAGGCAGTGGAAAAAGGACGTTATGAATGGTGGCTTGAAGGTAAGTATTTTGAATCGAATGTAAAAAGCGAGAAAAAACCGTATACAATTGTGATCCCACCACCGAACGTTACCGGAAAGCTTCACTTAGGACACGCATGGGATACGACTTTACAGGATATGCTCATCCGCATGAAGCGTATGCAAGGGTATGACGCACTATGGTTGCCGGGAATGGACCACGCAGGAATTGCGACACAAGCAAGAGTAGAAGAAAAACTTCGCGCCGATGGTAAAACACGTTATGATCTTGGACGTGAAAACTTTGTACAAGAAACATGGAAATGGAAAGAAGAATACGCGAGCCATATCCGTGCACAATGGGCGAAGCTTGGTCTAGCTCTTGACTACTCACAAGAGCGCTTTACTTTGGATGAAGGATTGTCAAAAGCAGTACGTGAAGTATTTGTTAAGTTGTATGAGAAAAAGCTGATCTACCGCGGAGAGTATATCATCAACTGGGACCCTGCAACGAAGACAGCGATATCTGATATCGAAGTTATTCATAAAGATGTGCAAGGTGCATTCTATCATATGCGCTACCCATTGGCAGATGGCACAGACTCGATTGAAATAGCGACAACACGTCCTGAAACGATGCTTGGTGATACAGCTGTTGCAGTTCACCCCGATGACGAACGCTACCAGCATTTGATCGGTAAGATGGTTAAATTGCCAATCGTAGGACGCGAGATTCCGATCGTAGCGGATGACTACGTAGAAATGGATTTCGGAAGCGGTGCAGTGAAAATTACACCTGCGCATGACCCGAATGACTTTGAAATAGGTAACCGTCATAACTTGCCACGTGTGCTCGTCATGAATGAAGATGGCACGATGAATAAATTAGCAGGCAAGTACGAAGGCATGGATCGTTTCGAATGCCGTAAACAAATCGTCAAAGACTTACAAGAGATGAATGTGCTATTTGAAATTGAAGACCATATGCACTCTGTCGGACACTCGGAACGAAGTGGCGCGGTAGTGGAGCCGTATCTATCTACACAATGGTTCGTCAATATGCAGCCACTTGCCGAGCAAGCAATCAATCTGCAGAAAAATGAAGAAGAAAAAGTGACGTTTGTTCCTGAACGTTTCGAGAAAACCTACTTAGGATGGATGGAAAATGTCCATGACTGGTGTATTTCTCGTCAACTATGGTGGGGCCATCGAATTCCGGCTTGGTATCACAACACAACAGGTGAAGTCTATGTGGGTCAAGAAGCTCCAGCTGATGAAGAAAACTGGACTCAGGACAATGACGTACTAGATACTTGGTTCTCATCTGCCTTATGGCCATTTTCAACTATGGGCTGGCCAGATGTTGACAGCGAAACATTCAAAAAATATTACCCAACAGATGCCCTTGTTACAGGATATGATATTATCTTCTTTTGGGTGTCCCGCATGATTTTCCAAGCTCTTGAATTCACGGAAGAGCGTCCATTCAAGGATGTCTTGATCCACGGATTAGTACGCGCGGAAGACGGGCGAAAAATGTCTAAATCTCTCGGTAACGGTGTAGATCCAATGGACGTAATTGAGCAGTACGGTGCAGACGCATTGCGTTACTTCTTGGCAACAGGTTCTTCACCAGGACAAGATCTACGTTACTCTACAGAAAAAGTAGAAGCGATCTGGAACTTTGCCAATAAAATTTGGAATGCTTCCCGTTTCGCCTCAATGAATATGGATGGCATGACATATGAAGAAATCGATTTGTCAGGAGAGAAATCTGTTGCAGATGCATGGATTTTAACTCGTTTGAATGAAACAATTGAATCGGTAACTAGCTTGGCTGACCGGTATGAGTTCGGTGAAATGGGCCGCGCGTTATATAACTTCATCTGGGATGATTTCTGTGACTGGTATATCGAAATGGCGAAATTGCCACTATACGGTGAAGACGAAGCAGCGAAAAAAATGACACGTTCGGTTCTTGCGCATGTTTTAGATCAGACGATGCGTTTATTGCACCCATTGATGCCTTTCATAACAGAAGAGATCTGGCAGAACCTTCCCCATGAAGGTGAGTCGATTACAGTAGCACAGTGGCCTGAAGTGGATGCGGCTATGATGGACAAGTCGCGTGCTTCGGATATGAAATTGTTGATGGATATCATCAAATCCGTGCGTAATATCCGTGCAGAAGTGAATACACCGATGAGTCGTAAAGTCGATTTGTATATTTCAGCGAAAGACGAGAAGACCGTGGCGGTACTTGAAGAGAACCGTAACTATCTTGTGCGATTCTGTAATCCTGAAACATTAACAATTGGTGTGAAAGTGAATGCGCCAGGCAAAACGATGTCAGCAGTCGTGACGGGTGCAGAGCTGTACTTGCCACTTGAAGGATTGATTGATATAGACGAAGAGTTGGCTCGTTTGACGAAGGAACTTGGCAAGTGGCAAGGTGAAGTGAAGCGGGTTCAAGGCAAGTTGTCGAATGAACGTTTTACTGCGAAAGCACCTGAGTCAGTTGTTGAAGAAGAGCGTGCGAAAGAGAAGGATTATTTGGAGAAGTACGCGGCGGTTGAGCGTCGTATTGCAGAGTTGAAAGAGATTTAAAAGTAGTTTAAAAAAGAAGGCCTATTCGACAGTGTGATGCTGTTGAATGGGCTTTTTTTAATGTTGAAGTAGAGAGTGGTGGGATGAAAGGATGCCTTCATAAAGTGCGCGCGGTAGGCCAACCAGTTCGCTTTGCCCTCTTTGGTTGTCTCGCTTGTCCGACTAATGCTCTGAGAGTTGCCGTTCCTATGCCTGAATTCCTACTTTTTGAGGAGGAAATAGTTTAATAAGTAAAAACCAAAACCATCTAAGTCAATGTTCTTATAAAAACATAGTACCCTATAAATAGTGTTATTGGATTCTTATGGGTATAATTGAATTCATAATATTTAGACCGTGTGTAGAAGGTTGTTTATGGATTTTTTGTTAAGTCGGCTTAGCTTTGCAGTTAAGTTAAAAAAATCCGCATTATAGGATGTTTTACCACGTGTATTCCGGCCGTGTATCTACTGTATATTTACTTTACAGCTATGAATATGTAAAGGGGAGAAGCGCATGTTAATTAAACCGAAGAAATTGCAACGTGGTGATCGGATCGCAACAGTGAGCCCTTCGTGGGGAGACGCAGGAGAACCGGAAATTAGGTGGCGGTACGAACAAGGCGTAAAGAGATTAGAAGATCTATTCGAACTAACTATCGTGCCAATGCCAAACAGTTTAAAAGGAGCCGACTTTCTCTATGAAAACCCGAAAGCTCGTGCAGAAGATCTAATGGCGGCATTTAGCGATCCCAATATTAAAGGGATCATTGCGAATATCGGTGGGGAGGACAGTATCCGATTACTTCCATACATTGATTTTGACGTAATACGAGAAAATCCAAAAGTCTTCATGGGATACTCTGATGTTACGGTATCGCATTTATTTTGTCATAAAGCGGGAATTTCTTCATTCTACGGACCCGCAATATTAACTGATTTTGCCGAGAATGTTGAAATGGATTCCTACACGGTCGAGATGGTGAATCGAATTCTCTTTTCTAATGAAATCATAGGTGAGATACAACCGGCTGAAAGATGGACAAGCGAGCGGTTGGAATGGATCGAGTCGAATAAGAGTAAGCGGCGTACGATGAATCAGAATACTGGATACGAACTACTTCAGGGCTCTGGTATTGTGCAAGGCCGATTGATTGGTGGATGTATCGAAGTATTGGAATTTGCGAAGGGTACGGCGATTTGGCCCGAAGACAAGTATTGGAACGATAGTATAGTATTCTTTGAAACATCCGAAGAGAAGCCTGATCCTAGTTTGATTCGATACTGGTTAAGAAATTATGCAGCACAAGGAATTTTACATCATGTGAATGGGATAATTTTCGCGAAGCCTCAAGACGAGAAATACTTTGATGAGTATAAAGAGGAAATCCTTACTGTGATGAAAGAGTATGACTTGGAGCATTTGCCTATTTTGTATAACTTGAACTTCGGTCATACGGAACCTAAATGCATTTTACCATATGGAGCGTTGGCGAAAATAGATTGTATACGAAAGACGTTTTCAATTGTAGAGAGTGGCGTTGAGTAAAATAGTTAAGAAATGGGGTGTTTATAATATTTACTGATCGGCAGTTACAAATGTTCATTGAAGGGGAGATTATGGGGGATACTTTTCCTTATGATAGTGATGATGAACAGGAAGTCTTGGCACATATCAATCGGTTATTTTATCGAATCTGTCGTATCCACAATGTGGTCTGCGAAGCGGAATGGGATCATTTCGGCAGCGGCTATGCTTCCTTTGTGGAGTTTTTTTGTTATCGGAAAGAAGATTATATAACCGTACAAGAAAAGTATGGAATGCGTGAGATAGAGATAAAAGGTATTATACTTTATGTAAGTCGTCTAGCATCAGTTGCTATAATGGGTGAAGATGTAAGGTGTAGAACAATTCGGATAGAGACGGCTGAGGAAGTAAGTGGTGGATATGGTTCAATACTTGATACACCTACTTCGCTAGCTGTTAGTGAGGAATTGGAAACACTAGCAACAGAATTACAGAAAGCTTTACAAGAGTTTAATTACAAATTATTAGCTGCGAATGAGATGAGTACGCCACTATTGTTTAAAACAAAAATACCGACGATTTATCGGAATGAGCGACAATATCTAGTCTTGGATGCGATCTTTTATTGGGAAGATTAATAATGGTAGGGAGAAAGCATATGAGAGACTAGCTAGCATATTTCCTGACGACTTAAAATCTTATATAGAAGGGAAAAGTATGTTTGTGAAGGAATTAGAGCGAAAAGCGCTTAGTTGGTACGATACAAAAGAGTGATATTTAGAAGGAAAACTGAAAAATAGAAAGATGTTGAAGATATTCGGGAAGTTAGGAATCGTAGTATTTTCCACACTTCCACTAACCGATCTAGTTTACATAATATAATTATAGATCTAAGCGGAAAGGAGTTTAGCTATGCAAGCAATTAGTGAAACTCTATGTATTGTTTTTCCTTTCATTGTACCGTCACTAATTGTAGTCTTTGTCATAAAGAGATTGGATCAGAAAACTAATCTAGGTTCGTTGGCTAAGAAAAAACCGAAGTGCGCTCAGTCATGATTAGACAGTCTGATACCACTTGGAATGTTGATTGGTTGTAAACTGGTTTGCTAATTAGTATGATCTCTCCCATTTCATTAAGAAAGAAGAGATGTAATGATAGAAGCTACAGTCTAGACAAGGGGAATTCGGTAGTATGAATAAGCAGTATCTGCGCTAGTAGCTATACGTACAGTTAAGTCAGTAACTTCTAGAAAATACGTTTTATGAATGACGTGAGGAGAAAATAGAATGAGTAAAACAAAATCTACTTCCGAAACTTGTATCATAGTTCTTCATGAAATATACGGTATCAATCAATTTATGAAAGACATATGTGTTGCGTTGTCTGAGAAGGACTTCGATGTGATCTGCCCAAATCTGTTGCCTCAAGAAACACCTTTTGATTATTCACAAGAAGAGGTAGCTTATGAAAATTTTATGCAGCATGATAGTTTCGAAAACAACGCACGTAAGGTAAAAGAGTTATTGGTGGAGATGAAGGACCAGTACGAAAAAGTATTTATACTTGGATTCAGTGTAGGAGCGACAATTGCTTGGCTCTGCAGCGAAGAAGAGTGCGTAGATGGGATGGTTGGATACTACGGATCACGAATACGAGATTATGCAGGAATGAACCCCACTTGTCCAACTTTGTTGTACTTTCCGAATACCGAGAAGTCATTTGATGTGAAAGAAATGGTTTTGAAATTAGAAAAGCCGAATGTGGAGGTATATACGTACGATGGGAAGCATGGATTTAGTGATCCATACGCTTTTGCATACAATGAAGAATTAGCTCATATTACCTTTAAGCAAACGATAGACTTCTTTAGAAATAATTGAAAGAATTGTGTAGGGGGAAGCACTTCATGAATAGAAGTGCTTTTGCTGTTTAGATATATTGATAGAATAAACCGAACTGTGTATCGTACCATAACAGTGTGCCATGTTTTCTCAAAGGTAGACGTGTTTGAAAACTCCATTCAGGATACTGTTTGATAATCTGGACATGATCGCCAGTCGCGAATGCGATAAAGGAGATATAATGATCTTTTGTCATCGGGTGGTCGCTTGAGATAAAACGTTCATTATCGATTTCTTCAATCGTAAGTTTTTCTTCGTCGCTCGCTTTCTTCGCTTGTAGCGCTTCGAGTTTCCTGCCACAGCAAGATAGTGTAATATTTCCCGTTGCCAATACAATATTATTACAAGATGGACAGACAAAGTACTTTGATTTTTTCATATTTCCTCCTATAAACTCATTAGACAGTACTTCACCGTCTAAAATATTTTCTATATTCACACCAAGTAGCTTAGATAGATTGGATAAAAGTGTTACATCCGGACAACCATATCCGCGCTCCCACTTTGAAATCGTTCGATCCGAAATATTCATTTGATCGGCTAATTGTTTCTGGGTGAATCCTTTTTCTTTGCGTAATGTATATATTAATTCACCAACTTTACTTGTATCCATCGGTTTCCCTCCTGCTCTCTATTATCATAGGCGAATATCCAACAGGCATCAACAAACGTTCCGTGGAGTTTGTTACACTTATATATACTGGCGTGGTTAATTTACTAGATACTATAAAAAGAGTAGATCTGAGATAGTAGAAAGCAAGGTGAGTAGGAATGAAACAGCATTGCTGCGAAGACATGGCGTATCATGCAACTTTTACATGTGACGTACACAAAGACCCGTATGATTGTCCTGATCAATTGATTCTTTTTGATAAAACAGATCAAGATTACGGATTGTTAATTCATGATGGAGGTACTTCAAGTATCGGGATTTCATTTTGCCCATGGTGTGGAAGTACATTATTGGAAAGGGGATAGAATATGAATAAACTTTAAACGTACGCTGTCGCAATTGCGTTTTTAGCACTCGTCTTTTTCTTCGTTCTTTCAGTAGTAACGAGTAATTGGAAGTTTTTCTTGTGGAGTATCATACCGATCCTTTTATGGCTAATGACGGCTTTCCTAGCTAAAGTCAACGCTAGAGATTAAATGGAGTACATCTCTCTACGTAAAAGGGCTGTTACCGAATATCATAATGACTTTCGGTAACAGCCCATATGTTTACAACCACAACGTTTCCCCAATAAGCAACTTTTTTAATCGATTTTCATCCAACTGCAATCTTCTCCACTCAGCATTCAGCCTTTCAACAGCTTCCGGCCCTGTATCATCCGCTAAATGATAAGCTCCATAATGTATCGGAATGAATATTTTTCCAGCCAGATCCAAAAATCCTTTCACTGCATACTCGGGAGTTAGGTGACTTTCCTTCATAAACCATTCCGGCTCGTACGCTCCAATCGGCATGAGCACCGTATCAATAGTGAACTTCTTGGCAATCTCTTGAAAACCTCGGAAATATCCCGTATCCCCAACGAAGTAAATCGATTGCTCAGCACTTTCGATAATCCAGCCGCCCCAATGGGAAGTATTCGTGTCCGTCATGGTCCGTTTTGTCCAATGTTGTGCTGGAACAAATGTGAACTTTGTGCTTTCAAACACGAATGAGTCAAACCATTCCGCTTCGATGACCTTTTTAAATCCTCTTATCTGAAATTTACTGCGTAGGCCAACTGGAACAAAATAGCTAGGATTACCTTTTAGATGTCTGATCGTGCCAAAGTCCAAATGATCATAATGTCCGTGTGAAATAATTACAACGTCAATCTCTGGCAATTCAACGAGTGCGACTCCTGGTTCCGTCAATCGTTTCTGAAAACCCATCCGCTTTGCCCAGACTGGGTCCGTAATTATGTTGAGCCCGTTGATTTGAATCAAACATGTAGCGTGTCCAATCCAAGTAATGGATGCTTTCGACCGATTAATAGCGAGTTTTTCTATTTCTTTATCTGGCGCTTGCTCGATTACGATACGTAAATCTTTCTTTCCCTCATTACGTTCTATCTGCCACCGAATCATTTCTCGCAGGGTCTTACGCGTATCTACGTTATCTAAATTAGTATAGCGTTTTCTCCTCATGATTCATCACTCAACTGATTTTTGATATACTTCAATAATTTCTTCGCTACTGAAAACTCATGTGTTTGATAGAGTGAACGGGCACCAACGGGATCCTCGATTTCATTCAGTAACCAGCCGCCTTTAATTGGAAGTATGAAATCAATGCCGATATAATCGCTAGAAATTGCCCGGGAAATCGTTTGAACTTGTTTGGTTTCAGTGTCGTTCAACGTATACTTTTCCACGGTGCCGCCCAATGTGTAATTGGATTTGAATGAATCTTTCGCGCCTGTTCGTTTCACTGCACCTAACAATTCATTACCGAGCATAAACACACGGATGTCCGTCGCGTCAGATTCGATGAAAGGTTGTGCAATTAGTTTAGTAGGATCGAATTGATTTAGGATATCTTCTGTTTGTTGTGCAGATTCACATAGAAATACTTCGCTTCCGCCGTGACCCCCGCGTGTTTTCAGTATAAAAGGCAATGTAGGAAGTTGATCCACTCTGAATGTGGGGACTGCGGGAATACCAAGCAGGGAAGCCAGTTCAAATGTACGTAGTTTATCATTGGCGATTTTTTGTATACTCGCTCGATTGAACACACGATAACCGGCTTGTTCCAATTCTAAGGCTAATTCAGGATCACGATCGCGGAATAAAATGAAATCAAGCGGTTCAGCAGGTGAATCCGTTATCAACTCCACGTTCATATCTAATACCTTCGCTTCTTTTAATAGATCGTCGATAAACGCATGATTCCGCTTCGCTTCCTCCTCATTATAGTAGATGGCACCTTTCATTTAATCTTCTCCAATATATACGCAATCATTGCATCAGCGACGTTGATACCGGTGACGTTCAACAGGTTGCGGATATGTGCCGCGCCGTTCACTTCACAAACCAGGGGTTGTTCATCGGCACCGAATAACAAATCTACTCCTGCGAATTCTGCACCAACTGCTTTTGCAGCTTCCATAGCCAATGTTTCCTGAGCGGACGTCAATTTTACAACTTCAGCTACGCCGCCGTTCGTAATATTTGCGCGGAAATCCGTCTCTGAATGGCGATACATGGCCGCAATGATTTGATCGCCCACTATATTGACGCGTAAGTCCCGCCCTCTACTTGTCTCGATGAACTCTTGAAAGACATAATCGACACCACGCAACTCATCGACTTTTTCATAGAAAGCTTCTTTCGTTTCGATCAAATACACTTTCATACCAAATGAGCCATGACCTTCTTTAATGATCATGGGCAAGCTGAGCGTTTCAAGGACGTTCTCGTAATAGCCACTATCTGCAATCGAAAAGTTTGGATAGACCTTCGGTGCGATGATCGTTTTCGGCATCGCGACACCGTGCTTCGCGAGTTCAAGATACTGCTTGGCTTTATTATCACATGTCTCAATAACTTCAGGATCATTGAAGACGGGGATTCCTGCATTTTTTAAATACTGTCCAAGCAATGTATCTTTATCGAGGAAGACGACGAAATCAGGGGCATCTTTTATCTGATTTTGCACATCCATCTGCACCTCATAATTTTTTAAGAGTGTCGCCTGTACCCCAACATTTTCTGCCGCTTCTTGTACAAGCCGCGCTTGATCGGCAAATTTATCACTCGTTAAACTACCATTATAAATAACCCAACAACTTTTCAATCCCCACGCCACCTTTGCTATACTGTATATAACTTAATTTTAGCACAGGAGGAATTTCTTTGATTCCAAAACTTGATGAATATAAAAAACAATTTGACATAATGAGTGACGACGAGATTAAACCTGGATTAGATGCAATAGAAAAGGCATTGGCGAGTGTATTGAACCCCGAGAAAGACTTGCGGATTATTCATGTGGCGGGTACGAACGGGAAAGGTTCGACGATTGCAGTAATGGAAGCGGTGTTACAAGCGCATGGATTTGAGACCGGTGTGTTTTCTTCACCGGCCATATTGGATATATATGATCAGATTCGGATCAATGGAAAGCCGATTGCGCAAGAGGAATTGGAATATGTGTTTGAGGAGATGGAAGCAGCAGGATTGAGCGGTTTGCTGACGGACTTTGAATTGCTGACGGTGGCAGCGTTTTTAGCGTTCCGTAATGCAGGACCGGACTACGTCTTGCTTGAGACGGGGATGGGTGGTAGATACGACTGCACGAATGTGGTGACGCCTTTAGTGTCCGTCATCACGTCGATTGCGCTGGATCATACGGGGTTTCTAGGGGATTCAGTTGAAAAGATTGCCGCGCATAAAGCTGGCATTATTAAGCCGTATATTCCAGTCGTTGTAGGGGAATTTCCAAAAGAAGCGAAAGAGATTGTCTTGGCAGAGGCGAAGTCGAATAAAAGTTTAGTACGTGCGTATGACGAAGAATTCACAATGAAGCAAGGAACTATGGAGACCTTCTGCGGTATGTATACATTTGAAATTCCGGTGCGTAATATGAAAGGGCCACATCAAGCAATTAATCTTGCCGTTGCTCTAGAAGCATTATCATTGGCGGGGGTACCTTTAAAACAAGATCATGTGGCTAAAGCTGTAGAAAATGTAGCTTTGCCGTTTAGATTCCAAAAGCTTGCAGAACACGTTTATGTGGATGGAGCTCATAATCCTGCTGCTGCGCGTATGTTGGTACGTACTATTTCCGAGCAATTTCCAGGAAAGAAAGTGGATTGGATTGTAGGAATGTTGAATACGAAAGATTATAAAGCAACGTTGGAGATTTTAGCACCACTTGCGAATAGTTTTACGTTTGTGGATTTTTCGCATGCACAAGCTGCAAAAGCGAAGGATTTACAAGCGGTTTGCCCTATAGAGACGAGTCGTGTGATTTCGTTTGAAGAAGTCGATGTAACAAGTTCGAAAAAAAACATAAAGGTAGTTGTTGGCTCTCTTTACTTATTAAGTAGTTTAATGAGACAATAGGCTTAATAAAGTTAGTTTTATAGACCATTACGTTTAGGAAAGGGTATTTAGTTTTAGTAGGAGAATATAAACGGGAGGAATGTCATGTCATGAATACTACGAAAGAAAAAGGATTTACACTAGTCGAAATTCTAGCGGCTTTGACAATTTTGGGTATTGTATTCGTTAGTTTCATGACGATTTTTTCTCAAATGAATGTATTTAATACTCGGACAGAATCTAAACTTGAAACGATCCATTTGGCTAAAAAAGAATTGATTTTTTGGAAAGAGAATCCGATGCCGTTAGAGAATAATGAAGGGGTTTCAGTTCTAAAGAAAGATACTGAATCGTCATCTGATTTTATTTTTTATACATATACACGTCAAGATGAACCTAAATACGAATACCGTGTGAAATACCGTGTACCATCAGACTTGAAATCTTTCACAGAAACTTCTGTTACACTCCATAGATTGCAAATTTCTATTTATGAGAATAGCAAGGAAATTAGTGAGACGTTTGGTTATGTGGAGGATGGGGCTCTATGAATGTAAAGTGGACAATAAGAAAGAATCAGCAAGGAATGTCTGTTGTTGAACTATTAGCAACGCTACTACTTGTTTCCTTGGTATCTGTAATTATCTGGACAACATTCTCAATAAGTACTCGAATGAATACATCGGAGACGGCAAAATTACGCTTACAGCAAGAGATAAATTATATTGCGACAGAAGCACAACGTTTACATCGTAAGTGTTCAAGTTATGAATTTGTTGTGAAGCCTCAAAGAGTGAGCGTTCGAAATTGCCGAACGTCATCTCAAACTATAGAAGATTATATTCTTAGTACGAACTTTCTGTATTATACAGATCAAAAAAATCCAGAAGCTACTGAAGAAAGATTCTATGTAAACGCAAAGAGAGGGAATTTAGAAATATCAAAGTTTTGGGTTGTAAATCCAAAAAACGATAAATTGAAAGTATCCATCCCATTGGAATTATCCAGATATAAGGAAGCCCCTTGAGGAAAGGAAGCGGTCGTGTGCAATTACCTAAAAATGAAAAAGGCTATGCATTAGTGCTTGTCTTGCTTGTCATCATATTTATCATGATTGGTAGTGCTGTTTTCATGAGGGGATCGATTAGCAATGCTAAACAGCAACGTATTGTAGATGACAACAATCTGGCATATACTGCTGCTGAAATGGGTGTAGATTATTATAAATGGCTGTATATAAATAAATTTAAAGCAGAAAGACGTAAAATTTGGAACAATACGAAGTTGGACTATGAGAGCGATAAGATCATGATAAATAACAAAAGTATAACACCTGAAAAAAAACAAGAAGAGCTTAAGCAAGCGGCAAAAAACCGGCAAAATCAAATGGTTGATCAACTTCTCAACCTTCACTTCACTAATCTTGAAAAAACGAAGCCAGATACAACAGATTCTTTACAATATAGTATTTTAGGACCTGTAAACTATACTAGAGTAAAAGACTCCGCGGATAGGTATATAGGTTTACTAGTCAAAGGCAAAGTTCTGGGGGAATATGGAAAAGGAAGCAAGCGAGCGAAAAGTTTGGATTTTGAGCTGCTGTTTGATTTTCCGTTGCTAGTTGAGGATAGTATTTCCAACCCGCCAAACAATGGAGGGAATTCTTTGACGATTCCCGTTGTGGACATTCAAAGTTTAATTGAAAGCAATAAGCAAACTACACCATGTACTATTAATCCTAACAATGAAAAATGCTTGGGACAGAAATCTACTGATACTCATTTTACCGCAATAAATTCCATTGTGTATTTTCCATTCGGTTATACAAAAGGAAATGGTAATATCGGAATAGATTTTAAGAATACGCAAATATATTCAAAAGGAAACATTGAGCTACCTAATATGAATACTATGAATAACATAACCATGTATGCTGAGGGAAATATTGAACTGAAAAACTTAAATGGAGCTAATCAAGCAAATCTATATACAACCGGAAGTATTGAATTTAAGAATGCTAGCTCGGGTTATTCGAATTCTATACTTTATGCAAAAGGAGCTATGGACGGGAAAAATACCGAATTCAAAAACATGAAAATAGTTGTCGACGGTAACTACACTGGAGAAAAATTTGCGCTAACTAGCAAGTCAGTTATGGTAGTCGGTAAAGAACTTACAATGAAGAAAGCAGGTTCTATATACAATTCCAACTTAGTTGTTAAGGGGAATTTAGTTGTAGAGAAGTCGCTTGTTATTAAAAACAATTCCAAAGTTTGCGTTGGTGGAAATATTGATTTTAATAAGATAGATCTGAAAACAATGGATTCAAATAGTAAAATTTATTTTGTGGAGGAAAAAGCCAACCCCCAAAATATTATGGGTAAATATACAAACTTAATTCCGGTGAAAGAATCTGTATTTAAAACTAATCCACAAGCGTTATATGATAACTGTGTTGGCGGTGGAAGTGGAAGCGACAGTTCGGGAATTACAGATAACCCTAATTGGGAGCCTCCTGAAATCGATGTTACATATAATTAATCAAAGTCAGGAGATTTACTATGAAACTAAAACAATACAAAATTAGCCTCGTCTTAGGTGCTCTATTACTAGTCATCTCCGCCATTTTCGCCCAACAAGCTTATGCAGGGGACGGCTTCTTCTCAAACTTTAAAAAGTTTAGTAAACACACGTATGCGGGGCCGTTTGACATATCAAAGCATAATCGTAAAGAGGCGAAAGAAAAACTAGTAAATGATTTTTTAGAGCTTGAACAGAACGTGGCCATGCAGCTGATTGTGCAAGATCTTCGAGTAGACGTTCCGGCAGAGGTAGTACATTTTGATCCAGACGCTACGCTAAACGAAGCGAAAAGTGGAGTGGATAATTCATTAATCGCAAATGTCTCTAGGGAAGGGCTTCGTACGGTAATGAAACAAAATTTCCATTCGCTTTCATTCAGTGAAGATGACGTGGAGAAAATAGCCGCACAACTAGAAGTTCAGCTACAGAGCGGCATTATGCCACAACAAGTATATATAGCGGATTTTATACCTGATTTATACGAGCAGAAACAAGTGATTGCTACTGCCGCATATGAAGTGGATGAGTTAGAAAAAGGTTTGCGTTTATTGATGGACGATTTGAATGGTTTAGAAATTCAGCCGAATTCTACCTTTTCATTCCGTGAATATTTGAGCGGTAAAGAGTCTGCTAGTGCGACAGATTTACAGATGACTATTATGTCTTCTCTTCTGTATAAAGCAGCATTGCAGACGAATTGGGTTATAGATGAACGCAATATTTCATCTGAATTACCTGCGGGCGTTGAACCAGGATTTGAAGCAGCGATCAATCGTAAGCTCGATTTAGATTTTCAGTTCACGAACCCCAATCAAACCGTCTTCACGATTCGTACGGCTTGGACAGGCGCTCAATTGGAGCTGTCGATTGAAGGTCTACCGTTTGTGCATCGTTACGATACCGAAGTGGAGAAAATCACAAAGTATGATCCGAAAACGGTTATCCGTTATAGCGCCTTTGTAAATGCAGGGGCGATTGAAGTGGTGGATAAAGGCAAGAAAGGCATGGAGGTTGCGGTTAAACGGAATATTCTATTGAATGGTTCATTGCAAGAAATGGAAGATGTGTCAATAGATTTCTACGCACCGAAACCGATTATTGAACGACATAGTTTAAAAAAGGTAGTAGAGAAAGTTCCTGAGAGTGATGTGGATAGTGCTTCTAGCAATACCGATGGAAACACATCAGGTAATGGCTCGACAGATAAACCGTCTACTTCATCTAACGGAAAAGGTTCGACTTCTTCAAATGGTGGCGGATCAGGTAGCGATGGAAGCCCAGGCTCGGGCAATACGGGTTCTTCTTCAAGTAATGGAACGGGTAGCGGCGGTTCGGGAGCAGTTAATGGAAGTGGTTCAAGTAACACAAATGTCCCGACTGGAAAAGATGATGTGAAATATGATTACGATAAAGGTGGCAATCTTATAAAAGTCGACAAGAATGGTGATCCAATCGATTGATAGAGGGGGATTGAGATGGCGACAACTAGAAAGCGTCTTGGAGATTTATTAATAGAATCCGGTTTGCTGACGGACGAGCAGTTAATGAGTACGTTGAAAGAAAAAACTCGCGATGAGCGACTAGGTGATGCGTTATTGCAACGCGGGTATATTACGGAGCAACAGTTGATTGAAGTGTTAGAGTTCCAGCTAGGAATTCCTCACGTCAACTTATTCCGTTATCCGTTTGATCCGAAGTTGTTTAATATTGTACCTAAAAGTTTGGCGCAGCAAAAAATGATTGTTCCGTTAAAAAAAGATGGAGATAAATTATTCGTCGCCATGGCGGACCCGATGGATTACAATACAATTGAAGATTTACGGTTGTCTACTGGTTTCCATATTGATACTGCAATTGCGTCAAAAGACGATATTACACGAACAATCACTAGATATTATGATGATGAATTATTTGATGACTTGCTGTTTGAAGAACCCGAAACATCTGCTAGTCAGGCAGAGCAACAGGATGACATCGTTGATAATGATTCTCCTGTTGTACGTCTAGTGAACCAGATTATTTCTAGTGCAGTTTCTATGAAGTCGAGTGATATACATATTGATCCTCAAGAACACCAAGTCATCATCCGCTTCAGAATTGATGGAAAACTGCAGACTGAACGGGTCATACCGAAGCATATGCAGGCTATGCTTCTAGCCCGAATCAAAATCATGGGGAATTTGAACATTACTGAATCACGCATGCCACAGGATGGGCGCATCAAAGTAATGATTGATTTCCGTCCAATCGACCTACGGTTATCAACTTTACCGACAGTTTTTGGTGAAAAAGTCGTTATGCGTATTTTGGACTTGAGTAGCTCATTGAATGATATGACAAAGCTTGGTTTTGGTCCAACGAATCTGGAACGTTTTCTTGGAGAAATTGAGAAGCCGAACGGTATTGTGTTGATCTCTGGACCTACTGGTTCGGGTAAATCATCTACATTATACGCGGCGTTGAATCGGTTAAATAGCGAAGAGGTAAATATTATTACGATTGAAGATCCGGTAGAGTATCAATTGGAAGGAATTAATCAGATTCAAGTGAATACGAATGTGGGATTAACGTTTGCGAAAGGGTTACGTTCTATATTGCGTCAAGATCCTGATGTGGTCATGGTAGGAGAAATTCGGGATAAAGAGACGGTAGAAATTGCGATACGAGCTTCTTTGACAGGACATTTGGTTTTGAGCACAATCCACACGAATGACTCGGTTGCATCTATATCACGGCTACTTGATATGGGTGTAGAGCCATTCCTTTTGACTGCCTCCCTTAATGCAATTGTAGCTCAACGATTGATCCGACGTGTATGCCGGGACTGCGGCACTACACAGCTAGCTACTGATCGTGAAAAAGAAATTTTCGCTAGACGTAGGAAAACGATTGAAACGATTCATCGCGGTGCGGGTTGTTCTGCATGTAATATGACAGGATATCGCGGAAGGATTGCGATTCATGAAGTATTGATCATCAATGCTGAAATGCGTAATGCGATCAACAATAGCGCATCGCCTACTGTATTCCGTGAAATCGCAGAGAAGAGTGCAACGATTTTCCTGATAGATGATGGTTTGGAAAAAGTGAAACAAGGCATTACCACTACTGAAGAAGTGTTGAGAGTGGCCTTGATAGATTAGGAGTGTTTGCGGTGACCGAAAGAATAGATCAATTATTAACTGAAGCCTTTACTATCAAAGCGTCTGATATTCATTTGACTGTTGGCGTGCCCCCAGTTTTCCGAGTACATGGTGATTTGAAACGATTTGGTGAAATCGTTATGACCGAGGAAGACACAAAAGAAATTGCTTATCAAACGATTCCAGAAAAGATGATTCCTGCATTTAAAGAAGCTGGACAGATTGACTATTCTTATGAAATCGCTGGCGTTTCTCGTTTCCGTGTCAACGCATTCCAACAACGCGGTGCGATATCATTAGCATTTCGGACGATTCCTACAAAGATACCTACGATCGATGAGTTGAATATGCCGGGAACGTTGAAGAGCTTATCTGACACTGCACAAGGACTAATTTTAGTTACAGGGCCAACTGGTTCGGGTAAGTCCACAACACTTGCGGCAATGATTCGTTATATGAATGAAACGATGCGAAAGCATATTATTACGTTAGAAGATCCAATTGAGTATATGCATGAGCATGGTTCTTCTATTATCGATCAACGGGAAGTCGGTTTTGATACACTGTCGTTTGCGGACGGCTTACGTGCTGCTTTGCGTCAAGATCCGGATGTCATATTAGTAGGTGAGATGCGTGACCTGGAGACGATCTCTACGGCTATCACTGCTGCGGAAACCGGTCATTTAGTTCTTGCGACGTTACACACATGGAGTGCCGCTTCGACAATTGATAGAATTATAGACGTATTTCCTCATGGGCAACAGGCACAAATTCGCGTGCAGTTGGCAGGTGTTTTAAAGGCAGTCGTTTCCCAGCGATTATTCCAGACGATGGATAAGCAAGGAAGACGTGCGGCGACAGAGATTATGATTAATAATCCCGCTGTATCAAACTTGATACGGTCTGAGAAAATTCACCAGATTCCGAACGTCATTCAGACAAGCCGTGCACTTGGAATGCATATGATGGACCACTCCGTAAAGAATTTGATGGATCAGAGAATCATTTCGTATGAAGCGGCATTGCCGTTTATGCAAGGGGATGATTAAGAGTGGCTCGTTTTACATATGAAGGGCGAGATGCGAAAGCGATTCGCCGTGGTACAGTGACGGCTACGAATAAGCGAGATGCAGCGATTAAACTTAAAGATCAGGGAATTCGTGTAGTAAATCTTGTTGAGCAGAAAGAAACGATGCTAACGAAGGATATTACGATCGGTAGTCCGGTGAAGCGTGATCAATTGATTATGTTCTTACGGCAGTTTTCTACACTTCTTCAAGCAGGAGTCACGATTGTGGATGCAGTAAGGATATTATCTATGCAGGTGGAGCAAGCGGCATTACGAAAGATTTTGACTGCAGTTCAGGAAGATTTACGTACAGGTACAGCGTTATCTGTAGCTTTCGGAAAACATCCTAAAGTATTTGAACCGTTAATTTTAAACATGGTGGCGGCAGGAGAAGTTTCGGGTACGGTAGATGAATCATTGGATCAATTAGCAGAGCATTTCGAGAAAGCGTATCGTACAAGACAAAAAGTCACATCAGCGATGGCATATCCAGTTGTAGTAGGCATTATAGCGATCACTGTAGTCATTTTTCTTCTATGGTTCGTCGTACCGATGTTCGTAGATATGTTTGATAGCATAGGTGGACAACTACCTTGGCTAACTCGAGCGGTAATGGCAGCTAGTGAATGGATTGCAAACTACTGGTACTTGTTCATTCTTATAGTTTCAATTCTAGTTGTTGGGTATATCATGTTCAGAAGCAACCCAAAAGGGAAATATATTCTGGATACCATCTTGTTGAAATTACCTATATTCGGTAGCATTGCTCAAAAGTCTTCCCTCGCAATGATGACGCGCACATTAAGTTCCATGTTTTCGAGCTCTGTACCGATTTTACAGGCCCTGTCTATGACAGAAAGAGTGGTAGGGAATGAGGTCATTTCAAAAGTGATTGGTGAGTCTAGAGTATCAATGGAACGTGGTGGATCTTTGACAGAACCTATGTTAAATCACTGGGCATTCCCACCATTAATTCCTCATATGATTGCAATTGGTGAAGAGACTGGTTCTTTAGACTCTATGTTAGCCAAAGTTGCCGATTTTTATGAGAAAGAAGTAGAAGCAGCTACAGACCGCTTAAAGGCTTTGATAGAGCCTTTAATGATTGTTTTCTTAGCTGCTATAGTCGGGACTATAGTTTTGGCAATCATGTTACCGATGTTTAGTATGTTTGAACAGATAGATAATTTGTAACGGAAATAACAAATGTTAGTAATAATTTTAAGTTTTTTCAATTAAACTGGTTTTAATTTACTAGATTCTCTGGTATACTTTACTCATAAAGTATGATAGACAAGAGGGGGGAATTATATGAAAAAGTTTATGCAGAAGAAATTGAATCAAAAAGGTTTGACACTTGTCGAGCTATTAGCGGTTATTGTTATTTTGGGTATTATTGCTGCGATTGCGGTGCCGGCTATTGGGAATATTATTACGAATTCTAAGGTTAATGCATTAAAGTCTGATGGACAAAACGTATTATCTGCTGCACAGATGTACTTTGCAGAAAACGGTGAAAAGTCAGTTGACCTTACGAAGTTAACTACAGAAGGATTTTTAAATGAAGTTGGTGGCCTTACATCAGCAACAGTTACAAAAGTAGATGGCGGATCAAATACTTTAGTAGGTACCGCAACGACAAAAGGTGTTACAGTAACTTTCAAAGGTTCGACTTCTAAAAATATTACTGATGCTGCAGTTAAAGGAACTACCGGTACAGTTGAAGTGACGAGATAAGTATCTTTCCATAATTATATTACTTAATTCATTAAAACTCTGCAGATATTCCCTGCAGAGTTTTTTTAAAATCAATTTTTTTTAGAAATGTGAATAATCATAGATTCAATAAATTCAATTGTGCAACTTATAAGATTGTACTCTTGTGAAGAAACTTCTTGCCGACACTCGTCGTGTTACGCTCGTTAAAGATGCTAACGGTTATATTACTAAACGTTGCTAGTTCATATTTTATTGAACACATTGAAATTAATTATTATATTAACTCTGTAGGTATTCTTACATTAATTCAACTGTGTTCTCTTTAAAGCGAAAACTTAGTCAATTACATATTGTGCATTGTTGAAGCTAACCCCTTTGGATTTGTAGTAAAGCATACGTCGAGGAAAATGACGTTAAATTTCGAAAACCACTGTCGAAATGATTAATAATAGTGAGAAATCCACAAAAGTTAGAACTGAAAAATGTGATGAATTACCCTCCATATCAGGTGATTAATTACAATGCTTAATATTTCGTAAGCTCTTCCTACCAGTCTTCCTTTCTCCCAACACTTTTGCTATACTTACCATAACTAGTTTACTAGGAAATAATCACCAAACACCCCGCGTTTGCTCGTCTGGAAGGAGTTCATTTATGTCAATTTTTTCTAAACTAAAACGCCCACTTTCCAAACTTTCTATACCTACACTCAGCCGTAAAAAGCGTGTGCATTCGTTAACTCTTGACGACGATGCGATCCGGTACGTGCGTATAAAGTCCTTGAATCCGATCGTGCTGGAAATCGCGAAAGAATTGTTGTTGCCAGCACATATCATAATGGAAGGCCGAATAGCCGAAGGGGATAAGCTCCGCGATGTTCTGACGGAGGTTGTGAAAGATTGGAATCTTGTGAAGCGTGACGTGGCGTTTCTTGCGCCTGATACATATGTCATCATCCGACGCGTTGCGTATCCTGACACGGTGGAAGATGAAGAGCTGAAAAGCCATTTCTTTATCGAGATCGGTTCGACGATTTATTTGCCTTTTGACGATCCGGTGTTTGATGTCGTTCCTTATACAGCTAATCAATCGCAAAATGAAGCGATTTTGATTGCGTCTAAAGAAAGTATTATGCAGACCTATGAGGAAGTGCTGAAGTCCGTAAAAGTGGAACCAGTTGTGGCGGATATTGCACCGCTTTCTCTGTATCGCCTGGCACATCATGTGCACCAATTTGAGGGGTCAGAACATATTCTCCTTGCTGATTTGCGTGGCCGTAGCCTGACTGTGTCTATTTTCTATTCTCATTATCCTTTGTTTATTCGCTCGATGGAACTGGAAGTGCCGCTTAGCATGGCAACAGGCGAAGAGCTAGAGCAACAAGTTGAGCCGGATACGATTGTCATGGAACTTGAGAAGCTAGCAAACTTCTATCGCTTTAATTTGGCGGAAAACGATTCCACTATTACCCATCTAGTGTGGAATGGTACATATAGACAACAAGAAGAATTATTGCAGATGGTACGAGAACGTTTAGCAATCGAAGCACTTCCCTTAGTGAAAGAGCCGATTAGTTGTGTGGACGGAACCGCGATTACTGCGGATTTCCACCGAGTTATTGGTCTCGCGCTGAAGGAAGAGGTGTAATATGTTAGTTAATATAAATCTACTGCCGGAAAAGATACGTGAGAAGGCTACTTTTCTTTGGATAGCGATTGCAATACTTTTAGTCGCTTTTATTAGTTGGGTTGTGCTTTATTTCATTGCGCAAAAATATGAAGATGAAGCGGCGAGGTTGCAACAATCCACGTATGAAATACAGAAACAACAAGAAGGTATCACGTCGCAAATGCATTTGTCTGCATTTGGTCAGGAAAAAGAACAATTAGCAGCGACTGTAGAGTTTCTAAAAGGGCACCAATATAAAACACAACCGCTTATAGATGATCTAACGAAAGCCTTGCCAGATCGAGGGTTTTTCCAAGAGCTAACGTTCACTGCGCCCAATGAAGTGACATTGAAAGTACAGTTTGATGACTTGATGGAGCCGGCGCTTTATCTAACCCGAATGAAAGCTTCGTCGTTAGTGATCGACGCGACGTTCGAAGGAATTGAAACGGAAAAATTAGACATCGATGAGCGGGAGAATGTCTTGCCTAGATATTTTGCTACCTATTTCATTCAATTTGTCGATGAACGTGCGCTACCAGGAACAGACGCAGACGTTGATCCTGATGTGATTTCAGAACCGCAAGAGCAACCACAAGAACCTGCCCCTGAAGAACTACAACCTCCTGTAGATGCGAATACGGAAGGAGGCGATACGGTTGAATAAATATTTATCTAAACGTCAGATGGAGATTGGTTTAGTCGTATTGGCTTCCATTTTCCTTATTGCACTTGTCTATTACACGGTGACGAACGTCTACTTGCCGGCAAAAGAAATGAAGGATCAGACGGCGGCTCAGTTTGCTTCAGAACGTGATGTGTTGTTTTCATTACAAAAACAATTAGCGAATCGAGATGTAAATGAAACTGTAACGTCTGCACCACTTCAAAAAGTTGTGCCTGTCATTCCGTTAGAAGATGCATTGCTGATTCGTCTGGAGAAGGCGGAAGTAAAGTCCGATAGTCGAATTGAAGAAATTAATTTCTCGAAGGAAGTATTCGATATAGAACTACTGCCGGAAAATGTACAAAATCTCGAAACCGTGTTGATGGAAGTGACACTCGCTGCAGATACATATAAGCAAGTCGATTCGTTCATTTACGAGATTGAAGAAATGATTCGACTGATAAATGTAGAGACGATTCAATTCGAAGCGACTGCCGAGAAAACGGAAGAGGAATCGGATATCGGTGAAATGAAAGTTGTGATTTCATTCCATGCGTACTTCCGTCCGGATCTCGTCAATTTACAAAATGAGGCGCCGAAAGTAGACGCGCCGCCACCTGCGATGAAATTCGATCCAACGACGATCAATAAAATGACAGGTACTGAGAAAGCGGGGTGAGGAGGTAATCCATGGAATGGCTCTATAGTAGTTTTTTCTTCCTTTACGGCATTACGTTTGGCTCGTTCTTTAACGTAGTCGGCATACGTTTGCCGGTAAAGGAATCCATCGTGTCACCACCTTCTCGCTGTACGACATGTGATCGTAATCTGACCGCAGTAGATCTGGTGCCGGTTTTCTCTTACGTGTTTTTGCGTGGGAAGTGCCGTGGATGTAAAGAGAAGATCAGTGCTTTATATCCCGTGATGGAGCTGATCACGGGTGTGCTGTTCGTCTGTGCGTTCTTACACTTCGGATTTCAATGGGAATTCGTTGTGGCTTTGTTATTTATTTCCATGTTGGTTATTTTAACGGTATCCGATCTAAAGTATATGTTGATTCCGAATAAAATTTTATTGCCGTTTGGTATTGCAATTTTCATCTTGCGCTTCGTCAGTCCGCTGACGCCCTGGTGGGATAGCTTGCTTGGAGCTGCGGTGGGGTTCGGTTTGTTGCTATTGATTGCCTTCGTGTCGAACGGTGGTATGGGCGGTGGCGATATTAAGTTGTTTTTCGTTATTGGTTTGGTGCTCGGAACGATGCAGACGTTAGTGACGCTGTTTCTCGCTTCATTGATAGGCGCGATTGTCGGCATGATCTTCTTAAAAAAGACGAAGCAAGGACGTAAAACACCTGTGCCATTCGGTCCTTCGATTGCGGTCGCTGCACTAATTGCTTATTTCTATGGGACGCAGCTTGTCAGTTGGTATACAGGTTTGTTGAACTAAATCGGTAAATGTTTATGGACGAGACGACAACAGTCTCGTCTTTTTTTACGTTCATTTTGATATGGTGAAAGAAAACTAGTGGAGTGATGGAATGAATTTCCGCAGGACGTATTCAAAGAACATTGTGATTCGGGCGTTAGTGCAAGGGATAGCGATCGGCTTGGTCGCAGTACTAGTGATCGGGCTGACGATATCGACTACGGGAGAGAAAAAGGATAAGGCGAATGAGACGGTAGCGACGACTGGGCCGAAGACAGACGAGCAAGGCGGAGCGGCTGAGGGTGGAGATACTATGTTCGTTAAGCAGCATGGTGTGTTTTCCAGTCAGGAGGCAGCGACGGATTTCGTGGCGGACAATCCGAGTCTCGCAAGTACGGCTATCGTGCCAGCGGGGGGACAGTTCTATGTCTGGGGAGCGGTTTGGCTGAACGAGAGTGATGTAATTTTGAAGGAAGGCGAAGATGCATTTAAGAAGAGAATTACAGTCGTACCGGGCACTTGCAAGTCTGCGGATGCCGGCGAGGTGAGAAAAGCGTTGCTTGCTGAGGATCTATCGAAAATTGAATTGTCTAAAGATGCAAAAGACGCGAAAAAAGGGGGAGACTTTGCGAAGAAAATGACCGCCATTACTGCATTTACAAAGGATTCCTCTGTCGCGAGACTGCATCTGTTGGCGCATTACTCGAATCAAGACCCGTGCTTCAAAATTCAATTTTGATCCCATATACGGGGGAGAATTGAATTTTGCCCTTTTTTCAAATCGCGTGGAATAGCGTACACTAGGAAAAAGGGGGTTGTTCCAATGAAATTTAGTAGTTTAAAACCTATTGTGCTCGCATCTTCCTCGCCGAGACGTAAAGAATTATTACAGCTTGCAGGAATTGATTTTATCGTGAGACCGAGCGATGTAGACGAGAATTTACCGTTTACACCGGAAGAGCCATATGAATATGCGGTTCGTCTGTCTGAGCAAAAGGCGCTTTCGGTAGTTGAATCAGAAGAAGAAATCATCATTGCGGCAGATACAATTGTAGTGAAAGATGACAAAGTGTTCCCAAAGCCAGAAGATGACGCGCAAGCCATTGACTTCTTGATGGAGCTTTCTGGAGAGCTACATGAAGTGATTACAGGTGTGACGATCCTTGCGAACGGGAAGACGATACAGTTTGCTGATTTGTCTCAAGTGAAGTTCAGGAAACTGGATGAAGAGCTCGTTCGTGCATATGTGGAATCAGGAGATGCTTCAGATAAAGCAGGTGCGTACGGCATCCAAACGCAAGGGATGCTGTTTGTGGAAAATATGGTAGGCGATTATCAAAACATCGTAGGGTTGCCGATCAGTGATCTAGTCAACCGGATGCGTCAGGAAGGGTTGCTAACTTTAGAAGGTGGTGCGTAATGCCGCTTGATTTAGCTCCGCAAATGATGATCCGTGATGTGCATATCGCTGACAGGCCTCGTGAGCGTTTAATACGAGAAGGGGCGAGCAGTTTATCCAACCAAGAGCTGATGGCGATTCTGTTGCGCACCGGCTCCCGCTCGGAATCTGTTCTCGTACTCGCCAACCGTGTGTTGTCGACAATTGACCGTTTACAAGATTTGAAAGAGTTAACAGTGGACGAGATGACCAAAATTAAAGGGATTGGTGAAGCGAAGGCGGTGCAGTTATTGGCTGCCGCAGAACTCGGCAAGCGATTGTATCGAACGGCCCCGCACGAACGCTATAAGATTCGTTCACCGGAAGATGCCGCGAATTATTTAATGACGGATATGTCGTCGTTGAATCAAGAACATTTCGTGGTGTTATTTTTGAATGTAAAAAATGAAGTGTTACATAAGCAAACGATTTTCATTGGCAGTTTGAATTCTTCCATAGTACATCCGCGTGAAGTGTTCCGTGAAGCTTTTAAACGGTCGGCCGCATCGATGATTATTTCACATAATCATCCAAGTGGCGACACGACACCTTCGAGGGAAGACATCGAAGTGACGAAACGACTGATGGAAGCGGGGCAGATCATGGGCGTGGATGTGCTCGATCATATCATTATCGGTGATCAGAAATTCATCAGTTTAAAAGACAAAGGGTACATCTAAAAGCGTAAAAATTGTCGCGCGAAAGTAGAGAGACTGGTAAATCAGTCTCTTTTTCGATGTTTTTTGCAAACTGGCCGGGTGACACTGTAAATTAAGTTACCTTTCCGTTATAATGTGGTGTATGCTTTTAAGAATACCGATGATGGTTTTATAGAAAGGGAGAATTGACTTGTTTGGTTTCAGATCAAGAAACGTAGGAATTGACTTGGGGACAGCCAATACTCTAGTTTTCATTAAGGATAAAGGTATTGTGCTAAGGGAACCTTCTGTCGTAGCGAAAAATACGACGACCGGTGAAATCGTAGAGGTAGGCAGTAAAGCGCATGCCATGATCGGACGTACACCGACTTCAGTCGTGGCAATTCGCCCGATGCGAGAAGGAGTCATTGCAGATTTTGAAACAACAACTGCCATGATTCGTCATTATTTAAAAGAAGCGCTAAAATCAGCAGGAAATTCATGGACGAAACCGACCGTTATGGTTTGTGTGCCATATGGTATTACATCGGTTGAGCAACGCGCGGTGATCGATGCTGCACGTCAAGCGGGTGCGAAAGAAGCATATACGATCGAAGAACCTTTTGCGGCTGCAATTGGTGCGAATTTGCCAGTATGGGAACCAACGGGCAGTATGGTCGTCGATATAGGCGGAGGTACGACGGAAGTGGCCATCATTTCTCTAGGCGGCATCGTGACGAGTACTTCGATCCGTGTTGGTGGAGATTCTATGGATTCAGCTATCATAACGTATATCCGTAAAGAATATAAATTGATGATCGGTGAACGTACTGCCGAAAACATCAAAATGCAAATTGGTTCGGCATTTGATTTAGATAAGACGGAGAAAATGGACATCCACGGTCGTGACTTATTGACAGGCTTGCCGAAAACGATGGAAATTAATTCGCAGGAAATCACGAAAGCGTTGCGTGAGCCGATGGATTTGATTATTGAAGGTATGAGAAAGACGCTGGAACAGACACCACCTGAATTGGCGTCAGACGTTATGGAACGTGGAATTGTCTTAACAGGTGGCGGTTCATTACTTCGTAATCTCGATAAAGCAATTTCTGAAGAAACAAAAATGCCTGCATTTGTAGCAGAAGATACGCTAGACTGCGTAGTGATTGGAACAGGTAAAGCTTTGGATAATTTAAAACTCATTAAAAAAATTCAATCATAATATTAATTGGAGGAGATGTAGGCAATGCCGCGTTTTTTTTCCAATAAACGATTAATCATTTTATTAGTAGGAGTAATCGTCCTTGTGGCATTAATTGCATTTTCACTTCGCGACCGAAATCATGCAAATGTACCGGAACAAGCAGTGAAGGATGTCGTAGGTTTCGGGCAGTCGCTCGTTACGAAACCAGCCCACTTTGTGACGGGACTGATTGAAAATATTGATACGATGCTTAATACATACGAAGAAAACAAACGATTAAAAAAGCGTCTGGAAACGTATGCCGCCATGCAAGCGGAGTTGGTGGATGTCAAAGCAAATAATGTGAAGCTACGTGGAATTATTGATAAGCAAGAAGATCTGCGCGCATTTGAGCCGATACAAGCCACGGTGATCTCACGCAATCCTGATCAATGGGAAGAGAAGATTATCATAGACAAAGGAACGACAGCTGGAGTGGACGTCAATATGGCGGTCATGACGGCGCAAGGTCTGATTGGTAAAGTCATTTTGTCGACTCCATTCACGTCAACAGTCGAATTGATTTCAACGGAAAATAGCGATTTCCGTGTGGCGGCTATGGTAGTTGGCGAAGAAGAAATGTTTGGTTTAATCGAAGGATACGATCGGACTTCGAGACAATTGATCATGAAGAGGCTAGATTCGAGCTTCAATGTAAAAAAAGGGATGCAAGTGATATCTTCAGGGCTTGGAGGAATCTTCCCTAAAGGCATTTTAATAGGGGAAGTAACCGAAGTTTCTACGGACGACTACGGACTGACGAAACTGGCCTATATAAAACCGGCAGCTACTTTCTCAAAACTAGATCATGTGATGATCGCAAAGCGTTCCATGACGGTTGTCGATGGGACTGACGGGGGCAACTCCGCAACGACTAAAGGAGACGATGAGTCATGATCCGATTCATCATTCCGTTAATTGCTATCCTATTATTTTTCCTAGAACCTATCTTCAGTCTGTTTTCACCGATTGAAATTAACGGTAATTTATATGTCACGGTCCCTAGGTTCCTAATTGTCTATTTAATTTTCATTGCGACTTATTATACAAGCAAGCGAGCGATTATTTACGGATTTGTCCTTGGACTGTTGTATGATATGTATCATATTGATATTATTGGATTATACACATTCATGTATCCACTGATTTGTTATGTTGCGGCGTTAGTAATTCGACAAATTGAGCGTCATACCGTGACGGTTATGGTATTATCAGTAGTAATGATTGTGTTACTGGAATTGTTGTCGTACTTTTTTGCTAGTGTGATTGCGTTAACGTCCATTGATTTCGGCGAATTCTTTACGAGTCGACTCGTTCCGACAATGATTGCGAATTCATTATTTATCGTGATGTTCGGCTATATGTTCAAACAGATTACAGAGAAAAGATTTTTTCAAAAACAAGCAGGTTTTTAAGTATTGTGAGGTGATGTAGGTGACGAAATCACAGTTGATAACGATAAAAGGAACAAAAGACGGCTTAGTATTACGATTGGATGACCATTGCGCATTTACCGAATTGCTAAGTGAGTTGAAAGAAAAAGTTCAGAGCAGCGTACTTGAAGGTGTGTCTGAAGTACAGTTGCATCTAGGGCATCGTTATTGTGACGAGAAAGACATGAACAAGATTCAATCGGTCATTCATACTTCCCCTCATTTGCGAGTTTCGAAGGTACATAGTGACGTCATTTCGTTAAAAGAGTGTGAGAGAAAGTTGATCGAGAAGCAGTCCGAAACCTATATAGGAATCGTTCGATCGGGTCAGGTCGTAAAGGCTGATGGCGATTTGGTCATTATCGGTGATGTGAATCAGAGTGCGCAAGTCATTGCGGGCGGCAGTATTTATGTACTGGGTCGTGTCAAAGGCATTGCACATGCGGGAGCACAAGGCAATAAAGACGCAGTCATTGCTGCATCTTGGCTGGAGGCGACGCATCTGAAAATTGCGGATAAGATCGAAATCATGACCGACGAATTGACGATTCTTTCTGAGCAACCTGAAATGGAATGTGCGTATCTTCAAAAGAATGGGCAGATTGCGATAGACCGTCTTCAGGAGCTCCGATATTTACGTCCGGACCTTGCTACATTTAAGGGAGGTATATAATTTGGGAGAAGCAATTGTCATTACTTCTGGTAAAGGTGGCGTTGGAAAAACCACGACGTCAGCCAATCTTGGTACCGCTCTTGCGTTACAAGGGAAAAAAGTGTGTTTAGTCGATACAGATATCGGTCTGCGTAACTTGGACGTAATTCTTGGCCTGGAAAACCGAATTATTTATGATTTGGTCGATGTGGTGGAAGAGCGTTGCAAAGTACATCAGGCCCTTGTGAAAGATAAGCGCTTCGAGGATCGATTGTTCTTGCTGCCAGCAGCACAGACGACCGATAAGAGTGCCGTGAATCCGGAACAAATGAAGAAGCTCGTTTTAGAATTAAAACAGGATTATGATTATGTTTTAATTGACTGCCCAGCAGGAATTGAACAAGGATTCAAAAATGCGATTTCTGGTGCGGACCGCGCGATTGTCGTGACGACTCCAGAGATTTCTGCTGTACGTGACGCAGACCGTATTATTGGACTGCTTGAAGCAGAAGAAGAACTTGAACCGCCGAAATTGATTATCAACCGCATTAGAAGCGGTATGATGGAAAGCGGCGAAACATTGGATGTCAATGAAATCACGACGCATTTATCGATTGATTTATTAGGTATCGTAATGGATGATCAAAACGTTATTTCTGCTTCAAATAAAGGCGAACCTGTCGTGATGGACCCGACAAACCCTGCTGCAATCGGTTATCGCAACATTGCACGACGCATCTTAGGTGAGTCTGTGCCGTTGATGACGATGGAGAAAAGCAAAGCAGGATTCTTCGGCAAGATCAAGAATATGTTCAGTAAATAATACAAACTCAAAGCTCAGTGCCTTTTACGGTGCTGAGTTTTTTCATTCGTCATTTATTTCTCCTTCTTTTCATACACTGCAGGTAAGGGAGGGGACGTGATGAAGTGGAAAACAAAATGGATCATGGCCATTGTGCTGTTGGTGTCTGTTGTAGGTTTATCAAAACTGGAAGAACGTCAGCTAATCAATATACCTATTACGCAATATGTGACGACAGGGAAAGATTTTGTGGTGATGAAGAAGTGGGTTTCTTCCTTGATATCAGAAGATGAAGTCATCACGGTATCAGGGAATTCGGCATTTAATCCATTAAAGACGTACGAATCGTTCCAACCCTATCAAGACGGAGCTATTATCTCGTATACACAACCTATGTCGATTACTTCACAAGGAAGCGGACTAGTCGTCTTTACAGGCTATACCAGGCAGTCAGGAAAGACGGTGACTGTTCAGTACGATAACGGTGATGAAGTAACGTATGGGTTTGTAGGCTCGTTCTCAACGCTTCCATACACAGCTGTGAGACTTGGGGATGAGATTGCGGTAATGGCAGAGGAGGCAGTATATATCCGCGTGAAACGTAATGGGATACCGCTGGAGCCTACCGTGTTGGCAACGTATATGTCGGGCGGCCAGCAATGAAGTATCGTATTCATCCGGTATTGTTGCCGATTTTTTTATTTTTCATGATTGTCGGTGGTGTGTCAATGTATGCGATGCTCTTATTCTCTTTACTTTTTCATGAACTTGGACACGTTTTGGCCGCACGACACGTCGGAATGAAAATTAGGAGTTGTACCATCTTACCGTATGGAGGGGAGTTACAATTTGTTAATCGGCAGTTGGCAAATAAACAGCAACGGCTGATCGTGGCGCTAGGTGGACCTGTCGCGACAGCCGTTTTATTAGTACTTGGCATATGTTTGACATTCCCGGGGGATACGCAGTTTTTAAGGATTCAGATGATCTTGCTAAGCGTGAACTTACTACCCATTCTGCCACTTGATGGTGGACAAGTAGTGTCTATTTTGCTAGAGACGGAAGCAACGAAATACACCACTCGCTCAAATTTCCTACTGTATTCTATCGTCGTGTCTGCATCGCTTTGTGCATTTTTAATTGCGTACTTGCCCGATAGTATGCCACTCGTAATAATCACCTCTTTTTTAGCAGTGCAAAACATTATTTCCTATCGTTTTAGAAGGTATGAGCGAGTCTTTGAACAGCTCACTAAAAAAGAAACTTCCTTCTTTTAAAAGATTCTAGGAAGAATGCTTGACCTGCTCTTTTCTATGTGATAATATTTTACTGTTATTGATTGTAGCACCCGTGCTACAACCGCACTAAACAGGTTCAAGTATTCGTAGGTTGAATCACCTGTCAAGGCGAGTCTGTATAATTAGAGGAGGTGCAAGTATGTACGCAATTATTGAAACTGGTGGAAAACAAATCAAAGTTGAAGCAGGCCAAGAGATCTTCATTGAGAAGATTGCTGGTGAAGCTGATGAAGTGGTAACTTTTGACAAGGTGCTAATGGTGGGCGGAGATGACGTTAAAGTCGGTGCTCCATTCGTAGAAGGCGCAACTGTAACAGGTAAGGTTGTCAAGCAAGGCCGCGCAAAGAAAATTGTTGTTTTCAAATATAAGGCGAAGAAAAACTATCGCAAAAAACAAGGACACCGTCAGCCATACACGAAAATCGTTATTGACGGAATCAATCTATAATCCGGCATGATACATGTCAGAATTATAAAAGAGCCTTCTGGGCGCATCTCAGTTTTTGAGATGGATGGTCATGCAAACTTTGCCGAACACGGACAAGATCTAGTTTGTGCTGGTGCTTCTGCCGTATCATTTGGTGCGGTAAATGCTATTATGCAGTTGACTTCGATTGAACCCGATGTGGATCAAGGTGCGGATGGTGGATACTTACGTGTGGCATTTCCGGTAACGGAACAAGATGCGCAAGTTCAACTACTCCTGCAAGCAATGATTATTTCTTTACAAACGATTGAATTAGACTATGCAGATTATATAAAATTATCCTTTGAAAAGTAGGAGGTGGCAGCTATGTTACGTTTAGATCTTCAGTTTTTCGCATCGAAAAAAGGTGTAGGTTCTACTAAGAACGGTCGTGATTCACATTCGAAACGTCTTGGTGCTAAGCGCGCAGATGGACAAATCGTTTCCGGTGGATCAATCCTTTATCGCCAGCGTGGAACTAAAATTCACCCAGGTGAAAACGTTGGACGCGGTGGAGATGATACTCTATTCGCAAAAATCGATGGCGTCGTTCGTTTCGAACGTCTTGGCCGCGACAAAAAGAAAGTCAGTGTCTACCCAGCAGCAACGCAAGAAGCTTAATTGGATAGCATGACAATGTGAAAAAGGACTGCACTTGTTGCAGTCCTTTTTCTTATGTCAAGATTATCGGGGTATGAGCGGACGGCAGGAAAGTATGAGCGCTTAGCCTGGTTGATAGAGCGGATAGCAAGTATGTATGATCGCTTGATCACGGTTATGAGCGGCTAAAGGGTTTATTGATCGCTTACGGGGGAATAATGAGCGCTTGACCAATTTAACATGATGATTGGACATACATTTCAAGTAATTTGTCCCTCCATAACGATTTTTTTAGTGATTTGCGCGCGAAAATGCTATACTAAGAAGTACGAAAACAGCTGGTGGTGAAAATATGGGGAAGAATAAGCTAAATGTGTCGCAGGCAGTGAGATATAGTCGACACGATCACATGAATGATCTGCAATTGATCCTCATGAATATTGATATGGGGAAATATACAGATGCGCGAAACTGTATACTTGAGAAAACAGCGGACATGCAGCGACAAGCTTTGCTTCAGAGATTAGACATGCCTCTTACTGAGGAGTGGATCACGACACTTGAGTGGCGATATCCGGTTTTAAAGGTGCAACTGTATTGTGATATTACTGAAAAAATTGATTCAAGTGAAATGGACCAATTGTTGGCCGACTACTTGGAACAAGTCGTGCTGGCTGTGGAAGCGCAAATTCAGCGCTATGCAGATTGTCCTGTGACGATTGAAGTCACAACAGAAGATGCATCTTGGAGTATGCAACTGACATTTACCGAGCTGTACGCAAAGCAACTAGACATCCCAGAACATTCATCTCAGCTTACGGTCGAAGTCCTCGGTGAACCGAATCAATGGACGTTTACCATCAGTGGACAATTAGGAGGATTATAAATTATGTTTGTGGATCACGTGAAAGTATTTGTAAAAGGTGGCGACGGTGGCGATGGTATGGTTTCGTTCCGTCGTGAAAAATATATAGCCAATGGTGGACCATCCGGTGGGGATGGCGGGAAAGGCGCAGACGTCATCTTTGTCGTGGATGAAGGGCTGCGTACGTTAATGGATTTCCGTTATCAGCGTCACTTTAAAGCGGATCGTGGAGAACACGGTCAAAGTAAGAATATGCACGGTCGTAGCGGTAAGCATATGATCGTTAAAGTTCCGCCTGGCACAGTCGTCAAAGACGCGGAAACTGAAACGATTATTGCAGATTTGGTTGAACATGGCCAGCAAGCAGTCATCGCGCGCGGTGGGCGTGGAGGACGCGGAAACAGCCGTTTCGTTACGCCGCAGAACACAGCGCCAGAGCTTTCTGAAAAAGGTGAGCCGGGCGTTAGTAGGGATATCATCCTTGAATTAAAAGTTCTCGCTGACGTGGGTCTTGTTGGATTCCCAAGTGTTGGGAAATCGACGTTACTATCGGTCGTTTCATCAGCGAAGCCGAAAATCGCGGATTATCACTTTACCACGCTAGTTCCTAATCTCGGAATGATTGAAACCGATGATCACCGTACATTCGTCATGGCGGATTTACCAGGGTTGATTGAAGGGGCACATGAAGGAGTCGGACTTGGACATCAGTTCTTACGTCACATCGAACGTACACGTGTTATCGTGCATGTTATCGATATGTCGGGACTTGAGGGCCGTGAGCCGTTCGAAGACTATCAGACGATCAATAAAGAACTGGAACAGTACAATATGCGATTGACTGAACGTCCACAGATAATTGTGGCGAATAAAATGGATATGCCAGATGCACAAGAAAATCTAGAGGCATTCAAAGAGGCACTCGGTGATGAAGAGATTCAAGTGTTCCCGATTTCCGCATTGACAAGAACAGGTTTAGATCCATTGCTGTATGCCATTTTAGACCTCCTTGAAACCACACCGGAATTCCCTATGTTGACAGATGCGGATGAGGAAACAAGCAATTCTGTATTGTATAAACACGAATCAACTGGACCTGATTTCATTATTTCGCGTGACGATGATGGAGCGTTTATGTTGTCTGGTTATACGTTGGAGCGCTTGTTCCAGATGACCGATTTCAACTTCGATCAATCAGTTCGCAAGTTCTCTCGTCAGATGCGTGGAATGGGAATCGACGAAGCATTGCGTGAACGTGGTGCGAAAAACGGCGATATCGTACGTATCATGAGTTACGAATTCGAGTTCTTGGAGTAAGGTCGAAATGGCTCGTTTTGGGGGGAGCGAAATGGAACAAATCGGGGAAGGCCAGTTTTATTTAGTGCGCGAAGATGTATTGACCGAGTCGATGCAGAAAATGCTCGAAGCTAAACGAATGATGGCAAGGGGCGAAGTGACAACGATCCAAGAAGCAACTAAACGGGTCGGTCTGTCACGGAGTGCTTTTTATAAGTATCGTGATGCCGTGTTCCCGTTCGAATCAATCGCACGGGACCGGATTTTGACGATTTTTATTCAACTGGAAGATTTAAAGGGTTCTTTAGCTGTGCTTTTGGAAGTCGTCTCGGAGGCGAAATGTAATGTATTGACGATCCACCAGACGATTCCTGTCCAGGGGCGCGCCAATATTACATTATCACTGGATGTGACGGAAATGGAAATTAAAGTAGAAGCATTTTTACAGCGACTCAAAGCACCTCGATTTATTGATTCTGTTGACTTAATTAGTTCAGGGGTTTTCTGACCTCTTAAATCAGTGGGGAGATGAAAGAATGATGACCGAAAAGAAGTATGTACCTTCCGTTGCGTTTTTGGGACCCGAAGCATCCTTCACCCATATTGCAGCGTCCGATTTATTCGGCATGGAAGGCTTAACACCACGTCCGACTATTCCGGATTGTATAGAGGCAGTGACAGAAGGACACGTCGCGTATGCGGTCGTTCCATTGGAGAATGCACTCGAAGGTTCTGTACCGTTGACGATTGATTATTTATTCAATAGTGAAGAGTTGTTTATTACTGCTGAAATTTCCATGCCGATTGAGCAGCATATGTTGGTGAATAAATCGCAGAAGGATCATTTGGATGAATTGGATTCGATTCAGTCCCATCCGCATGCGTTGGCACAATGTCATAAGTTTTTGCAGTATCGTTACCGCAGGATTCCGTTGATTCAAACGACGTCTACTGCAGCGGCAGCAAAATCTATTTCTGAGCAGCCAGAACTGCGTGTTGCGGCAATTGGCAACCGTTTGGCGGCAGAAACGTACGGTTTACATATAGCAGAAGAGAATATTCATGACTTCCACTTCAACCATACTCGTTTCGTCGTGTTGTCGCTGCGTAAGGAGAAGATGGAGCATTCGAAGCATGCTTCTTCATCTAAGACGACATTGATGGTGAAGTTGCCTGAAGACGACCGTCCAGGGATGCTACATCAAATTCTGTCGGTATTCTCGTGGCGTCGGTTGAACTTGAGCAAGATCGAGTCACGGCCGTTGAAGACGGGTCTTGGTCATTATTTCTTTATTATTGATATTAATGAGTCAGAAGAGCATCCGATGATGAAGGGTGCGATGGAAGAGCTGGCTGCACTCGGCTGCACAGCGCGTTCCCTAGGTACGTATTATGTCTATGAGTCTGGGGAGTTTGTTTCTTGAGATAAGATAGATTGGTAATCTCTTGCAATGTGACTAGATAATACCTATCGACATTTTTATTGTACAATGACTAGTAATGGTTAACTACACTTGAAATACAACTAGAACTGCCCTTAAACTTAGCTATGTTTAAGGGCTTTACTAATTCATACATTCTCGTAAATAAGAGATATATGTCCATCCACTATAAACGTAGGATTGAAGCGGAAGCTCGGGCCGCGCCCTCCAGAATGCGTTCCCCAGCTGGAGTGGAAATCCCATGCACTATCTTCCTACCTTACTATTAGAACGGACTTAATTCGCAACCATCCTCTATTACCGTGGATGGTTTTTTATTTGGAATAAACAAGTCCCTGATGAATATACATAACAAGAGAGGAAGCCTACACATATTGTCACAAAAGTAGGCGTCCGTTCATACGATGGATTGATGGAAGGGGGAATTGTTAGTGGAAGTTCATATTGTCGTCAAGGGTGATACATTATGGAAGATCGCAAGACAATACGGTATACCGTTCGAGGAATTGAAACGGGTGAATGCGCACCTGGCGAATCCTGACTATATCGTTCCCGGCATGAAAATATTTTTGCCGATGGATAAGAAAAAGCCTCATCATAAAGGTGATCACACGAAACCGCACGAAAAGCCACATGAAAAACCACACCATGAAAAACCTCATGAGAAACCGCACCAGGAGAAGCCGCATCACCAAGCACCGATGAAGCCGCCACACCAGGAGAAGCCTTCTAAGCCGGCGCCTCCACAAACGAAACCACCGAAGCATCACGTGCCGCCGCTTCCACAAGCGCCACAGATGCCACCGATGCAGCAGAAGCCTTTGCCACAAGTACCGCCAATGCAACAACAGCCGGCGCCGCCACCACCGCCGATGCCGCAACAGCAGGCTCCACCGGCAGTGCCTCATATGCCGATGCCGCCAAGTATGCCGGCTCCACCGATGTGGCAAGCAGTATTCCCGATTTGCGGATGGATGCCAATTTTTGATGCGGACTGCCATCCACATATGCCTCAACAGCCGATGCCGCCGATGCAGCCTATGCCACCGATGCCACCGCCAATACAGGCGCCAATCAAACCGATGCCGCCAAAAGAGTCACCGGAATGGTGTGAAGAGTCATCTCATCATCATAAACCAGTGCCCGCACCTATGCCAGATGGCTGGCAGTTGATCGAATCGAGTTCATTACAGATGAAACCGATGCCACAACCAATCCCACAACCGGAGTCGCCTGAGATGCAGCCAATGCCGCAACAACCGACGATGCCGCCTAAAGCAGATGTACCGCCATCATGGTGTCCGTCAAATCAGCCACATTGCTCACCAAATTGGCCGGTTCAGCCGCAATGGTCGACACAACCGGAATGCATGCCGGCGATGCAATGGATGCCGTATCCGCAAATGATGCCGATGCCAATGCCAATGCATCCGATGTGGCAACAACCTCCAGGTTATCAGGGTGATTGTGGGTGTAATACACCTCCACATCAACCGATGCCAATACAGGAGGACTGGCACCGAAACCAGTAACCGCGTATGGCAGACAATCAACGATTTACTAAAATCAAAAAGAATGTCTGGAAAATGGAATCCGGCGGAGCGGTGTATTCTGTAAAAAAGTATGCATCACTTGCTCAAGCTGTGAAAGTTCGGCAAGTTCATCAATTACTTAGTGCACAACATTTTCCGTATATCTTGCCGATTGTCGATAAATCGGATCCACTGTTGATCATGCAGCCGTGGCTGGAAAATGCGAAAGCGGTCAACTTTAAGCGCAGAATTGACCGTATTGATTCGTTCCGTGCACTGCAAGCATTACATGATACGAAATATACGATTGATTGGCAATCGATTTCCTGTTTACCGCATTATCATATGATTGAAAAGTGGGAAGTTCGGCTTGCACGGTTTGAAGAGTTGCGGGAAATGTGTGGAGCGTTTCTCGCTTCCACAACGATTGACCAGTTGTTAAAGTACGGACAGGATGCGTTGCACATAGCTAAGAAAGAACCGCCTCCTGTACATTCCTTGACGCTGCTGCATGGTGATGTCGTACATCATAATATTTTGCGTGACTCGAACGGGAATATCCGCTTTATCGATTTTGATTTAGCGTGTCTTGGAACGGAAGAGGATGAACGTGTGTTGTGGATGCATCGTGTGTTGCCACAGATTTCCTATAATCCGACTTTTTTGATGGGTGAGCATCCGGCGCTGCAAACTTTATCAAACCAGTCTCTTGCGAAGCTATTATATCCGAATGAAGTACTTCGCGAATGGTTACATCTGTTGTCGTTGCCATTAGTGCAACAGCAACGGATGGCTAGCAAACTTCTGCATTTCACAGATACTGCGCTCTCACATTGGCCGAGATTATGGTATGATATAGAGCGAATGATGAAGTAGGAGGTTTGATCCATGGCAGGCCATTCAAAGTGGAAGAATATCCAAAATAGAAAAGGCGCACAGGATGCAAAACGAGGAAAGATCTTTCAGAAGATGTCGCGTGAAATTTACGTGGCAGCAAAGTCTGGCGGAGATGATCCAGACACGAATCCAGCTTTACGTCTAGCAATCGATAAATCAAAGAGTGCGAATGTCCCGAATGATGTTATTCAGCGGGCAATTGATAAAGCAACAGGTTCAGGTGCGGATGAAAACTATGAAGAAGTAATCTATGAAGGATACGGACCGGGCGGTGTTGCCGTCCTCGTATATACCTTGACAGAAAACCGCAATCGTACGGGACCCAATATGCGCGTGGCATTCAATAAAAATGGCGGTAGTTTAGGAGAAACTGGCTCTGTCAACTATTTATTTGAACGCAAAGGCCGTCTGTTCATCGAACGTACGCAAGAAACGGACGAGGACGCAGTCATGCTGGCGGCTTTGGAAGCAGGGGCTGAAGATGTTATTTCGACAGAAGACGGATTTGAAATTCTGACGGAATCCTCTGAATTCCTGAATGTAAAAGAAGCGCTCGAAGCGGAAGATTTAGTATTTATTTCAGCAGAAGTAGATATGGTTCCGTCCGTTTATGCGGATTTGAGTGAAGAGCAGCAAGAACAGTTTATGCAGATGATCGATGCGTTAGAAGATGACGATGATGTCCAGAACGTCTATTCTAATGCATCGGATGAGTAAGGAATGTTAGTCCGTCAACAACTTGTAAGTAAAGTTGTTGACGGGCTTTTTGTTATTCACAAGAACAATGGGATTCATTATCGCCCGAGTTAATTGCTTTTGAATGGACCGGCAGATGAATGTGCAGTGGATTCGAAAAAATAACCCCTCACTTTCATACTGCCAAGTGAGGGGTTGTGTTGTAGCTATTATGCTTTGACGCTAGATGCTTTTGGTTGCGTTAAGAGACCGCCGTTTTCTTTTAAGTATTTATCAATACCTTCAGCTGCACGGTATGCAAGCGCACCGATTGTTGGTGTAGGGTGATGACTACTAAAGTGAGGTAGAGCAGATCCGCCAACGACGAATAAGTTTTCCATTTCCCACAGTTGCAAGTAGTTATTTACCGCAGACGTCTCTGGATCTTCACCCATAGCTACGCCGCCAATATAGTGCATACCGAAGTAAGAGTGGTCAAATTGGTCTGGTAATTCGTCCTTATCAATAATATCCGCACCCATTGCTTCAACGATTTCAGCACATTTTTCGATACCGAATTTCGCAATGTTCTTATCTTGGTCTGTTAGTTTGTTTGTAATACGTAATAATGGATCTCCGAACTCATCTTTATAAGTAGGGTCTAGGTCCATATAGTTGTGCCACCAAGGCATAACTGCTGCTGAGTACCACACCGTTAATGTGCGGAAAGCATAGAAGAGTGATTTCTCTTTAAATTCTTCACCCCATGTTGGTGTGCCTTTAGGAACAAAGTTATTCTTAATTGCCGCATCTCCGTATTGACGAAGTTCGATTCCGCCACCGTGAATGAAGTCTAAATTAGTGTGGTCAAATAGGTCAGCGTCATAATCGCTTAAAGCGCCACCTAATCCACCAGCACCCATGTAGTAGTTGAATTTTTTCTCGTTAAAGAATCCTGTAGCCCCTAGGAAAGTACTGTTGAATTGACCCGTAAAGTTACGGCCAATCGTTCCTTTTCTAGTCTCAGGGTTATAGATTTCACCGATATCCGATAACATCAGTAAGCGGTTATTTGAGAATGTGAATGCCGCAAGAACGACAACATCAGCTGGTTGTTCGAATTCTTGACCAGTTCTTGTATCCGTATATAAAACGCCCGTCGCTTTACCATCTTTATGTATAACTCTTCGGACAAGTGAATTGGTTCTGATTTCACAGTTACCTGTTTTCCGAGCAGTCGGAATAACGGTTGCAAGAGGATCCGATTTTGAACCGAAGTCACAGCCGTACATCGTACAGAATGAACAGAACATACATTGGTTCAATGTTTCACCGTCAGGATTCGTATAAGTTTGCGACATGTTTCCAGAAGCCATTTGATACGGGTGTAAGCCGAGTTCTTTTGCCGATTCTTTAAATAGTTTAATCGCAGGTGAAGCTAACATTGGTGGGTTTGGATACTCGTTTGATCTCTTGTCGCCAAGTGGATCTGGTTCTCCTGAAATCCCAGCGGTTTGTTCCCATTTAGCATAATACGGCTCTAGTTCATCATACGTAATTCCCCAGTCACGGATTTGCATCCCTTCTGGAATTTTACCTTCTCCATAACGTTCAATGGTTTTTGAACGAATTTCGAAGTCATAAGAACGCCAGCGGTATACGGAACCTGCCCAGTGCATACTTCCGCCTCCAAGATCCGTCCCCGTATTCATGTCTTTTTGCAAGCGTACAGGTAATGCAGCATCACCTATCGAAACACGAGACGTAATCGTATCGCCAGTTAATTTTTCAATCATTTCATATCTATTTGAATAACGTAGTTCGTCTTTAACACCTATAAAATCTGAACGTGTTTGATCTTTACCACGTTCCAACATTACGACTTGATAGCCTGCTTTGGAAAGTTCAGCTGAAACGATACCGCCAGCCCAACCACTACCAACGACTACAACGTCTACTTTTTCTAATTTTTTAGCCATTTATGCGTCCTCCTCAATTAAAGCCCTTGGTAGTTACGTAAACTTGAAGGCTCCATTACAATAAACTCTTCTTCTTCAATTTTATCTAAAAAGCTCATGATTGGCCCAGGGTATTCTTTCATCCTCCAAGCTTCCATATTACGATTTCCACCGTAAACAGGATCTGCATAGACGCCTTCGATAGTTGTTTGACGCAACAATCTAAAGAAGTCTGAGGAATCTACACCACTGAACTTTACTTCACCTTTTTCAAACATGTGTAAAATTTCATCTTGCTGTTCAGGTTCAAGATTGACAAAACGATCACCAAATTTATCTTGTGAAGTTTTCTCCATAGCGGTAAGCCCTTCAAGGAAAAATGTGCCTCTTGTCATTTTAGTTTGATAGTTAGCCGTTCCAGCAGGTACTTTCACGACGGAAGACGATGTGATGACTTCGTTATTTTGTCGTTTTTCTTCTTGATATCCGTCAGTTTTTATGACCGTTGGGAAAGGACCGTGCATATAATCATCCGCATTTCTTCCCCAGTTGCTCGCACATTGACGGTCAATGAAGTACGGCACACCTAGTTCAATTGCACCCATTCCATTTTTATTCTCTGGATAGATTCTTTCAGTTGCAGCAGATAGCAACGCAAAGTCTTCATTTCGACTGAAAAACGTACGTGCATCAAACGAGACTGGTTTGTCTGCTTGTGGTGTCGCTTCATCCTTCGTTCCTTTTTGGAACTGATTTGTTAGCAAGCCACCAAAGAGAGAGCCGCCTAAAAGTCCACCAGCGACAAGACCGCCACTCTTCAAAAACTTTCTTCGACTTAAATCTTGAGTATCTTGATTGGAATTTTTATTATTGGTCATCGTTTAGTTCCTCCTTCACATTTGTCATTAAATGTGGCGACATTTGCCGAGGCAAGTGTAATCGCACCGTCTACTTACTTTATTGACTCAGACTTTTCCAATTCAGTTTTCTTGTCTTTGTCGTCTTCTTCTAAAATGTCATTTGTTGCCTTTTTAAATTCTGCTAAGGTTTTCCCGACAGCGGAACCAATTTCCGGCAATTTTCGCGGTCCGAATAAAATTAAGATAATTACTAATATGATTATTAATCCTGGTACACCGATGGACGCCAAACTCATCTAACTCCCTCCCTTTAATAGTAGTTTTACATATTTATAATGTATGGGTAGAGCTCTGGCTAGTTTGCTAAATTCGTAAAGGAACTCTGGCCCTCATATATGATAGTGTTATTCGACAAAAAATGCAAAGTAATTTTACAAAGCATTTTACGTATCTTCATTGTATGAATACATGAAATAGTCTGCATAATTAATTTACTATGAATACCTTGAGATACTCATAGAAGTAGAAGTAACGGCAGCTTTAAAGTTGGCGAATGACATATCTTGCCTAATTGTAAATCTAAGATAAATTAATGAAAAAACCAAATAGTGGGAAAATGATAGGTGTCACATGTGATGAATGGTTGCCATATAAAATAGTACTTCTTTCATTCAATTGAAGCTTTTACTAGATTTAATACAAATATAGAATGGCGATAGGACATAGAAAAGAAGAAAACGTAGCTAATTCAAAGAGGGGAATAGTCTATGTAGAAGAGGATTTGGAGTTGGTAGATCCTAGCGGTTTGCGAAGTTGACTGGATGAATAGTATAGGTCCAAGCGAATTCATTTTGCTGTCAACTAAACTACCTAATACGTCTTCATTCCACAGCGAATGAAGACGTATTAGGTAGTGGCTTGCATGTGTACGAATCAATTAAAGAGGTCAAGTAATTCTTTTGGTTACTTTTTGCTATTTACGCACTTCTAATGTCTCCAACATCTGTTCGAATCGTGCACCATGGCCTTCTTGTGCTTCAAGGAAATAGTTCTCTTTAATAAGCAATATGCCTCCCTTAACTTCTATTATATAGATCGTCACGACTTCGCTATCGGATTTTTCTCCTGCAGTACCTTGCAATGAAAGGGCGTGTACCGGTGCGGAAATAGTCTTTTCTTCAAGCGGCATCCGGTATTCTTGTTTCACATCTTCCTTTACATTTTCTGGAGTTTGATCTTCGAGGTATAGAAATGTCATATGTACCTCAGGATAATCAGTAGGCGTCTTGGCAATCGGGGTGAGTTTATCTTCTTTCTCACCGTTCTCAAACGTATAACGCTCGGGATCGATATATAACGAATACAGTGCACCGCTACCTTCGACGAGGTTCATGGTGATAGTGGAGTCTTCACCTTCGACAGATAGTACAACATCCTTCGTCGGTTCACGTTTTGGCAATGATGTAGGAACATCAGCTATTTCTTCGATCACCGTTTCATCGGATGGCTTCACTTCATGAGTAGGTTTTTTGGTTTCCGAATTGCAACCGACTAGTAGCAGCGACAGAGCAAAGTTTACGTAAATAGTTTTTCGCATAGAGCTTCCTCCTTTAAGATGAGGTGTGGCACTTCTTTATATGTATACGTTTACATGGTGATCAAGGTTTCAACAGCTAAGCAAATTATTAGAAATAAAAATAAGCAAGCGCTATGATAAAGCCTGCAGAGATTAAACACAAGGGAGATTTTCATCATGACAATTAAAGTCAAAGCGGTAATCGGAAGTACAAGTTCCACGTCATACAATTTAAAATTAGTGAAATTCATGGCTGAGCGTTATAAAGAGGAATTGGAAATTACACCGGTTCTCATCAACGATTTAGAAATGTTCTCTATTGATATTGAAAGCGAACCAACTGTAGCCGTACAAACATTCAAAGATGACGTGAAAGATTCAGATGCAGTGATGTTCGCGACACCAGAATATAACTTCTCTATTCCAGGCGCAATGAAAAACGCATTGGATTGGTTGTCACGTGGTGGCGACTTTACATTACACGGCAAAACAGGCTTTATTGTTGGGTCATCAATGGGAGTTTTCGGTTCAGTTAGAGCACAGATCCACTTACGCGAAATTCTTTCTAACCCAGCACTAGCGCCAAACTTATTGCCAGGTAATGAAGTATATATCGGTGCTGTTCATACAAAAATGGATGAAGAAGGAAATATTACGGATGAAGCCACGATCGCATTCCTCGATACGGTCGTACAGAATTTCATCGCATTCCATAAGAAACAACAAGCAATCGCTCACGCATGAGTAGGATGAATGGAGCTGTCCAAGTCGTCATTATTTTAAATGACGACTGGTGACAGCTCTTTTTTGGCGCGAAATAGTATGCGATAAGAAAACAAAAGGCTGGCAGAGGACTAAGGGGAGGGATTGGTGCTTCGGAGGGGACGCTATCCTAGAGGACACGCGGTGAGCCAACTGTTCGCTAGTGCAAAGATATGCTCCTAACGCTTCGCTTTTACTCGCAAAAGCCGTTCTTCGTTACGGCTCTTCCTGGTGGATCAGCGTGAGTCCGAGACCCTGGACTGAACGAAGTGAGGGTAGCGTCCCCAACTGGAGCTTCCATCCCATCACACACACAAGTTCCGTCACCACTCCAAAGTATGCGCTGTTGAACGTAAATTAGTGAAAGTACATTCCTATTTTATTTATGCAAATTTCTAGAGGTTGAACAGGTAGAAAACCCGTTCGTATGCTATAATAGCAGGTATACTTTAGGGGGAGAATAATTTGTACGATTACATAAAAGGCCATGTAACACGCGTGACACCGGAATATGTTGTGCTGGAGCAATCGGGAATCGGTTGGCAAGTTATGACGCCGAATCCATTTGCGTTCCACATAACCGACGAGGTGCAGCAAGTGTTCACGTATTTGCATGTGCGTGAAGATACGCAGTTATTGATCGGCTTCAAGACGCTAGAACAACGTGAACTGTTCCGTAAACTGATTACCGTTTCGGGAATCGGTCCTAAAGGCGCGCTCGCAATTCTTGCGAACGGCTTGCCTTCTCAAGTAGTGAGTGCGATTGAGCGTGAAGATGAAGCGTTCCTCGTGCAATTTCCGGGTGTCGGCAAGAAGACAGCGCGTCAGATGATTTTGGATTTAAAAGGCAAACTTCATGATCTATTTACGGAAATTGATTTGCCGGATTCCGAAGACACGCTATTGACACTTGCTGAAAGTGATGAGCTCGATGAAGCGATGCTTGCGTTGACTGCACTTGGTTATTCTGATCGTGAACTGAAGAAAGTGAAGCCTAAACTCGAGAAAGAAGAACTCGATACGGAAGGCTATATGCGACTGGCATTAAAATTACTATTGAAACAAGGCTAATACGATGGAGGTGGTTCCAATGGATGAACGCATACTGACGAATGAAGTGACGGATTTTGATGAAGGCTTTGAACAATCATTACGCCCGCAATTATTGCAACAATATATCGGTCAGCAGCAGGCGAAAGATAACTTATCCATCTTTATCGAGGCAGCAAAAAAACGGGAAGAATGTTTGGATCATGTGCTGCTGTATGGTCCTCCTGGGCTTGGAAAGACAACGCTCGCTACGGTCATCGGCAATGAAATGGGTGTCAATGTCCGCATGACGAGTGGCCCTGCAATTGAACGTCCGGGTGACTTGGCGGCAGTGGTATCTTCATTGGAGCCGGGTGACGTTTTATTCATCGATGAAATCCACCGGCTGAACCGGGCCATTGAAGAAGTGCTGTATCCAGCGATGGAGGATTTTTGTCTTGATATTATGGTCGGAAAAGGTCCGACTGCGCGTTCTGTGCGACTGGATTTGCCGCCGTTTACATTGATCGGCGCGACGACGCGTGCAGGGGCATTGTCTGCACCATTGCGTGATCGTTTCGGTGTACCGCTTCGACTGGAATATTATGAAGTGGAATCGTTGACAGAGATCGTGATTCGAAGTGCGAATTTGTTTGACGTGCACATCGATCCACAGGCAGCTGTGGAACTGGCAAAACGCTCTCGTGGAACTCCGCGCATTGCCAATCGTCTACTGCGAAGAGTGCGCGATTACGCACAAGTGCGCGGTAACGGAATCATTACGCTTTCCATTGCGCAAGAAGCACTTGATATGCTACAAGTAGATCATCATGGACTCGATCAAATCGATCATCAGTTGCTCCATAGCATGATCGAACGGTTCCGTGGCGGTCCAGTTGGTATCGATACACTCGCTGCGAGTATTGGCGAAGAGTCCGTGACGATCGAAGACGTTTATGAGCCATATTTATTACAAATGGGATTTATTCAACGTACATCTAGGGGGCGGATGGCGACGGAAAAGGCTTACGAGCATTTCGGCTATCCGCTTCCTGAATGACAGATAGGAGTTAGCATGATGGAAGTAGAAGACTTTGATTTTGATTTACCAGAACAGTTAATAGCTCAAACCCCGCTTTTGGATCGCACAGCGAGCCGTTTACTTGTCATGGGACGCGATAACGGTAGCGTGACACATAAGCATTTCCGTGATTTAGTGGATGAACTGGAATCAGGGGATTTGCTAGTGTTGAATGATACAAAAGTATTGCCGGCGCGCTTGATCGGTACGAAAGAAGAAACCGGTGCGACGATTGAAGTGTTATTGTTAAAAGAAACAGGGGATGACCGCTGGGAAACGTTGGTCAAACCTTCAAAACGTATAAAAGTGGGGACGGTCGTGACGTTTGGTGACGGCTTGTTGCAGGCAGAATGTACAGCACTCGGTGAACAAGGTGGGCGTGAGTTCAAATTTAGTTATGACGGCATTTTCTATGAACTACTCGACCAGCTCGGACAGATGCCGTTGCCGCCTTATATTACTGAGACGCTGGAAGATCAGACGCGTTATCAAACGGTTTTTGCAAAAGAGCGCGGCTCTGCAGCAGCACCTACAGCAGGTTTGCATTTCACGGATGAAATTTTAGATGCATTGCGTGAAAAAGGTGTTCAAATCGCTTTCATTACATTGCATGTCGGACTGGGTACATTCCGTCCCGTTAGTGTGGATTCCATTGAAGACCATACGATGCATGCGGAATATTATGTGATGACGGAAGAAACGGCGGCACTGGTTCGAAAGACAAAAGCTAGTGGTGGCAGCGTAGTGGCGGTGGGTACGACGTCTACTCGGACGCTTGAGACAATTGCTTCGGAGAATAATGGAGAAGTAGTCGCAGCAAGTGGCTGGACTTCGATTTTTATTTATCCTGGGTATGAGTTTAAAGCGATTGACGGGTTGGTGACGAATTTCCACTTACCTAAATCTACGTTATTGATGCTGTTGTCGGCATTTGCCGGACGCGATCATGTGATGCATGCATATGAACAAGCAGTGGAAGAGCAGTATCGCTTTTTCAGTTTTGGGGACGCGATGTTCATCCGCCCTGCTACAAGAAAGGAACGAGATTAATTGGCAGCTATTACGTACGAACATATCAAAACATGTAAACAAACGGGTGCGCGACTTGGAATTGTTCATACGCCACACGGTTCATTTGAAACACCTGCTTTTATGCCAGTCGGAACACAAGCTACGGTCAAAACGATGGCTCCGGAAGAATTGAAAGCAATGGGTGCAGGCATTATTTTAAGTAATACGTATCATTTATGGCTACGTCCAGGTAATGAAATCGTCAAAGAAGCGGGCGGACTACATAAGTTCATGAACTGGGATCGTCCGATTTTGACGGATTCCGGTGGCTTCCAAGTGTTTTCACTTAGTAAATTCCGTGATATTAAAGAAGAAGGCGTTCATTTCCGGAATCATATCAATGGAGATAAGCTGTTTTTAAGTCCGGAAAAAGCGATGGAAATCCAAAATGATCTTGGAGCCGATATTATGATGGCGTTTGACGAATGTCCTCCATTCCCCGCGACGCATGAGTATATGAAAGCAAGTGTCGAGCGTACGTCACGGTGGGCAGAGCGTTGCCTAGAAGCACACGGACGTCCTCATGATCAAGGATTATTCGGTATCGTACAAGGCGGCGAGTTTGAAGACCTACGTAAGCAAAGTGCACATGATTTAGTATCCATGGATTTCCCAGGCTATGCAATCGGTGGATTGTCTGTCGGAGAGCCAAAAGATATTATGAATAATGTGCTGGATTTCACGACACCTCTTCTTCCGCAAGATAAGCCTCGTTATTTGATGGGTGTTGGATCACCGGACTCGTTGATCGACGGCGCAATGCGTGGAATCGATATGTTTGACTGTGTCTTGCCGACGCGTATCGCACGTAACGGTACGTTGATGACAAGTGAAGGTCGCGTAGTTGTCAAAAACGCAAAGTACGAAAGAGATTTTGGTCCGCTTGATCCGAACTGTGATTGTTATGCGTGCAAAAACTATAGTCGGGCATATATTCGTCATTTAATTCGTGCGGGTGAAACATTTGGCATACGTTTAACGTCCTACCATAACTTGCACTTTTTGCTGAATTTAATGGAGCAAGTACGCCAGGCTATACGTGAAGATCGCCTCGGTGATTTCCGTGAAGAGTTTTTTGAGCAATACGGCTTTAACAAACCGAATGCAAAAAACTTTTAAATCTTGTATAATAAAAAATGATGCATCAGGAAGGGGGAAAATGTATAATGATGGAACAATACGGTGGTATTTTTACACTAGTAATCATGGTAGCTATTATGTGGTTTTTACTCATTCGTCCTGCTCAAAAGAGACAAAAGGCAGCGAAAGAGATGCAAACTAGTTTAAAACGTGGAGACGAAGTAGTGACAATCGGTGGTATTCACGGAACTGTGGATGCAGTAGATGAGACTTCTGTTTTCTTGCGTGTATCTGACACTACAGTTTTGCGTTTTGACAAGCAAGCAGTAGGCAGAGTTGTAACAGCGTCATAAGTAAAAGCGGTTATCTAGTGGTATATCCATAGATTGCCGCTTTTTTGTTTGTGTACGTATAGAAAAAAGATCTGCCGGCACACTAAGTGTGAAGGAGGCAGATAGACTGTGCACGAGTTGCTCATCATCGGATTACGTACGGTATTTTTATATGTTTTTCTTCTTGTAACATTGCGTATTATGGGGAAACGAGAAGTCGGTGAATTGGGTGTTATCGATATCGTCGTCTTCATTATCATGGCGGAAGTAGCTGCGATGATTGTGGAATCTCCCGATAAACCGATTATCAAAGGGGTCCTGCCTATACTTCTATTGCTGATCATTCAATATATTTCGTCGATGATTTCTTTAAAAAGTAAAAAGTTTCGAGATCTAGTCGATGGCGATCCTTCGCTGATTATTCGACATGGGGTAATTCAAGAAGAAGAGATGCGTAAACAGCGTTATAATCTCGATGACTTGTTTCAACAATTACGCGAAAATCAAGTCGGTTCGATTCACAATGTAACGTTTGCGTATCTCGAATCTTCCGGAAATTTATCTGTATTCACAAAAGACGGTGACTTGCCGATTGTCGGAATCGTGCTCGACGGTGAAATTCAGCCCGAACACCTGGAGTTGATCGGCAAGACGGAAGAATGGCTGTTGCGAGAGTTGCATGCAAGAAATATCACCGATTTGAGTAGGATTTTCTATTGCTCATATGAACAAGGGCAAATACGAGTACAATTGAAACGTGATTAATAGCGTTTAACTAAATTTCGTAGCATGACAAAGTCCTGTGTTTTGATTTGTCTTGTCAGCAATAATAAAGCGAACAGGATGCCCGACGTAATGGAGCATTCGATAAATAGATGATGCGAACCGACAGGAATGAAAATCGGGCGGATGATGACGGTTAGCAAGAATACGATATAGGTCATCGCGAACATCGAAAATCCAGTGGCAGTCGATTTGTTTTGACGGAGTGTGGCAATATGCAGGAAAGATGTAACGAGTACACCGAAACCAATTGCGAGAACTGCGCCAGTTTCTTGAAGTCCTGGTTGCGATGCCAAGATGAACATTACCGCAAGTTTTGCAATCCCCCCGTAAACCGAGTTCATCATACCGGCTTTCGCATCGCCCGTCGCTTGTAAAATCGAGTAAAGTGGACTTTGTATATAATAAAAGAAGAAGATCGGTGCAAGCAATGTCATATAGCTGCCGCCATCTACAATGTGGAACAGTTTTTCAGCAAGTGCTTGCCCATGCATATAAAAAACTGTAGCCGCAAATGCGCCCGTTAAGGCGGATAAACGCAATGCTAAATGAATACGTTCTTGCAACTTTTTGACGTTACTAGAAGCGGCTGCGCCACTGACCGCTGGAACGAGCACGACAGATAATGCATACGGAATGAATGCGGGAAACAATAAAAGCGGAATAAGTACCCCGGAAATTACTCCGTACAAGGATGTTGCGGCTACTGTTCCGACGCCTGCCATAGAGAGAGCGCGTAAAAAGATAATAGGCTCAAGGAACCATGTGAACGTCCCAAATAGACGACTGCCTGACGATGGAAGTGCCACTTCAAGAATGGGCTCCATCGGATAACGCGGTTCTTTTTTTTGTGGCTTCGGTTCTTTCTTTTGCTGCTGACGGTATTTGTACAGAAGATAAAGTACCGATACGACTTCAGCGAGGAATGTCACCGCCATAGCATACGCTGCATTCATCATCGGATCGTTAGGAGCTAGAATGTACGGAAGCATCCATGTGATCAATAAAATCCGGAAGATTTGTTCGATGACTTGTGCCCAGGCAGTTTCTTCAATACGGGAAATCCCCTGGAAATATCCTCTGATTAACCCACCAAGTGAAGCGATAGGTACGATGGCGAGGGCTACATATAACGCAGTGGAAGTCGCGCTGTTACCAAGTAAAGTCTCGGCTAGAAAAGGAATGAACAGAATACATGCGGGAATGAAGACTGCACCGGATAAAATGGTGATAAATGTGGCTGTTCTCATAACTTGTCGTAATTGTACCGTACCACCTTGCGCTTTTATTTCCGCTATGACCTTCGCAATCGCAATGGGTACGCCAAGCTGTACTAAGGAAAGGAAAAAGACGAACGCCGGGTATGCGGTCATATAGATCCCGACGGTTTCTTCTCCTGCAACCCGCATAAATTGAATTCGATAGACGAAGCCGAGTAATTTTGATAAAAACACGGCCGCCATCAAAAAGATCGTCCCCCGAATAAATGATGACACCCTACACCACTCCTTCTGATTTGCCACGTTTTCGGATATAATACGAATGCTTGTGCAAAACCCAAATATAGTTAAGTGTATGTGATATAATTAACTTTATTCCGGAACTATTCACGAGGGGGGAAGTGGCATTGGATCAACAGTTGACAGATTTATACAGACAGTTGCTCCCTGCACTAGAAAGCAAAAAGCAAGAATTGACGTTTTATGGCTACTCGGAGATTACGGAAGAAGATTTACTGAAATATTTAGTGGAGAAGAAGTGGCGGAAAAAAGAAGTTTCTGCAATGCGTTCGTATGAAATGATTTCAGATGTTTTGGCAATTACTGCGGCACAGTTCATGACCCATACGCAAACAGAGGCTCAACGGAACAGTGAAGACGTTTTGGAATTGAGTGAAGAAGAATGGTCTGTGTTATTTTCGCCCAAAAAAATGGATTGATTTGCAATTCTTATCATGAAGTATTTGACACGGACAACCTACTGTTTCATAATTGGTATGTTGTACAATGAGAGAAGAAAGTACATAACAGGTGCTATGCCGCTCTAGTATATGAGGGGGAAAAGGAAATATGAAAAACAGAGGAAGGATCGTCGCGTTTTTGCTGCTTATCGTCATTTTGGCATCAACGATATTTTCCACGACGAGTCCGATTTTAAAAGATGTCAAGCTTGGTCTTGACTTGCAGGGTGGTTTCGAAGTTCTTTACCAAGTGGAACCATTGAAAGAAGGACAAAAGATTACGGAGTCGACGGTTGCCGATACGGCCCGTGCATTGACGAATCGTATTGACGTGCTCGGTGTAAATGAACCAAGCATTCAAATCGAATCAAACAACCGAATCCGAGTTCAGCTTGCTGGGGTAGAAGATCAGAAAACTGCCCGCGAATTATTATCCACTCAAGCCAATCTTTCCTTCCGTAATGCGGATGACAAATTGATGCTAGACGGTAATGATTTGAAAGCAGGTAAAGCAAAAGCCAATTTCGATGAAAATAACAATCCTGTTGTTACATTGGAAATGAAAGATCCAAATAAATTTGGAGAAGTTACATCTGAAATTGCGGCCATGAAGCCAAACAACGTGCTAGTTATTTGGATGGACTTCATTGAAGGTGAAAACTCCTTTGCTGAAGAAGCTGCAAAACCGGAACCCGCATTTATTTCGGCTCCGTATGTTTCTAGCACAATCAACTCTTCAAATGTCGAAATTTCAGGAAACTTCACTATTGAAGAGACGAAAAACTTGGCTGGTATTTTGAACGCAGGTGCATTACCTGTTCATTTAGAGGAAATTTACTCGACTTCTGTTGGTGCGCAATTCGGTGAACAAGCGTTGGATAAAACGATATTTGCTGGAATTGTCGGTATCAGCTTAATCTTTATCTTTATGGTACTCTATTACCGTTTGCCAGGGATTGTGGCAGTTGTCACTTTGTCTGTTTATATCTTTTTGATTTTGCTAGTGTTTACATTGATCAATGGGGTGTTGACGCTCCCTGGTATCGCAGCATTAATGCTTGGGGTCGGTATGGCAGTCGATGCCAATATCATTACCTATGAGCGGATCAAAGAAGAATTACGTGTCGGAAGATCAGTTAAAACGTCCTTCACAGCCGGAGCGAAGTCTTCGTTCGCCGCAATACTCGATGCGAACGTCACGACAATTCTTGCGGCAGTCGTATTGTTCGTTTTCGGGACAAGCTCTGTTAAAGGGTTCGCAACGATGCTCATCATTAGTATCTTGGTCAGTTTCCTGACAGCGGTTTGGGGATCGCGTCTATTGCTCGGACTACTCGTTCACAGTGGATACCTCGACAATAAAGTTGGCTGGTTCGGATTGAACAAAAAACATCTTCATTCGGCAGATGAAGGCTATGAGACACTTGATCTCACAACCAAATTCGACCGTTTCGATTTCGTTCATTCAAGAAAACGTTTCTATACACTCTCTATTATCCTATTAATTGTCGGTGCGATCATGCTCGGTGTCTTTAAGCTCAACTTGGGGATCGACTTTGCCGGTGGTACACGTGTGGAAATACTTGCTGAACAACAGCTAGATGAGACGGAAGTAACGAATCTTCTTGAAGACATCGGCCACCCAACGTCTGACGTCGTCATTTCGGGCGATGCAAAGAACATTGCGGTTGCACGATATAAAGAAGACTTCACACAAGAAGAAGTCAATAAGATCAAAAAAGAGTTATCTGAAACATTTGGTTCAGAGCCGAACGTTTCAACAGTTTCCAATAAGGTAGGTAAAGAGCTCGTGCGTAATGCGATTTATGCACTGGCATTTGCGGCTCTTGGGATCATCATCTATGTAGCGTTACGTTTTGAATGGCGTATGGGTCTAGCGGCGATTATTGGTTTACTACATGACGCGTTCTTCATGATTGCCGTCTTTAGTATCTTGCGACTCGAAGTAGATATCACATTCATTGCGGCGGTACTGACGATTGTCGGTTACTCCATTAACGATACGATCGTCACCTTTGACAGAATACGTGAGAACTTGAATCGCTCGAAGCATATTAGCGAAGAGAAAGAATTGGCAACGATTGTCAATAAATCATTGCGACAGACGCTTGGCCGTTCAGTAAACACAGTTCTGACAGTAGTCTTCGTTGTAGTGGCATTAATGGCACTTGGTGCAGAATCGATTCGACCGTTCTCCATCGCATTATTGATCGGTTTACTTGCAGGTACGTATTCTTCCATCTTCATCTCTGCACAACTTTGGTTTGATTTAAAGAGAAAGCAAATTTTGAAGAATGGTGGAATAAAAGTAGAAAAAGAGAAAAAACAATGGGGCTCAGACGAACCGGTTGTGTAATACGTTTGAACCATATTCAAAGCAGGGTATACTTCGGTATATCCTGCTTTTTTGAATGGAGGAACGATCAATATGAAATTTCAGTGGACGGTTTTAGTCGGTTTGTTATTTGCTGTGTTCATTGCATTATTTGCTGTTTTTAATGTAGAATCTGTTCCAGTTAATTATTTTTTTGGCACGGAGATGATTCCGCTGGTGTTGATTATTCTTGGGTCAGCATTGCTTGGTGCGATTATTAGTGGTTTCTTTGCTATTTATAAGTCCTACCGAAATGGACGACGTGTTAAGGAATTGGAGAAACAGTTGCAATTGAAGGATAAGGAGTTGACTGCGCAGCGAAGGCAGATGCAGGAGATGGAGGACCGAATCGACGCGTTGATGGAGCCACCGTTAGTTGAGGCGGAGATTGTTCCGCCGCGAGAGTTGTATTGAATAGGTGTTGCCGCAGTAGGTCGCGATTGGCGACTTGTTGTGGCTTTTTTGCTGTTGTTTCTTTTAATGTGCTTTTAGTTGGGAAGTAAGAAGTGGCAGGGCGATGGCCTTCGTTGGAAAGTGTGTAGGGCAGTGCTGGTAGTTGTTTTTTATCGATTAAGTGCTTAAGTGCTTGTTGGATTATGTTTCTGTTAGGAGTGCGTAATAAGCGGAGCTGGGTTGTGATTTTGCTGGCAATGGAGGCGGGGCTTTCATTGTCCCCACTATGACGCTGGTGGATGGCTTTCGCAAGGAGCGAGACAGGAATTGCGCCTGGTTGTCTCCTTGCTTCACCTACCACAGCAGGCGCCTTCGTTAGATTGTGTGTAGGACAGTTCATACACTTCACTCGCAAGAAATAAGTGATAGGTATCACAATGTCGCTGTTTTTATTTCTGTTAGAACCGCAACTTATATCATTACCCCGCAGTAGCGCAGGCACAACTGCGGGGTAGGCCGTGGCCCTGAGACAACTGGCAGCTCTATCGCCAGCTGGCTCAGGGCTGGAGGCAATCCCCCACGTGCCTGCGCGAGTCTAGAAAGTGAACGCTCGCTAATTTTAGTACCAGATAATCAGTCGAGCCACGTCCCCAACAAAAAGTGAGCAAGACCGGCATCCGCGTAGTCGCTCTGCCATAAGGATTTCTCTGTTGGGTAATATACAAAATTTCTTATTTTGCTAGAACCACAATCTACATCATGACCACTCAGTAGCGCAAGTACAACTACAGCACTCTCAAATTCGCAAATCCAAGCCCACTCGAGCAACAGCCTACTATGCCTATGACGCTAACTGCTATCTCTCACTCTTTATATCACTACCTCTGCAGATCTTATAGGAGGAAAACGATGCTATCCTGTTCTTACTCCCCATCTTTCCATCCCGTTTCCTTTTAGTCTCCACCCACATTAGCTATAATAAGAACAGAGGATGTGAAAGCATTGATACAATCAAAAAAAAGATGGCAAATCGATCCGCCAGATGAAGAACTCGTCAACCTGCTAGCAAAGGACTTGAAGCTTTCTACGATGCTGACGAAAATACTTGTCGCACGCGGAATTACCACAAGCGAACAAGCAAACGCGTACTTGTATATGGACGAGTCCAACTTGCATGATCCTTATTTATTACATGACATGCAAAAAGCCGTCGATCGCATCCAGCATGCTATCGATACACAACAGCAACTTACAATATTTGGAGATTATGACGCGGACGGCGTAACAAGCGTCACGGTGCTCATGACAGCGCTCGAACGTCTCGGTGCAAAAGTGAACTTTGCCATCCCGAACCGTTTTGAACACGGTTACGGACCAAACAGCGACTTCTTTGCACAACTACATACAGAAGGCACAGAAGTTCTGATCACAGTAGATAACGGAATTTCAGGCATTGAGCAAGTTGCATTCGCGAAGTCGCTTGGAATGACGATTATCGTGACGGACCACCATGAAATGGGCGATGTCCTACCTGATGCGGATGCGGTTATTCACCCGCGTCATCCGGAAGGCAATTATCCATTCGGGGAACTCGCGGGTGTAGGTGTGGCGTTCAAACTAGCTTCTGCCTTACTAGGAGAGCCACCGCTAGACTTGTTGGAATTCGTAGCTATCGGTACGATCGCGGACTTGGTACCGTTAGAAGATGAAAATCGGTATATGGTGAAAGAAGGAATCCGCAGATTACGCCGAACACAACGTCCTGGCATTAAGGCGTTGATGCAAGTGAGCGGTCATGAGCAGAATGCTTTATCGGAAGAAACGATCGGTTTTACGATCGGTCCCCGCCTAAATGCACCGGGCAGACTTGGTGATGCTGATCCAGCGGTTGATTTATTAAAGGCGGAAGATGAGCAGCAAGCATTGGGAATTGCGGAAGAATTGAATGATTTGAATAAAGAACGGCAACAATTAGTGAAAGAAATTGCAAAGGAAGCGCAAGAGCAAGTGGAAGTTTGTTATGGCGATAATGTGCCTCACGTGCTAGTCATAGAAGGTGAAGGCTGGAATCCAGGTGTCGTGGGCATCGTGTCTTCGAGACTGACGGAGAAATACTACCGTCCCTCAATCATTTTGTCGCTCGAACGTGAAACGGGAATGGCGAAAGGTTCCGCTCGCAGTATTGAGGGCTTTGATTTGTATAAGGAACTTTCGAAAAATGCATCGATTCTGCCACACTTCGGAGGTCACGCGATGGCTGCTGGGATGTCATTGAAAATAGAGGACGTCGAATTATTGCGTTCGAATTTAAATGAGCAGGCGAAAGAAGTATTGAGGAAAGAGGATTTGCAACCTATTTTATCCATCGATGTACCACTAGCATTGGATGAAATAGATATTGCCTCTATCGAAGCGCTCGAAAAAATCCGGCCGTTCGGAATGGGATTCCCGAAACCTGTTTTCTTATTGGAACAGCTTGACACGATCTCTGTCCGTAAAATCGGTTCGGCGAAAGATCATTTAAAGCTTGAAATGGGCGATCGTAATGAGCGGCTAGATGCAATATATTTCGGTGCGGGGGCATTGGCTGACGAAATGGCACCGCAAAGTAAGCTGAGTTTGACAGGTGATTTACAGATTAATGAATGGAACGGTAATAAGAAAGCACAGCTACTTGTCGAAGATATGAAGTGTGACGAGTGGCAGTTATTCGATTACCGTGGAATCCGAGAGCCTGCTAGATGGTTACCGATGATTCCGGATCAAGCCCAATTTATTGCGTTCAGTGAAGAAGCCATCCAACATTTTACTCCGTTCTTTAAAGACATTTCGATTGCTTTAGTTGGACGCGATACCCTTCAGCCATCTTCTGCTATCGTATTGCTCGATATGCCTCAGGCAGAAGAACAGTTGAAGCAAGTGATGGGCGCAACGCTTGCTGACCGAGTGTATCTTCATTTGCATGTGCATGATTCGATGTACTTCGAAAAAATACCAGATCGCCAACAATTTGGTTGGTATTACAGCTTTTTGAAGAAACGTGAGACATTTGATATATACAATCAAATCGATATGCTTTCCAAACATAAAGGTTGGAAAAAAGATGTGATAAAGTTTATGACAAAAGTGTTTTATGAACTAGAATTTGTTACACTAGAGAATGGTAAGGTGACGATGCTTACTTCTGCCGGCAAACGTGATTTGGCAGAAGCGCCATCTTATAAAAAACGCCAACAGCAGATCAAACTAGAAGAGTTATTGCTTTATGCTCCATATCAGGACTTAAAGAACGTATTCGACTCTTTGCGTGAGACGGAAGCTGTTGAGGAGGAAAAATTGTGGACTTAAAAAAGTTTGTAACGACTGTAGACGATTATCCGAAACCGGGTGTGAGCTTTAAAGACATCACGACGATCATGGATAACGGAGAAGCATATAAGTATGCGACAGACCAAATTGTCGAGTATGCGAAGGGATTGGACGTAGATATCATCGTGGGACCGGAAGCACGCGGTTTCATCATTGGTTGTCCTGTTGCCTATGCGCTTGAAATCGGTTTTGCACCGGTTCGTAAGCCTGGCAAATTACCACGTGAAACCATCTCGGTATTTTATGACTTAGAGTATGGACAAGATGAGTTAACGATTCACAAAGATGCTATCAAACCAGGTCAACGAGTGCTTATTGTCGACGATTTACTTGCAACTGGCGGTACGGTCGGTGCAACAGTCGAATTGATTGAGAAACTTGGCGGTGTAGTAGCAGGCTGTGCATTCTTGATCGAACTATCGTACTTGAACGGCCGAAAAAAGTTGACGAATGAAAACATCAAGGCGTTAATTACGTACTGATAGGGGAATCCTTCGCTTAATGCGGAGGATTCTTGTTATATAAATATAGGCACTGGGTTTGATTCGCTTTACATATAGGTGATAATATACATATACTACTAAAAAATATTTTCTAAATATTTACGGAATAGGATGAAAGGGGTAAGTCGATGGCGAAAAATCAAGACCTGACAGAGCAAGACATATACGACCTGGTCGCCAAATATATGAACGAAGAACACGTCGACTTCATTAGACGGGCATATGAAATGGCTGAAAAGTCACATGAAGGACAGTTTAGGACTTCAGGTGAACCGTATATCAACCATCCGATTCAAGTCGCGGGAATTTTAGCGGGTCTTCAAATGGATCCGGAAACGGTCGCAGCCGGCTTCTTGCATGATGTGGTAGAGGATACCGAAATAAGCCGCGAAGACATTATTCGTGAATTCGGTGATGAAGTCGCGATGCTTGTTGACGGTGTAACGAAGCTCGATAAGTTAAAATTTAAGTCCAATGAAGAAAAACAAGCGGAAAATCATCGCAAAATGTTTATCGCGATGGCACAGGATATCCGTGTCATTTTGATTAAACTTGCGGACCGTCTGCATAATATGCGGACATTGAAGCATGTTCCGGCAGCGAAACAACGTCGAGTGTCGGAAGAAACATTGGAGATCTTCTCACCACTCGCACATCGCCTCGGAATTTCCACGATCAAATGGGAACTCGAAGATATTGCGTTGCGCTATTCCAATCCGCAACAATATTATCGTATCGTGAATCTGATGAAGCAAAAGCGGACGGAACGCGAACAGTATTTGAAAGACGTCATGAATCAGATGCGCGTCGAACTGGATGAAATGGGTATCGCCGCAGAAATTCATGGCAGACCGAAGCATTTGTATTCTATTTATCAAAAGATGGTTATCCAGAAGAAAGAATTCAATGAAATTTATGATCTACTGGCGGTACGTATTGTCGTGAAAAGCATTAAAGACTGCTATGCGGCACTTGGAATCATTCATACATTATGGAAGCCAATGCCAGGACGATTCAAAGACTATATCGCGATGCCGAAACAAAATTTGTATCAATCCATCCATACAACAGTTGTCGGACCTGCAGGAGATCCACTCGAAGTACAAATTCGGACAGAAGAAATGCACCGGATTTCAGAATTTGGTGTGGCAGCTCACTGGGCATATAAAGAAGGTAAACAAGTCGCTAAACTAGCGAGTGATATTGATTCGAAATTGACATGGTTCCGTGAAATATTGGAAATTCAAAATGAATCGTCCAATGCTCAGGAATTTATGGAGTCACTGAAGTTCGACTTATTTTCGGACATGGTGTATGTATTTACACCGGACGGGGATGTTGTCGAATTGCCCCAAGGGTCGGTTCCGATTGACTTTGCCTATCGCGTGCACTCCGAAATTGGAAACCGGACAACCGGGGCGAAAGTGAATGGTAAAATCGTACCGCTCGATTCGTCATTGTCGACAGGTGATATTGTAGAGATTCTGACTTCTAAACAGTCGTTTGGTCCAAGTCGTGACTGGTTGAAACTGGCCCATACATCGCAAGCGAAAAATAAAATTCGCCAATATTTTAAGAAGCAATTGCGTGACGAGAACATCGACAAAGGTAGCGAGATGATTCAGAAGGAACTGAAAGATGAAGAGTATGATATCAAAGAAGCGTTGAGTAAAGAAAATATGCAGCGCACCATTGATAAATTCAGTTTTACCTCTGAAGAAGATCTATATGCTGCAGTCGGCTCCGGTGGCATTACCGCGCAACAAGTGGTTAATCGCCTAGCTGAGCGAATGCGCAAGGAACGCGTGCAAAAAGAAACGATTGATAAAATCGTCTCGGACATTCAAACGCCAAAACCAGAGAAACAGACGGAATCAGGCGTAATCGTCAAAGACATCGACAATATGCTGATCCGTATTTCGAAGTGCTGTAACCCGGTACCAGGCGATGAAATCGTCGGTTTCATTACACGTGGCCGTGGCGTTTCCGTACACCGTACCGATTGTCCGAACGTATTGTCTGAGCAAGGACAGCAAGAACGTATCATAGAGGTCCAATGGGCATTGCCAGACGATCAAGTTCGCAAAGAATTCCAAGTGGATATTGAAATTTCCGCATTCGATAGACAAGGTTTGCTCAACGAAGTGATGATGGTCGTCGCCGATATGAATACGCCAATTATCGCAGTGAGTGGCAAAGCGGATAAGGATGATATCGCGCATATCCATATGTCGATTAAGATCCAAAACATCGCGCATTTGCAACGCACCGTGGATAAGATTAAACAAATCAAAGACGTTTATTCCGTAGAACGGGTCATGAACTAAATAGGAGGTGTGAACATGCGAGTTTTATTACAGCGTGCGAAAGACGCTTCCGTAACAGTTGGTGGGGACATTACAGGCTCGATTTCAACTGGCTATGTGTTGCTCGTCGGCATCACGCATGACGATACCGAACAAGATGCCAACTATCTTGCCAATAAAATCGTCGGCTTGCGGATCTATGAAGACGACGAAGGGAAATTGAATCGTTCAATCACAGAAGTAGATGGCGCGGTTCTGTCTGTTTCCCAGTTTACTTTGTATGGCAACGTTCAAAAAGGGCGTCGTCCAAGCTTTATTGAGGCGGCGAAAACCGATGTAGCAGAACCTTTGTGGGAATACTTCAATGAACAGTTGCGCGGTCTCGGACTTCACGTTGAAATAGGACAGTTTGGTGCGATGATGGACGTGCAGTTGACGAATGATGGTCCCGTGACGTTGATGATTGAATCTAGGTAAGTGAAGTGGTGCGTCTATGAGCGATTGTGGGTCGTGATAGAACGCTTATGGATATCAATAGAGCGGAAATAGGTTTTGTATGAGCACTTTCCAATTCCAACCAATATATATAATTCGCCAAAGAAGTTGACAGTAGTAGTGGTTACGACTAACATAGATAGTAATCGAATTAATTCATACACCAATGATGTGGAAAATACCTTTACTATAGGCTGGAAAGAGAACGGGGAACTTGGCTGAAATTCCCTGACAGAACCGTAAAGCGAACAACACCACGGAGGATTCATGCTGAAATTAGTAGGCGTGGACGGAACCGGCCGTTATCCGGATTCGAGTGGGCACTTGTGTGTCAATTTGGGTGGAACCGCGGAAGCTACAAGCTCTCGTCCCTGTTTTATTAGGGATGGGAGCTTTTTTGTGTTCTCGGAATGTTCACCCATTATCAGATCATCGAAAGGAGTTTTACTAATGAATTTTAAAGTTCCCCGCGGTACACAGGATATTCTTCCTGACGTTTCCTGGAAGTGGCAGCGCGTTGAAAAGATTGCTCGTTCGATTTGTGATGTCTACAACTACAAGGAAATCCGCACACCAATTTTCGAACAAACGGAATTATTCCAGCGCACGGTCGGCGACACGACAGATATCGTGCAAAAAGAAATGTACACATTCACCGATCGAGGAGATCGCTCAATGACATTGCGCCCGGAAGGCACAGCGCCTGTCGTGCGTTCATTCGTCGAACACAAAATGTTTGGCTACGCTGATCAGCCTGTGAAGCTATACTACACGGGTCCGATGTTCCGCTATGAGCGTCAACAAGCTGGCCGTTACCGTCAATTCGTCCAGTTCGGCGTAGAGGCAATCGGCAGTGATGATCCAGCCATTGATGCAGAGGTAATCGAGTTGGCAATGAACATTTATAAGAAAACGGGTCTTTCTGATATCAAACTCGTATTGAATTCACTTGGCGACAAAGAATCACGCGATGCACACCGCGAAGCGTTGATTGCACACTTCAGCCCAAATATTGGGGAATTCTGTTCGGACTGCCAAAACCGTCTCGAGAAGAATCCATTGCGAATTCTGGATTGTAAAGTGGATAGAGAACACCCATTGATGAAAACAGCACCTTCACTTGCTGATTATCTCAATGAAGAGTCAAGCGCGTACTTTGAGAAAGTAAAGAATTACTTGGACATTGCAGGTATCGAGTACGAATACGATCCGAATCTTGTGCGTGGACTGGATTACTATAACCACACCGCATTCGAAATCATGAGTACGTCTAAAGGCTTCGGTGCAATCACCACACTTTGTGGGGGCGGACGTTACAATGGACTTGCTGAAGAAATCGGTGGCCCGGCAGCACCGGGTATCGGCTTCGCTCTCAGCATCGAGCGGCTTTTACTCGCACTGGAAGCGGAAGAAAAGTCCTTTACAGACGAACCTTCACTCGATGTCTACATCGTCACTCTTGGCGACGCAGCACGAGAAAAAGGCTTCGAGATTCTCGGCAATCTACGCGAGAACGGTTTACGCAGCGAGATGGATTACATGGGCCGCAAGATGAAGGCCCAAATGAAATCCGCTGACCGCTTGAAAGCAAACCACGTCATCGTCATAGGCGAAGACGAAGTGAACGAACACGTCGTCCAGCTGAAAAACATGGCAGACCGCGAGCAGAAAAGAGTTCCGGTTGAAGAATTGATTGAGGAATTGAAAAAGTAAGTGCATAGATAGGGTGTGGGATTTGCGCTCCAGAGGGGACGCTTCCCGAGGGCCCGCGGTGAGCCAACCAGGTCGCTACGCTTCCTTTGGTTGTCTCACCTGTCGGGCTGATCCTCCGGGAGTCGCCCCTCTTACGCTCCAATCCTGCAAAAAGACTTTAGGTAGTAGAAAATGTTACTAAAGTCAATAAGCGAATTCTTTTACTGTTCTTGTACTTTTTTATAATACAATTACAAAATCAAATTCAAGTACAGTTACAACGTATTTCATTGTTCTAATTTGGGATTGGAGTGCAGAGCGGCGACTCCCGCGGGAATAGCATGAGCCTTGAGACCCCGCAGGTAGCGAAGCGGACGAGGAGGCTCAAGCCATGCCCGCAGGAAAGCGTCCGCTCGGAACGGAAATCCCCAACCACAACACTAATTTTACTTTCTACTTATTCTTACATTAAATAAAAACAAAAAACAAACTCATACATCAGAAGGGTAGTGTAGTCACTATGCAACGCACACATTATTGTGGGAACTTATCGGAACTACAAATCGGAGAAGAAGTCACGCTCAAAGGCTGGGTGCAGAAGCGCCGTGACCTAGGCGGGCTCATCTTCATCGACGTCCGCGACCGTGCAGGCATCGTCCAAACGGTCTTCAACCCGGACATCTCAAAAGAAGCACTCGAAATCGCTGAAACATTGCGTAACGAATACGTCATCGAAGTAACAGGTCTCGTCATCGAACGTGAAGAGCGTACAAAGAACAAAAACATTGCAACGGGTGCAATTGAAGTACAAGTGGTAGAAGTGAAAGTCATTAACGAAGCGAAAAATCCGCCATTTACAATCGAAGACGAAACGGATGTAGGCGAAGAAACACGACTGAAGTATCGCTACTTAGACTTGCGTCGCCCTGAGCTTGCAAAAGTGTTTAAAATGCGTTCAGACATTACAAAAACCGTACGTAACTTCTTGGATGACGAAGGATTCATGGAAGTAGAAACACCGATTCTAACGAAATCGACGCCTGAAGGCGCACGTGACTATTTAGTGCCAAGCCGTGTTCACGAAGGTGAATTCTACGCTTTGCCACAGTCACCACAGTTGTTTAAGCAGTTATTGATGGTATCCGGCTTCGACCGTTACTACCAAATCGCTCGTTGTTTCCGTGATGAAGATTTACGTGCTGACCGTCAACCGGAATTCACGCAAATTGATATGGAAATGAGTTTTATGTCAATCGAAGAAATTTTGGAACTTAACGAACGCTTGATCAAGAAAGTAATGAAAGATGTTAAACAAGTGGATGTTGAAACTCCGTTTAAACGCATTCCATATGATGAAGCAATGGGGCGTTTCGGTTCAGATAAGCCAGACACTCGTTTTGGAATGGAATTGACGGATGTATCGGAAATCGTCAAAGACTCTTCATTCAAAGTATTCGCTGGCGCAGTTGAAGCGGGCGGACAGGTGAAGTTGATCAACGTTAAAGGTGCGGCAGATAAGTATTCACGTAAAGATATTGATGCACTTGGCGAGTTTGCAAAAGTGTATGGCGCGAAAGGAATGGCATGGCTGAAAGTGACGGAAGACGGCCTCAATGGTCCGATTGCAAAATTTTTCGACGGAGAAATTGGCGAAGCACTTAAAGCAGCTGGCGACGGAGAACCTGGAGATTTATTCTTATTCGGAGCAGATAAAAAATCTGTTGTAGCCGATTCACTCGGTGCATTACGTCTAAAACTTGGAAAAGAATTAGACCTGATTGACCAGTCTCAGTATAACTTCCTATGGGTAACGGATTGGCCGTTATTTGAATACGACGAGGAAGATGGCCGTTACTACGCAGCGCATCACCCATTCACAATGCCGGCCGACGTGGAAGAATTGAAAACTAGCCCGGAAACTGTGAAGGCACAAGCCTATGACTTAGTGTTGAACGGGTATGAGCTAGGTGGCGGGTCATTGCGTATTTACCAACGTGATGTGCAAGAAGCGATGTTCAAAGCACTTGGCTTTACGGATGAGCAAGCGCGCGAGCAATTTGGATTCTTGTTGGATGCGTTTGAATACGGTACACCTCCACACGGCGGAATTGCGTTCGGTCTAGATCGTATCGTGATGTTGCTTGCTGGATCTACAAACTTACGTGACACGATTGCGTTCCCTAAAACAGCTAGTGCGAGTGATCTATTGACAGAAGCACCAAGTACGGTGGATGATGCCCAGTTGAAAGAACTCGGGATTAAAGTGGTTGCTGAAGCCGTAAAAAAGTGAGTAAATAACTATTTTTTAAAGACTTTATTCAAATTGATTGAATTATAAAAAAGCGTGTGATAAGATGAGGTTAGTAGAAATCCTGAAGTGTTCGTCATTTGTAAATTAGTTTTGACCCAACATCTTATCGTCGGGAGTTCAACGTTATAGCTTGGATGACATGCCTTTAATCGGGACCTCAAAAGAGTTATACAGGACACCCACCTGCTATTAGCGGGTTCAAAGCGATATTCAAAGACGGCACAGTCGGGATTTCACTTTCTAACAACTATTCACCTTCTTGCATAAGCGAGAAGGTTTTTTACTGTCTAAAATGTAGGTAGTTGCGTAAGAGCAGGTGACTGCTTTAGTATAAAGTGAAGACAATTTATAATAAAGGATGCGATCGAGATGTTACATCAATTCTCAAGAAATGAATTATCGATAGGTAAAGAAGGCGTAGAGAGAATGAAAGGAAAGACTGTTGCAATTTTAGGTGTCGGCGGAGTTGGTTCATTCGCAGCTGAAGCGTGCGCGCGGACTGGAGTTGGACGTATTATCTTGGTCGATAAAGACACTATTGATGTCACCAATATCAACCGCCAACTGGTCGCTTATTTATCGACGGTAGGGCGTTCGAAATCCGCTGTTATGAAAGAACGGATTGCGGATATCAACGCAGAGTGTGAAGTCATCGATCTACATATGTTCTACACAGAAGAAACGTCTGAAGAATTCTTCTCGTACGAGCCGGATTATGTAATCGACGCATCGGATACGATTAGCTATAAAATTCATTTGATCCAGCAATGTGTCGAGCGCGGAATTAAAGTGATTTCGAGCATGGGGGCTGCCAATAAAACCGATCCAACGCGTTTCCGAATTGCCGATATTTCGAAAACCCATACGGATCCATTAGCGAAAGTGATACGTCTTCGTTTGCGCAAGCTAGGTATTCCTAAAGGTGTGCCTGTTGTATTTTCCGATGAAAGTCCGATTGTTGTGCGCGAAGATGTCCTTGAAACGGTTGGAAATGCCGATGCATCGATTCGAAAAGCACAAATGCCTCCAGCTTCTAACGCGTTTTGCCCATCAGTGGCGGGTTTAATTCTCGCTAGTTGGGTATTAAATGATATAGTGGCAGATATTCCTGTAGAACGTGTCAATGACGCTAAATAAAGGAGAGGTTAACCATGGAAACGACCGAAATGATCATTAACGGAAAGCGACTTGGTGCGGATCTACCGCAAATCGAAGTAGTGAATCCTTCAACTGGTGAGACAATCGGTGCTGTACCTAAAGGTGGAAAAGCGGAAGCGATGCAAGCTGTAGATGCGGCTTCTGCGGCTTTTTCAGGCTGGGCAGCGTTGTCTGCATATGAGCGCAGTGCGTATTTAATGAAATGGCATGCGTTGATTGAAAAACATGAACAAAGTGTAGCCGAAATTATGACGACTGAGCAAGGCAAGCCGTTAGCAGAAGCGCTTGGCGAAATGCGTTATTCAAACGGATACATCAGTTGGTTTGCAGAAGAAGGTAAGCGGATTTACGGTGAGACGATTCCCGCTACGCAATTCAATAAGCGATTATTCGTGCAAAAGCAACCAGTCGGCGTCATTGCATCCATTACGCCATGGAACTTTCCAGCCGCAATGATTGCGCGTAAAGTGGGTCCTGCTCTTGCAGCTGGCTGTACTGTCGTAATGAAACCGGCTTCTCAAACCCCGCTAACTGCGATTCGTTTAATAGAGCTAGCACAAGAAGCAGGTATTCCAGACGGTGTGCTGAACATCGTAACGGGCAGTGCGAGTGAAATAGCAGAAGCATGGCAGGAAGACGGTCGTGTGCGCAAGCTGACGTTTACAGGATCTACTGAAATCGGTAAAACGTTGATGAAAGGTGCAGCCGATACGATGAAGAAGATTTCATTGGAACTGGGTGGACAAGCACCCGCAATTATTATGGCGGATGCAGATCTTGATAAAGCAGTAAACGGTGTCATGGCGGCGAAATTCCGCAATGCGGGACAAACGTGTGTCTGCGCGAACCGTATTTATGTTCATTCATCGATTGCTGAAAAATTCACAAAGCGCATTGCAGAAGAAACGGAGAAATTGAAAGTCGGCGACGGTAAAGAAGAAGGTGTCGTAATAGGTCCGTTAATTGACCAGGATGCGATCGATAAAGTGGACGAACATGTGCAAGACGCGAAATCCAAAGGGGCAACAGTCGTTACTGGCGGTGAACATATCAAAGGTCTATTTTACCAACCTACTGTTTTGAAAGATGTAACTGACGATATGCTTTGCATGGAAGAAGAAACATTTGGTCCAGTCTTGCCGATTGCGACGTTTGAGACACAAGAGGAAGTCATCGAGCGTGCGAATGATACAGTTTTTGGACTTGCAGCATACGTCTTTACGGAGAATATCACACAGGGAATTCAGATGTGTGAAGCGTTGGAATATGGTATTGTGGGTTTGAATGACGGCTTGCCATCTGCGCCACAAGCACCGTTTGGCGGTTTTAAACAAAGTGGTCTTGGACGTGAAGGTGGACATCAAGGTATGGATGAATATCTAGAAGTTAAATATATCTCACTGGGTTTATAATTAAAGGAAGCAAAAAGGGAGAACGGTATTCTTCCTTTTTGCTTCTTTAATTGGTTTGGAATTCGCGTAAAATGCTATTGCCGTCAAGTACTTTAAAATGTGCTGTCATCGTGCGATTTTGTACACTCTCTGCCGCAACGCGATGGCCGAAATCGGGGATATAGACGCGGTCTAGACCGAAATTCACAATATAATGATCGTTCTGGCGATACTCTCGATCGGTCGTCTGCGCCAGCCAGCCCATTAAATAGACACCTTTAGCAGGTTTTTTATCGCTTAATGAAACCAATTCAGCGACACCGTCTTTTTGTTCCAATACGCCAAATACTCGTGTCTGACCGAGTTCATCTGGTTTTTTTAATGTGGTCACTAAACTAGGAGTCATGCGCTCCTTTGGTACTTTTTCGATGTCGTAGCGAAGCATGACATAATTTTCATTAGTATCTTGCTCGGTAATGGTTTCTGATTGAAGGTAGATATCCGTGCCGTCTTGAATCGTTGTGAAGTAAGGAATTGTAAGACTAGCTAATAGTAGCAGGGGAACTATGAAGAGTATGGATATACTGAATTTACTATGTTTGGGTCCCATTTCGGAGTCACCGCCTATTCTGCAGTTTTCATAAAAAGTGTTCTTCTTATGTACAGATAGCATGTGCAGTTTATGTGTGTTTTAGTAGTTAATTACCCAGTTTTTTTATTTCGGAAACCTTTCACAATCGTTATGTATACATGGGAGTGGAATGGGTAAGGAGGAGTGATGTGCGGTTTTGATGGGGTGTTTAGTAAGGCGCGGAGTCCAAAGTGCAACGCGCCTATCTTATTCACTATTTTCTAACATAAAACTGCCGCAACAAGTCGTAATGACTCTTGCGGCAGTATTTTATTAAATCAACAATCCAAATAACGAACTATCTTTGTTCACTTCTTTGTAAGGAAAACCGTTCTTTTCCATGCGGGCAATCAGGCCGTTGTAGTCTTCTTTGTGTTTAATTTCAATTCCGACAAGCCCTGGACCGCTCTCTTTATTGTTCTTCTTCGTATACTCGAACATGGTAATATCATCATCTGGTCCAAGTACACCATCAAGAAACTGGCGTAGTGCACCTGCGCGTTGTGGGAAATCGACGAGGAAATAGTACAGCAAACCTTCGTAAATCATCGATTTCTCTTTAATTTCCTGCATTCTACCAATATCGTTGTTTCCACCGCTGATCACACAGACGACGCACTTGCCTTTGATTTCATTTTTATAGAAATCGAGTGCTGCAATGGGAAGGGCACCTGCTGGCTCTGCGATGATCGCGTGTTCATTGTATAGATCGAGAATTGCCGTACAAACTTTACCCTCAGGGACACTGACGATATTTTCAAGATAGTTATTGCAAATGTCGTAATTCAGATTGCCTACGCATTTGACAGCTGCACCATCGACGAATTTATCAATCGTTGCCAACGGTACGATCTTTTGCGCGTCGATAGAAGCCTTCATGCTAGCTGCACCTGCTGGCTCTGCACCGATCATCTTCGTATGCGGAGACAAGTTTTTGATGTATGTGCTAATTCCTGACATCAGTCCACCGCCACCGATACTTGCAAATACGTAATCAATTGGTTCTTCGATATCATTCATGATCTCAACAGCTACTGATCCTTGGCCTGCAATGATATCCTTGTCATTAAATGGATGAATGAAAATACGCTTTTCTTTTTCCATCAATTCGACCGCGCTTTCGAAACAATCATCGAAGGTATCTCCGACTAAAATAATTTCAATGCGATCGCGTCCGAACATTTTCACCATATTGATCTTTTGTTTAGGAGTAGTTTGCGGCATGAAGATCTTGCCGTCAATGTCGAGTTTTGCACATGCGAACGCTACACCTTGTGCATGGTTTCCTGCACTCGCACAGACAATTCCTTTTTTACGTGCTTCTGTTTCGATGCGTTTCATCTTATAATAAGCACCGCGCAATTTAAAGGAACGGACATGTTGCAAATCTTCCCGCTTAATATACACATGGCAGTCATACTTTTCCGATAGACGATCATTTTTCTGTAAAGGCGTATGAGCTACGACGTCTTTCAGTAGCTGATTAGCGATTAAGATATCTTCAACTTGAACACTTGGAGTTTCCATTTTTTTCACCTTCATAACTTATCATTTAACCTCCGTTATTGAGTCAACGTTTACTCATAATAACATGAAAAAAACTGAATGAACATATGAAAGTTCTAAATTGCGCATTTACTTTGAGAATAGTGACTTTATTTTGAACAATCTGGAAATGTAAGCGATTACTTAATTTGCAAGGACTTTCAATATGTTGGATAGATCAATTTTTATTTTATTTATATAGCAAGAAAATATATCCATATCCTACAATAGCGTTAAAAAAAATAGTTTCTTGCATTACTTATTCAGTATTCTTTTCAGACCGTACACAACTATGTAGTGTTTAATTTGCAAACAGAAGGGAAAACTAATGAATAAGGAACTAACAAGCCAGAAAGGAAGCGTTTATTCATGCAGAAATGGGATAGCAGACCAGAAAAGCCAGACAATATGCAATGGACGGTGTTCGTTATAACTCTTGTCATCATCGCGGCTGTAATAGTGTATGGAGTGTTGATGTAAAGAAACAAAAAATGGTATGTCACAATATTGACATACCATTTTGACTTTCATTTTTTGTAATCCCTTCATTCGTCGTGCTCTTTTGGATTCTATCGCAAAATAACACATCTCATCAGAAAAGAGTGACAAGTCTGACGACTCTGTTATATATTAGTATTAATAAAAGTTGTTGTATCAGTACAGCGAATTAAAAAAACCGAATGGGGGAATGAACGATGAAAAAGAACACAGAGCAGAAAAGACAAATGGTGGAGAAAGTTTGTACGGAATGTGGGAACCAGTTCAAGGAAAAGCAAGAGTCTGTAATGTACGAATGTGAGCGTTGTGTCGGACGACATGAACAGTAATAAAAAATTCTATGCTCCCTTATATGGGGTATAGAATTTTTTTGTTCTGGGAATCATGTAAAGGAAGCAATTCGCATAAGGCAGTGATTTCCTAGCAGAAAAATTTAGGAGTCTGTGTGCATACGGATTATATGTAAGTTTTAACTGAAAAACATCCCAACAGTAACCTAACGATACATCATGTCATTTCACACTCTTATACGATCTGTTAGAATGAGTAGATAGAGCGGGAGGAGTGAATAAATCACTTGAATGTAATTAACATATATAGGGGGTATCAGGATGAATGATAAAAGAGATGTCTTAGATAGTGGTCCTTTCTTTCATGGAACTAAAGCAGAACTCAAAGTTGGAGATTTATTAGAACCACAATTTCTTTCAAATTATCAAGATAAAAAGTCCAATTACATATATTTTACTGCAACATTAGAAGCGGCTAAATGGGGCGCTGAATTAGCAAGATCTAAATCAAAAGAAAGAATTTATATAGTGGAGCCATTAGCTGATTTTGAAAACGATCCAAACTTAACTGACAAACGATTTCCTGGAAATCCAACACGTTCTTATAGGTCTAAATCGCCTTTGAAAATAGTAGCCGAATTAAAGTCATGGGAAAGACATTCCGACGAAGAGATAAATCATATGCTTTCTTCATTACAAGAGTTAAAAGAAGCAGGCAAAGATGTAATATTGGATTAATCCTTAATATCTCTTAAGGCACATCCCGAAATGAAGCATAAGTAAAAGTCTGCGTTCTTTGTATGTAATCGAGAACATGGGCTTTTTTTATATCCTGAGAAAGAGCACGTTAACGAAAGGTATTATGCAGAATAAATGACATCCTTAGCCCAAGTTAAAGAACTTCCGATGATTAATGTTTTAGAAAAACTGAGAGTGGTATAGAATGATAAGATGTATTAAGTATGTTGGAGAGGAGGATGTGTGTATGGCGTACATTGGTTTATTATTCATCGCAATCTCAGTATTAATTGTCGCCATCTACCTTTCATTGTTGCTGACGAAGTCTTCGAACTTATTGCTAACAGTTATGGGAACAGTAAAAGGGGTAGAGGCAGAGCTCGATAAAAGCATTGAGCAGTTATATGGAACCTTAAATGAGACTGAACAACTGGCGACAGATGTTCAAGTGAAACTTGCTGCAACGACACCTTTATTTTCTACTATCGAAAATATCGGACGATCAAGCCAGTACTTGAGTGAAGAAGTAAACAAGCGGACAAGACAGTTTGAAGAGGATGGTTCTCTTCCGGGGACAGAAAAGTTTGTCCAAGCCATCCAATATGGAGAGTTTGGTGCCCAAGTTTACGAATCATGGCAACGCGGCAAGGAAAGTATAAAAAATACGTAAAAGGAAATGAGGGCTGAGAATGGATCTCGTTGGAATTGGCGTCATACTTATCGGTATCGCCTTTGTCATTTTAGCTATCTACTTCGCTAAAGTATTACAACAAGTTGGAAATATTCTACAGGACGTCGACAAGACAGTAGGAGCGCTTCCGAAACAACTTGACGGTATCTTGGATGAAACAGGAAACCTAATTAAAAACAGTAATGATTCACTAGCAGACATTAATACAAAAATTGAGAATCTGACTCCATTGTTCCAAGTAATCGGTGACCTTGGAGAATCTACACACCAACTAACGTCTTCATTAGTGGACGTGTCTTCGTCTGTTCAACAAAAAGGAGAACACACGGACACATCAGAGCAAAACAAGAAACTAGGTGGCCTCTACGGTTCCGCTATGTTAGGTTATTATATCTTTAAGAAGCGTAAACTATCTGTGAGTGCGGCGAAGGATCGTGCAGAGCAGGCGGCCCCACGAAAAAAGTTACCAGCACCGGAAAATGCGTCCTACTAAGTACTGACAAAGACTGAAGGTCAAGCCCAATTGGGCTTGATCTTCAGTCTTTTTTTAGGTTAGGGATGTTGTGGAGAATGACTTTGATTGGAAAGTTAGACAAGAAGTAGATTTGCGCATTAAACTAGATTCGAAGCTGATAGATGACTCTAGTGCTCAGTCAAATGTTCCAATATACAATCAGGCGCAATTGCGGTATTAGGGAAGGGAGAGTAGTACATTTAAGGAAAAATGCTGAATTAATTTCCCATCTCCTATCCTTTTCATTTGGGCTACTACACTTGCGACAAATTTAACAGGAGACAAACGACTTACAAGAGAAAATAAATCGCCTGATTTGCGTGATAATTAGATGGTTAAAAAATGGGTACATAGCATTTAAAAGACCACTAATTCATATGCGAATTAGTGGTCTGTTTTATGTTTTATATGAGTGGACGGAACAAGTCTTCCACTTACGGGCGCATCTTTTTAAGCTCTTTACGCTGTTGCATTAAATAAAACACCAACGTAGCTACTCCATACAACCCTTTATACTCTTTCTCGCGGACGAACTCACTCGCATTCCCTACACGATCCTTAAACCGAATCGTTGTATCGAGTGCGGCATTCGTCACTTCACGTGAAGCCTCGCCGACATCTCCGACAATCTGAAAGACCGGTGTCACTTCATAAATTTGCTTGTTTACATTACTGATTGTATCATTCGTCGTATGAAGAATTTGCTGGGTCTGACCCGTCACTTCCTCTACCGTTGACGGCAGGGCATCGGTCGTCTTCTTGACACTTTCCAATACTTCGGTCAGTTTCCCAAGTGGTTTAATTAACACGATAGCGACAATAATTAGCGCGATGCCGATAAGCAATACGCCTATACCTAGTACCCAATCCATCAAATTCACCCCTCTCTGTTATTCTGTTTCATCTTATAGTACATTTTTGCTGCTGCTTCAGACAATGCAGTCGTTTGCTCCATCAACTTGGCATACTTGCCAGGGGGCGCTGATACTTGATCCGCCATTTTAGCGATAGAGTTCTGCACATACTGGGTAGATTCGCGAAGTTCTTTCGCTGAAGCTGCCAATCCTTCAACTGATTGCAGTTTTGCGTTCGCATCATCCGCAATTTGATTCGTCTGAGTCATGAGCTGATCGGCTTTATCTGTGATACCGCCGACTTTCAGTTCCACTCGTTTCATCGTTTCTTTTACATCTGTCATTGCTTCTTTGACCGCTTTGGCTGTTTTAATAATAGCAATTGCGATAACTACTAAAGCCGCAACGGCGACTATGGCACTAATATACAAGAGCACCTTCAATCTAGTCACCTCCACATAATAAGTGCGTTTCTAACTTGAACGCCTAACTTCCGTCGAAACGGGTAAACGTTCTATATCCTTGTCATTCCACAAATGAAAGTAATCTAAACACTGGTATGCTAATTAACTAGAAAAACTATATTTCTATACCTACATGGGAGTACAACACCTGAAATATGATATAATCTTCAAAACAAACACTAAAGGGGTGAAATGAATGCCTTGTAAAGGTTGCGTTATCCAGGACATTGTTTATGAAGTTTCATTTGATAAGTGTAAGCAAACAGCATTATTCGATTCAATAGAAGATCATTTGAAGCGAGTCCTTATGCTGGTGAACCAGGAAGATCAAACATTTCATGTAAAAGAACAAGGGATAAAAGAATTATACGACTTTTGTGTCGATCATGCAGTAGAAATGGATTCTATTCGTTTTCGTCTTGACCAAACCGACTGGCGGCCGCTCTCTGAAGTCATGCAAGTAGTCGAAATGCAGTGGATTGATCAAGTCATTTCAGATCAACAATTGACGAGCCATTATCAGCCTATTGTTACACCTGACCTCGAAATTTATGCGTACGAATTACTCGCGCGTTTCTATCATAAAGACGGTAGAGTGATTTATCCAAATGAAATTTTCACCGCGGCAAAAGAACGCGGTAGATTATATGCCCTTGACAGAGTATGTCGTCTGACGGCAGTTCGCTATGCAAAACATATTACGCAAAAAGCATTTATTAATTTCATTCCAACATCTATTTATTCGCCGGAGTTTTGCTTGCGATCGACGATTAATGTAGCCAACGATTTGGGAATTGACCCACACCGTTTGATTTTTGAAGTAGTGGAGTCGGAAAAAGTGGAAGACATGCACCATCTAAAAACTATTTTGGAGTACTATAACTCAAGAGGATTCGAATATGCGCTCGATGATGTGGGAGAAGGCTATAACACGGTTGAAGTGCTCTCTTTCCTTCGTCCGAACTATATGAAGCTTGATATTAAGTATGTACGAGGTGTCGCGACTGATTCCGATAAGCAACTTATAGCAGCGGAGTTTCTAGAAAAAGCGCTGGCGGTAAATTCGATTCCGTTAGCAGAGGGGATTGAAACGGTAGAAGATTTTGAATGGTTGAGAGCGAAAGGGTATCAATTATTCCAAGGCTATTTATTTGGTAAACCATCAGCCGTTCCGCAAGTTGAAATTACCATCTAGTGCAGGCGAGTTGTCGAGGACAATTCGTTTACACCGAATTTAGTTTAATGTTAAACTAAATAAGAAAAGGAGATGGTATATATGAAATTAAATAAAAAAATCGCAATGATCACAGGCGGTGCTGGCGGCATCGGATTAGGAATCGCTACAGCCTTTGTGAAAGAAGGAGCGACCGTCGCAATCGTCGACTTGAACAAAGATGCAGGCGAAGCGGCTATTGAAAAACTACAGAAAATCTCTCCGCAATCGATCTTTCTTCAAGCGGACTTATCGGTACAAAAAGAATTACCGTCACTTGTTGAGCAAGTCGTAACAACACTCGGTAAACTGGATATTTTAGTAAACAACGCACATGCTTCACGTATGAAATCCATCGAAGAGATGACGCAAGCAGACTTAGATCTTTCATTCAATACAGGATTCTATCCGACGTTTTATTTGATGCAAGCCGCTCTTCCACACTTGAAAGAGTCAAAAGGAACCGTTATCAACTTCGCTTCTGGCGCAGGGTTAAATGGCGATGTGAACCAAGGTTCATACGCTGCAGCGAAAGAAGCCATTCGCGGCATCACTAGAGTGGCGGCGAATGAATGGGGACAATATGGCATTACGTGTAATCTGATTTCACCCATCGCCAAAACACAAGGAATCGAGCAATGGGGACAAGAGAATCCCGAATCTTATAAAGCGATTCTTGCGAAAAATCCACTTGGGCGCCTTGGCGATCCGGAACAAGACATCGGTCGCACCGCAGTATTCCTAGCGAGCGAAGACGCTTCTTACATCACAGGTCAAACGATGATGGTAGATGGCGGTTCTATCAAATTACGCTAATAAACTTTTACGGCTATCCTGATTTTTGGGGTAGCCTTTTTTTGTATGTGGGAGTATGAGCGGGTGGGCTGTAGATAGAGCGGCTAGCGTGTGGTATAGAGCGGTCGTGGCGGGAGTATGAGCGGGTGGGGCTGTAGATAGAGCGGCTAGCGTGTGGTGTAGAGCGGTCGTTGTGGGGGTATGAGCGGGTGGGGTTGTAGATAGAGCGGCTAGCGTGTGGTGTAGAGCGGATGCGGCTGTTGATAGAGCGGATAGCGTGTGATGTAGAGCGGCCGTGGCGGAGGTATGAGCGCATGCGGCAGTAGATAGAGCGTATAGCGCGTGATGTAGAGCGGCTAACGCATGCCATAGAGCGGTGGTTGCAGATGTATGAGCGCATTCGCAACGACCTACCCATTATCTCCCCTCAATCCTCTAAAAAAGCTGCTCCATTAACGGAACAGCTTTTTTCAAACGAATGTGTTATTTAACTTCGTGTAAATTTGGACTAAACTATTTCGTTCAGCAGCCGATAAATGACTGAAGAACTCCGAACGCACCTGTATTCCGAATTTCTGCGCTTCGGTCAAAATTTCTAAGCCTTCGGGTGTTATATTCCAATACTTTGTTCGACGGTCTTGTTCATCATTACGTAACGTAATATACTCGCTTTTAATGAGTTTTGATGACAAATGCGTTAATGAGGCGGGTGTGAAGCCTAGTGTCTCAGCTAAATCAGAAGGACGTTGCTCACCTTTTTTATGTAACTCTAGCAACACGAGAATATGGGAGATTCCTAGAGACAGCTTGGATTCTTGCTGGAAACGGATCAGCATTTTATTTGTCACTTGATCCATCAAATGTACCAAATTGAAAATTGTCTGGTCTTCATTCAAAAAAGAACACCTCCCTTTCCTTCAAAAAACTTTATGCTTATATATTATTATCATACCTATAGTATATATGAAATAAAACAGTTGTGACACGATAAACATACTTACATCCCACACAATATGTTAAAATCAAAAAGTTTTTTATTTTCTCCTTTTTAATTATAGACTGATAGCGTATGATAAAGACAACGAATGAACTAGATGAAACAAATAGGAAGGGTGGGCATAAGGTTTGATGAAAGTTAAAGATTCGTTAACATTTCAGCTAGGTACGATTATAGCTGGGATCTTGGTAGTGATGTTAGCCATTACATCACTAGCTACATATAAGACGGCTTATGATAAATTGTATGACGCCGCAGGAATTGAGGCATACGGCTGTGCCAATATTACTACTGGATTGATTCGACCTGGTGATTTGGAAAAGGCATTGGCTGGCGATGTCGATACACAAGAAGAGCTGGGAAAGACGTTGAACTGGACAACCGAACATAAGAATATATTTGAAACACAATATATTTTGGATTTGGATGGAAAGCTCGTTGCTCTAGATGATAATTTGAGAACTAAAGGGTTTAAGCCGGGAGATCAGTTCCATTTAGATGAAGAAGCGATTGCAGATCTACTCGAACATCGACATGCGACATATTCTCAACCTTACGAGTATGGCGACATGGAGCGGCTTTCAGGTTATGCGCCACTATATAAAGATCAGGATGCCAGTAAGGAAATCATCGCATTCAGCGTAATTGATTTCGATGCCGACATTGTCAAACACCGTACATGGGATGTCGTTCGCGACGGAATTTTGATCAGCATTATTCCTATGATACTTGCTTCAATCGGAACAGGATTCCTCATTCGCCGGAAGACGAAGCCGATTACAAGCTTAATTGAGCAGGCGAAGAAAATTGCGGATGGCGACTTGGCGGTTCAACCGACAGAAGTTAAGTCACAAGACGAAGTGGGTGACTTGGCTCGTACACTGAATCGTATGACGGCGAATCTACAAGACATGATCGCGACGATGAATACGACATCGCAGCATTTATCTGAAAACGCGGGAGAAACTTCTGCATCACTTTCGGAAATGCGTGAAGCGATTACGATGGTTGCGAATAATATCGAAGAAGTCGTCACGGCCGTCACGGATGGTACGTCAAATGCCCAGCATGCAACAGGTATTCTTGCGGGCTTGGCAAGTGGTTTGAGCAACACGAAACAAAGTGCTGATTCGATGCTCGTTAACTCCAATGAAACGATGAAAATTGCACTAGAAGGCGCAAAACGCGCAGAAGAAATTAGCCACGATATGGAATTAATTCGAAATGGATCGCAAGAAGTTGGAGATACAATCCAAAACTTGGTTGAATCTACGACGAAGATCCAAAATATCACGGGGTCCATCGCGGGTATCGCAGCTCAAACGAATTTACTTGCGCTGAATGCATCAATTGAAGCGGCACGTGCAGGTGAACATGGTAAAGGCTTTGCGGTAGTGGCGGAAGAAGTACGGAACTTGGCTGAGCAATCGAATCAGGAAGTACTTGAAGTAGAGAAGCTGGTGAAGGATATTTCTGACCGTATCCAGCAAGTCATTACTTCCACATCGGAAAATACGAAACACATCACGAAGGGTACAGAAACAGTGAAGCTTACGTCTCAGTCATTGAGTAATATTTCCGTGGCGGTTGGAGAAACCGTTAAGGAAATCAAGAATATCTCGAACTTGATGACGTCGGAAGCTATGAAATCAACAGAAGCAGTGCAGTTGATCGAACATTTAACACACGCTGTACAAAATATTGAAGACATGACGAATAATATTGCAGCAGCCGCTGAGCAAACGACAGCGAGCATAGAAGAAATTTCTGAACGTTCTACGCAGACCAATCAAATGGCGCGTGAACTAGAAGTGTTTGTCGGTTCATTCAAATTACCTAAATAAACACTCGGCCATCGCTCGCAAAGCGATGGTCTTTTTAACCATTGATTTTAGAATGTATGTTCTGTATAATACGAACGTACATACGCTTGAGAAATGGGGAATATCTGATGGAAAGGAACCGAGATAGAGGGAAATTGAAGTGGACGTCGCTCATGCTGCCTGAACACCTTGAAAGACTACGTGATTGGCAACGGGAAGATGAGTATATAGAACGGCCTGAGTTAACCGATTGGGAGCTACAAACGATGCAGGAGACACTTGAAGTGGCGTGGCGCAGGCGTGTCGAGACATCGATTAAAACTTGGCATGATGGGGAAGTTCGCTTTCATCAGGGAGAGATTGAAGCGCTCGACTTGCGGACGATGACGATCAGGCTGCGTGATCCGTTCGGAACGGAAAGAATTCATGTAGGGGATGTGCTAGACGTCCAGTTATCGAAAGAAACGGGTGGTGTATAGGCAAAAATAAAAGCCGTCTGCAAAGGCAGACAGCTTAATCTCTGAAAAATACTTTTTCTACGTTGTACTTTGCTTGTTCCGTGTTGATTACGTACGTTTCGTAGATTTCGCGTTCCATTGGATCATCGATGATAATAGCAGAAATTTTCGCTACTTCTTCACGGTGATTACGTAATGGAGACACTTGGTCTTCAAAATGTTTTTTCAGACGTGGACGCAATTTTCGTGCTTTTCCTACGAATAACAACTCGTCGCTTTGGTTGAAGAACAACAAAAGGCCGCCTTTATCACGTGGAATATCATGAAAATCGATGAAACCATAGATTGGCTTAATTGGCGTTTCATCCGGTCCCATTTCTTGTTTTCTGCGAACGATTGTTACGTCCGGTTTAGGTAATGTAATATTGATCATTTTACTTCACATCCTTATATCAGTCAGTGTTTATCCTATCATACGGCCAAAAAAAAAGCGAGAAACTTTCTTTACATCCCTTGCATATAGTAAACAAATGTCTCGGGAAGGATGAACTGATGAAAAACCCTGCCGTTATAGAAACGTATCACATATCGAATACCAAGCCGAAAGTGGATGTGTATTATCCCGTCTTCACGCAGCTGGATGATCCAAAAATTCAACAGAAACTAAATCAAGTGCTATTCAAGGAAATGAACAACATGCTAACAGACAATAATTATTATGATCCAAGTCTTGTCGAGATGGTCGCAACGTATGAAATTAAAAATAATCAACGTGATCTTTTCAGTATCAACTTGATCGTCTACTCGTTTACTGGTGGAGCGCATGGAATGACTTACGTTAAATCTCTGACATTTGATACGAAGACGGGAAGGCAATACAAGTTGCAAGATATGTTCAAGCCAGGCAGTCCTTATGTGCAGCGGATATCTGAATATATTAGACGCCATATTCAGCAATGGAAAACTCCAGTGCTTGAGCCATTCACTAAAATCAAGCCTGATCAGGATTTCTATATCGCAGACACGAGTCTGGTTGTCTATTTCCAACTATACGAAATTTCACCTTACGTGGCCGGCTTCCCTAATTTTCCGATACCTTTGCTTGATTTACAAGATATCATCAAACCAAATAGTCCAGCAGACCGAATGTTGCCGTTTATAGGAAATTAAAAGATCTGCATAAACAAATGTATGGGCTTACATGACAGAGTAGTGTTATAATTTTGATATAAGAACTACACAAAAGAGGTGGAAACTATGCTAAGAAATTTCTTTATCGGTTTATCTGAAAATCAACTACTGAATCAAGCTGCCCAAAAATACGGCTTCCAATTAGGAGCACAACAAGTGGTGGCGGGAACTAACATCGAAGAAATGATTGACAGTGTCAAAGAGCTCAATCAAGCAGGTATTTCATGTACGATTGATAATCTAGGTGAATTTGTGTACGAAAAGAGCGAGGCTGTTGAAGCGAAAGAACAAATCTTAAGCGTAGTGGACGCAATCCAAGAACATCGAGTGGATGCGCACATCTCGATCAAACCATCACAACTCGGCTTGGATATTGATTATGCATTTTGCAAAGAACAGGTAGAGGAAATCGTTAAATATACAAATCAAGTAGGTATATTTGTTAATTTAGACATGGAAAATCACTCACGACTTGAACCAACGTTCCGTTTAGTAGACGAATTAAAAGCAAAAGGCTTTGAAAACGTCGGAACCGTTATCCAAGCCTATTTTCATCGCGCATTGAATGATACGAAAAAATACAACGACACACGCATGCGTCTAGTAAAAGGTGCGTATAAAGAGTCACCGGATGTTGCGTTTATCAATAAACAAGAAATCGACGAAAATTATATAAAAATTATTGAAGAACACTTATTACATGGAAACTTCACGTCGATTGCGACGCATGATCATACGATTATTCATCATGTGAAGCAGTTTGTAAAAGAGCATGATATTTCATATGATCAATTCGAGTTCCAAATGCTATACGGTTTTCGCCATGATTTACAGCTGCAATTAGCGAAAGAGGGCTATAATTTCTGTACATACGTGCCGTTTGGAGAGGACTGGTACGGGTACTTCATGCGAAGATTGGCGGAGCGTCCGCAGAATATGAACTTGATGGTGAAGCAAGTGTTTAACAAGAAGACGAATACTATGATTGGCTTAGTCGCCGGCGCATTTGTGCTGGGACGATTGAGCAAGCGTAAAAGTGAAGAGAAACCAGATGATGGTTGGGTAAAGTATCGCTAAATAGTAGAATAGAGCAACGTGAATCGACGTTACAGGTGGATGCCGCTCATAGATTCGTTCAAGCGCTCATAAAACATGTTTGACCGCTCTATGATACGTGATATCCGCTCTATCGTCGTCCGCAAGCGCTCTATGACGATCGATTACCGTTCTATCAAGGCATGTAACCGCTCAATGTAGGGGCGCGTCTTTACTATTTTGAAACGTAAAGCGAAGCGTTAGAAGCTTATCTTTAACTTAAATCCCGGACCACCTAACCATGATCCTTTGACTTTCCAGCTTCCAAAACACTGCTTTCCCTGCAGTGTTTTTTGTATCCGCTTTACAGAAAACAGGGGAAATAGTAGTGTTAAAGATAGTTAAAGTACTATTCACTCTTCATTATACTAAAGATTAGGGGAAGAGCTGATGAAAGCCAGGATGATTACACTGTGGATTTTACAAATTTTGATGTAGAAAGCGATAGCGACACATTGCGTATTCTGTATGATAAGAATCAAGACAAAGAAGAATCGGAAATTTTTCAGGGACAGCAATTCTGCGAAGTATAAGTAGACAAAGAGTATAAGATCATCGAACTATTCTAGAATGGAGACATGGCAGCATCCACTTATGTCTTTTCATAATGTGTATAAAACGAAACGAAATGAGGACGGTTATGAACATTATCGAAGCGAACATTTCCGATATCCCTGTCATCCGTGACGTGATGATCCGGGCGTTCCGGGAATACGAGAAGGCCACACCACCGACGAGTGCGTTGAAAGAGACCGTCGAGAGTATCACGGCTGAAATGCAAAGCGGTGTACAGGCGTTGATTGGCTACATGGAAGAAGAACCCGTCGCGATGGTCCGTTTTCGATTGGAAGACGAAAGCCTCTATTTCTCTAGATTCTCTGTCGTGCCGGAAAGACAAGGACAAGGTATTGCGAAAAAAATACTGCGGTTTTTAGAGGAGTATGCGACGCAACAAGGGAAGAGAGTAATAGCATGCAAAGTACGCGCGGATGTGACGAAAAACATCTCACTCTATCAATCGATCGGCTATCACGTGTGTGAGGAATCGGTATTACATAGAACGGATGGCACGTCGATTGCCGTAGTTTCCATGGAGAAATCACTTTCCTGAGCAATGGGAGGTAGTGCAAGTGGCGAAACACAAGAAAATTACTCGCGATGTATTGCAATATTTGGCACTCTTTATTGTATTGGGAACAAACATTGTTCGTTTGGCACTCTATATTACCGGGGTTGCGTATACGATTCCAGAAACGACGTTTAATTTGTGGACGTATATAGCATTCGGAGTAGCAATGGCTTTGTTGCTAGTGTCTTATCTGTTTCCGAAAAGGAAGCAGTCAGCATAAATTGTGAGAGGAGGAGATACATATGCACCACAACAACTTATTTTTTTCGTTTCTATCTATTTTAAATGTATTCATTTACATCATTCCGCTAGCATTCCTTATATTCACTATATGGTTCGCGCTGAAATTTCTTAAACTACAAGAACGCAAGAATGCAATCCTTCAATCGATCGCGGAAAGACTAGATAAGCAGAAATAAGAAGAACCATATTCAAATCAAATTCTGCATGTCTCGGATGTATCGGGTCAACATCAGATGTCCGTTTCAAGCTCATTGAAGAAAAGAAAGAACGTATTTTTTGACGACGAGATAAGAGAATCAAATGAGGATTGAATATAGCCGACAATAGGCTATTCAATAAAATAGATAAGGAGAGGATTTCATGCTTCGAAAACTATTTTATATTCCGTTTTTGGCAGTCATATTGGTAGGTTGCCAGACGGCAGATAAGAATACTACATCGAACACCCCACGAGAGGCACTAGAGCAGCTTCATGCAGAGGAAGGTTTTGCGGAAGTGGTGAAAGTGTATCGTACGTTGGAAATCGATAATAATAAAGTAATCAATGTCTATAAAGGGATATTGGACGGCACAGAAGAAATATTTATTGCAAAGTTGAACAAAGAGAAAAATGACACGTGGACGGTAACGGATGCGATTGGCATCGGCATGCCTTCCGAGAAGAACTTAGGTGAAAGTGTCAAAACTTCTTCGTTTGAAGCGGGTTTTACAAAGAAGAATAACGCACCAAGTCCCAATACTAAATTGGTTCAGACGGATGACAAAAAGTATCGGGTATGGGTGAAAGTAATCGAATAAAATGGAAAGACCGCTTGCGCGGTCTTTTTTCATTGTCTGCCAAGTAAAATCACGAAATAGACAACCATCGCAAGCAATCCAAGCGGTACACCGACACGCGCCCATTCGCCACTGCGAATATTGAGCTTACCTGCCGCAATGATATTCGGGATATTTCCGGGAATCAACATCCCGCCACTAATTAGCAAGCCGAGTAGTAGCGCTTGGATCGTTGATGCGTCCATCGCGGGACTGATTTCTGCAGCAGCAAGCGTCGCGTTGTCGAGTACAGCTGAAATCATATTGATCCAGTAAAGCGTCAATGGCTGAAGATCGAGTAAGTAAAGGGTGATCAATGGCTCAAATCCTGCACCGAGCAGTGTCAATGCCAAAACAAATATATACACTTTTACGCCGCGTCCGAAAATACTTATGTACGACTCTGCCGCTTGTCCGGAAGAACGGTACCGCGAGCGGTTGCGTGGGCGAATCAGGAAGAATGCGAGCAGTCCAAAGACGAAGACACCGGCTATAATATCGGTTCCAAGCAAGTTCATTAAATAATAAAAATCTTCATCCAGTTTATTCGTCGCAATCGTCGATAGTGGCTCGCCGATTGGTGTCAGCACCGCACCCATGCCGATTGCGTAACACGCCAAGATCACAAAACGAATTTCTGAACGTCTGTCCATTTGCAAGACGGATGCGATCGCCACGAGGACTAACGCTGCAATAATGGCCGTGATAACACTAGAAATCAATCCCAATCCCATAATAATCAGCGCCAAGAATAATCGGAATGGAATAATTCGGCTACCTGCTACTACCGCTTTCTCAAATGGATGTCGTATCCAGCGAAAGACTATTCCCGCCACAAGAACGGCGAGCGTAATATGCAAGGGATCGCGTAACGCCTTATTCCACAACTCCCACTGCAACACCCCACTAACAAATGCTGCAGCACACCCCATAACGAATAAAAACAGCTCCAAATTACGTTCAATACGAGGGACCGTAAACGGCAGCAATAACACCAAACCTAAAATAATGAGCAAACCAGTGACCATAGATATCTCCTTTCATCAATCTTTCTTCTACACTGTATGCAAAAAGCCGATTCATCTTGCATAAAGTCTGAATAGAATAGATAAAGAGGAGGGACACGCATTGGAAGTTTCAGATATTGTACTGATTCCTGTGATTATCGGGTTAACGGAAATTTTAAAGATGTATGGTCTGCCGAAAAAATTGATTCCGATCTTTTCCTTACTATTAGGCATCGGTAGCGGGATCTTCTACTTGTTTCCAAATGATTGGAAGTCTGGGATACTGGGCGGAATTATTATGGGGTTGTCGGCGAGCGGGTTGTATTCAAGTGGAAAGACGATAGTTAAGAAGCCGCCGTGTGATGAGGAAGATGAGAAGTGATAGGCGCATTTTTATAGGCAGTATAAAGACCCTTGTGTTGTGAGTTGACATGAAAGGGTCTTTTGTTTGGATTCTCCTAAATTAGGCATAAAGATGGTAAAGGACGTGATGAAATTCTTTCATATACAAAGTACATAATAACTAGACAGTGACACATTGACTCTCAGTACACCGTCTATTGATTTTACCCCGCAAAAACTATATGCTAGTTAATAGTTACCTAGAGTGTTTTGGTTCTTTGTCCCGTAAACAAAGAATAAATAGAAATCAGGTGAGAATCCTGAGCGGTCCGGCTACTGTAATGGGGAAATATGCCCCTAAGTCAGGAGCCTTGCCAAAGTATGTAAGCATGACACCTTCATGGTCCCCATCTCATTCAGGAGGTGGGGACTTTTTGATTTCAAAACTACACTGCCACTGAAAAAACTGCTCCGTCTATTTCAATGAAAAGGTAGAGGCTTCCACGCTAAAACTAGCTGGCGGACCGATCCACTATACGTCGTCACTGTAAATCATTTAGAAGATTCTCTCATTCCCCAGGAAATGAACGTGATGCTAAATGGCAAACGACTGAATGACTTTACAGGTGAAATCACATTCATTGAAGGTATGAACGACTTTCAATTCCAAGGTTGCTGCAGGTTTGGTCATCGTAGTAATCAGAAGGATGAAAAAAAGAAGGCGTCAAAGAGATTAGAGCGATATAATGAAGAAAGATATAGTAGCCGTAGCGTTAGTCAATATGAACCGCAGGGCGGTGATGAAGTGGAATTTCATTACACATGTGATGTAGGTAGAGAATTAGACAGCTATATACGAAAATAAAGAAAGTAGGAAACTAGATGAGCGCATTCTCAAACTTTCACCCACTATTGCTACTTGTCTACGTTACAGTCGTTTTAGTCACGATGTTCAGCTCGTTTCATCCGATCATCGTGGCGCTGGCCATGATCGGGGGCATTCTGTATTTTCTCATGCTGCACGGAGTCCGGACAGCAACTAAAGACTTGATCTATTACTCTTTTGTTTTTCTACTAATTGCCGTAGCGTATCCAGCAACTGTACATAACGGTTTCACTCCGTTATTTTTCCTCCATGAACACGCGGTAACGCTGGAAGCTGTGACGAAAGGACTCGTCATTGCGGGAGCCGTAGTTGCAACCAGTTTCTGGACGAAAAGTTATTTCGAGATTTTCACGACGAACACACTACTTGCCGTACTGACGAAAGTGTCCGCTAGCCCAAGAATTCTCGTTTCCATGCTGTGGCGATTCATTCCGTTATTCAAAATAAAATGGCGTGAAAACCAAATGGCACAACGCGGAATCGGCTATTACAAAGTAGGGAGCAGAGTGGAAAAATTCCGTCGCGCGTTCGCATTGTGGCGGCAGACGCTCGTCCAGACAGCGGAGTTTAGCATTGTTAAGCCAGATGTCATGAAGGCGCGAGGGTACGGTATCGCGAAAGAGAGAACGCGGTATAAGACGAGGCGATTCACAAAACGGGACGGAATATTGACGGCTGGACTCGTTCTGTTTCTTCTTTACTATATTGGATACTTCACACAGCACCAGACGCAGTATTATCCAGAAATCAGTGAACAGACACTAGGTGCAGAGCATTACGTCATCATCGGCTTGCTCATGTTATTACCGTTTATCTATGAAGCGAAGGAGAGGGTCAAATGGCGATACTTACAGTCGAAAATCTGAACTTCCAGTATGAAGAACAGCATGTGTTGCGAGACGTGAGCTTTTCGATTAAGCGTGGAGAATTCATAACGCTATTCGGTCCTACCGGTTCAGGAAAGTCCACGTTATTGAAAATGATGAAACGGGAAATGCGGCCGAACGGTAAACTTAGCGGCACGGTGTATGTGAACGGCGAAAAAATCGATGAACTACCTGCGTCAACTACAGCGACAGCTATTGGCTATATAATGCAAAATCCAGAGGAACAAATAATCATGGAGAAAGTGTGGCAAGAGTTGGCGTTTGGTCTTGAGAATATGGGCGTGTCGACGGTAGACATGCAACAAAAAATCGCTGAAGTCGCCAGTTTCTTCGGTATTCACAACTGGTTGCATGAAAGTATCAGTGATCTATCAGGTGGACAGAAACAACTCGTTAATCTAGCAGCAGTGCTAGCAATGGAGCCGGATATTTTATTACTCGATGAACCGACGTCCCAACTTGATCCCATTGCGGCATCTGAGTTTCTGACGCTACTTGAGAAAATCAATCGTGAACTCGGCATAACAATTTTACTTGTCGAGCATCGATTAGAAGAGTTATTGCCGGTATGCGATCGAGTGTTGTTCATGGAAAACGGCTCACTCCTTTATGACACAACACCGAAAGCAATTGGCAACTCCTTGCTAGAACATCCAATGCTCGACGCACTTACGACAGCAATGCGTGTCTATTATAAGCTCGGCTTCCGTGATGAGACGCCGGTTACGGTGCGCGAAGGGATGGATTTCATTCAGCATTATCCACCGGCAATACTACCGACGGATCCGATGAGAAAAAAGCATCCACCGCTCATCACAGTGAAAGATTTGTATTTCCGATACAATCGAAAAAGCGATGATCTACTAGCGGATATGACGTTTACCGTACATCGTGGCGAAATCTTTACGATTGTCGGGGGCAATGGAGTCGGCAAGTCTTCGTTACTGAAGGTGCTCGCCGGACTGCATAAGCCGTATGCAGGTAAAGTAAGGATAGATGACGTCGCACCAGGAAAGTGGAAAGGGAATATCGTCTTATTGCCGCAAAACGCACAAGCATTATTCATGTACTCGACCGTGCAAGAAGAGCTAATTCATGCGATTCCTGTGCAAAAAATGCCGGAAGAACAGAGAGAAACGACGGTATCGAGTATGATGAAACAGTTACATATTGAACATCTTTCAGAAAGAAATCCGTTTGACTTAAGTGGCGGAGAACAGCAGAAGACCGCGCTTGCGAAATTATTATTGCTTAAACCGGATATATTATTGCTGGATGAGCCAACTAGAGGAATGGACGTCATGTCGAAAAAAGAAGTGACGGAGTTGATTCGAACGCTTCAAAAACAGAATATCACGACGATTATCGTGACGCATGATATTGAATTTGCAGCAGAAGTATCTACACGTGTTGGCATGTTGTTCGATCAATCACTCATCGCGATCAATCATCCGAAAACCTTTTTCACGTCCAACCGCTTTTACACAACCGCCGCTAGCAAAATCGCACGCGGATTATTCCCATATGCCATCACAGCCGAAGACATCGTAGACGCAGTGAACTTGAACAACAGGAGGAACTAAACAATGAGCAATCCATCAACACACGTACTCAATGAAATGAAAAAAGTAATGAACGGTAAAGACGATGTCATCCAAAACGTGTGGATGACGTTTCTAGCTGGAGGACATGTTTTACTAGAAGATTTACCGGGAGTCGGGAAAACGACTCTCGCGAAAGCATTCAGCCGAGTTGTCGGTCTTGATTCGAACCGCATCCAATTCACACCGGACGTCGTCGCCTCTGACGTCATCGGATTCACGATGTTCGACAAAGAGAAAAACGAATTCGTCTTTAAAGAAGGCGCGGTCATGTGCAATTTATTGCTCGGCGATGAAATTAATCGGACATCATCGAGAACGCAAGCAGCACTCTTAGAAGCGATGCAAGAGAAACAAGTGACAGTGGACGGTGTGACCTATCCGCTGCCGGCACCGTTTCACGTCATCGCGACGCAAAACCCGTACGGCACAATCGGTACACAACCACTACCAAGCGCACAAATAGACCGTTTCATGACGAAATTGAGCGTAGGATATCCCGATTTTGAAGACCAAGTGGACATGCTGAGAAATCGACAGCAGGCAGATCCGTTATCTTCACTGACACAAATTATCACGAAAAACGAATTGCTCGCGCTACAACATCAAGTACAGAACCTATTCATTGACGATGAAATCTTACGCTACGTCACGGCACTAACTGAGAAAACGAGAAATCATTCGTCGATCCACCAAGGAATCAGCCCGCGTGGCGCACTCGCACTTTGTCAGATGGCGAAAGCACATGCCTTTTTACAACAACGCGATTACGTCATTCCGGAAGATGTCCAGGCTGTGTGGTTGCCGACAAGCCGACACCGCATCGTCATGTCAGGCGTGCCAGGTACTGAATATGAGCAGGATATGCTACTCGAAAAATTACTGTACAGTGTTGCCACGCCCGATCAAGCAATGCTTGCGACATTTTAAGGGCTGATCGTATGATAGGGACATTACTCATTAGCGTCGTGTGGCTGCTGTTTACTCTCGCGTTTTTCATCTTTACGACGACGCATTTCGCTCTATTATTCGCAGTCGGTTCGCTTGTTGTCTGGCTGGGGCTCGTGTTGAGCGTCTATCTCGTCAAAGGAAAAATTCAGTGCAAGATCATCACGGCAAATGAAATCTATAAAAATGAACAAATGGGCTATCAACTGCGCGTACAAAATACGAGTCGCTTACCCGTTACACACTTACAAATACATCTCGTCATCGAGCATCTATTTACAGGCAGACAAGAGAGTCATCAGCACGACTTGTCCATCCGCGCGAAAAGTACGGAAGAATTTTCGTTCGCGTTGCCGCGGAACTATATGGGGCAAGTGAATATACGAATCACACAACTGACGATCAAAGACAGTTTCACGTTCTTCCGTTCGATGCTGAAAATGGATACGCAATCCACACTATTGATCATGCCGAATCCGTATTTACTGAAACTTCAACGCATCGAGCAAAATCAACATGTGCTGCAAACAACGGGTATGATCCCGACGAAGAAGATCACTGGCGAAGAGCTGGCGGAGTTGTCGGTGTATAAACCGGGCGACTCAGTCAAACAAATTCACTGGAAACTATCAAGTAAAGTCGATGATGTACTAGTCAAACAGTATGAAACGCTGACAGGGAATGCCGTTATGATGACGATCGATTTTACATCGTTCACCAATCGCGTAGCACTCTATGATGAATTTATCGAGACGTTTTCCGCTCTTCTTTATTCCTATGTCGCAGGCGATCACGAAGTCCAGCTTTTAGTGGATCATTCGACAGGTGAGCAGTTGACGATCGACAATGAACGGGGTGCAGCGAACGCCATAAAAGAAGTGTTGACGAGAAGTGTCGCGCAAGTTTCGATGTCGGATGAACAGTGGAAAAAGCTTAGAAGAACCTATGCAAACTGTATCGTATTGACGACCAATAGTGCGCGTAGTACCGAATCTCAAACTATCGTGATCTCGGATCAGAAGGAGGGATCCATCTCATGAAATGGCTAGATGGAGTAGTTGCGTATAGTGTCCTCATAACGGCATTCCTCGTAGTTCGTTCGATGCTGTTTCCTGAGATGAGTAGCGTTCCCGCGCTCATTCTCGTCTTGCTGTGGATGGTCGCGTGTATACTGTGGAAACAGCGTGGCGGCGACATCGTTTTGATTGCGAGCGTAGTTTTTAGTTTGATTTTCCTATCAACGTACATAGACGACGTGAAGCGAACGATCAACGCGTTGTTCATCGCACTCTCAGAACACAAACATATCTATATAGATCTATTATCCGTCAATGAAACGACTTCGCGGCTAAACGGTATGATTCTCGGTCAAATCGCTATGCTAATCGGCAGTGCTATGTATTATGCCATCGCGAATCAAAAACGTTGGATTCCTGTTGCGCTCGCTATCGTGATTTGGTCGATACAAATACTTCTCGGCACATCACCCGCATTGATCCTCGATATTTTATTTTTTGCGGTGCTGATTCTGGCGTTGCTGTATATGAATCAACTACCAGTACGCTGGTGGAAACGGATTGCGGTCGTGCCCATTTCATTGGTTGTGCTGATGTTCGCTTATACGGTAATCAATCCAAACGGTAATGATGAATTTACTGGCAGTTTGAAAATGGAAGATACTGTGCGGTATCAAGGCGAGAAGTTACGCTATTTTAAAGGGGAAGAACCTGTGTTGACAGCCGGAAAATTCCATCGGCTTGCCGCGTTTACACCGGGCGATTATACCGCGTTAAAAGTCGCAATGGAAAATCCGAGACCTCTGTATTTAAAAGGATTCGTCGGTTCGACTTACACGCCGAGCGGTTGGAAGGAAATCGATGGAGAAGCGTATAGGGAAGAGAAGTCACTGCTTGAAGCATTACAAAAGGAAAATTTCACCGGTGCGAAACAACTAAGCTTGGCAGCAGAAAGTAGTTTGCCGGATGAGTACGAAGAAGCGAAACTCGTCATTCAAAACGTCGCTGCTTCCAGTCGCTATTTTTATGCACCGTATGAATTAGCAGAGTTGGATGACAATCTTATCCATTCTAAACAAGCCGACGCGCTACATGCGGCAGGGATATTCGGCAGACGTACAGTGGAAATGACCTATATGCTGACACCGTACACCGATTATCCGAAAATCGCGAATGCGTTGTATAAAACAAAAGACACCGACTATTTACGTCATGAAAGTCATTATAACCAATATGTCTACAACAACTATCTCGCGGTGCCGCAAGACAGTTGGAATGTATTGCATAATCATATGGACAAAGGGGTCCTAGATTCAGAAGCGCGTTTAACGTACGAACAAACGATTCAGGAAGTGGAACGGTTCCTCGCACAGTCGATGAGTTATAACGAACATGCCGAATCGATAAAAGATCGGGATTTCCTGACGGGGATTTTGGAAGAGTCGAAAGAAGGCTACTCCGTTCACTATGCGACTGTTGCTACATTGGCATTCAGAATGCTTGGCACACCTGCGCGTTATGCGGAAGGTTATATCGTCGGACTGGATGACGTGAAAGATGTACAGTCATTCAGTGAAATCAACGTCAGCGAAAAAAATGCCCATGCGTGGACAGAAATCTACGTCGACATGGTCGGCTGGGTGCCGATTGAAGTGACACCGGGGTACGCTGAGAAAATGCCTGCGATAAATAAACAAGACTATCCAGCACCGGGCGGATCCGATTCACCGGAAGAAAATGGCGGAAGCACGGCTGAACCTGAACCGAATGACATGACAGAAGTGCAGGAAGATCAAGACAAGCCAGATGACTTGAAGCAAGTGAATCCAAACACGGTTTTGTGGTTCTGGTTGAATCTAATCGGGGTAGTGATTATGTTAATCCTGTTCGTGCTGTACGTCTTGAGAAAAAGAAAACGTCAGCAAAAACTCCAAGTGAAAGATCATCGATTAGCCGTTGTACACCATGTGCAGCTCATGGTGCAGATGCTAGAAAAAGAACAAGTCGTCGCGAAGCTGCCTTCATTCGAAACGCTACCTGAAGCAGTTGGCAAAATCGATTCGCAACTTCGGCAGGACTTCGAGAACGGATTGAAAATCTATCAAAAAGCCAAGTACAGTCCGCATGGCGTGACCCATGAAGAACGCGCGAAGGTAGAAAAGTTATTTGCGCACGTATATACTGCGGTGAAGAAGTCGAAAAAAGGATTGAAGAGATTACGATTTATCGTACGTCATCAATAAATAGGGAATTTGAGTAAAGCATCGCATACCGCGGTGCTTTACTTTTTTTATAACGGAGAGAGGAGTAACGGGAAGAACGAGAATGGATCTTAAAAAATGAAAAATCTCTTACAGAGTAGAAGTATATATATAAATAGCAACGAACATATTATGGATAAAAGTAAGCCGGCCGATTTCTCAATAGAATTACATAATTAAGTCATCTAGGAGGAATGAACATACATATACAGGATATCCATCCGCTATCAACCGATAAGAAGAAATGGAATGCCATTCAAAACTGTTTAAAAGAAAAGATAAGTAAGGTAAACAGATTGACTGCTACGGATATCCAGTTCATTGCGGGTGTGGATGTAGCTTACTGGGAGGACGAAGGAATTGAATGGGGTGTTTGTAGCATAATCGTCATGGACTATGCGACAAAGGCGGTTATTGAAGAAACACATAGCACCGGAATTGTCGAAGTCCCTTATGTACCAGGATATTTGGCATTTCGGGAACTTCCCCTAGTTATTGAAACGGCCAAAAAGCTTATACATACGCCAGATCTATTTATGTTTAATGGCAATGGCTATTTGCATCCAAGGCATATGGGAATCGCAACGCATGCTTCTTTCTTTCTAAATAAACCAACGATCGGCATCGCCAAAAGTTACTTGAAAATAGCCGATGCCGAATTTGAAATGCCTAAAAATAGTGCGGGCTCTTTTACGGATATCATTATAAATAAGAAGATATACGGCAGAGTTTTACGAACACATCAAGATGTAAAACCTATATTTGTTTCAAGCGGGAATTATATAGACTTACCAACAGCAACTACTATCACTGAGCAATTAATAAATAGCGAAAGTCGATTACCCATACCAGTTAGGCTAGCAGATTTGGCAACAAAGAAATATAGAAGACAGCTAAGGAACAATAAATGAGATACTTTTATTAAATGAATGAATCAACTTCATAACTCCAACTCCATTTAAAAAGACGAACGTCATACAATCTTAGCAGTTTCGGGGAACCGCATTATAAGTTAAAAAAGCCATCCCCTCCACAAGCGGAGAGAATGACTTTCTTTCATACATCGCAAAACTACGTATTACAGTTTTGCCCAACGTTCCTCTAACCAATTCATAAATTCTGCACCTTTGTCGCCTTCATACGCATCAAAGACATCTACACGCATACGTTTTAGTTTATCCGCAAAGTCTGCCACAGTATGGTCCTTCGGCAAGCTCTTTTTCACGCGAAGGAAGATTTTGTCTGTGTTTTTGATAATATCAAAACGTGCAGGTGATGGCTTCTCGACGTCCTCGCCAAACGCTGCAAGTGCTTCATAGGCCGCTAATTGCACCTGGCGGACAGTATCATGCTGCATACGATTTTTTAATAAATCTATGACTTTGTCATGTTGATAATCCGATAATATTTTGACTGCTTCCAAACGTTCTCGCCAACTGGACGTGTAATTGGCCTGTTTTTTTAATGTTTCATACTGATAAGGTAATGCTGTTTCAAACTGTTTCAAGTAATTGCACCTCTTTTTTTTACTAAAGGAAGAATGGATTCTCCTCCTGCTGTTCTTATTATACGTTGTCTGGGTGGAAATAGCGATGAATCGCTGGTTAGGGTGTAGAGGGGAAATGGAAACAGATTACATTAAGGTGAATTGCATCCTGGCGACTATTCCAGGAGAGGGGTTCAACTCTTGCCGTCTCCAAATTGCGAAATCAATAGATTTCAAATAAAGGGGTTGGGACATAACTAATTTAGCTTTGTCCAAAGCCGAATGATAAATATATTTTTTATTAACCAAGTGCAGAAAAGCCGAACTATTGCAAAATCCTTTGTTAGTATTTCTAATAATAGTTCGGCTTTTTGGGCTACTAAAAACCTTCTGTCTCAGCCCCATTTTTGTTTGCTCAGGGAATATCACTGAATGTCATCTGACCGTAGTTAAATTTCCTAGGTTAATGTAAGATTGATTTAAAGAGGTGAAAGAGAAGTGACGGTTTTTGTAAGAAAAAAATTTAAAGTGATTATTAATTGTGTCGTTTATTTGTTTTTGTTACTTGTGGCTTACATTGAATTAGACATACCCATCTTTTCAGAGTATCAAAGCATTATTGTAAATATAAAAGTGGGATCATTTGTGTCAATAGATTTTAAAATAAAATGGATAATCTTAGGTTTAGTTATTTTGTTAGGTGTATTTCATTTTATGATGGTCTATTATAAAAATGAAGTAAGTATGATTACCGAAGAAAAAAATGTATTAAATGAACGATTGAAATCTGAAACAAAAGATTTATATGATAAATTTTTTGAGTTAATGGACCATAAAGATAGGAATAATATTAGATATTCTATGGAAGAATACATACAGTTAGAACCATATGTTATGGGGGTACAGTTATACACGTATAGGTTAAAACATAGAATAGCGTTTAGTACGGTTAGGCCTAAACACATAATGGAACTAAGGATAAATCATCTTGAAAGCGTAGTTGCAGAACAAGAAGACTTAAATGCTGTAGTTCAGTCGTATGATAAAATTAATTACTGGCTTTATAAAGATTTAGAGAATGCTACTAAAATAAATAGTAGGGAGTCATATGAAGGATTCCTTGTAAAGTATACTAAAAAATTAAATAAACAGGTGAATAATAGACAGAGTGACAGAATTTCAATTGATGATGTAATGATTTTTAATGCAATTATTATTGCTACTGAAAGGCTTTTTGAAATTTTAAATCAACATCAAGGGTTAGAGTTTTCTTTAACTAAAATCCGGTTAGCCAATATAGACACTGAGAAGCTATATGCTTACAAAAGAACCGGTTTACTAAGACTAATTTTAAATGGTGAATTTTCTTACGATAGTAATACAAACGAATATTATCTATTTAGAAATAGAAAATACACTTCAGAAAATTATATTAGCACTACAAAAGAAAACAGACTATATCTTGGCCGAACTTTTGAATATAATAAAAAGAAACATTTAATCCTATTTACTCTAAACTCGGAGATATTAAGTGAGGAAAATGGCATTGAAAAAATGTTAGAGATTGAAGAAAAATTAAAAATGATTTTAACTGCAAAAAATATTCATTTAGGATAGAATAAGTTTAGAGAGGTGATGTAGAATGAATAAAATGTCTAAAAAAACTACAAGCCGTTCGAATGCCAATGCCAATGGAAATTCAGGAAATAAGATCTCAGATATAAAACAAGTATTTTCAGATATTGGGGTAATAATTGAAGTGTCAGATAAAAAAAACCTAAATAATTTTAATGACTCTAAAAGGGTTCGTGTAACTAAAGATGGAAAAGTCTTTTAAAATGACCTTTTAAGAAGTGATGAAACACGAGAACTATCGTTGTTTCATCACTTTTTTGTTTAGACAGCAAAGGAAATTTAATTATTTAAATATCTCTCAGACTTCTGTATAGCGCCTTCTTTAGCCTCCTTCGAAACGTGAGCATAAATGTTCATCGTCGTCTTCACCTCAGTATGTCTTAAACAATCTTGTACTTCTTCAATCTTAGCATCTGCTTCAAACAGTGAAGAACAACGTGTATGGCGGAAACCATGTGCTTTAATTTCTGGTAAATTGTATTTTGGGGGGATTCTTTTTAGCCAATCTTGCGTCTTAATTGGCTGAATGTAGCTATTTTTTTAATTGATGAATACTAATTAATTTTTTGGAGAGTATTATCGCCAAGTATTAAATAGGCTTGCTGCTTCTATTTCCATTCTTTTAAAATCGTCATTGTTGATTTGTCCATTTTGATTGTACATGCAGTATCTGTTTTAGAGGACTTAACATTTTTGTGTCCAGGATATTGACATAGACCCATTATCGTTTGTATCTTAATCCTTCTATTTACTTATAGATATACGACATATTACTAGAAATAATGGCTTATTGTCTACTAAAAGTGCTTTGGAAAAGGTATACTGGACTAAAAATGGTAAAGGGTGTTGATGTTTTGAATAACAAATCAAAAAAAATTGGTTATATACTGGCTTTTTTTTTAGGAGGAGTTGGAGCACATGCGTTTTACTACCGTAAATACGTAAAAGGTTCGGTGTATCTCCTTCTTAGTTGGACGTTTGTCCCTATTCTCTTAGGGTGGATAGATATGTTTTTCATTAAGGATTGGCACAATAAATTAGAAACCAACCCGTTAACACAAAAAAACAACGTGAAGAAGAAGGTAAAGAAAGACATCCCTGTTAAAAAGGAAACTAACAAAATTACGATGGATGACTTGGTGATTAAAAACCGACTAGACAAGGAAAGTATTCTGTTTTCCAATGAGCGTCCACTCAATCCTCTTGTAGAAGAAGCTTTTAAGAAGGAAGAGCGCAAAAATGTAAAACAAATTGTTTATGCAGCTATAGAGGAACAACAAAGAATAGACTACGCACTAAAGAGTGAACCGGTGATAAGACTTGAGGAAGCACAAATCATAGCAAGCCCAGTAGTCAGTCCTGAAAACACTAGTTCTTTCAAGGTTGAAAAAAGGGACGAAATGGAGGAGGCATTTGCACCTAAACCTAAACCTGAGGGTGACCTGAGAGCAAGGTATGCAGAAGCACATAAGAACAAAACGCGTTTGAAAAAAGATGAAGAATCCGCATCCGTTCAGCTACAAAAAACACCTGAGCATCCTCGTAAGAAAATACAAGAGTTAGTGTCTACACTCAAACAGGTGCAACAGTTACAACTTGCTAAAGCAGCTATGCCGACTTCTACTGAAGACACTCACCGTGAAGAACAAGTATTAGCGGATACACAGACCGTACCCAGCACAATGGATAACAATCCTTCTTTGTCACCGCATCTTGAAGAAGAAGTAGTAGTGGATGAAGTAATCGAAAATGTTGAGATAGATGTACTGGAAGTGATAGAAGAAAAAGTGAATGATGCTGTTGCTGTGACAGAGGTTCATAAGGAAGCGAAAGGAAAACGAGAAGCAGTAGCGTCCGTGGGTGTAGATATAGAAGAGGAAGAACTAATTCTTTCGGAATTAACTCCCCCTATTCGCCATGAAGAACCATCCATGAATATGGTACCGGTACCTATAAACGTTTTTTTATTGCAAGCCTCTAAATTAAAACGCAAAATTGAGGATTCGTTAACAAATATGCCGGACGTCAACGTTGCGAAACCAAGTCAACGATTTTACAATGAAGACGCGGTTATTCTAGACAAATATAAGCACATTGACACGCCTAGAGAGATACTGAAGGCTATCGAACAGATAAGAAGCGAGAGTTCATCTAAAAACAATAATTCGTATGGAATGAGTTATTCCCACAATGGAAGCCGATTCATCAAGCACTCCTTAGACTATGCAACTAAAAGAGGTGTCAAAAGCAAGGAAATCCCGTTACACGCCTATTGGACGACTTTTGACAGTTTGAACAAAGAACAAAAGAAGTGGTACTTTTACTGGAGAGAGCAAGTGTTAAATGGGAAATACCCAGATGTGGACCTTAGTTACATCATCTTGTTTGTCTATGAGCTATTGAACTACTCTTTTAATCAAAGGGCTGCATTCAACATAAGCATGGTCGTTCGGTTGCATGATAACTACGTAGAAAGACTTCCTAAGGTGAGAACTTACTTAGGCAGCTGGACGGCTGATATGTTACGAGAGGTCGGTGAAAATGACTTAATGGAGGAATGGACATCCTCGTCGAGTGATTATTACATGACGCCACTGTATAAGCAACTCAAGGAAAAACAAGACGAGTTAGCGCGAATTTCCTTTACTAAGTGGAAACCTCATATTCAAAACTATAAAGAAACTGTGTTTTTCACTGCCCACAAAAATAAAATTTATAGAGTTTTTAAAGAGAGCTTCCCTCTACTACAGGGTGTGTACCAAGAGCAAGGAGAACAGTTAATCGACCGCTACTTTAAAATGCAAGAAGAAAGAACCGTTAAGCACTTATATGTTAGTGCTGTTATGGGTCGTGAAACGGACGTTTTTCATGTTCAAACGAAACGAATTTTGCCTACTGAACGGATCAACAATGAAGTGACTGCTTTGTTCCGTTTATCTGAAAATGTAACAAGAATGCTTAAGGGGGAGAAACGTCAAATAAAAGTCGATGAATCGTTCTTACCGGAGGGGTTTAAAGAAATGATGATTGAACACTTTACACCAGTAGTTAAGGAAAAGACAAATCGATTTAAAGTCGTTCAAAAAGCAGAAAATAGTGAGGGTTATGGAAAGGTTCCGCCCCCACCTGAAGACATCCCTATACCCGAACAAAGACCGGTTATCGAATTCAATAGCGCTAACATTAAAGCCTTTCAAGAAGAAACAGAGGAACTCATTGCGATATTCAATGAAAGAAATACTGAAGTGGATGGTACTTTAAGTTTTACCGTCGAAGGAGACACAGGCACTAAGTCTGAAACCAACACCGAACCAACGAATGCTCGAATAGATACCGAGGAAGCGGATAACCCAGTGGCTTGGGATGCGGAACAATCATCAATTGGTGAAACACATCCTGAAAATGAAACAGTACCCCCTATGGGTGTAGACAGTACCCCATCGGATATCTTCTTTGCACTAGGAGGTGGAGGCAGTGTTGATGGAGAGGAAGACTTCATTGAATCTCTTACCGTGATTGAAAAGGAATTCTTGGTTCAATTTGATAATGGGGTTTACGACCAAAACGCTGCCAACTCCTTCTTAAAGCAAAGGGGCATCATGTTAGGTATGTTTATCAGTGAAATTAACGAAAAAGCCAATGAATACCTCGGAGATAACTTCCTTGAGTCTCAAGATGGAGAAATCGCGGTCTACGAAGAATATGAACAGTGTATACTAACGCTAAAGGAAACCGAATAAATATTAAAAGATTTATCGATAGAAAAACAAATTGAGATAAAAGAAGTTTTTGAATCTATTGGAATAACTGTAAATCAAATCGACTTGTATAGAGATTTTGAGAGAATAGTTGCGGAAGTTATTCATACAGGAGATAGGTATACGTGGAAGCTTGGTGAATAGAGTGCGAAGACAATTTAGAAGGCATAGAAAGTTAATTTGACGATAAATCCAATGAGTACCTATTGGTTAACTTTCTGGGTCTCAAAAGCAATTGCAGTCTACTAGAATTTAAAATTGTATTAAAACGCTAAAGGAGACCGAATAAATGGATATTAAAAAGAGAGATTCCACCGCAATTTTGAACTCGCTAGGAGGTGGCGTCGTACCAAGCAGAGGGTTGCATCACATCATGGTCGGTCGACATGAAGAAGTTAAACAAATCCTAAGTGACTTGGATAATATTAAAAAAGGGTCGTCCTTCATGAAACTATTCATAGGCCCCTTTGGTAGTGGTAAGAGTTTTATTCAAGCACTAATCCAACAAGCTGCTTTTAATGAGAAATTCGTTGTCGCGAAAGCAGACTTCACACCTGAACGTCGATTGTACGGGACGGAAGGCAAAGCGGTCGCGACTTACACCGAACTAATGAAAAACTTGGCGACAGCAACTGTCCCTCAAGGCGGCGCATTACCGACCATTTTAGACAAGTGGATTAGCGAAATTCAAATGAAGGTTCAACTCGAAAAAAATTACGAATCTGTTGCATTCGACGACCCTTCCTTCATTAAAGATGTAGAGTTAGCCATTACTGATGTCGTATCTAAAATGGATGAACTCGTCGGTGGTTACGACTTTGCGCGTATTCTAACCCAATACTTTAAAGGGTTTGTTGAAGATGATAATGAAATCCAACGACAAGCTCTTCGGTGGCTTCGTGGGGAATACACATCCAAAATGGAAGCACGTAAGGATTTGGGTGTTCGCGAAATCATCAACGACATTAATTACTATGAGTATATAAAGGTGTTTTCTCAGTTCGTAAAGCAAATTGGGTATTCCGGATTGGTCATTAATCTAGATGAAGCCATTAACTTGTATAAGATTACACACCCTCAGACTAGAGAGAAAAACTATGAAACGATTTTAAAGATTTATAACGACACGCTACAAGGGAATGTTGAGGGATTGTATATCACGATAGGTGGTACACCGGAATTCTTAGAGGACGAACGTAGAGGGTTGTTCAGCTATGGTGCTTTAAAGAGAAGGCTCCAATCCAATCGCTTTGAAACAAATAAATACCGCGACTTAACACAACCCGTTATCACCATTAAGCCATTGAAACATGACGAAACCTATGTGCTCTTGGAAAAGTTAAGAGACATTCATGCCGTTCATAATGGTTATGCAACGACCGTAACGAGTGATGAAATTCAGAACTTTATACGCGGGGAGTACTCTCGACCTGGTGCGGAAGAAAACCTAACTGTTGGGGACATTATTCGAAGCTTTATCGGCGCATTAAACATACTTCATCAAAATCCAGAATATGATCGTGAAAAATTGTTTGGTGAGAACGAATCGAAGCCACAGCCTACTAATGTGAATTCTCGCTTCTCAAGAACTGAAGGGTAGGAATACGTATGCAATCATTCGAACTACTTTCCAAAACAATGCAAAAGAAGATTTGGGATATGAAATGGGATAAGTTAACACCTATACAAAACAAGACAATACCCATAATCATTGAGACGAATAAAGATGTTATTCTCTCGTCTGCAACTGCCTCTGGTAAAACGGAGGCGGCTTTTTTGCCGATAATCTCCCTTATCGAAGAAAATGCTGAAAAACAGTTAAAAGTATTGTACATATCACCTCTAAAAGCCTTGATAAACAACCAATTTGAACGCATTGAAAAACTTTGCGAGTATAGTTCCATTCCGATTCATAAATGGCACGGAGACGTCAGTCAAAGTCAGAAAAACAAGTTCGTGAAAAATCCTTCAGGCATTCTCCAAATCACACCCGAATCCGTTGAAAGTTTGTTTATTAATCGTACGGAGCATATCAAGAACCTGTTTAAAGGGATTGAGTTTATCGTCATAGATGAAATCCACTCGTTTATCAATTCGGAACGCGGTGTTCAACTACGTTCACTGTTATCTCGGATTGAGAAGTACACCATTCAAAGACCGCGAATAGTTGGTCTGTCCGCTACTATCGACAACTTTGAGCTTGTTAAGGAATGGGTGAACTATAAAGACACGAAAAATGTTGAAATTATTGAAACAGCTGGGAGTGAAAAACAACTACAATATTACCTGATGCATTTTGAAACTGGTAAAGATAGGAGACTACCAGTGGAGTTATTTGAAGATATTCGAGAGGTGTCTAGAGATAATAAAACCATTATCTTTTGCAACAGAAGAGGGCAAGTAGAAGAAACTACGGTCTTTCTGAATCGACTGGCGAAGAGAGATAGTGTTGGTGAAGCGTATTATGCACATCACTCATCCATTGATAAAAAAGAACGTGAATACGTGGAGAAGACAATGGTTGAATCCACAACACCTAAAAGTGTTGTTGCGACTAGCTCACTGGAGTTAGGTATTGACATTGGGGATGTAGACATTGTTGTACAGTTAGACAGTACATTTACCGTATCGTCTTTGAAACAACGGTTGGGTCGCTCAGGGCGGAAAAAAGGTGCGGACCAGATGTTGCAGCTGTATACAACAGAAGATGATAGCTTGCTTCAATCGCTGGCGGTAATGGAGTTAGCGCTTGAGAAGTGGATAGAGCCTGCTACGGGGTATCTAGCACCTTACGACATCTTATTCCATCAATTGATATCCATCTGCCAAGAAACGAATGGGAGAGGCTTAGAGGAGCTCGTATCGATCATTAAAGGCAATCACATTTTCTACAACATACAGTCAGAAAAGGTAGAACAAATTATTCATCACATGTTAGAGAAAGACCACCTTGAAAAAGTGAAGGGGAGCAACGAGTTAATCGTTGGCATCGAGGGGGAAAGAATACTTAGAAGCAAGGAGTTCTATGCGGTCTTTATGAGTCCGGAAGTCTTCACGGTGCTGGAGGGAGTAAAAACCATAGGTACAGTGGATAAGGGTGCCGGGATTGATATGGGTGACTCTATCATTCTTGCCGGTAGGTTATGGGAAATTAACAGCATTGATTTCAAGAAGAATAAAATATATGTTAAAAAGTCGGTTAGCGGTAAGCCGCCAAGGTATAGTGGAGGAGCTGGTGGAATCCATAATCGTATCGGTGAAAAAATGATTGAAATCTTGTGTTCCAATCAGCAATTTGGTTATTTTAATGATACTGCTGAATATACATTGCAGGATATGAGAAAAGCTTATCATGATTATGGTGTAAAACAGAATGAGCGAATTCTTTGGAGGACTAAACATGAAATCGTATTCGATACGTACACGGGCTCTAAAAACACGCAAAACTTAATTTGGGCGCTCCGTTCATTAGGTCTTAACATTAGAGGAGATGGCGTTGGAAGGGTATATATCGATCCATCCAACGGTGATATAGCGGAAGTAATAAGACAAGCAAAAGAAAAACAGTGGGTAATTGAAGATTTGTTAAGTATTACACAAGAACATGAACTGTTTGTGTCCAAATTCTCTATTTACTTACCGAAAGACATACAAGAGGAACTGCATGTAATAAATAAAATAAACCTGAAAGGATTGGAAGAGTACCTAGCTACCCATTCGTTTAGAGTTATTGATTTAGAGTGAAAACCTAGTTGTAACTATAGTGTTTTTTCTAAATTAATCAATTTAAACTATGCTATGTGGAAAGTGAAAAAGTGAATAGTCAGCACCAGTCACTACACGGCACCACTTTTTTAGGAAGGAATATTCTATGTTGATTTTAAACCTACAAAAGATTACGGAAAGGGACATCGAGCGATTATTTATAGTGCCTTTGTCATCTCTTTAATGGAATACTGCAAAGATAAAGAAATGCCACATCCAGGGTTCGTTGTCATCGATTCACCTTTAACAACTTATTAAGGAAAAAAATCTGAGGAAGATCTAAATAGTGATATTTAAAGTGCGTTTATAGCTGATTTGGCTAACATAAATAAAGATATGCAGATAATTTTACTTGAGAATAAAGAACCACTTAATGAAGAGAAAACAAAAATTAACTTTATTAAGTTTACGAAAGATGAAAATGAAGGAAGATACGGTTATTTTATTTAGAGAATCTTTGTTAACAGAATGTAAGATGGTTTTCTCTTTTTCTATATTTATTTTCCCGTGAGAAAAATGAGTACTTTTAATAAACAAATCCTGTTCTCCGTAAGGTGTTTTTTAAAACCGTTGTCAATGATTCTCACTGTAGTCAAAAAAGCCTTATAAACATTGTTATTACCGCATTCCTGTGAAGGATGGGTTCGAATCCCGCTATCTCCACATACTTACCGGAAAACATAACTAAAGAAGTCTGAGCAGATTGTCAATGTTATGAAGGAGCTAAATCATTAAGTAAAGTAAGTGACATTAAAGTCGAACTTCTCACTTTGACAGCCATTTTCTTCAAAAACGGTTCCACTCATTTAAGAACAATGAGTGGAACCGTTTTTTCTCGAATCCTGTAAAAATCCATTATTCTCTATTCAAACACCAAAAAAATTCATGACACATAAGTCTACTTCTTTTCGGCAACACTAACTAAACCTTACGTCAATCCAATCAAAAGATAAATGGCAGTTCCCCAAATAAACAATGCCGAGCACTTATTAAGTATATTCATCAAGTTCCCTGTTGTGTCCAGCTTTTTTAATATTGAACCTGCAATCATTAATCCGAAAAACCAACCCCAAGCTACTGCAATACAACCGATTGTAAAATATACTTGTTCCTCTCCCACATATTTTAACGCGCTAGTCCCGATCACTCCTACTGTATCCAAGATGGCATGAGGATTTAATAAAGAAACGGATAGTGCAAACATGATTTGCTGGCGGATGGGTAACGCGTTATTCGATTCATTCGCTTTTGGTTTTGTATTCCAAATGGAAAGCCCCATATAAAGTAAAAATAATACACCTACGAGGACTAAGCTAAATCGCAGCCATTCAAATTGGAATACAATGGTAGATAGTCCGAATACAGCCAATATGATTAAAAAAGTATCGCATAGTGCGGCTGTAATAGTCGCCGGAAATGCTTGAAGAACTCTCGGCTGTGTAGCACCTTGTGAAAACACAAATACATTCTGAATTCCTAATGGTAGTATTAAGCCAAACGCCAAAATAATACCATGAATTGCAGCCTCCATAAACTTCACTTCCTATCAAATTCTATTCTACTATTGTAAACTAAAAGAAAACCGCAATCGTATAGTTTTCTATCCACACAATTTATGCCTGATCCCCTGAAAGGAGAGAGTACATGAATCCAGGTGAACTACTATACTTTTTTGCAATAGGGTTTGTCATAGTAATGGTAAGTGTAGTTCTTTGGCTTATTTTCAGAAAAAGAAAAAAACTAGCCATCACGTTATCTAGCACACTTATCATAGGGTATATAGGATATATTCTCTACTATCCTACTTTGAAAACGAATCATCATGCAGAAGCATACAAAACAGTTAGTGAGTATCTGGAAAAAAGCTATCCTGATATGGAGTTCAGAATTGCCCCGAAACAGTATGAGGCAGGATATGTGGTTGGTGATTTTCAAGTACATGATATAGAAACACCTAAGTTTGGTGTGATGTTACGTGTTGGTAAAGATGATCAGGTAACACAAATAGGCAGTTGGTCAAAAAACGAGTATCCGACACCACAAGAACTTTGGCGGGAAATCGAATTTACGTATGGTGAAGCGTATACATTAGGCAAGGAAAGTATAGACATCGTTAAACAAGATGAATGGTTGGATGGTCAGCTCATAGCCTCTGCGTTAACGATCAATGACTTGCCAGCTATTGCACTCTTTAATTACTCAAAAGAAGGGTATGGGTTATTAGAATTACGAGAAGGTGAGCGTGGCAATTTCGTTGCTATTGAAAAAGAGGGTTTTATATTTGTTTACACAGATGAACAGTATCAAGGAAAAACAGTCTCAACCGATTTGGAAAATGGTAAAGAATTCATTGTGAATGTTGATCAGCAAAAAGGGCGATTAATCGTCGAGAAACAGCAGTGATTTGTGGTGCCAGGTCGCGCAATAAATGAAACGGAGTGTGAAGTATGGAAACAAAAAAACGAATGGAATTGGTTAACGTGATTGTGGAAGAAGTAAGACCGCTATTACGAGGAAGTGAATCAAAAAAATTAGTAGACTATGGGAGTGGTTCGGGACTAGTTAGTTTAGAACTAACGGACTTAGTAGATTCTATATTGCTCGTGGATTCATCAAAACAAGCGTTACAGGATGCAGCAGATAAAATTATTGCAAGGGGATTGACTAACTGCGAAGTACTGTATTCAGATTTTACGGAAGACATGCCTGAACTAGAGGCAGACATCGTGTTACTATCTTTGGTTCTTCTTCATATTCCCGATACTAAATTAATTTTGCAAAAACTGTTTAGTATCTTACCTACTGATGGCCAGCTAATTATTGTTGATTTTGATAAAAATGATCAAGTCAATCATCCAAAAATTCATAGTGGGTTTTCGCATAATAAACTAAAAAGCATATTAACTGAAGTCGGATTTACGTCAACTACATGTAAGACTTTCTATCATGGGAAACAGATTTTTGCGAATCAAGATGCATCGATGTTTATAGCCACTAGTAGAAAGTGAAATTCTATATAAACCTGCTCGATTGCGTATACCATGCAATCGAGCAGGTTTAAAAACATGATGTAATGTAATATCAAAATAAGAAAGAGAAATTACAAATGTTGGTTAGGAGTGGTTTATATAATTAGGAGGAATCTGAAAGAAATATTTATGTCATTATTAACAAATCCACTATTCATAATTGTATATTGGATTTTTTGTTATGAATTAGCTTTACTCTGTATGTATGGAAGAATAAATCGTTCTGTTTCTATTTTATTAGTAACTACAATAGTTTTAATTTCTATCATTACATTTTCCGTAATGAAAATGATGAAAGGCAAGGAACTTGAACCCAAGAAATTGATTAATAAGAAGGCATGGAAGTATGTTTCTATTGTAATGTTCATGATCATTACAGTATTTTATGGAGTGAAGATTTATAAAAGTGCAACAAATTTCGGAGGCGAACTTGCTTGGTTTATTGATAGATTAAAAAATGAAGCTTCAGTCGAGTTTGAACATAACAACATATATATGGATGGAGTAGAAGGGATTTTTAAAGATATAAATAAAGAATATGCTTTGCCGAAGAAATTATATATGGAAAGTGATTTTCATCTTGAATTTAATCAGGACGGAACCATCACATCATTTGATACTTTTGTTTATGGGAAAAATGCTGATGGGGAAGAGGAAAGTTACTTAATCACTTACGATCAAAATAAGACGTCTACTATTACTGTAAGATTAAACGGACATCTAAATACCGATTATGATGAGGAAAAGCTAGTGGAACCTCTAATTAGAACGGTTAAGGTTATTCCAATTAAGCAGACAGTGGATAAGTGGAATGAACATACGTATGGGTTAGTTTATTACGGGAAAAGAAATTGGGGCTATAATACAGAAGGGATTATAAACATGGATGAGAATGGTATGAAGCAGACTCCTACAAAAACTACATCTGAAATAATTGGATATACGGTATCTATTTTTGTTCCTGGAAAAGAGAAGGAGATAATACCTGCTAGATATAATTTGCTTGGTGAACCGGATTGGAGTCAGTCAAATACGATTCAATCTCAAGATAATTTTGAAGGGGATCGGCAAGAGATACCTAATACTGATGAACAGTTTTATCTTTCAAAAGTAGTTGGATATAGATTAGATGTTATGGATAAAGCATTAGGAAGTACTTTTTATTCACTCAGAAAGACCATTGACGGTGGTGAAAATTGGGTAGTTATCAATCAAGATCCATTCAATGGAACAGTGGGTAGTGCAGCGGGAATATATTTTATCAATGATGAACTTGGATTTTTAAGGGCAGCAAGACCTTCTGGTACTGAAGGAGTACTATACCGCACAAATGATGGAGGGATATCCTTCGAAGAGGTAAGTTACGCGATTCAGGAAATGAAGTTAGATAGTGGACAATCTATAAATCCATTTGATTTTCCAAGTCTGCCCTTTGAGAAAGATGGGGTTCTTAATATGTTAGTTGGGCAAGGTTCAGATGGTGATTATAATGGGAATAGTAGTGGACTTTATCGATCTAATGATAATGGTGAAACCTGGGAATATGTAAAAGAGGTTGAAAGTAAATAGTCTTATAAAGTGGATATTTATAATTTAGAAATATTATTAGTGATGTGTGGTATCAGGTCCCGAAACTATTCGGAATTAATTCAGCACCTGGTACCTAACACTATTCATTCTCCTTTATCACTCTGGTCCTGGTCTTTTTTGACATTCATTTCCAAGGTCGTGTTGATGTTCATTAATGCTATTAATATAAACCCGAGCATTATAAAAGTGACAAATTCCCTGTGAAAAATGATGCGATTCCTAGTATCAAGGCATATAGCCCGTATCATTTGTCATTCATATGTAAAACCTCGCTTTTCCTTATTTTGACAGATTGCAGCGCATCTTTTATTCCGTAAGTGCGCCTACCTGCAATAAATTCGTCATTCTTCAAAAACCACTCGGAAATATTCCTCATTTCGATACATGCAATTTTCATATGCTAAATGAAACCATCCTATAGAGGAGTTTTTTAATAAGACTTCGTTTTATTGCGTATTACCATAAGTAGGGTTCTTATTCATTTGTGGAGAGTATCGTTTAATAGGGACCAAGTAAGTTAAATTGAATCACGATGATAATGGCCGCTACTATTATGAGCATTTCAGTTACAGTCAAAGTATATTGTTTTGGATCGTGTATGTACTTCCATTCAAAAAATGCTCTTATCAAATAATCCAGTATCGTAAAAGCCATGACGGCGAAGAAAAATAAGTAAAGTAACTCCTCATCATAAAACAACAGCACAGAATATAGAGTGATTAGGCTAATCATAGAAAAGATCCGCATAACTTTATCGATTTTTCGATGCAATACAATTATAGGATTAAAAGAAAAAACTTTTTGTTTATGAGGGAAAGGATGTAGAAGATAGGTAATTCCTGTATTGAACTGCGGACTCTTCAATAAGAACGGTGAGTGGATTTTATATTGAAGGGGTTTTAGGGTGGTTGCCTGCGCGAAAAAACCGTAATTCATAAAGGTTTAAAAAACCATGATAATTTCGCGCGGGAGTACCATCCATCAAATTCAATTATTTAGAAACTATATATCTCTATAGAACCAATAGGTATAATTCGTTATTGGATAAATTCCTTTAATATACCGAAATTAAATATAAAAATTTATTTATGTTAGGCTTTTTTCAGTCCGTTTTTTTACAGATTCTCCGGCAATACCCCAATCTTCAGGCCGCATTTCTTCCAGTTGAACACGCACCGTTTCTACATCCTGCTCCAAAATACCAGCGATTAAATCAGTGACCTCTTTAATCATGATTTCTTTTTTTTCGGGAGAACAACGCTTCTCAATCATTTTAATGTGGACGAATGGCATACTAAACAGCTCCTTATCATTTTTTATAAATACTTCTTTGCAATACATTTAAAAGAGTACACAAAACATTCTAACCTGTCAAACTATTTTAAAAATCATATGAATTGTTTGAAACAAAAGGGGAGTATGTGCAAAGATCTTAAACAATTTGCACATGCCCTAGCTACATTATTCTATTCGGGTGCAGTAGATAAATAATCTAATCCTACCTGATAAATGTTGCGGGGGCGTCCTCTCGTTGCAGGTGCTTCCTGTCCAATGATTTTTGCGATACCAGCATCCGTTAGATTATTTAGAAGTCGGCGAGCATTACGTTCGGTCATTTTCAACCATTCAGCAATATCTGCTGCAGTGACTGCATGCTTTCCCAAGTTTCGTTGAACAGACATAATTTTATTGAAGGACGTAATAGATACACTGCATTCCTTTAGCTTATTTCCAATTTCTTCATCCACGTTCCTAAACTCAAAAGAAATATTTTTAGATTTATTAAGTGGCCCTTTTACCGTACCGTTATTTTCGACTAAAAAGGCACTATTCGAATTATAGTTTTGTGCATGCAATAACGCTAATCTTGCGTTTTCTTCTGCAGCTAAAGCGGAGTCACCATAGCCTATTCCAATGTTCGATGGAAAATCTGTAATTAAGGATAAACTATCCAATAGACGAACACTTTGATCGCCCGCGTTTCGTAGCGAACCCCTAGTGGAAAATATAATAAACGTCCCAGTGCCAATGGATAAAAATGAGCCGGATATAGATTCAGTGAATGTTAAAACCGCCGACTGCAATTCTAAATTCAAACGATGTATATCATAAGAAAATGAATGGGGCTTTTCAATTTTATTAATATTATCAATAGAGATTAACATAACTGTTAACTGAGATTGTTTAAAATTGAGGGCTTCCCATTGCTGTAATGCAGATGTATATGTTGATCGAATGTTTGCCAAAGTTGGCGTAACTCTGTATACAGGTATCCCCTGGAAAGTCAATGCTTCATAGACATCACTCAAACTAGTTACACAAACGGATACTTTTCCCTTGTTGTATAGCATGGAATGAAAGTCAATGATTTGATCGATAGGTGTAACTCCTTGGTATTCATAAAGATGACATTGTTCATAAGAAATATTTAAGAAACGGTATGTCTCGGATATATCATGTTCCTCCATCATATCAAAACTAATTTTACGTAAATCATTTGAACTGTTATACACAATATTTAACAGTGTTTTTGTTAAACTAGAACCATCCAAAGATAAATAGAAAAAGAGCTGATTAGAAGAGCTTTTTTTTGCGAGTGAAAAGGGTGTTTGTCCAGAAAAAATCCAGATATCCATAATATGTTGGTTTTTTTCTACGATTTCTGTTGTTTCAATCGAATTTTTATATTCAAAACAAACAGGGGTCATCTGATCTTCAAATTCCTTCGCGATGTCCTTCATAATTTCTACACTGTCTTTTGGTCCGACAATTCCTACTCTAGTTTTCATAGTTTTTCTCCTTTGCTTGACGGAACTATTGGTGAATCAAATTGGGTGATACAATATACTAATGTTTTCACTGCTAATGGTATGACTTCTTCATCGATATCGAACTTTTCATTATGATGACCAGCACTAAGTGTCGTCCCAAACACTACATATGCTGCTTGCCCACCGTTTTCTTTAACGCGTGACATCATATAGGTAGCATCCTCAGAACCGCCAGATGTAAAAGTATGTGTGATTTTTTGGATGTCTTTCAATGATGTAGTTTTTTTCCGTAAATCTGCGACTAACTGTTCACTAGGAGTACATGTTGGGGCTGAACCCACTTCTTCTATATGTGTTTCCACCTCATACATATCCCCAGCGGCCTTCACGATTTTTCTCAACCGTTCAACCATGTATTCATTTATTTCTGTTGTAGCGCCACGCGTTTCTACTTGGAGGTCAGCCTTATTTGGAATAATATTGCGTCCGGTGCCTGCGTGTAACACCCCCACATTAATTCGCGATTCTCCTGAACTGTGGGGAGGGATCGCATGCATATTTAAGGTCGCCGTTGCGGCGGCTAATAAAGCATTTTTGCCTTTTTCAGGATTTGCTCCAGCATGTGCAGCTTTGCCTAGAAAACGAACATTCAATTTTGTGGTCGCTAGAAATCCTAGATCACTGCAAACGAATTCACCTAATTCCGCACCTAGACCGACATGTTGTGAAATGAAAATATCTACGTCGTCAACGACCCCAGCCTTCACCATAGACTTTGCACCACGAACACCTTCTTCAGCAGGTTGGAAAATAAGTTTAAATTTGCCGTGTAAACTGTCCTTTAATTCAGCTAAAAGGGAAGCGATGCCAAGCCCAATTGCCATATGTGCATCATGACCGCAAGCGTGCATCATTCGGTCATTGACGGAGGTAAATCTTTCTTTTACTGGAAAATGACTATCATCAGAGGACTCTTGCAAGTCCAAGGCATCCATATCAAAACGTAATCCAATGGTCGGACCAGGTTTACCTGTATCTAAAGTACCGACAACGCCAGTAAAGCCAGAGCGTAATTGTTCAGCCCACTCTGTGTTAGCCCCTTGCTGGATGGCGCGATCAAATTGTTCTTCCAAATATGCCTGATTGGGAACGCCCATTCGAGTACTTTCATCCATTACATCGCGTCCCGCACGTACTTCATATCCCCAGCTAGAAAGTCGTGAGGCGATAAGGGAGGCTGTCCGAAATTCAACCCATCCTGCTTCCGCGTAAGTATGGAAATCTCGACGCCAGTCAATCAATAGATCCCTTATGTCCTCTACCATTTCCGAAATTCGGTTATTCATAAATACCCTCCATTCATCATTTTTAAGTGATTTGTATCGATCATTTACTAGTACCTAATCGTTATAAAAAGGACATTCGTATTAGTACAAGAATACACATAAGCTACTATAAGAATCAACTGAAATTTATTGATTCTACTAGTTCGTCGTAGGCCAATTGATTAAAAGTGACTGTGCGCTCACTCATTAATTGACTTTTCTAAATATTATAAAAAGTCGTTGACATTTAAAATAAGTGCTGTATATTAATAGCAAGGGAGTTCAGTAACTGGTACAAATTCACTTAGCCAGTTTAAAGATTTCCCTATTTCATTACCTATTTACGGCCTGCTTACGGACATTGGCTTTTAAGGGGGAGAATATGTAGTAGTGTACACTTATTTTATCATATGAAATGATTTAGATTACTCGAGTGATGTCAGAATAAATGTAATCGCTTTCAAAAAAACGCTAGTCTGAAATATGAAAGTAGAAATAAAAAAGTGTTGACAGTATTTTGAACAGTCCGTATATTACATGAGAGACATTTTACGGTAATTGCTACCGAATGAGCACATTCGATTCGACGTATTTTTATAGGGAAATGCAGATTTTATATTTTTTTGTCGAATAAGGGACTTATTTAGGACTATGTCCGTAAACTAACGTAGGAGGGATTATGATGGGAACAGAGATTAGTGAAAAGGGAAAGCTGCCAAGGGTGGATAACTTAGTCTTTCGGGATGTAATCGGACATTTTACTAGCGGTGTTACGGTTATTACAACAAAGCATGAAGGTGTCAATTATGGGGTGACGGCAAGTGCAGTTTCCTCATTATCGGCTGAACCTCCCATGTTGCTAGTATGTATCAACCAAGCGACCGGGACGTGTAATGCCATTTCCCAAGCAAAGGTTTTTGGTGTGAACATACTGCATGAAGACCAGGGAGACATAGCTTTACAGTTTGCTAGACCTTCATCTGACAAATTCAAAGATATTGAAACGGTTGAAGGGAAATTAGGTGAGCCGATCTTAAAAGATACACTTGCTCATCTGGAGTGCAGGGTCGTACAAGAAGTGACGGGCGGTACGCATTCTGTGTTCCTTGCAGAAGTTATACATGCGGATTCTGAAGAACGTAATCCATTGACTTACTACCGTGGAAAATTCGGACGCTTCATTTCACACAATGATGAAATGGTTTATCTAGATTTACGAAGTAAAGTGTTGAAAAGAGATTTCCAACTAATGGAGCCATTCAGTGTTGCCAGTTTGACAGAAAAACTAAAAGTTCCAAGACAAGTCATCTACTACGCACTCACCAAATTAGAAGGCGAAGGGTTAATCAAACGTAGTGAAAATGGTGATTTCTCTGTTACTCCGTTAAGTATTGAGATGCTAACGGAAGCTTTGGAAACACGTTGTGCACTAGAAGTTGCAGCTATTGAAAAGACAGTGGGCAATCTATCTGACGAAGAACTGTCTGATTTCAGGAGTCGTGTAGAAGAAACGTTGGCTGATAAAGAAAAAGGTATTACAGATATCGATCAATATATTGAGGCGAATATTTCTCTCCATGATTATACGATTGCTTTAACGAATAATGCTACGTTACTAGACTCCTATCGTCGCCTGACGGCTGAAGCAGTTATGAGCAGTGCTTTGCGAGTAGCATTTGAAGAAAATAGTCGTACTGCACGCGAAGAGTTGAATAAACTGGCTGATGATCATGTAGCATTATTAAAAGCGTATGAAGCGGGAGATAAGGAAGCTGCGAAGTCTATTGTCAAACAGCATACAGAAGAAGCAAAAAAACTAGGTAAATACATTATTCGCCACGCAGGTGGCAGTATTTAATTTCACTATAAAATCAGATACCCAGGGAGGAATTTACATGGCTTTATTAACAGGAGACGACTACCGCAGATCACTGAATGACGGAAGAGAAGTATATATTGACGGAGAAAGAGTACATGACATTGCAAATCATCCAGCATTCAAGCCCATCATCGATGTAAAAGCACGTATGTATGATATGAATCATGAAGCGAAGTACAAGGACAAATTGACTGTGAAGCTTGCGGATGGCGATGAAATTTGCCGTGCTTTTAAACTACCAAAAACAAAGGATGATCTAAAAGGTATTCGTACGTATGTAGAAACCGTTTTAGATGATCTAGGTGGAGTAGTCTACCGTGTAGGAGATGAAACAATCGGTGAAATGTGGTCATTATATGATGCGCAAGACCGTTTGAATGAAATTGATCCGACTTATGCACAAAATATTAAACATCATGTTGCGCGTGTAGCAAAAGAAGATTTATTCCACGTTTCAGCTAACACGGATCCGAAAGGAGACCGCAGTAAGTTAATCAACGGTGAAGATGGTGGAACGCTCCTTCATATCGTTGCGGAAAATGATAAAGGAATTGTAGTGCGTGGTGCAAAGTTTGAAACCGCCGCTGCTTATGCACACCAAGCATTCGTAAAACCAACGATTTCTAACTGGTCAAATTCCAGTGTCAATATGGAAAACTATGCAGTTGGTTTCATTTGTGATATGGGATCTCCGGGGCTAAAACATATTTGCCGATCTCCTGTTGGAGCTGGAAAAGATCCAGTAAACTACCCACTGTCTAGTAAGTTTGAAGAGATTGATACATTGTTGATTTTTGATGACGTGCTAATCCCTTGGGAGAATGTGTTATTCCATCGTAATTTAGAGTCAGCGAAATATATTCGTGAAACGGTACACCGTTATTCTTCATACAACTATGTACTTCGAATTTTAAGAAGAGCGGATTATCTAATCGGCGCGGCTTTATTAAATGTGGAGCAAACAGGTTTGACAAAGATTCCTGCAGTTCAGCAAAAACTTTCCGAGCTCATCAACTATCGTGAAACAATCAATGCCCATCTGACAGCGGCTGTTTCGGAAGCGCAATTATCACCAGGCGGACTAATGATGCCTAATCAGTCTCTTCTATATACAGGTCGTGTGTTTGCACTCAAACATTTCCCTGAGATGGCACATTTGGCACGTGAGTTAGTAGGTGGACAATTAGCTGTGACACCTGATATGGAAACGATGAAGGATCCACAAATCAAGGAATATATTGATAGATTTTATTCTGTTGGTGAGTGGAGTGCAGAAGAACGTGCGAAATTGCTTTACTTTGCACGTGACATGCTGAACTCTTCCTATGCAGGTCACCAAATTACATTTGAATTGTTTGCACAAAGCCCGCCATTCGCGCAACATGCAGCCGTCTTTAACAATTATGATTTGACTCCAAATCGTGAAATGGTGATGAAAGCTGCAAATCTATCGTCTTCGTTAGTATTCCAACCATAATGTGTAGCTGTCCCACTATTGTGGGACGGCGCGACTTATGTAAGAAAAACTATAGGGAAGAGGTGTCATGCATGCAAGTTCATAAATCCAAAACATTAAAGCTTCCGGAGTGCGTTCTAACTATCGGTGCGTTGGATGGACTACATATTGGCCACCAAACAGTAGTGAGGCAAGCTCGTGAGCAGGCTGTGGAATTGGGTGTGCCACTTGTTGTGTATACATTCGACCCGCCACCAAAAGTTTTTTTCCAACATGTGAAATTACTAACTTCGCTACCTGAGAAATTGGAGATGCTTGAAAAGCTAGGTGTAGATCACGTGATTGTAGCGCAATTCAATGCGGATTATATTTCACAGGGCGTAGAGCGATTTCTGCAGGAATTGACAAATTTGAATCCAGTGGAGATTTTCGAAGGTCATGATTTTCGCTTTGGAAGAGGACGAGAAGGTGATGTAAATACATTACGTAAGTATTTTGATGTGTGCATTTTGGATCCGGTGCTGTGTAGCGCAGGAAAAACCATTTCATCCACACGCATTCGTGAATTATTCTCAAAAGGAGAAGTTGATGAAGCCAATGGGTTACTAGGTTGGAATCATCTTACACCGGTTGTTCAACAGAACGAGAAAAGATTAATGAAAAAATAACATAACAAGTGGAGGAATATACAGATGACAATTTATGAAAACACACAAAAAGTGGAGATCCAACGTTTCAGAAAGTTTAAGACGGATGAATTTTACCCTTCAGAACTAGGAAAGCCGGAACACCATATTGTGAATGAGCTAAGTATGGCTGTCCGCGCGGGTAATCGCATTTTCCTTCGTGGTCAAACAGGTTTCGATTTAGAAGGTAACTTCCACGGCGTTGATGATGTAGCTGCACAAACAGATATGGCTTGCCGTTGTGTAAAACAGTTAATTGAAGAGGCTGGCGGATCTGTTAAAGATATTTGTAAGATGACAGTGTATATTTTGAAGCGTGAGGACCGCAGTAAAGTATATCCAGTAATTGCTGAACATTTTAAAGATGTCTATCCATGCAGTACGGGATTAATTGTAAGCGGATTTGCAATGCCTGAAATGTTGATGGAAATTGACGTTGAAGCAGTCATTAGTGAATAAATACGAGATAAGAAAACTATTGAACAAGCAGTAATGGAGGGTAATTATGAAATTTACGAATACTTTTTCAGTCGCAGGACGATGTGAAGAAACAGGTGCACTGGGGGTTATTGTTACATCAAGCAGTCCCTCAGTAGGCGCAAGGTGTCCGTGGGCGAAACAAGGCGTTGGGGCGATTTTAACGCAAAACGTGACGGACCCAAGACTTGCCAATATCGGTTTGAATGTCTTAGAAAATGGTTTTGACGCGGAATCGGCAATCAATGCCATGAAGGAAACGACACCCTTCAGAGAATATCGTCAATTAGCCGTCGTGGATGCAAGCGGAAACTCAGCCGTCTTTACAGGGAATAAAGCTCTAGGCGTCCATGGAGAATTTTCCGCTAAAAACGTTGCAAGTATCGGGAATTTATTAAGTGATCCTGACATTCCAGAACAGATGGGAAAAACCTTTTTGGATGCAAAAGGCACGTTGGCTGATCGTTTAATTGCTGCTATTTCAAAAGGATTTGAGATGGGTGGAGAGCTGGATCAAGAACATTCGATCGGATTATTAGTGTATCGAGAGGATGCTTTCCCATTTGTAGATTTACGAGTGGATTACAGTGACCAACCACTTGAAGATTTGAAAAGGGCGTGGGAAGTTTATGGCCCACAAGCTGAAGAGTATCGAATACGAGCCATCACACCTGAAGTTGCTCCGTCATATGGAGTGCTGGGCGACGAATAATTCACGATACTCAAAGTAAATACCATATGTAGTCATAGACATAACAATCTACGGCTACATATTTTTTTAAACAGATGTCCGTAATAGCGTAGAAAGAATCAACTTACGTAGCATACGATCAGCGACAATTCATGTTGTATTAGGATTCCGTCAAATGACTCTACTATAACAGTCAATACGTTAAAAAGAGGTGGCATATATGAGTGTTCGAAGTTTTCGTACGTACTACATCATTATTAGCACATTGTTGTTTTCAACAGTTCTATTCCCGATATTTACCTTTGGTAATAAAGCCTATCCATTAATACTGGGGCTTCCATACAGTTTTTTCTGGATCATATTATGGATTGTCATTACTTTTATAGCAGTCCTCATTCTATATTTCATTGACCCAGATAAAGAGGAGGTATAAGTAGATGGAACATTGGCAGATATCGATGTTAATCATGGTGTTGTATTTAGTTATTGCACTTATTGTTGGTGTAATGGCCGGTAGAGGTACGAACAAAGCCTCATTAGAAGAATTTACTACTGCAGGTAGAGGTTTAGGATTATTCTTAACTTGGTTTTTAATGGGTGGAGCGATTTTTAGTGCCTTTTCATTTTTAGGTGCACCAGGATGGGCATTTACACGCGGAGCTCCTGCGTTTTACATACTGGCATATTTAGCATTTTCACTTTTGCCTTGGTATATTATCGGTCCAAAGATCGGAAGAATTGGACGTAAATTCAATCTATATTCAATGGTCGGATTTCTACAGACGCGCTTTCGAAGTAAAGCACTTGGGATCCTTGTTGGGTTCATTGCCTTCTTTGCTTGTATTCAGTATTTAGCTACACAGTTACGTGGAATGGCTATTATTTTTAATCTTATGACGGAAGGAAGAATTGCTTTTTGGTTCGGCGCTTTGGTTGCTTATGCAATTGTCGTTACGTATGTGGCGACAGGCGGATTACGCGCAGCAGCTTGGTCTGACGTGTTCCAAGGAGCATTAATGATCACGGTATCTTGGGTTATAGGCATCATGATCGTAAAGAAAATGCACGGCACGACAACTGAAATGTTTTCAAAAATTGCAGCAGCCGATCCTGATTTCCTTCGAATTGGAGTAGAGGGTTCCACCATGTCAACTACTGCCTTTACTTCAGTCATATTAGTTTCCGTCATAGGTTTTCTTATGTGGCCGCATATGTTTGCAAGATCCTATTCATCCAATGCAGTGACGATAAAGAAGACGGTTATCGCTTATCCGTTATTTGCCTTATTAATTATCCCGTTATTACTTGCAGGATTCGCTGCGGTTGGGGTTGTGAATGTTAGTGCTGTCGGTGAATCCGATCAAATATTACCCTATCTCATTACGACATTTTTATCTTTGCCCGGCTGGTTATATGGTCTAGTAGGTGCAGCTGCATTAGCCGCAGCCATGTCGAGCGCTGATGTCATTACACATAGTGCATCCATGGAATTTACAGATGGCGTGATTAAAAATATGTTTCCGAATTTATCGGATAAAGTGACGCTATTGATTATGCGAAGTGCTGTAGTGCTAATTGGAGCTCTTGCCTATTGTATCGCGGTATTCGGCGGGCAAGGCGTAGTCGCTTTATTATTAGGGGCTTATGGTTCAATCATTCAGTTTACACCAGGTGTGCTGAGTGCACTGTATTGGAAACGCGTGACAACTCAAGGTGTGTTTACAGGAATAGTGGCGGGCTTTGTGGTCAACCTCTACTTCCAACTATTTGCAACGACAACACCGTTTGAAATACATCCTGGTCTTATTGGTTTAATTGCCAATACGATTGTCATGATCGGGGTCAGCTATATGACAAAACCAGATACAAGTTCAGTAGTTGAAAGTTATGTCAATGATCAAAAAAAGACAAAACCAATTAAAGGTAATAATACGACACCTGAAGCATCGATATATACGTATCAGTCATAGGGGGGATAAATCATGATGCAGATTGAGTTGCCGCGTTTACTTGACGATCTGGATAGCTATGCGGAATATGGTCGTGATGAACGTGGGGGGATTACACGCCCCAGTTTCTCACCCGCGGATTTGGAAGTTCGGTTACGCTTCATTAAAGAGTTACAGGATTTAGGTTTAGACATAACCATTGATGGCATTGCCAATATCTGGGGGAAGCTAAAAGGCAATGGAAAGAAAAAAGGGAGTATAGTCATCGGATCCCATTTAGACACAGTTCCAAACGGGGGGAAATATGATGGGGCCTTAGGGACACTTGTTGCAAAAGAGATTATTCGAACTGTAATCGAAAACGATATACCCTTAGATCACGACTTGGAAATCGTCTCTTTCACTGCAGAAGAGTCAAATGACTTTGGTTTGTCCACGCTAGGAAGCCGTGCTTTCGTTGGTAAATTGACGGAAGATGAACTACGAATTGCCACTGACTCTACAGGTCTTCTATTACGTGATGCTTTGCAGAAAGTACATGGAGATATCGAGCGGATACATGAAATGGCGTCGATGCATGAAGAGAAAAGAATCTTTGTGGAGATGCATATTGAACAAGGAAAGCGCTTAGAGTCAAATGATAAATCCGTAGCGATTATTAACAGTCTGGTTGGTGTTTACAGAAGTAAGGTAACAGTAATTGGAGAAGCCAATCATTCGGGAACGACGATGATGTCACATCGCCTCGATGCACTCACTGCTGTTAGTGAGATGATTCTTATAGTGGAACAAATTTGCGGGGAAGATGAAACGGATCTGGTGGGTACAGTAGGGAAATTGGAGGTATTGCCGAATGCCGTAAATATCGTTCCTGGGCAAGTAGAGTTCGTGCTGGAGATTAGAGGGGAATGCCAAGAGCGTATGGACCAAGTAGTAGAGAAGATTGAAACGAAGTGGAAGGAAGTGACACAACGCCGTAACGTGCAAATGAGTCAATCCATTTTACAGCAACAACAACCTACTACGTTGAATGAAGAAATTGTCTCCATTTTACAAGATTCCGCAGAACGAATATCTGTTCCGTATATGACGTTGCCGAGTATGGCAGTACATGATGCTGCTCATATGTCCCTAATTTCAAAATCTGCGATGATTTTTGTGAAAAGTATCGATGGCAAAAGTCATTGCCCAGAAGAATACAGTACACCTGAAGATATTAAAATTGCGAGTGATGTCATGTTGAATGGTATTCTCGCAATTGACCAGCAGATGGATTAAATGATCTGATCGCGCTTGATTGTTAAGGGTCTCGTTGATTTCAATCTAGAAAGGGATGGGTAGATGTGAAGTATCGTATAGAAAGTGACGCTTTAGGAGAGAAGCAGATTCCTACAAATGCTTATTATGGTATACAAACAGCTAGAGCCCTTGATAACTTTCCGATTACGGGGGAGAAACCACATCCGGAATTGATTAGATCTATAGCCATCATTAAAAAAGTTGCGGCTAAAGCCAATGCCGAGATAGGACTGTTGGATACATCCATCTCATTAGCCATCGGAAAGTCCGCTCAGGAAATGAAACTGGGTTTATGGAATAACCAGATTGTAGTGGATACGATTCAAGGAGGTGCTGGCACTTCATTAAATATGAATGTGAATGAAGTACTTGCCAATCGCGCAATGGAGATATTGAACAATTCCAACGTCACGGTTAGCTCAAACTCCCATGTCAATATGTCCCAGTCAACAAATGATGTAATCCCGACAGCCGTCCATCTTACCTTGCTTAAATTAGCAAAAGACTTGGGCACAGGTTTGAATACCTTGCATAAACAATTAGTCATTAAAGAGAAGGAATTTGAAAGCGTTATCAAAATGGGGCGCACACATTTGCAAGATGCCATCCCCATACGACTTGGTCAAGAGTTTGGTGCGTATGCCTGTGTCATTCGACGGGATATAGATCGGATTGAACAATCTGTACGGCAGTTAAATAAAATTAGTATTGGAGCAACTGCGATAGGAACGGGTCTAAATGCTAGAATTGATTACCGCGAAAAGATGATGGAATATTTAATAGAAGAAACAACCTATCCACTAGAAACAGCTGAGAATTTAGTGGATATTACACAAAATACAGATCGTTATACAGAAATCTCTTCTGCGTTGAAAATCCTAGCTATCAACCTATCCAAAATGGCAAATGATTTACGGTTACTATCATCTGGGCCGTTAACCGGATTCAATGAAATTAACTTACCTGCCAGACAACCAGGTTCATCCATTATGCCAGGAAAAGTGAATCCTGTTATTCCGGAAGTTATAAATCAAATATCATTCCAGGTTATCGGAAATGACCATGCCATTTCGCTTGCCTCTGAAGCAGGTCAATTGGAACTAAATGTGATGGGGCCAGTGATTGTTTCTAATTTATTAAAATCCTTTACGATGCTAACAAATGGCGTAGAAGTTCTGTCGGAGTTTGCAATTAAAGGAATTACGGCAAATGTTGAACATTGTAGAGAGTTAGTGGAATCAAGTGTTGGAATCGTAACTGCGATCAATCCGCACGTCAGTTATGAAATTGCCTCTAAAGTTGCAAAGGAAGCACTTGTCACGGGACAGTCCGTACGGTCAATTTGTATACGTCATGGATATCTGACCTCAGAAGAACTCGACATCATTTTGGATGCGAAGGAAATGACTGAACCCGGTATTGCCGGTTCAGCGCTTCTAAAAAAAGCAGTAGGAACATCTTAAAAATAGTATACCCCGCAAAACGATTTGAAATTGCTTTGTGGGGATATTTTTAGAATAGCTGAAGTAACTACATGGTCAATTATTAAAGAAGGCAATATATTCAACGTTGCGAGTGTAACGTAGGATTGTTTGAGGATAATTCCCTAATGAATTGTGAGATAACAGTAGAAAGCTCATACAATTCGAGGGAATCATCTTTATTTATATTAAACAATATTTCATAAGTAAATAAGGAGGGATTTTAAAATACTGGCGATGTTACCACTTGCTTCGACTCAAGTTATTCTTTTGCTAACCAAATTGTTTTAAATAATTCTAGGGGGAATGAAAATGATATTCGGTAAAACCAAATTCAATGGATGTATTGCTTTCTTCATGGCACTCACGCTAATTCTAGCAGGATGTTCATCCGAAGATGGATCATCTTCAAAAGCAGAAGCATCTGACAAAAGTGAATCCATTCGAGTAGGTCTGCAAGCACCAATGACCGGGGACAATGCCCAATACGGACAAGATATGAAAAATGGGGTTGATCTGGCTTTTAAAAAGATTAATGCAGAAGGTGGAGTAAACGGAAAGAAGTTGGAGTTAGTCGTTGGGGATGATAAAGCGACACCATCTGAAGCAGTTGCAGTGGTGAACAAAATGATTATGAATGACAATGTCAAAGCAATAATTGGCGGTTATAATTCATCACCAACTTTAGCGGCTCAAGAGGTTTCGAAAAATGCCAAGGCACTTCACGTCCACATGGGAGCAAGTCCGGAATTTACTACTTTAGATAATGACTATTTATATCGCATCATCCTAACTGGTCAAGTGTACGTTCCAGCAGTATTAAAATATATGGCTGAAGAAAAGGGAATCAAGAAAATCGCATCTATATATGAAAATACTGATTACGGAATCACCATGTCCGACTCTGCGAGAAAAGCAGCGGAATCTGTAGGTGTTGAGTTTATTGCAACGGAAACATATAACCCAGGAGATAAAAACTTCTCTTCCCAATTATCTAAAATTAAAAAAATGAAACCAGATGCCGTGATGATTGTAGGTCTCTACAACGAAGTGGCTTTAATTGCACAACAAGCAAAACAAGCAGGATTAGATGTTCAGTTTTTCTCACCTGACGACTCCATGTATTCCGAACAGTTAATTGAATTAGGTGGAGATGCAGTGGAAAATCATATCTTTGCTTCTATGATTAACATGGAAATGGATACAGAGGCAATGAATGAATTTATAAAATTGAGTGAAGAGAATAATATCGAGCCTGAAGCGAATACAGCAATCGCCTATGATGCTGCTTTGGCACTTGCAAAAGCCTTTGAAGAGGGCGGAGATTCACCAGAGAAAGTCCGTGACGCAATGGCGAAAATTCAGATGGAAGGGACAACAGGATTAATTCAATTTGACGAAGATGGCGAACGTTCAAATGCCCCAATGATCATGCAAGTGAAAGACCAGAAGTTTATAATAATCCAAGAATAGGGTGATTATTTATGATTGTCGACCAACTAATAAATGGGATTGTCTTGGGAAGCGTTTATGCATTAATGGCAATCGGATATACGATGGTTTGGAATGTTCTGCGATTCATCAACTTTGCACATGGTGAGGTATATATGGGAGGGGCATTTGTTGCCCTTACCACTATGTACTTAGGAGCCCCAGTTTGGTTGGCTTATTCATGTGGTATGTTATCAGGTGCACTATTAGGTTATTTAATGGAAAAGCTCGTTTATAAGAAAATGCGTACTGCTCCAAAATTGAACTTGCTTATAGCGGCTATCGGTATTGCGATTGTTTTACAAAACTCCGCACAACTTATCTGGGGAGCGTCACCTGAAAGATTGGCCTCACCTTTCCTTGCAAACAATGTTAATATCGGTGGAATGATGGTCAATCAACATTATATTTTCATCATTATTGTGACGATCATTGTCATGTTCCTACTTGAGTTTTTCATGAATCGTACATTAATGGGGAAAGCAGTGCAAGCAGCTTCCCAAAACATTCAAGCGACCGAATTAATGGGCATAAATGCAAACAAAGTCATTTCAATTACATTTGCAATTGGATCGGGCGTTGGTGCGCTTGCTGGTATACTAGTCGGTCCTGTATTCCTTGTCTTCCCGACAATGGGTGTATTTGCTGGCCTAAAGGGTTTTACCGCATCCGTTATGGGTGGAATGGGTAATATACCCGGTGCGATGGTGGCGGGTTTGATGCTCGGTGTGCTTGAGAGCTTCGCTGCTGGCTTTATTTCTTCCGGTTATCGAGATGCGGTTGCTATGGTCATTTTATTAGCCATTTTACTGCTTCGTCCACAAGGAATTTTCGGTAAAGTCGTAGCAGAAAAAGTATAAAGGAGTAGATGACATGGAACATATCAGAAAGTTGGGATATCGTCGGCTTGGATTGCTCATCGGAGTAATCGCCTTACTTATGATCCCCCTCGGAATAACGAATCCATACTTTATGTATGTCATTAATCTAATCCTAATTTATATACTTCTCGTACTAGGATTAGATTTAATAGTTGGTTATACAGGTCAAGTATCCATAGGTCATGGGGCATTTTTTGGAATAGGTGCCTATATCGCGGCTATATTTTCAACAAAACTAGGTCTATCTTTTTGGTTTACATTACCCATCGCGATTTTGGCAACTGCCATCATCGGTTTCATCATTGGATTTATCGGACTAAAACTGATTGAAGAATACTTGGTAATGGCTACGCTCGCATTTGGAACAATTATTTGGCTAGTTTTTCTAAATTGGACAGATGTTACAGGGGGGCCAATGGGAATTGCATTGATTCCTTCACCACCCGCAATGAATTTTGGTATTTTTCAGCTTTCATTTACTCAGTACGCTGATTATTACCCACTGTTACTGTTCTTTGTAATTGTAGCCATCATATTTACGAAGTTGCTGATCAATTCTGGTTTCGGAAGGGCTTGTACTGCAATTCGTGATGATGAATTAGCTGCACAGTCAATGGGGATTCCAGTATTTAGAACGAAAGTGGTCATGTTTACTATTTCAGCTGCCTATTGTGGGGCCGCGGGTACTTTATATGCTCACTTCATTCACGTTGTCAGCCCTGAGACATTCAATTTCACCATGTCCGTCACCATCTTAACCATGGTCATGATCGGTGGACAAGGATCCATCATCGGTGCGGTACTAGGGGCATCACTACTCACGATCTTTTCTGAAGCATTACGTGCAACGCCAGAATTACGCATGCTGATCTATGGATTGCTAATTGTCATCATGATGATGTTTTTCCCGAGAGGTATTATGGGGATTATCAATTACTATAGAAAACAAATTGAAAAACGAGCCTTACTTAAGAAGATGAAAGGAGCAAAAGCAACTGTAGATGTAAAGAAGGAGGGGTTAGGCTATGAATAAAGAGAATCTGACAGATACAGCTATCTTAACTGTAGCGGGCCTTTCCAAATCGTTTGGAGGGGTCAAGGCAGTAAATGACCTTTCCTTCTCAGTGAAAAAAAACCATATACATGCCATCATAGGTCCAAATGGCGCAGGTAAGAGTACGTTATTTAACCTGATTACTGGAATAATACCTCCTGATCAAGGTGAGGTACGTTTTTCTACAACGGATATTACTTCATTGAGCTCGGATCAGATTGCCAAGCATGGTGTATCTAGAACTTTTCAAAATATCCGTCTATTTCCGGACATGACGGTTTCCGAGACCGTTTTGATTGGAACCTATTTATTAACTGGTGCGAAGCTGGCTCCTGCCTTATTGCGAACGAAAGCATTTAGGGAAAAAGAACAGGCTGCAAAACAACGTGTGGAAGAGATCTTGAAATTCGTTGGGCTATGGGATGTGCGAGATGAGTATGCAGCGCAGTTGTCATATGGTAATCAAAGAAGAGTTGAAATTGCTAGGGCGTTAGCGACGCAACCACAACTCTTACTGCTCGATGAACCGACAGCTGGGATGAATCCAAAAGAAACAAAGGAATTAATGGAGTTATTTACCGCCGTAAATAATGAAGGCATTACAATTCTGATTATTGCACATGATATGAACTTAGTGAACACATTGTCTGACCATATTACAGTCATTAACTTTGGGGAAAAACTAGTAGAAGGAACTGCCGAAGTGATTCAAAAACACCCTGCAGTTATTGAAGCATATATGGGGAAGGTGAAGGTAGATGCTTAAAGTACAAGGGTTAAACACCTATTATGGTCAAGTGTGTGCCATTGAAGATATGAACATTCATGTGAAAGAACGGGAAGCGGTTTCCGTCATTGGTGCAAATGGGGCAGGTAAGAGCACTCTGTTAAAAAGTATCATGGGAGAGGTTCGTCCTAAAAGCGGGAAAATCACATTGTCCGATAAAACGATTACAAACTCCAGAACTTTTCGTTTAGTCAATCATGGGATGACGTTAGTTCCTGAGGGAAGGCAAGTATTTCCATATTTATCTGTTTGGGATAATCTACTTTTAGGCGGCTATACGCTAAGTACTAAAGAACGATTACAAATGGCTGAAGAAGTGTCTGAGCCATTCCCCATTTTAAGAGACCGAAAAAATCAGGCGGCAGGTTTATTATCCGGTGGAGAACAACAAATGCTGGCGATTGCCCGGGCAATGATGGTGAGTCCAAAACTATTATTACTTGATGAGCCATCTATGGGATTATCTCCGAGGCTTGTTTATGAAGTATATGAAAAAATAACAGAACTACATCAGCGAGGAACGACCATATTATTAGTGGACCAAAACGCTGAAATGGCAATTGATTTCTGTGATCGTGCATATGTCCTGATGGCGGGACGCCTCGTAGGTGAAGGAACAAAGGATGAATTGAAAGATACTGAAATTGTGCAAAAATCCTACTTAGGTTAAATTAGACATGCCGAAATAGTAGGAGGAATATTTTATAGAACGCCAACCTCACAAGCCGATTTGAATCGGTATGTGAGGTTTTTTTTTTGGAAGCGGACTACAAGTTTACTAATGGATAGTACGTATTTTACCATCTACATTACTATTGGCTAAAGGGCTAGACCTCTACTGAAGTAGAAGTGGGATGATTGCCCGGGGAATGGTATAAGGTGAAAGGATTTCAAACGTAATGGATGGTTATAAAAACAATGGAGTAGCACCTTCTGAATGGTGTGAAAGTGCAGAGGCTGCCGTCCATAGTATGAAGTATTGCTACGCAGGTAGTAACCAGTTAATCATGACGGTGGCCGCTACTACTATTATTAGCATTTCGGTTACAGTCAAAATAGATTGTTTTGGATCGTGTGTATACTTCCATTCGAAAAAGGCTCTGATCAGATAATCCAATATCGCAAATGCTATGACGGCGAAGAAAACCAAGTAAAGTAACTCCTCATCATGAAACAACAGTACAGAATATAAAGTGATGAGACTGATTGTAGAAAAAATCCGCAAAATTTTATCGATTTTCCGATGGGATTCATTTATATGATTATGAGAAAAAATTTTTTTCTTTACTTTTTCAATTTTAAGTAGCTTCCTTAGAAGAAACTTAACTAATGAAATAAGAGCAAAAACCAATACGACAATTAGAATAAATTTTATCCAAAACATACAACTCCCCCTCTTTCATTAAACATTTGTAATTTTCCTTATTCTTTCTATAAATTGCTGTGTAGGTTGACTACCACTCTTTTATACTTCATCACAATTATACCAAAGACATCCAAATTAATTCTTGGAAATTAAAAACACCGGTGAATATGGTATCTAGATCAACTATATACTAGTAGTTTTCGATTGTTGTGTAACTACCAAATAGCTACAAAGTAATACTTGAAAACAACAACATGATGGTTGGAAAAAAACGAATAGCAAGAATATATCGCGCTACAGGAAATCCATGCATATATCTACAGTTGGAAAAATGAGTACTACCAACATCGCTGGATCTATAAATCATCAAACGAATAGAAAGAGAGGTTGCCATTCTGGACGCTATGTATGATCGGAGAGATTCTGTCTAATCTTAAAGACATGGGCTATCCTGATGTAATCAATTATGAAATATACGTGTAAATAATCAATAACTAACAGGGGCGGAGGACTATACTTCCACTCCTGTTTTAGCGTATGTAAAATTTATTTTTAAAATCAGTATCCTTTTTTGAAAAACTCTCTATATGGAGTATGAGAAGTGCAAAGTGAGCACTCTACTACAACTTTTTTACAGGGGGAGAAACTATATGAAATTATTAATTGATGAAGAGTCGATACCGCTACTACCGTCGCTCGTACACTTAGTAGGAATTAACGGAGCATTATTTATGCAACAAGTGCATTTTCGCTCCCTTATATCCAAAAACGTTCGGGACGGCCATAGGTGGATTCATAAAACGTATATTGACTGGACAAAAGAATTTACATTCTGGTCTTCGAACACGATTAGACGCATTATTTATGATCTTGAAAATAAAGGCTATCTCATTTCGACAGATCACCATAACCGCATGAAAATCGACAATACGAAATGGTACCGAATCGACTATACTCGATTGCCTGCAAGTGCGTTCGAACATGAGCAAGTCACTTGCCCAGAACCGCCACGTGCACCTGTCGAAGTTGAGCAAGTCCACGTGGCGGAATTGGGCAAGCCAATAACTAAAGAACTTAAAGAATCTTTAAAAATAAAGAATAAAGACCAAGTCGAGATGAATCTCGACGTCGCACGTGTTGTCATTAATTATCTGAATGAGAAAACTGGAAAGCAATTTAAAGCCCATTCTACAGCAACCAAGAAGTTCATCAATGGCAGGATGAAGGAAGGCTATACACAAGAGGACTTCATGAAAGTCGTCGATCTCAAAGTATCCGAGTGGATCCACCATGCTGAATTCAACCGCTTCTTGCGGCCATCGACGTTATTTAACGCAACCAACTTCGAAAACTATGTCAATGAACTAGCTGCGGTACAGAAGCCGAAAAAGCGTATGCTCGCTCTGCCAGTGCTAGATTTCAATAAAGGGGATGAACACGTATGAATAGTGAACTAATGGAAAAAAGTCTTCTCGGTACGATGATGGAGGAAAATTATTTGGTTCTGGACAGCGGGATTCAAACCGCATTCTTTGAGACACAGCTGCACAAAAATATTTATCTAACCATGAAAGAATTAGCCAACAACGGACGCCCAATTGACTTCATCACATTGCTGACGACACGTGAGCCGGCAGAACTTGGTGGCGCCAATTACGTATCGGAACTACGTCGCTTTGCCAATCCTGCACGCTTTGACGAGTATTTAGAAATCATCATTTCCAAGTGGAAGAAACTTGAGACAGCGAGGATCCTACAGTCGGCACAGAACGAACAATGGGAGAACAGTGAGATTGTCAAAGCGTTAGAAGAGTTAGATACCGATCATAGGTCAGATGAATTATTGTTACTTGACGATTACCTCGTGAGTCAGTACGAACGCCCTTTCATCCAAGGACCGGACATGACAGGAATTAGCACAGGCTTACGGCCGATGGATTATCTGTTGAACGGATTCCAAGACAGTGAATTCATCGTCATCGCCGCTAGACCTTCCATGGGAAAGACGGATACACTCAATCATCTCGCGCTAACTGCCGGATTAAACGATCATTTACCGATCGTCTTTTCTCTCGAAATGAGCCGTAACACGATGACCGACCGTCTGATATCTACAGCGGGTGGATACAGTCGATTAAAGATGCGCAATCCATATAAACATTTTGATAACAGACAGAAGAATACATGGATGACAGCGCTCGATCATTTGCAAAGCGCTAAAATCCGTATCGACGACAGAAGCGGAATAAAAGTGAGTCAAATAAAAGCAACTGCTCGCAGAGTCATTAAAGCACAACCGGACAAGCGACCGATTATTTTCATTGATTACTTGCAAATCATCCGACCGGAGGAAAGAACGAATAACCAAAACCAAGCAATTGGCCAAATTAGCGCAGATTTAAAAGCGATGGCAAAAGAATTTAACTGCCCCGTTGTCGTCTTGTCTCAGCTTTCCAGAGCAGTCGAACAACGACAGGACAAACAACCGATGATGAGCGACCTACGAGACTCCGGCAACATCGAACAAGACGCCGATGTCGTGTGCTTCCTTTACAGAGACGATTACTACAATCAAGAATCGGAACTCAAGAACCATCTCGAAATCACGGTCGCTAAGCATCGTAACGGCCCAGTCGGTGGCTTCACTGTTTACTACAACAAAGACAACGGCCGACTCGCTTCAATGTCCTGAACCGTTTTATATATTTTGCCTAAAAAAGGAGAGTGTACCTATGATTACAGTTGAAGAATTATTTGATTACGCAGTAGATACCGATATGTCATTAACCGCCCACAGCATTTTCTGGGCAATCACGAATCATAAAATCCGAATGGACGAAGATTGCGAGAAACTAAAAGAGATCGAGTTCGACCAGGAAGCCATCCAGCAGTCGATGAAAAAGAACACGTTACGTATTGGTGAAATTAAGCTCTTTGTGGTGAAAAGTATACAACCAAATTGGTATGCATTTTACCTTGGCAAGAAAGAGGCAGACGCGTATCGATTACATAGCGAAACGTTTCGTGAGACCGGTGTGAAGGTCACGCACGCTGATCGGTTGATGACGAATTTATTAACATTTGCGGAATCGGGAAGAGAGGAAAGTTTGTACGAGTACCGAAAAAGGGTCATGCAGTTTCCGGTGTATGTCGGGCATGTAGAGGCAGGGAAGCGGTTGGTGCATCGTGTGTTAGAAGCAAGAGAAAGGTAGATGTGATCATTGCGGATATAGCGTGGATGGATGAAAAGCGAGAGTATTAAAGTGGTTCGAGAGTGGTTTAAAGCGCCCACAGTACGTAGTGTCTGTCCTGTATTTCACAAGTAATGGTGATCCAGCTATCTTTAAAGGAGAAGATGAGCTGGATCACTACATAATTTCTCGCCAAGTACTAAGTAAATTCAATTTAAGGGCTTTCAGGTTCAGGACTCTTTTTTAACTTATTCTTTCGAAAGGCATAGACGATAACTAGTAAAAGAGGCAAGAAAAGTCCAACGAAGAGCGAAAAGTATATTTCAGTCGATTGTTGTATTTCTTTTTGGTAGACGACGTTCGGATAGATCACAAGGGAGACGATTACAGCAATTATTCCTAACGGCAAGGTTAAGGGGCGATAGTCTTTCAAATGTAAAATTTGCGCGATCCCTAAAACGGTAGCGTAAAAATATAGTACCGTTTTAAAATAAAGGGCGATAAACCAAAGGAAACCCATTAATCCTTCAATACGCTGTACAAAATCTCCAATATTAATTCGTTTGGCCAATTCATAGCCTGGATAAATCTCTCTCGCTGTATCCTCAGCCCCTAATATTGACACACTCAAAAATGAAAGGATGATGATCATGATTCCGCCTATTAAGTTTCCAATGAGAAAGGACTTTCTAGCTTGTTTCATTTTGTTCATAAGGGCGGGGAAGATCATTAATAAAACAATTGCATTGACAGAAGATGAGGTCACAAAATATATACTGGATTGAACGAGCGTTTTTGTCCCTTCCACAAATACGGGCTGTAAATTTTCCAATTTGATTTGAGGTGAAATACACACCCCTAAAATGAGGAAAAGGACAAAGAAAACGACAATGAAAATTTCTGCAGAACGAGCGATCGTTTCCAATCCGAGCCGGACTGCCATCACAACGATTCCCATCATGAGAATATTTAGGGCTACTATGGGTGTAGTGGGCAACATATTGGTTGAGATAAATGTCGCGGAATAATACAAAAGGCTAGACGTGTAAAGTGCTGCCATAGATACAAATAATACGGAAACCGCTTTCCCTATCCATTTACCAAAAATCTTTTCATTGAGTTGAATATAGGTCAGGTGAGGGAACCACAGGGCTATAGTCGTGAATAGCCATATGATCAATAAGCCGATTCCTGTACCAATTATTGCGGCAATCCATGCATCGTGCTTCACTTCGGCAGCTAAAACGGATGGGACAATTAAAATGCCTGTACCTATTGTAAAGAAAATAACCAACACTAGAAATTGGTACGGATTAATTTTAATATTTTCTATCATTTCATATCCTACCTTTCTTTCTGCGTGGTTATTCACTATAGTAAAGGAGTCATTCGGTCAGTAAGCAGTGTAAACAAAAAAGTGAGTAATTCCATTGGGGATGGAAGAGTTTTTCCGAATCCAAGTACCATGCCTAGCGCTACTCCAATCGTAAGAAGAATAGAAAACACAAGCAATTCTTTTTTGTGTTTTTTATCCAAGAGAGAAGGGACTTCAAACCACGCAATGGCAGCTGCTATCAAAAGTATTCCTATACTTTTTATCATGATGAGTTAGTCCTTTATCTTTTCTAAGAAAGAATTATTTACTGTACCGATCCGACGAATTTTCATGTCAATCTGCGTATTGACGGTTACTTCGGGAAATTCTTCATCCCAATGTTCTTTCATCTTATCCCATTCTTTCGGATTGGATCGAGAGATGGCTTCACCAAACCCGAAAATATCGGATGCATATTGACTGCGTACTGTATCGATTGTTCGATGAATAACTTCTTCCACTTCTTTTTCATAAATTTTCTCTAACTCGTCAATGGTCTTAGGTTTCGTTAGGTCAATCGGACATTGTACTTCTCCTAAATCGCCTTCTGCTTGAATTTTGATATTCACCTCGGGTGTACCTTTGTTGATAGCGCCTGTAACTTTGGCATTGTAGTGAAGAATATTTACAGAGATTTTCCCCTTTTTAGGACAAGGAATAGCTGTTACGGTTGATTTTACGGAGTTGGTGATTTCCGCGTATCCTCTGCTTTCCTCTTCATTTAACCAGCCGACAAGCCGATCTCCTTTAAAGACAGCTAAATGATCATATTTTATTTCGGTGGACGAAGTGATCGTTTCCACATTCTGTTTGCTTGAACCTATTTCTTTGTCTCCTATTATTTCAATTCCTGTTAATACAGCTTCCTTTCCGTCAGTTAAAAGATCTTTTATTAGCTCATCTAATATAATGCCTTTTGTTCCAGCCCAGTTTCTTTCTGATACTTTAAGAGACTTATACATTTTAGTGGCGGGAATGCTTTCTATTGGTGTATTCACATTCAATACTTCAGAAGCAGTAGTATTCTTCGCAACTACTACATAGAAGTCCGGTCGAAGCTCCCAATCCCTTGAGAGTAAATCTAATGATTCGGCTATTCCTTCTTTCGCTAGATCCTCACTGATGACCAATATAAGAAGATGTCCAGGATAAATTTTTCGAGGAGAATTCTTTGTCATTTTTCGAAGAGCTTCATATACCGATTCTCCACTTGCTTGAAAGAGAGTGACTGCTGAACGCCCCTGGCTATTTGTTTTCATAGATACCTCTGAAGGTACGACCACTTGGGCACTGATTACGTATTGATTTTCTGATTTGTCGATTCCCATTGCCATTGTGATGCCGAGCTCATTTAACTCCCTCCGATCCCAACAACCCGAGAGAAAGAGGGTGAGAATCAAGAGTACCAATAGACTTTTTTTCATCACTTACTCCCCCGATTCCTCATTTTTTGGTGGTTGCGGTTTTGCAGAAGCTGGATCTTGTTGCCTCACCACATTGGTTTGATTGATTAGGCGAGGCCTAGTAAACATTTTCCATATAGGGACAACAATTAACGTATCTTTTTGATCGGAAACATTAAATGGAGCGAATGGTGCCATATAGGGTACACCAAAAGAACGTAAACTGCATAAATGGAGAATAAGAGCGACCAATCCTATGGCTAGGCCGTATAAACCAAACGATGCGGCCAAACCCATAAATCCAAAACGCAGTATTCTTACCGAAATCGCCATGTTGTAAGTAGGCGAAACGAAACTAGATATGGCGGTTATGGAAACGACGATTACCATAGCGGCAGATATAATGCCGGCTTCAACCGCTGCGGTCCCAATTACAAAGGCACCTACAATCGACATGGCTGAACCGATCGAGCGGGGCATTCGTATGCCTGCTTCCCTCAATATTTCAAAAGTGACTTCCATAATGATGGCTTCAACAAATGCCGGAAATGGAACACCTTCTCGTTGGGCTGTCAGGCTAATGAGCAATGCAGGTGGTAACATGACTTGATGAAAAGTTGTGATGGCAACAAATAATGCGGGTGCAAGCAACGCAATCATAAATGCAAAAAAGCGAAGGAGTCGAATCAGACTCCCAATACCCGTATGCACATAGTAATCTTCAGGAGACTGAAAAAATTGGACGAACAGTGCCGGCACGATCAGCACAAATGGGGTTCCATCTACTAAAATGGCTATGCGACCTTCGAGAAGTGCCGCAGCTACAATATCCGGACGTTCCGTATTGAAAACAGTGGGAAAAGGAGAATACGTTGAATCTTCAATGAATCCCTCGATATTCCCACTTTCAAGAATCCCATCAATATCTATGCGATCCAAACGTAAACGGACTTCATTCACAATTTTGTCATTTGCAACACCATGAATATACATGAGGGAAACATTCGTTTTCGTGCGTGTTCCAATAACCTTTGACTCCATCCAAAGGTTCGGGTCTTTAATTTTCCGACGAATTAATGCCGTATTCACACGCAGATTTTCGGAAAACCCTTCGCGTGGTCCTCTGACTACTGTCTGAGACGCAGGCTCTGTTATCCCGCGCTCAACCCAGTGCTTATTACCCATCACCAGACCTTCAGAATATCCATCGATCAACAGAATAGTATCTCCTGATAAAAGAGAAGTGAAAAGATCATCAAAATTGGTTAGATCTTTAATCTCCCCTACCGTCATAGCAAAATCTTTTAAGGCGGTTAAAAGATTATGTCCTGGCGTCAACTTCTTTTCTAATCCGGTACCTTTTATATCCAACATCAAAGATTCCATTATGAAATTTTGCAATGAAGGTGTATCGGTCAATCCATCGGTATAGAAAATACCTGCTTTCACCGATCCGTCTTGACCAATTCGGATTTCTCGAATTACAATATCCGAGCTTTCGCCCAAGCTATTTTTTACGAATTGTATATTGTCTTGAAGACTTGTCTTTAAATCGTTTGGTGAACTGTTTTCGTTCGTTTGGCTAGGGGGAGTGGATTGTTCTTTCGTATTAGTTTTCTTTTTAAAAAAGCCCATACACTACCTCTTTTACTGTTTGGTATTTTGAAAAGTTATGCATGATTTGTGCTATTTCTTTGCTGTTTTATTCATCTTGTCCTTATTTTTCTTCTTTTATGCGGGTTGATTGGTGTTTTTGGATGGGAGTGGTGAAATGAAAGGGCTTTTTGTTGGTAGCGGGTGTTTGATGGGTGATACTTTCATTCGGCTATATCTAAGGGGGGGCTCGGTTGAATGAGCTGCTGTAGAAGTAATAGACGGTTGTAATGGGGGAACGACGTGCAATATTGAATCCCAGGAAAAGGCTAATGAGGGTTTGAGTAGAATGGTGAAAGGGGTGTCTGCTGGCGACTTATATAATAGAAGTAATTTTTTAAAAGGAGTTAACTGGTTTTCTAAATATAAATTCTATTTAGATATTGAATTGATTCTATTAACCTTGTACTATAGTACTACATATCGGAAATTCTATCCGAAAGAGCATTTACTACAAACATACAAGGAGTGAAGACATGAGTAAATTACTACAAACTGTTCTGTGGATTGCATTACTGTTCATCTTATCCATTACCTTCATTCATACAGGACAGGCATCCGCAAAAGAATTTACAGACGTGCCGAAGAAGCATCCGAACTACACAGCGATTCAAGAGATGGAGAAGAAAGGATTTATTAACGGTTATCCGGACGGCAAATTCCGACCGAATGAGCCGATCAGCCGGAAACATGTCGCGACATTGCTCGATCAGGCACTGAAGCTACCAAAAGCAAGTAAAAAGCTGATCTATAAAGATGTGCAGCTGAGTCACCCGTACTATCAGCCCATCATGAATTTGACACAGGCGGGTATCGTGAGCGGAGGATTAAATCAGAAATTTAATCCGAATGCGCCGGTTACACGGATTCAGATGGCGAAAATTTTGGATTTGGCGTTCCGTTTTCGTTTCGATGAGCGGCCTGGTGGCTTCCATGACTTATATCAGGATCATTGGGGCTTTGTGCATGCGCACGCACTGCTGGTGAATGGCGTAGCAAAAGGTGATAAGGGTAATTTTTATCCGAACCGCCCGGTAACCCGTGCGCATTACGCGGAGTTTTTGAGTCGAGCGTTGAAAGTGGGCGTCACACCTGTGGAAACAGGAACAGTGAGCAAAGAGGAAGTGCTGGATCTTATACACCGCAAATCGGCTGAGGTAGAAGGTGTCATGATCAGAGGAATGATAGCGAAGAAAAAGTTTAGTGAAATTCGTGCCGAGCTACTACCTTATGCAACTGCAAGATTCACAGATGTTCAAATGAAGCCAGATTATCCATATGTTTGTTTCGAGTGCGATAATTCTTTCTTCCCATTCTATGTATCAGAGTTGTCGTTCCGCCTGAATTATTCGCAGCCAAGCAAAGACACACTGAACATTCACACGGTTTTGCTGGATTCAGACGGACCGGTTTCAGGCGGATTATTCGTGGATTATATGTTTAAAAAGGAAAGCGGTAAATGGAAAATACATGATTTGAAGTACACCCCGATTGGCAAGAGGAATTTTGAGCTAACGAAGGATGAAGTGGAGCAGATTTTGCGTTATGATTATTCTTATCAAAAACCTGTCAACATTCAGTTCATCTCCCAATCAGAGGCAAGAGATCGAGATGGGAAGAGCGGTGAAACGTATACGTACAAAAAATATCGATTCACTGTTCAGACGAATGACGGTCGTCATACAGTCGACGTGCGTTCAGATAGTGGCTATTACGAATATTGAGAATGATAGAAATGCCTGGCGGGTTGCCGGGCATTTTTATCGTATTAGACGTTGTTGTTGAAGATTGCGTGAATGGATAAACATTTCCTTTTATTTAATAAAAAACAGTCTTAAAAGTCAGTAGGATATGACTTTCAAGACTGTTTTTAACTTTATATATTATTCGAAGATCATTGTCATTACAACAATTGAGAGTAATAATAAATAGATTCTAGAAAATAATCGATCGGGAAGGATGTGAGAAATCCAAATTCCAATTGGCACACCTATAAATCCTCCAAATACAATACCTAGAAATGCTGGAATATAAACAAAACCAAGAGACCATGGAGGAAGATCAGGGTGGTTAAAACCGTTATATATAGCAGTGATCGTTCCAAAAATTGCTATGGGCAGACTTAAAGGGGTGGCTAACGAAACGGCATTGACCATTTTTAAGTGACAAGTACGTAAAAATGGTATGGTCATTAAACCTCCGCCAACTCCAAGTAAAGTAGAAATAAACCCAATTATTCCTCCGGCGAGTGATGTTTTCAAGCGACTAGGCATCTGTATAGAATCCGTTTTAATATGGATAAAGCTTTTCGTAATAAGAGATGAAAAAATTGTATACACAACTAGAGTAATAAATAAATATCTAAGAATATCTCCTTCAATTAAAGGGGAAACTAACCCTCCAATTATTGCACCAACAGCGATTGTCGGTGCAAGTTGTAAAAAGATAAACCACAAGATATGTTTTTTGCGATGATGAGATATTGTAGAATTAGTGGAATTTACAATCATAATGGCTAATGACGTTCCTATTGCTACATACATTACTAGAGTATCAGGAAACCCTAATGTTGGTAATATTATATATAACATTGGCACTACAACAAAACCACCACCAAATCCAAACAGACTAGACAGTAAGCCTGTCAACACCCCAAATGTCAAAAAGACAATAAATAGATACATGAAACTCCTCATTTAACATAGTATTGAATGGGAAAGATGTAAATTAAGTAAATAAAACTATTACCAAATCGAGTTTGTAATCAAGTAAAGTATAGTAGGACAAAGTAAACAACCCAAACCCGTGTAGAAGGTTGCAGTGACGGCTCCATAAGGGACTAACCGGATATCTGTAGCAGCTAAGCCACCTGCTACGCCAGAGGTAGTACCCATCAACCCACCGTATATCATAGCTGATAAAGGATTATTCAATCCAATGAATCTAGCTACAAACGGTGTTCCCACCATAACCAGAACTGATTTCACTAAACCAGCTGCTATACTGATGGCGATTACTTCAGAACTTGCATTTAATGCTGCACCTGTAATTGGACCCACAATATACGTAACAGCACCCGCACCAATTGTTGTAAGGCTAACTGCATCAGTATAACCAAAGACTAACGCTATGACTACACCGATAAAGAATGATAGGAATACACCGAAAAATAGAGAGAGTACACCTTTAATACCCGCTTTCTTAATTTCATCAAAGTTTGCACCAAAAGCGGTAGCTACAATTGCGAAATCTCTCAACATACTTCCGCCTAAAAAACCAATTCCGGCAAATAGTGAAATATCGGACAAACCTTTTGTGCCTTCTGAAAAAAGACCACCAAAATAGGCGAGTATTAAACCGAGAACGATTGCAATAGCGGATCCATGCACGAGCCCCCTCGTTAGCTTACTAGATATTAGATAAGCAATGTACATTGTAATACCTACAACTATAAAACCTGTAATCAATCCATTTGATTCGAGTGCATTTGTAATCGCTTCCATAAACATGTTAATTCGCCTCCTTTGGCTTTAGTGGGTTAGTTCTATTGAATTCAATCTCAGATTCCTTTGCTTTCTTACCGCCTATGATAGGAACGAAGAACCAACTTATAACGACTGTAACCCCACCAGCGACAATAGCCAAAGGACCACCTGTTAAAGCGCCTAACACATTCTGACTAGCTGCCATGGCAATGACGATAGGTATATACATAGCATTCCAAAAAGCTAAACCAGACTGAGCTGGCATACTCAACATGTCTTTCTTTTGTAGTCTATCTATTACAACAATAAGCAAAAGCATGGCGATTCCTACACCGCCTACATTGGAATCTACACCCATTAGGCTTCCAATAATTTCACCACAAAACATCCCTACTAAAAAACAAGCAGCTAAAATTGCAACACCGTAAATTACCATTCGTTCACTCCTCCAAAATTATTTAGTCGACTGTATTCTAAATTTAGGATAATCAATAAATTGGAAATATGCAAGCTAAAGTTTCAATATTATTAGAATATTCAACATTTACTATTGAATAAATTATCCAATTTGTATAATATGATAGTATACAGTCGACTATGTAACTTAAATTGAGGTGAGCCAATGGAATATTTTGAGAAGTCATTAGATAACGCTTTATCAGTAATGGTAGCGAATCAATTACTAGGGCAAGTATTAAACAATGAGTTAAAACCTGGCGATCAAGTTGTTGAAAGTAATTACGCTGAACAGTTTCAAATTAGCCGATCTCCGGTTCGAGAAGCAATCTATTTACTCACTATGGAAGGAATTATTGAACGCGTACCTCGAAAAGGTGCCTATATCAAAGGGTACACAATAGATGAGATGAAAGATTTATTGGATGTCCGCAATTCATTGGAGTTATTAGCAGTAGAACGCTTGACTAAACCTAGTCAAGAAAAAATGTTATTAGACGAGATGAAGACACTTGTCCAACACATGACTATAGTAGATGACATTACAGAATATGCTCACTTAAACTATCAATTTCATTACTTAATCTTGAAGTTGAGTAAGAGTAGTGTATTGACTGATATGTACAGCAAAATATCATTACCGTTATTACGTATTCAGGTTATTCATTTTTCCAGCAATAAGATGATTGAGAAGTCAGTGAGAGAACATAAGCAAATTTACAGCTGTTTAGTGAAGGATGATATTGTTCAAGTGAAATCCACTCTACGTAAACACACCGAAGATGTAATATTTAGCGTGAAAAGTAAATTATTGTAGGTGATTCATATGAAAAGCGCATGGTTATTTCCTGGGCAAGGTTCACAGTATCCACTATTTCTAGATGATCTACCTCAATATTCTGGTGTGATCAAAACAATAAATACAGCTTCGGAAATACTAAATGAGCCCATCCGCGCATTACAAACTAAGGAAAAATTGAACAGTACAAAAAATGTGCAGATGACTATGTTGACCGCGGGTGTGGCAGCAGCAAGGTATTTTATGGATGAAGGAGCAGAGCCACAATTTGTTGCCGGCCATTCGGTTGGAGCCTTTGCAGCTGCTGTTATAGCAAATGTCTTGAAATTTGAAGATGCTTTGACGTTAGTGAAAGAACGTGGAGAATTAATGGAAGAGCTTCAAGACGAGTACTATGGAATGGCTGTCATCGTTGGGTTAACAGAAGTTCAATTAGAAAAAGTAGTTTCGACTATCCATACGGAAGAGTTTCCTGTATATGTTTCTAACCGCAATTCGCCAACACAGCTAACATTATCCGGACATAAAAGTGCCATGAGACAAGTGATTAGAGAAGTAGATGGAAAGGGAGCGAGTTCGGCGAAAATGTTACGTGTCACGACACCTTCTCATTCTCCATTATTTCTTCCAGTTCAGAAAAAGTTAAAAGAACGATTGAGTTCTTTAGAATTGAGACGTCCAACTATTCCTGTAATAGCCAATAGAAATGCTAGAGTTTTAAGACGAGCTGAAGATATTTCAGATGACTTGGCAGAGAGTATTGCGTTACCTGTTCGATGGCATGATGTAACCACTGTTTTACATGAAAATGGTGTACGTCAATTTATTGAAATGCCACCTGGTGATGTATTGAAGCGGCTAGCAAATCAAGCCTTTCCTGATACTTATAGTTATGCGGTTACTACAAATGGAATAGAGGATTGTCTGTACGTAGAGAAAAACAAAGGAGTGTAGATATGACAAATACTACTATAAGTTCATGGAATAAGAGATTTGAAAAAAAACAACAAATTATTGAAAGCGTTAACAAGTTGGTTGATGGTCTGATCATTCCTACGGATAGAATTATAGAGGCTTTAGAGTTACTAATTAAACCAGGCGACCGTGTAGTGCTCGAAGGAAATAATCAAAAACAAGCTTCATTTCTATCTCAGTCATTAGTAATGGTGAATCCAGAAAAAATCCATGATTTGCATATGATTATGTCAAGTGTATCTCGACCGGAACATTTAGATATTTTCGAAGAAGGCATTGCGAAGCGAATTGATATGAGCTATGCAGGACCGCAAAGCATGAGAATTGCACAAATGCTAGAAGACGGTAAATTGGAGCTAGGCGATCTACATACGTATGTGGAACTATATGGGAGACTATTTGTGGATTTAATACCTAACGTGGTACTAGTCGCTGCAGATAAAGCCGATAGACAAGGTAATTTATATACGGGACCTAATACTGAAGAAACACCTACGATTGTAGAGGCAGCCGCATTTAGTGATGGAATTGTTATTGTTCAGGTGAACGAAATTGTAGATGAATTACCTCGTGTCGACATCCCGAGTTCTTGGGTAGACTTCATTGTAGAAGCCGATAAGCCTTACGAATTGGAGCCATTATTTACACGTGATCCACGACATATAACAGATATTCAAGTGTTACAAGGCATGATGTGCATTAGAGGAATTTATGAAAAACATGGAGTTCAATCGTTAAATCACGGAATTGGTTTTAATACAGCGGCTATTGAATTATTATTGCCAACATACGGAGAAAGTCTAGGTTTAAGGGGAAAGATCTGTAAAAACTGGATTCTCAATCCTCACCCTACACTGATCCCAGCTATAGAGTCCGGTTGGGCAGAAAGTATTTATTGTTTTGGTGGGGAACTTGGAATGGAGAAGTATGTTCAAGCAAGAAGAGATGTATTCTTCACGGGTAAGGATGGTAGTATGCGATCTAATCGAACATTGGCTCAACTAGCAGGTCAGTACGCAGCAGATCTATTTATAGGCTCAACTTTACAGATGGATGCGTATGGAAATTCATCTACCGTAACAAAAGGTCGTTTGGCCGGCTATGGTGGAGCACCCAATATGGGCCATAATCCAGGAGGCAGACGCCATTCCACAGAGGCTTGGTATAATATGATGACTTCCACGGATGAACTTGCGCGAGGTAAAAAGTTGGTAGTTCAGGTCGCGGAAACTTATCAAGATGCAAATACGCCTGTTTTTGTGGAGCGATTAGACGCAATTGATGTGAAAAAGCAAGCTGATTTAGCAGTTGCACCAGTCATGATTTATGCGGAAGACATTACACACGTAGTAACAGAAGAGGGTATTGCCTATTTATATAAAACGGATAGTCCTGCTGAGCGAAGAGAAATGATTGCATCAATCGCTGGAGTAACACCACTTGGAATGGAACATGATCTTGAGAAAACACAGCAATTGCGAGATCGTGGAATGATAGCGATGCCTGAAGATATGAATATTCAAAGAGGGCAAGCCAATCGATCATTACTAGCCGCAAAAAGTATTGATGATTTGGTTCAGTGGTCAGGCGGTTTATATGAGCCACCTGCGAGATTCAAGAGTTGGTAAGGAGTGAATGTCACATGCGTCAAAAGATTTGCAAGGTTATCGCAGATGAAGCAGTAGCAGCTTTGTTTGAAGAAGTGGAATTAACACCTAAACCTGGATTGGTCGATTTGCACAATAACGGCTCACATGTAGACTTGAACCACTCATTAATGTGTGAATCGGCATTAAGTTTACATGAAACATTTTACAACATAGCACTGCTACATTATGGGGAAACACCTACTACTCGTTTACGTGAGCAGTTCGGTGAAATCGGACGAACCGGTGAGCAACTTATGTTTACCGTGACAAATGATGTCAACACACATAAGGGAGCCATCTGGTCTATTGGATTGATCTGTGCGGCGATTGCGCGTAGAAAAGGAAATATCTCTTTTCCACAAGTTCTTGAAGATGCAGCAGAATTGGCAAAACTACCAGACCGAATGATACCAAATCAGCCAACGAACGGATTAAATGTTAAGAAAAAATATGGAATGCCAGGTGCGAGAGAAGAGGCACAATATGGCTTTCCACATATTCGCAAGTATAGCTATCCAACTTATGAGAAAGCGCGTTTCAATCACAATACGTTAGAAGCGAAGTTACTAACATTGCTTGCCCTTATATCAAATCTTAATGATACATGTTTAGTTCATCGAGGTGGATTGGATGCATTAGAATTTGCTAAAACGGAAGCTGAAAACATTATGAAAAACTTCTCTATTGAAGCAGTCGAACGTCTGGATAGAGAATTTCAGCAGTCTTGGATTTCCCCAGGCGGATCTGCAGATTTACTAGCAACTACATTTTTTATTTCGAATTGGATAACAAAACAACAAAGGAGGTTTTCATATGGAGAAGTTAGTGTACAAGTTTCCAGCGAGTAAACCTATTCAAAGCAAGACGCATATTGGAGTCGTAGGATCTGGTGATTTAGAAATTTTGATGGAACCAATAGAGGGTAACGAAGCGATTGTTGAAATTCGGACGGGCATTAAAGGATATGCCGATACATGGGAGCGAGTCATTGAACGCTTTATGGCTCAACAACAAATTTTGGCATCTATCAAAATTAATGATTTTGGTGCTACGCCCGGTGTCGTATCGATTCGATTGGCTCAAGCTGCGGAGGTGAGTACCCATGTCTAACATGTTGCAAGTTAGTTTAGTTGAAAGTAAGGCGAGAGAACGTGCGCAAATTTTGCTTGATGAAGGATCAATGGTAGAGTTGTTAGGACCATTTGATGGATTTGAATCACCCCATTTGGAAGCGCAAAACATAGTTCCACAAAGCGATGACGGAATGGTCATTGCAAAAGGAACTATTGCCGGCAAGTCGACTCTTGTTATTTCTATAGAAGGAAATTTCCAGGGTGGAGGAATTGGAGAAGTTTCAGGTGCTAAATTTGCAGGTGCTCTAGAGAGGGCACTAGAAGACTGTGAAAATGGTCACTTGATCTATCCAATCATCATATACGATACAGGTGGAGTTCGATTACAAGAAGCGAACTATGGATTACTATCTATCGCTGAAATCAGCTCTGCGATTGTTGCTATTAAAAAACATGTACCAGTGATTGGTATAATTCCAGGTAAAATTGGTTCATTCGGAGGAATGTCACTAACAGCTGGATTATGTTCAGCCCTTATCATGACAAGAGAGGGTAGATTGGGAATGAACGGCCCTGAAGTAGTAGAGCAAGAAGCGGGTGTTAGAGAGCTTAACTCGAAAAATAAGCAATTTATTTGGAAGATGATTGGCGGAACTGGCCGTTTTGAAAGTGCGTTGATCGATAAGGTTGTGGAAGATGACTTACCGAACTATATAGAAGCAATTGAATCGATTTGGAGCGAAAATAAGTATGCCGAACGAACGCAGCAGTATACAGAATTTTTGAGCATGCTCGATGAACTATCTGTAAAGGAAAAAATTGAACCTACAGAGGCGCAGAGTTATTTAAAGCATCGTGCAAAATATATGGGAACGAAGGAGAATAAACAAAGTAATCAGCAAGAAAGTCGTGGGCGTTCATGGTTTAATAAACTGACCGATAATGCACCATCCATATCACCAACTCCATCTGTATTAGTTGCAGATAAAGAACAAGACGGAAGAAAAGTACGTTATATTGCAGTCGTACCAAATGAAGAATCAAAGTTTTATAGAGCGAGAAACGGGGAGTTTGGTCTTGAAGAAGCATGGACAGTTGCGAAGTATGTACGTGAAGCGATTGAAGAAGATGCTAAGATGGATGAAAAGAGAGTCATTGTTCCGATCGTGGATGTACCAGGACAAGCGTTTGGATACCACGAGGAACTATTTGGTATTTATTTAGCTTGTGCTGCAAGTGTAGAAGCGTATGCCGTTGCACGTCAGAACGGCCATCCACTAGTCACTTTAATTGTCGGAAAAGCTATTTCAGGTGCGTTTTTATCACATGGCATGCAGAGTAATAGAATCTTATCGTTTGATGATGAAGCAATTCAAGTACATGTCATGTCAAAGAAATCAGCTGCTCTCGTGACGATGCGTACAGTTGAAGAACTAGATGAATTTGCAAAAACCGTTCCATCGATGGCTTATGATATTCAATCATTCCAATCACTAGGCGCGATACATGAATTACTTCAAGATATAGACGCTGATCAACCGTCAGATGAGCAAGTCAATCGAGTGAAAAGCTCAATTGAAGCCGCAACTACTGACATATTACAATCAAAAGATGATTCATTACGTGTTCGTCTAACATCAGAAAAAGCTGTTGAAAAAGGCCGCAAAGCTTCAATTGCTGTGCGGGATGCGATTAAATCACAATGGAAGTAAATGTTCATGACATTGTCTATTTGGAGTCAAATCAAGTAATTAAAAGTAGTGAAACGATACCAAACTGGGTACTGAATGAAGAAACAGCGAACACAATAGCTGTCGTGCGACGAATGAAAACAATGAATCATATCGTTCCGATTGGATTTAGAGGCGCAAATCGTTCTGAACGATTTGCCGCCTTCACAACAAAAGACAATATTCGCAAAGTCATAACAGCCGAAGAAGCGACACATGGTGTTCCACCTACCAGTCATGAAGAGACTATCGAATATCTTAGGGATTTATTTAAAGATATCCGTTGGGGAATCGGTGGAAGTATAGGTTTTACGATGGCAACAGGAATTCAAGCATGTACAGAATACAGTGATGTGGATATTATTTTGTATAAGGAAAGGTTTACAGCTCTTCAGCCACTTCAACTTTTACATGAAAAAATACAAATGTCAGCGCATCCAATAGATGTTCAAGTAGAAATTACAAATCTGGGAGCGTGTATGTTGAATGAACTAGTTACGTCACCCACTGTTTTATTGCGTACAAGTACTGGCGTTTTGTTAATGGACAGGGATCGATTAGTTAGTAATTAGAATATAGATCGCTTGTTTAGTTACATGTGTTGTGAAGAGAGCTATTCAAACACAATATGGCACCTATGAAGTGAAATTCTTACCTACGGAAGCGTTTGTAGCTGACGGTTTGCCTTTTATAATTATATTGATGTACTTCGGCTACTTATTAGCCTCATTAACGCGTCAACTCCAAGGACAGGAGTTGACGCTCTTTGAATTTAGATATCTGAGTAGTAAGTGAACTTTGATACTTTGTAAATAAAAGGTTATGATGTTACTAAGGATATAGTTCAATTGTATCTATAAAATAGATTTATTTAGTGAAAATGTATTGCTTATATTATTAACTATCAAATAGGGAAGAAGCAATGGGTTATGTATTTAGAAGATATTTTACCTTAGATGACAAAAATATTTAAAATAACTATAAATGAAAAGTAAATGCGAATAATTCTAGTGCAAACAATCAAACTCCGTTTTTTTCGGAAGTAGAAGAAAGAGGTACCTGTACACGAAACAATGGATTTTTGGTACCAGGTCCCGACACTAAAGACACACTGTATATTAACACTATTTTGACGGGTTCACTTGGACCAGTATCAGGCGGGGCTTTTGTTGATATATATTTAAAAAGGAAAGCGGCAAATGGAATATGTATGGTGTGAAGTAAACTAAAATTGGCAAGCTGAATTTTGAGCTGCCAAAAGATGAAGCGAAGCTAATTTTGCTTTATGACCAATCTCCTCACGAACCAGCATGTATTAATATTGAGTTCGTCTCCGAGTCAGAGCGGAGAAATGTATACATATAAAAAATATCAGTTTATCATTCAAACCAATGACGGTTATGATACGGCCGTAGTGGATTCAGACAGCAGCTCTTACAAATAGTGAGTACGATGTGAAAGCCTAATGGATTGTGGGCTGTTTCTGTTTTACTTGGAATAGGTATCTTTTGGCCAACGGGTCAAACAGTTATACATCAACATGTATAGAGGGAGGAATTACATTGTTAAATTTCACAGTCGGTCCTGTCACACTTGATAAAGAAGTGCTGAAAATAGGGTCCAAACAAATGCCTTACTTTAGGAATGCGGAATTCTCTACTATAACATTAGAAAGTGAAGAGCTGTTAAAGCAAAGTATGAACTCTCCTATTGATTCTAAAGTGGTTTTTTTAACTGCCTCAGGTACAGCTGCAATGGAAGCAACCGTTTTAAATTTGTTTGATAAAGAAGATAAGTTGCTTGTTGTAAATGGAGGAGTTTTTGGTTCTAGGTTCTCAGAGATTTGCCAAGTCCATAGTCTAAATTATAGAGAGATTAAATTAAACTTCTTTGAAGATTTAACTACTGGTGATTTAATTCCTTACGATAAAAAAGGTTTTACCGGCCTTCTCATTAATTTACATGAAACTTCTACAGGTGTACTCTATGATATAAACTTGGTTAAGGAGTTTTGTGAAAAAAATCATTTACTACTAGTAATAGACGCAATTAGTACATATTTAGCCGATCCTTTTGACATGGAAGGATGTAATGCTAATGCAGTTATTATTAGCTCCCAGAAAGCATTAGGGCTCCCGCCGGGTATGTCCTATGTTGTTCTCGACAAAAAATCACAAGATCGTGTGAGAGAAATTTCCTTTAAGAGCGTATACTTTAACTTCAACAAATACTTGTCTGACGGTGAAAGAGGGCAGACTCCCTATACTCCAGCCGTAAGTAATTTATTACAATTGAATAAAAAATTGAAGTATGTTGATAAAAAGAGTGTTACAAAAATCATTCAAGAAACTAGAGAACTAGCAATTCACTTTAGAAATGAAATTATCAAGTTGCCTTTTGAAATTCCAACTAAAAGTCCTTCAAACGCATTAACAGCTTTACGTCCACTTAGATCAATAAGTCCTGAATCAGTTGTTCAATCGCTTAAGATAAATAGTGATATATATGTAATGCCTAACGGAGGAGAATTAAGTAGTAAGATATTCAGAGTCGGACATCTCGGTGCTATTACTATCGAAAATAACCAATATCTACTAGATGAAATAAAGAAAAATTTAAAATCCATTTCATAAAGGGAGGGTTATATTTGAAAGCTATATTATTGGCTGGTGGAAGAGGAACAAGAATTAGCGAATATATTGGCGACGTACCCAAATGTTCACTTGATATAGGAGGGAGGTCATTAATCCGTCATACTGTTGAATTATTCCAACGAAATAATATTAAAGTTATAATTGTTGTTGGATATAAAGCGGATATTATTAAGGATCTTCTATGCGACCTCGATGTTACATATTATTTCAATCCATTTTATAGTATGACAAATAGTATAGCCTCTTTATGGTTTTCGAGAAACGAACTCCATGACGAAGACATGATCATAGCGAATGCAGATGTATACTTTGAGCAGAATATGTTAGACAAACTACTAGGCTCTAAGCATGAACAAACTTTACTAATGGATTCTAATAGTGAACTAGATTATCTTTTCTATTGTAATGATAATCAGCTAATCGGGCATGGTAAAGATTTAAAAGAATATAGTGGAGAATATGTCGGCATAGCCAAAATCAAGAAAATATTTTTGGGAAAGTTTGTAGAGAGACTGGATGAACTAATAAAAGAGCAAAATCACGATTTTTGGTGGGAAAATGTTCTATATTCATTTATAGATGAGATAACTATACATGTTGTAGACGTTAGCGGTTTGTTTTGGTCCGAAATAGACGTCATAGAAGATTATCAAAGAATCCTTGAATTTCGGAGAAACACTGATTTTGGGTACCAGGTTCCGACACTATTATAATCCAGAAAATCTCTGTATATATAGGTCCAATCAGACTAGTGTTGGGACTTGGCACCATTTTACATACAAAAACCTTCCACGACCAAAATCAGTCGCAGAAGGTTTTTTGCTGGTTTATATAATTCACGGTCGCTTCATAAACAGCTGGAGCTGCATGCTGTCTGACTTGTTCGAGTAATTCGTCGTGATCTTGGAACGGCACAGTTTCTTCGTCGCCACTACACTTGCGATGGTAACGATCTTCATTAATCGAGTACGTGCCGTCGTTTGTTGCTTTAGCGATGAGTAGAGCTTTATTGAATGAAGATTCCAGGCAGTGATGGATCTGCTGTTTGACATGGTTCAAATGCGTCCAGTCGATTACGTCGGGATAGAGACCATAGCGACGTTCCCAGCCGTTGTCCGTCAGTTGTTCAAATATCAATGTGCTTTTTTCGGTCGTTTCACTCCGCAACCGAAATGTACCAGCAGGCGAAGTGACGGGATCGCCATCCAGTGCGACGGGTTGCATGACGAGGTTGCTGCCGAAACCACTGTCGATCAAATACAGTGTATCTTCGTATTCGAGCACGTTCACTACGTGCGTCCGGTCGAGGACGTAGCTGTTTCGCGGTGATGTTGCCCACACAGTACCAGCGGCGAGTTGTACTGGAAAACCTAGATCTCTAAGTACGATATACAGCAGGCCATTGAGTTCGTAGCACAGGCCACCACGTCCGTGTCTAATCATTTTATTTTGAAGATATCGCTCGGTAATAGGTTCTTCATTCGCCAGTAGAACATCCAGGTTTTCAAATTCGAATTGTTCGGCGAAGAGCGTCTGAACTTGGCTGATTTGCTCAAGCGGTGTGCCCTTAAGTGTCAAGTGATTCGAAATCCATTGCAGCATATTTCATCCATCCTTTCATCAGTAGTGATGCCATCATCATAGCAACTTTTTTGCGATTTCGAATAAAACTGCTTTTGGCTATAATTATAGTATACATATAATGAAACTATTTACGGATTTCTCCGTCTGTACGTTGATCTATGATTATATAATAGAAGGGGAGAAACAAAATGAAAAAGATTTGGATAACATTTGGCACGGTGGCTCTTGCCCTCAGCCTGCCATTATCGAGTATGGCTGCAAGCAACCAGAAGTTCACGGATGTTCCTGAAACCAAGCACTTTGCGGAGGCGGTCAATGAATTGGCCGAACGCCATATTATTACGGGGTATGCCGACGGCTTATTTAAGCCGGGCAACCCCATCACGCGCGGTCAGACGGCAGCAATTATTGCGAAGTTGATGAAACTGAATCCCGATTACATGGTGAAGGATCCTGGATTCAAGGATGTTTCGAAAGCGAATGGTTATCATAATGCCATTGCCAAGCTTGCGGAGCTCGAAGTGATCGGGGGCTATGAAGACGGAAGTTTCGGGCCGAATGATCCCGTCAAACGGGGACAATTGGCTTCCATCCTCGTGAAAGCATTCGATTTACCGCGCTTTGCTTTTAACGCGGAAGAAAATCCATTCCATGACGTCAAGCCCAACACGTCGCATGGCGCGAATGTCTTGATTCTGCATAAACTCGGCATTACAACAGGTGTGACGACCGACAGATTCGGCATCAATGAATGGGTGACGAGAGGACAAGCAGCGAAGTTGATGCAACTAACGGAGCGTGTCCATCCCGAGTCCTATTCATTAAAGACATGGGGTCCCATGCTGCGTTTCTCGGAAATAATGATCGATGAGGACACGGATGAATTTGCGGTTAACTCGGAGGTGTACCACGCAGCCATCATTAAAGGCAGACAGACACCGTCAGGATATACCGGTGATCGTGTACAAGTTACGCCGTTGAAAGAAGGAAGAGGAACGTTGCAGCTAGGCGGTAATTATGGTATGGAAAATCAAAATATTAAACGCTACTATCATAAATACTATGTGGATGTGAAGAAAGTCGACGGCAAATTGAAAGCGCAGTTAGTATACGCGAGCGATATTTTAAAGACGCGAGCGCGACTGAAACTCGCGGCGAATGAAGAGGTTGAAAACATTCGTTTCGTGCGGACGGACGGGGAAGTCCTATCCGGCAACATGCCGTTTGAAGGGTATGCCGATTCGCCGGATGTGTTCATTCGTGTCAACAAGCCAGGCAACTTCATCGCGACAGTCCGCTTTACGAACGGAAAAGAGACGCGCTACGCGGTGGAAGTGAAAGTTCCGGATGCACATATGTTGTATTATAAAGTGAAGACGTCAAAGATGTTAGACGCCAACTGAAATTGATTTTTTAAAATAGGTTGTAAATAGTATTGAGAGTAGAAACTGAAAGAGTAATTAAAAATACCTGCAGCCAACTTGAGTAGAAGTTTGTTGCAGGTATTTTTTATGTTTACAAGTGACATAATTTTTGAGGTACCAGGTCCCGACACAATTCAGAATAGTGTCGGGACCTGGTACCTTCATCAAAGTGGGTACCTTCATCAAGAAGGAGCACCCGTGTGGTATACTAAACCAAAAGATTATTTAGTGAGTTACAAATCAATTTAGGAGGTCATCTCATGGAACTATTCAAGCAATACATAGCGGGTATCGATTCCCCGGAACATCGTCAACGTGTAGAGGAAGTGTTGGCGTGGGTTACTACTACATTCCCGAATTTGGAACCGCAAATAAAGTGGAATACACCGATGTTCTCTGACCACGGCACTTTTATTATTGGCATTTCTATCGCAAAGCATCATATGAGCATTTCACCTGAACCAGCAGGAATTGCGCGCTTTGCGGATGAAATTGCAGAAGCAGGCTATAGCGCTACAAGTGGCTTGTTTAGAATTAAGTGGAGTGAGCCAATTGATTACGGCTTGATGGAAAAATTGATTGAATTTAATATACAAGACAAAATAAATTGCACAACGTTTTGGCGTAAATAAGATCGTATTAATTTTTAAAAGTGCTTATGTATGTAAAAAAACGAGAAGGTGTAAACATTCGTAAAAGTTTCATGCATAGGTGCTTTTTGATGTATGGAATAACTGTCCCATTTTGGATAAAATAATTTGAAGGGTGAGGAGCATGTATGCAAATGGTTAGCCAAGAAGTTCAAGAATTGACCATTAAATCCTTAGAGTCCACTTATAATAAACTTTCGAATGCTTATAAAAGTATGACGGAAAAAGGTTCCAATACAACACTTGTAATAAAGCGACGCGACGCTATAAAAGTTGGGTTAGAGAGCTTACAAGACGTTTGGTATGATGTAGATTTTTTCTATGACAGAAAAGTGACTTTACAATCTAAAGAGATTTTACAAAGTATCATTCCATCTATTGAAAAGCAATTAGCAAAAGCGAAGGATGGTAGTCCACAAAAAACAGTGAATGAGCGTCGTGTAACCGCGCTCAAACTGGCAATCGAATCCTTAGCGGACCGTCTTAAATAAGTTTCTTTTCCTTGGAGCAGCTGTAACAAGCATTTTCCATGATATAAAAGAAAGATAATCATATTATGTAAACTGTTTAGAAATCAATGTGTAGGTAATGAAAAACTCTTCAGAAAATTAAATGCCCATCCCTTCTATAATAAGTATATTTCCGGGGTAATATCTAGCTATCGTGGTGGCTAGATGTTATCTTATTTTTTATGGTCAGTAAAAGGTTTGGAGGAAGGTTCAATACATGAAGGATTCAATACAAGAAAAAATAAAAAATAACGAGCTAAAAGTCGCTCCCATCATGACTGTGTTACTGATTGGTGGGTTTATCGGATTGTTTAGTGAAACAGCGTTAAATATGACGATGAATGACTTGATAAAGGAATTTGCGATTTCTCCATCTACAGCTCAGTGGTTAACTACGGGGTATTTACTCGTGCTCGGTATTATCATTCCCGTTTCGGGGTTACTCATCAAACGTTTTCCGACAAGGAATCTTTTTATTACGAGTATGAGTTTTTCTATTGTGGGTGTATTACTTGCTGCGGTCTCACCAAATTTCATCAGTTTGTTAACCGGGCGGATTATTCAGGCGATAGGCACTGGGTTATTGGTGCCATTGTTATTCCATACCGTGCTAATTCTTTTTCCACCTTGGAAAAGAGGAACTGCGATGGGATTAGTCGGTCTAGTCATGATGTTTGCACCCGCTATTGGCCCGATTTCTGCCGGATTGATTATTGATTATTTCAATTGGCAGCTAATATTTTGGATCATCGCCCCGATCCTGGTTTTCGCATTGATATTCGGGATGATTTACTTACCGAATCTATCCGCTGTTCACAAGCAAAAGATCGATGCATACTCCATAATTCTTTCTACCATTGGCTTTGGCGGTATCGTATTTGGATTTAGCTATGCTGGCGAAAGTGAAGGATGGTCAAGTCCAATTGTGATTGTAGCTTTTGCGGCAGGTTTGATTGCCCTCGTTCTATATGCATTGCGTCAAAGGGCGATTAAGGAACCGATGTTGCATTTGGAAGTGTTTAAGCATCCAATGTTTACGTTAGGGATTATTCTGACGTTGTTTGCTAATCTCATTATATTTTCTTCCAATATTTTATTGCCTTTGTTTATGCAAGCAGGACTTGGTTTATCCGCGTCGATAGCAGGCCTGTTACTTTTACCGGGTGGTATTTTTAACGGTATAACATCTATGGTCAGTGGGCGGATTTTTGATCGATATGGTCCAAGGGGCTTGGTTATTGGTGGATTTTCAATGAGTATTGTGGCTACGCTATTTTTTGCCACGATTTCATCGACGACTAGCTTTTACTTGATCATCATTTTCTTTATGCTCTTAATGATGAGTATGTCCATGGTGACGACGCCATCTCAAACAAATGGAATTAACTCGCTACAGCTAAACCGCTATCCTGATGGTACCGCAATCGTGAACTCTACCATCCAAACGTCTGGAGCAATTGGTACCGCCATTGGGATTACTATATTAAATACGTCACAAAATACATTCTTGCGCAATATCAGCGATCCCATTACGGCAGCTCATCAAGCCGAAGCAGTCATTTCTGGCGTACAAAATGCATTTTTATTTGCCACTATCATATCCATTCTTGGTTTTTTATGTTCACTATTTATCAAGCGAGTAAAGGTGGTATAACTGGTTACGAATTGTGCTTGAATATAGTTTTCGTTTTATGAAAATTTTTTATGAATTTGCACAGTAATTTTTCATATCCCATTACATTCTTATATTCAAAAAACACATTTCCAGAAAATCCGTTTTGTTTGCGAAATTACTACGAATGAATCAGATACAGCGATCGAGCAATTGAAAGCCGAAGTGGAAAGAAGATGTCCCGTATATAATCTATTCGCCGATGCAGGAATTCCCGTAGAGTCGAAATGGATAAAGAAATGATGAAAGCAAAATTAAAACCGCGTGAAATCAAGTAAGAAAACTTGGTTTCACGCGGTTTTTTATTCATTTTTATTAAACAGCCATTATTTTATCTTTCGCAAGCAAATCCATCTTTATCACGATCCATCTTAGGTTGATAAGCGGGAAGACTGCTCGGCACACCATTAGGATACGTCTTCCTAAGTTCTGTACAATTTTGAAACCATTCCGTGTTTTGGACAGGTGGTGTTGGCTTGGCTGCAGGTGCTGGAGCAGGTGCAACTGGCTGTTTTGTGGGTGCAGGTGTCGGTTCTGCAGGTTTCTCTTTTACTACTTGCGCATTAAAACCTGCGGCTGTAGCATAATCTTCAACTGACCAAATACCCAATTTCTTTTCTTTTGCGATGGCTTGTGCTTTCTCGTAAGGATCTACGTGTCGAGTATTTGGTGGGTAGACGTACGCCACACGGGCTAAACCTTCACTCAACAAGATTTTTTGAATACTTTTTCCGTCGACATATATATAGGCAAGTAAACGGTCGTATTTATCAAAGCGTTCACCGATATCGAATTCGATTTCTAGTGTACCGCTCTCGATCAGTTCTTTATTTCTAGCTTTGGCTTCATCCCCAAATGGTTGCTTACCTAGTCTAGGATGATTGGTTTCAGGCGTGTCGATCAACAAGTATCGAACGTTTTGCTCCCTGCCGTTATATAGTATTTTAATCGTATCACCGTCTATAACCTTCACTAACTCTACAGGGATTCTCGCAGTGGTACCGCTTGTCTCTGTGGAGTCTTTTAGTTTTTCAGGAGTTACTTTTGAAGAATCATTTTTTGGTGGCGCAACGACTGGAACTGATTTTTCTTCAGTCTCTTTAGAAATTTCCTCTTCCGGCTTTTCTATATCTTTTACAGACTCTTTATCAGGTGCTTCCTTCGGTGTTTCAGAAGGTTCATCTATAGGCGTCTGTTTCACCAAATCAGCTTTTTCTACCTCTGTCTCTATATCGTCTGGCACAATGACTGCAGCTACTATGAACATCGCAATACCTACTAAAGCGAGGGTGCCAAACTTTCTCTTCGGTTTTTTAAAGATTACTTTAATAAGTAAGCCGACGATACCTATCACTATAAATAGAAAACCAAATAACGCAAAAAACACAAACATATTATCACTCTCAATTCACTTAAATTACTTAACACTTACTTCCAAGAGTGAGATTATCATAGATTGTAAGAAAGCGATACGCAACTAAGTGCGTAGTGCTATTAGATCACAAATGATATGTATGAACGCATAATCTAGAATACATATTTTCATTTTTACTACACGGAAACTTTCGCGAGAAGATTTTCAAAGTATCTGAATAGGAGTGGGTCCTTACTAACTAAAGTGAATTGGCAAACAAATGATCATATTGTTTGCTCGTCATTATTATAAATCTAGTACGGTGAAAAAATTCAAAAGAATTCATGACAAAAACCGAAAAATTCTATTGCGCAAACTCACTCTATATCGTTTAATGAATTGATTGCAATAAATGAAAAGGACTGTGATATATGAAAAAGATGGTGAGTTACTTAACGTTGTCCATGCTCGTTGCCACATCGCTCGTTGCGTGTACGCCAAAAGAAGATTCCTCTAAGGAACAGAAAGAGCCAGTAGAGGAAGTGAAGACCATTCCGTTGTCAGACGAGAAAAACAAATACTTGTCAGATGTAGATGTGGAATATGCTTTTGAATTCGCTAAAGGAATGGAAGAATATAAAACCAATGAGAAGCTTGGCTATCGGACTGCTGGATCAGAAGCGGAACGAAAGACGGGGGAGAAAATTGGAGAAGAAATGAAGAAAATCGGACTGACTGAAGTGACGAAAGATGCATTTATGGTAGATAGTTGGGAGTTCGAGAAGGCTGATTTGTCCTTTACAGATACTGCTGGGAAAGAGTATCTTGCTGTGCTAGGCGGTTATCAAGCGAACTTTGATACGAACGGCGTCCAGGAACTTGAAGTAGTCTACGCAGGAAAAGGGACCGCGGCAGATTTGGAAGGATTGGACGTAAAAGGGAAACTTGTATTAATCGATATTAATCAAAGGGAAGAATGGTGGATTAATTATCCTGCCTATCAAGCACATGTTAAAGGGGCGGCTGCAGTCATTGCGGTGCAAGAATCGGGCTACGGAGAAGTCGATCCCGATGCATTGAATGCGCAAGACATTTGCGGACCCGATGATGCACCTGCGTTTTCGATGTCTCAAACCGACGCGGCCGAGTTGAAGAAAGCTTTAGAGGCAAGCGAAAAAGAGACGCTAACCGTAAAGTTTGATGCTAAATCGACCGTGAAAATGGATCAGGAAACGTATAATTATTACGGGAAAATCGTCGGGAAAGATCCTGATTCCTACATTTTATTGTCCGCCCATTATGATTCATATTTTGCTGGGTTCCAAGACGATAATGCAGCAATTGCATTAATGCTCGGAATCGCCAAAGGGATGATCGACAGCGGCTATCAACCGGAAAAGACGTTGGTCTTCAACGCGCTTGCCGCGGAAGAATGGGGTAAGTCGAATACTCGATACGACTGGTCGACGGGCGCTTACAACCAAATCTTCAATATTCATCCGGAGTGGGTCGGTAAGACATTTGCGAATTTGAACTTCGAGCTTCCAGCATATGAACATACGACACAAGATGAAATTCGATCCGTCTACGAATTGAATAACTATTTGACAGAGTTTGCAAAAGAAGTACCTACAGTTGCCGATGTGTATAAAGATGGGATTTCAGTCGTTTCTCCGTTGCGTACGTGGTCAGATGATTTCTCATTCGGCATCGCTGGCGTACCGGCGCTTCGAAATGATTTCCAAGATAGTGAATTTATGAAAACTCACTATCATTCTCAATTCGACAATGAAGATACGTACAATGCCGATGCGTTGAAATTCCACTTAAATCTCTATGGATTATTGACGATACACTACGATCAAACCGCTATCGTGCCATTGGACTTCACGACACGTTTGCAAGCGATGAAAGACATGATCGACGCAGATGTATTTGAACAAGCTTCTGTGGCGTCGGATCACTTGACGAAAGAGATCGATCAAGCGATATCTAGTGCGCAAGAAGTGAACAAAAAAGTTGCGGATATGAATAAAGAATATGCGGCAGCACTCGAAAATGAAGATGCAGACCAAGCGAAGAAATTGTACGATGAAAGTCGTGAGTTGAACAGCGGCTTGTTGGCGGCTTATAAATATGCCGAAGATCAATTTGTGCGATTGACTTGGGAGGACGAACCGATTTTCCCTCATGAACATGCGCAAAACAACGTAAAAAACTTAGCCGCTTCCATTGAAGCATTAACTACAGGTGATATCGCCACTCCGCTGGACGAGTACTTATATGCAATTGACAACAATTGGTATGCGTATGACTTTGATCAGGAAGTATTTAACTACTTTACAGACTACGTCATAAAAGCACCAAAAGAACAGCTCATGTGGGGAGCTGGCCGAATTGTCGACCATGAAGATTTATTCGAAACGATCCAGTCATTGAAAACGAAGAAAGAACAAACGAAGCCAGATCTGTCAGTAGAAATCACTTCGTTGAAGAATGCACTCGACAGACAAAAGAAGCTATTGGAACAAACCGTAACGGATGAAACGGCCAGTGTGAAAAAATTAGGCGTGCTGTTGAGTGAGCTAAAATAAAGATAGAGAAGTTTCGGTAACTTTCCAAGCTTTTTAGTAGTAACAACCTGAAATATATTAGTTGAGCATTAAATGCATCGCATATTGCGGTGCATTTTTTTATTGACAAGATTTTTACTGTTCCAAATTAATCAAATCACCTCCGCACTTAATTAAATCTAGGCCTTGCACTACGATCCAGGCGATGGTCTCTATAAGCTTCATAATCCAAACTTTCATACCATAAGATATACAGCATGAAAATCACTTAGGGGGATTGAAATGAATAGAGACGCCAATAATCAATCAACGTTTGACTATATCCTAGTTGGAACGGGTCCGGCGGGTGCTACAATTGCCAGAAAACTAACCGATGATAAACGAAATTCCGTGCTAGTTTTAGAAGCGGGAGATAATAACAATCAAGAGCAACCGATTAGAGATTCATTGTTTGCGCTACCATCTATTCTCACTGACGACTTTTTCCCGCAATACTTCTGGCAAGGAAAAAGTGTCCCCCAGAAAAATGTAAACGGAAGGTCATTTGATTGGACGGGAGGACGAACAATGGGTGGCGGATCCTCCATTAACAATAACCAGTATGTAAGGCCATCACAGGCGAATATGAAACAATGGGAAAACCTCCTAGGTCCACTTTGGTCACCTGAACAACAGACCTATCAATTTTCACAACTAGAAAACTACAATGGCCAAACGGAAAATCCAAATGCGAGAGGATATAACGGGCAGTTGGATATCAGACAGGCTCCTGCTAATCCAACCACCATGGCTGAAAAATTGGTTACAGCGATGGAAAAAGCTACTGGTTTCGCAAGAATATTAGACTATAATGATCCGAACACACCGCTCGGACCCTTTACAAGGTGGCAACTTTACCAAACTCCCTATGGTCAACGAGAAAGTGCGGATACGGCTTTTCTTTCATCGGATGTACTGACTGAAAACGGTGAAGGCGTAAATGGAAGAAGATTATTGGTATCTTATAATTCAACGGTGCAGCGTGTGATTTTTGATAATGAAAGGCGGGCAATAGGTGTTGAATTTCTTAAGGAAGGAAAATGTTATTATGCATATGCTCGTAAAAAAGTCATTGTGTCGGCAGGAATAAATAGCCCTCAACTGTTAATGCTTTCTGGAATTGGGCCATCCGAAACACTCCAAAAAGCGGGTATTCCCGTCGTTCATCATAACGCGAATGTGGGAAAGAACATGACTACCCATCCAGTTAACACTTCCACCTTTACAACGAATCCGAATGACAAAGCACTTCCGGACGCTGATCCCTTTGCGCTGTATACGGGTGGAGCCTTCTTACCAGATCCAACACCCGGTGCTGACCCCCACCGTCGTGGTGTGCAGCTAATTGGCCAAATCGGCACTGGCGGAATGTTAAGCATCGTCATTATTTTATTGGAACCGAAAAGCCAAGGAACTATCAAAATCCAAAATGAGGATCCGTTAAAGATTGTACTTGCCGATGCTGACTTTTTGAATAAACGCTCCGACCTAGAAACCATAAAAAACGTTTACAGGATATATATTAAAAATATTGCAACAGAACTATCAAAAATAGATTCACACTATCAACTCGTTACTCCCTCACTGGAAACCATTCAGGATGATAGCAAACTCGAAAAGTTCATTCAAGAAAACTTAGGTCCAACACACCATATACAAGGTACGCTACGAATGGCGCCAAGTGAAGAAAATGGTGTGGTGAATGCGGCCGGGGAAGTATACGGGGTAAAAGATTTGATCGTTGCAGATGATTCCATTGCACCGTTTGTTTCGGATGGCAATACGTCGGCGCCAGCTTTCTTCATTGGCGCAAACATTGCTGAACACTTAGTGAGACAAGATCGTATGAACTACGGTGAAATACCATGACAAATTAAAAGAGCGCATGGGGCCGTCAAACGTGAAGTAAATATTTCAATAAGGAGTGCCTGTGTGAAAACAAACGTGAGTATTGAACCATTCATAGTTGTTTTCAAAACAGGTGCTTTTCTAATCACTTTAAATAGTATATAATTAGATAAATATCTAATTAGACAAACGACTAAATACTTTAAGTGAAAGGAGAGGCCTGATTTGAATGAAGTTTTTAAAGCCCTAAATGATGAAACAAGAAGACAAATACTAACGCTACTCAGTGAAAAAGGTTCTTTAACTGCTAGTGAAATACATGAAGATTTCGAGATGAGTAAGCCGAGCATTTCCAACCATTTAAACATCCTGCGTAACGCGGGTCTTGTCAGTTCAGAGAAAAAAGGTCAATACATTTACTACACTCTCCACACAACGGTTCTGCAAGATTTGCTCGTATGGATGATAAAATTGAATAAATAAGTATCTTGTAAGGGATCGCTTTCCCTTAAATTAATGAATACATAGCTTCCCACTTAAGTTATGAGCTATAGATAGAATATAGAGAAACGTGAGTAAGGTATTGAGACTACAGTGACGTTACTTTCAATCTCTATATGCTTCGCGAACAAACAAAAATTGGATTTGTTTGTCATTCTGTTTTATGCTATATCGATTGTTTAAGGAAAAATAAAAAGTGCACTTGAGCCAGTAAAGAATGTGGATGTTCAACCATTCATGTTCATTGCAGACACAAGTGCTTTTTGATTCCAAACAGCAAAGAATGTTTAGTTAACTTTCAGCTAGGGAAATTACATGGAATAGGCGAGTAAGAGATACGGTCGATGATTGCGTGTTTTTGCCAATAGAAGAGTTTACTTAGTAAAAAGGAGTAAGATAAAAATGGATCAACTAAATGTACAAACGATGCGATTGAATGATGGAACGAGCCTTCCTTCAATTGGTTTTGGAACCGTGAAAGTAAAAGGAGCGCAAGGTGTGGTCAGTACGTTAACAGCGATCGAAGCGGGATACAGACTGATTGACACATCAACGAATTATAATAACGAGGGAATGGTAGGAGAAGCGGTTCGTAGATCATCTGTGCCTAGAGAAGAACTGTTAATCAGTTCCAAACTCCCTGGCGCTTCACATGAGTACGAAAGAGCAATCCTTATGATTCAAGAGTCTTTGTATCGTATCGGAATCGATTACTTTGATAAATACTTGATTCATTGGCCGCTTCCAAAACAAGATCAATATGTGGAAGCGTGGCAAGCTTTAGTCGATGCGCAGAAATTTGGGCTGATTAAGACGATAGGTGTATCAAATTTCTTACCGGAACATCTGGAACGTATCATTGAAAAAACAGGTGTAATGCCCGCTACCAATCAAATTGAGCGTCATCCGTATTTTAACAATAACGAACTAGTGGAATTCAATAAAAGCCGCGGCATTGTAACGGAAGCATGGAGTCCATTAGGGCGCGAATTAAACGATGTGTTAGAAAATGAAACGATTGTATCCATCGCTAAAAAATACAATAAAGAACCCGCACAGATTATTATTCGTTGGAACTTACAGAATGAAGTCTTAACAGTCGTGAAGTCATCTACTTACGACCACCAAAAAGCAAACCTTGATGTATTCGATTTTGAATTGACCGAAGAAGAGATTAGACAAATTGACTCCTTGGATAAAGGTGAAGCGGGAAGAGTAGAAGGACAGCATCCGAACGAATATGAAGAGTTCGATTAAATATAACTTTTTTGGTAATGGAACACGTTGAAAGAGTTTGCCATATCAGATTGTATTAACTGTATGAAAATAAATCACCTTCAAAAAATAATCCACCTTGACCCGCTATTTAAAGGGGCGAGGTGGGTTTTGCTGTTTTTTATTGTACCAACGACTTTTTCAGAAACACAAAGAACACAAACACTCTTTTAGAATTACCGAAAATTTCATGCATTTCCTACATAGGATAGTTTCGATTAAGCTATATTTACAGAGTTAGTATACTTGTGATTTCCGTACCACTTAGGAAAGTAAGTACTAATGAGAAGTAAATATCTTTGTATGACTTGTAGAATGCATTAGCAGTGATGACCTGCGATAATCAAAGCGAATAAACAGGGAAGAAAAGATAGTTGTAGTGGAGCTAATGTCGTATAAAACATTAGCGATTGAGAACAATGAATTCTAGAGGTATATAAAATCCAATACATATAGTGTTATGGGTCATTGTGAATGTAACAATTCCTATCATAGGTTCAGTAATTGGACAAAATATTTTATCGACCGGAAATTTAATTCCCTTGAAGGAGGTAATCAATAAGTGTCCTATGTTTTATTACTAATTGGATTTGTATTATTGATTAAAGGAGCCGATTATTTCGTAGATGGCTCTTCAAATATTGCCAGGCTATTGCAAATTCCGCCTATTTTGATCGGGCTAACCATTGTAGCGCTCGGAACTAGCTCGCCAGAAGCGACGGTCAGTATTATTGCAGCGATGGGTGGAAATGCAGACGTCGCAGTGGGGAACGTAGTGGGAAGTAATATATTCAATATCACCATCGTGGTCGGGATAGCAGCATTTCTGTTTCCATTGAAAGTACAAAGTGAGACCATCCGGAAAGAAATTCCTTTCACTTTACTGGCAGGTATTGTCATGTTGGTGTTGATGAGTGATATGGCACTACAAGGCTTCAGCAGCAATATGCTCACGCGCGGTGATGGAATTATTTTCTTACTATTCCTATCGATCTTTATGTACTATGTGATTGAACTTGGTCTTAGAAGCCGTCAAAATGCCACGCTTACACAAGCTACTGAGAATGTGAAGTGGGGGAAAAATATTTTCATTACGCTAGTCGGGCTGGCGGCGATTATTTTCGGAGGAGATTTGGTCGTCGATCATGCTACGAAGATTGCTTATTCTCTTGGCATGAGTGAAACTTTGGTCGGTCTTACGATCATCGCCATCGGTACCTCCCTACCTGAATTGGTTACGTCGATTTCAGCGGCTTTGAAAAAAGAAAGTGAAATCGCTTTGGGGAACATCGTCGGTAGTAATATTTTCAACATACTATTTGTTCTGGGGGCTTCCTCTGTCATTTCGCCAATCGCAGTGAACGATAAAGTATTTATTGACGTGATCATTATGCTAGTATTGACCTTAGTATTGTTACTGTTTGCAAGAACTGGTTTCAAAATTGGTAAGCGTGAAGGTTTGATGCTAGCTGTAGCATACGTCGTGTATCTTGTGTATGTTATTTTGCGTAATTGAGTAATAATTTGCTGATGGTCTGCTTCTTTATATGAAAGAAGCGCTTGATTTCATAACGAAAAGGCAATTTTCCATTCGTGGAAAGTTGCCTTTTCTGACTTTACGGCATGATGTGATTAGAGGGGTCCTTGTTATCTCCACTTATATCCGATCCCCCAAACCGTCACCAAAATCTCTTCTATAGGAAAATTGGATTTTCTCAATTTATCCCGTAGATTTCGAATATGAGAATCGACTGTACGAACTTCTGTATACGTGTCATATTCCCAAGCTACTTGAAGTAAGTCTTCCCGTGTGAACGTCCGATTTGGCCGGTTCATTATCGCTTCTATAATATAGAATTCCTTTAACGTAAGACGAACTTCATGCGAGTCATATAGGATGGAATAAGACTCTAAGTCAAGAGTAAATGGGCCTTCCTGTATAGCCTTTATTTGATTTTCACCCTCTGTACGCCGTAATGCCACACGCACTCTTGCTGTGAGTTCGCGTTCGTCAAATGGTTTCGTAATATAATCATCCGCACCTTGGTCGAGTCCTTTCACAATATCTGATTTGTCGGATCGATCAGCACGAGATGTACATCCTCCATCCAAGTGAATAACTGCGGTTTCAAACGGATTCACCAGCCACAAATGCCGTCACACAATCTTCGGATAATGTTCGATCTTTTCATAGCATCTCATTAATCACCCAGTTAATTATTAGAAGATTTGAAATTCTATGTTGACAATGAATTTATTTAGAAGTATGATATGACCATATAGAAACATTGTTTTCTATATAAAACAGGGACTTCTTTGAATAAGCGTTTTCGTCAAGAGGTCTAAAAATAGGGAGGAAGAAAACATGGAGTTCACAACAGTAGAGGATTTTGAAAAGAAATATATTGCGAGATTGGGAGATAGAAAGTTGGACTGGAACGTTTTAAAGTTCCAAGAAGAATTAGATCCGAGATATCGCCGTGCACAAATGCGCTATATTGGACGTGGTGCAACAGCAAACAAAGATTCAAATGTAATTGAAGCAAACAACTTCACATTAAGCACGATGGTTTTACCAGCTGGTTCAATTGGTCCATTGCACTTACACTCAGACGTAGAAGAAGTGTTCTTCATTTTGGAAGGTGAAATGACGGTCCTTTTAGAGTATGAAGGAAAAGAGTATGAGATAAAAATGAATAAGCGCGACTGTGTCAGCGTACCACCCGGCATTCAGCGTGGTATCCGCAACGATGGAAAAGAAGATGCGATGATGCTTGTTATGCTAGGTGCGGCAAAACCACAACTACCGACTTATCCAGAAGGCAGCGAACTTGAAAAGATTCGCATTGAGCGTGCGAAAGAAAGAGAAGCGATTGTTGCGCAGGCAGACCGCTAATTTATCGATGGATCAACTGATCTTCAATCAAAAAATATTTTTGCACAGAATGTAGAGGCGTCTACCATATAAGACTTTCATCTCTAAAAGTGACAAAATGATAGCGCTTTAATTATCCAGTTTAGCAGGTCATCCAAACTCTAGATGACTTGCGTTCTTAATCTGGATGCAATTACGCCTCGGCGTAATTGATTACATAGTTTCATATTTTACTTAACGGTAGAGGTGCATCGACATCAATCGAAGGAAAGTGAGGAATTTAAAATGAAAATCGATGAGAAAGTATACGACATCACAATAATTGGAGGTGGCCCTGCTGGGTTGTTTACTGCATTCTATGGAGGAATGCGGGAAGCTAGTGTGAAGATTATAGAAAGTTTACCTCAGTTAGGTGGCCAGTTGTCAGTACTCTATCCGGAAAAGTATATTTACGATATTGCTGGATTGCCGAAAGTCCGTGCCCAAGAATTGATCGATAATTTAAAGGAACAAGTGAATATGTTCCCAACGACAATCTGCTTGGAGCAAGCTGTACAAACGGTGGAAAGTCAAGAAGACGGGATTTTTAAACTCCAAACGAATCAAGAAATTCATTTTTCAAAGACGATCATTATTACGGCAGGGAACGGAGCATTTGTAGCTCGTCGCTTAGGGATTGAAGGCGCAGAGCAATTCGAAGGGAAAAACCTTCATTATTTCATTGACAACTTAAATAGGTTTACGGATAAAGAAGTGGCAGTATGTGGCGGGGGAGACTCGGCGGTCGACTGGGCATTGATGCTCGAACCGATTGCGAAAAAAGTTACCATCATCCATCGACGCGATAAATTCCGCGCTCACGAACATAGCGTGGAAAATTTGAAAAAATCCAGTGTGGAAATCAAAACCCCTTATGTTCCGTCTGAACTGATCGGAGATGAAGGTGGTATTAAACAAATCGTCATCGAAGAGCCTAAAACTGAAAACTGTGAAGTGATTGATGTCGATGACTTTATCGTCAACTATGGATTCGTTTCCGCGCTCGGTCCAATTAAAGATTGGGGATTGGAGATTGAGAAAAATTGCATAATCGTTAACAATAAAATGGAAACGAACATTCCTGGCATTTATGCTGTGGGTGACATTGCAACGTATGAAGGGAAAGTAAAACTGATTGCCACCGGATTCGGTGAGGCACCGGTCGCAGTTAGTAATGCAAAGCAGTACATTGACCCGAATGTACGTTTACAACCGAAACATAGTACGGCAATCTTTGCATAAAGTTTTACGATAATATATATGTTGAAGTTATTTTGGCTATAACTATCGGCTTACTGTCCGAATTGCTATCTATCGTAATTTTATCGACAAAAATCAGCGGTTGAATGTTAACTTATATGATTTTAACAGTAACCGTGCTAAAAGGGGCAGATTTCATGAAAACAGATCTTTCGTGGAAAGTGGGAGGACAGCAAGGGGAAGGAATTGAAAGTACGGGTGAGATTTTCTCCAAAACTCTGAACCGGCTCGGTTTTTATTTATATGGATATCGCCACTTTTCATCTAGAATTAAAGGTGGTCATACGAACAATAAAATTCGCGTTAGTACTGAAAAAGTCCAGGCAGTTGCCGATAATTTAGACATACTTCTTGCATTCGATCAAGAAACGATTGATCTAAACTATCATGAATTACATGAAAAAGGTGTTATCATTGCTGATACGAAATTTAAACCAGTGAAGCCGGAAGACTCGAAGGCTGAACTATATCCTGTTCCATTTACTGATATCGCTTCCGACCTCGGCACTTCTTTGATGAAAAATATGGTAGCGATCGGTGCTACTTGTGCCGTTATGAATTTGGAGGTTGAGGATTTCTCTGTTGTTATCGAAGAGATATTTAATAGAAAAGGCGGAGATATGGTTCAGAAAAATATGAAGGCTATCCAAGAAGGGTATATGTATATGCAAAAAAGCCTTGGAGAAAAAGCCTCAACTTTATATCTTGCAAAGGCTGAAAATACTCATAAACGGATGTTTCTGATTGGTAATGATGCGATTGCGCTTGGGGCTTTGACAGCAGGGGTTCGTTTTATGCCTGCTTACCCAATTACACCAGCCTCTGACATTATGGAGTATTTAATTAAAAAGTTACCAAGAGTGGGTGGAACAGTCATTCAAACAGAAGATGAAATTGCAGCTGTGACGATGGCAATCGGTTCTAACTATGCGGGTGCTCGTTCTTTCACTGCATCATCTGGTCCTGGATTATCCTTAATGATGGAAGCGATTGGCCTTTCCGGCATGACGGAAACCCCTCTTGTGGTTGTTGATACACAGCGTGGTGGGCCATCTACAGGATTACCAACAAAGCAAGAACAGTCGGATTTAATGGCGATGATCTATGGGAATCATGGAGAAATCCCGAAGGTTGTCATTGCGCCAAGTACAGCTGATGAAGCTTTTTACGATACGATAGAAGCATTTAATATTGCAGATGAATACCAGTGCCCTGTTATTTTATTAACCGATTTACAACTTTCGTTAGCAAAACAAACCGTAGAAACTTTTGATTTTGATAAAGTACACATTCGACGAGGTAAGTTAATTACTAGTGACATTGAACAAACGGATGAAAAGGATTATTTTAAACGTTACGAAGTAACAGAAGATGGTGTCTCTCCACGTGTGATCCCAGGGGTGAAAGGTGGCATTCATCATGTAACTGGTGTCGAGCATGACGAAGCAGGTAGACCAAATGAAACTGCAAGTAATCGTAAACAACAAATGGATAAAAGAATGCGTAAATTATCCAACTTGACAAAACGATTCCCAAATCCAATCACAGTGAATGTTCCAACAACAAAAACAGATCTTTTACTAATTGGATTTAATGCAACGCGTGGTGCTATTGAAGAAGCTGTCCACCGTCTGAGAGAAGATGGATTGAACGTAAATCACTTGCAAATTCGACTCATTCACCCATTCCCGGCGGCAGCTATTAAGCCTTATATAGACGGGGCAGATTATGTACTTGTTGCAGAAAGCAATGCGACGGGGCAACTTGCCAATATTATAAAAATGAATGTTGGTCATGTCAATAAAATTCAAAGCATATTGAAATATGATGGTGATCCATTCCAACCACACCATATTTACGACGCGGGCAAGGAGTTGTTAGAACATGTCTACATCAACAATTAAAGATTTTAGAAATGGTGTGAAACCAAATTGGTGTCCAGGCTGTGGAGATTTCTCTGTACAAGCGGCGATCCAGCGTGGTGCAGCTAATCTGAATCTTTCTCCAGAAGATCTGGCGGTTATCTCTGGAATTGGCTGTTCTGGTCGTATTTCAGGCTATATTAGATCCTACGGTCTACATGGAATTCACGGGAGGGCGCTACCGATTGCTCAAGGAGTAAAGATGGGGAATCGTGATCTTACTGTCGTTGCGGCTGGGGGAGATGGCGATGGTTTTGCGATCGGGATTGGACATACAATTCATGCGATGCGGCGCAATATGGATATAACCTATATTGTTATGGATAATCAAATTTACGGCTTGACAAAAGGTCAGACATCACCGCGTTCAGAGGATGGGTTTATCACATCGTCAACACCGGAAGGATCAATTGAAAAAGCATTATCTCCAATGGAGATGGCGATTACGAGTGGAGCTAGTTTTGTGGCGCAATGTTTTTCAGCGGATATTAAAGAATTGACTGCGACAATAGAAGCAGGAATACAACATAAAGGTTTTTCTATTATTAACGTCTATAGTCCATGTGTTACTTACAATAAAGTAAATACGTATGACTGGTTCAAAGAGAATTTGACTAAATTAAGTGATATAGATGGATACGATGCTTCAAACCACGAAATGGCCATGAACACTTTAATGAAACATAATAGCCTAGTAACTGGAATTGTTTATCAAGAAGAGAAGCCTTCTTATCAAGAGTTAGTAAAAGGGTATGCTGAGCAACCCTTGGCCCATATGAATCTCGATTTACAACCTGAACTTTTTAGGGAACTTGTAAACGAGTTCATCTAGTTTTTTGCACAAGATTGAAAGACATAAATCTAATTGTGCGGAGGCGCAATTGATAATAGAAGATGAAAGGGGAATCCCAATATGAAGAAGTATACATTAGTAGAACAAGAGACTTGTATCGCTTGCAGTGCGTGTGGAGCTAATGCCCCCGATATATTTGATTATGATGATGATGGCCTATCCTATAGTATTCTCGACGATAATACAGGTGTTACGCCAATAGGAGAAGATTTAGTAGATGATCTTATGGATGCTTGTGAGGGATGTCCAACAGACTCGATACAAGTAGCAGACGAACCGTTTCTACGTGTAGCTGAAAAATAATATCCTAAGATAGAAGTCTCCCTTCTTATAATGTAATGACGATGTAGATTCTCAATTTTAATTATAGACAGGGGGAATAAGAGGTCGCTTCTTATTTCCTTTTTTGATTATATTAAGAAGTTGTTTGAATATAACGTATTTTGGTAATAGTCGGTTTGGACTTGGGAGTCGCTTGACTTTATGAAGAATAAGTACGTACAATCAATCTTAATATCGAAAACTTTGTTTTATTGATAAAACATAGAAAAGACGATAAAAATGCTTGAGGAGGGGTTTTATGTCGAAAGTGGAGTTGGTGGATCTGCCTATTCATTATCTCAGAGAAGGAAGTGGACCACCGGTGGTCTTATTGCATGGCTTAGGAAATAACTCGAAGTCATGGATTCATCAATTGGAAGGGCTGAAGAAAGATTATACGGTAATTGCTTGGGATGCTCCCGGTTACGGTCAAAGTGCGGACCCTGTTCCAGAATTACAACATTTTTCCCAGTTTGCGGATCATTTAAAGAAATTTCTTGATGATCTTCTATTAGAGGAAGTCTATTTGTTAGGGCATTCGATGGGGGCGGCGATTGCGATCGATTTTGCAATAAGGTTTCCTGAAATGGTTACCAAATTGATGATTGCTGCACCGACCCGAGGAGCGGCTGGGCTCAATGAAGAAGAAAATATAAAGAAAAGAAAAGCTCGGCATGATCTCGTGGAAAATACTCCACCGGAAGAATTAGCAAGACAAAGAACGTCTGCACTGCTCGCTGCAAACGTAGATTCTACAATTTTGGAATATGCGCAAAACATTATGGCTGAAGTCCGACCGGCGGGTTATAAATCAGTTGCCAACAGTTTATATCACCTGAATCAAATGGATGAGTATTCAAAAGTTATGGTTTCGACACTGGTAATTTGTGGAGAAGAGGACCAGGTGACGCCTGTCAGCGAGTCGAAAATTATTGTCGAAAGGCTGAAAGACGGACGTTTGAAGACAATAGCGGATGCGGGCCATCTCAGTTACTTGGAAAAACCGGAAGTGTTCAATAAATATGTATTAGATTTTTTAAGAGAAGAGGAATAGATAGTGGAGATCACAAAAAAGAAATTGGAAAAGCAAAAAAGTGATAATGAAAAATATCTTTCAAATTCCATTTTACGTGGATTGGAAGTTTTAAAGATGTTCAGTGTAGAAAATCAGACTTTGTCCTTGGCAGAAATTGCAAGTAATTTAGGTGTCAGCCGAACAACGCCTTATCGCATCTTGTATACATTGGAAGAGTGTGGTTATATTTATCAAGATAGTCATACGAAGCGCTATGGACTTAGACCGAAAGTACTTGAACTAGGCTACACTTATTTGAACAGTCTCGAACTACCAGAACTAGCGGCGCCTTATTTGGAGAAGTTAAGAGATGAAACGGGCATGTCTTCACATATGGGGATATTGGACGGGAATGACATAGTGTATATCGCCAGGTATCCGGCTAGAAGTGTCGCTACGATTACAATTAACGTCGGATCACATCTGCCTGTCCATGCTACAGCGATGGGGAAATGTCTATTGGCACATTTACCCGAAGAAAATAAAGAAGAGTTGTTGTCAAAGCTGCAAGTATTGCAGATACCTGATGCACCGATAGTGGAAGTCAAAAAATTGCGTGATGAATTACAATCCATTAAAGAAAAAGGATACGTCTTCCATAAAGGGGAGTTTGAAACAGGAGTTTGGTCTGTCGCTTGCCCGATCTTTGGGAAAGACAATAAAGTGATTGCTGCCATAAACATAGCGATTACACAACATGCGGCCGACGAAGAGCTGATGGAAGAAAAGATTATCCCGGCAGTTTGTCAAGTAGCTAGAGAAATATCCTCATTTATGGTTATGACTATCTAATCTGTATTACAAAAGAAGTCGCACTCCACTAGGCATAGACATCATTTGCGTCTTTCAGCAAATTGTAGCTGTGCCTAGTTACTGATTTTAAGTTAATTTTTGATAAGTCTGAAAACTGTATTGACAAAAATGCACAAGTAAGATAATGTGAATATTAGTATTAGAAACAATGTTTCCTATGCAAAACGAAGGATATTGTAAAAAACCGCTTGAGTAAAAAAATTGCTATTCTATGTCATTTAGTAAAGAAAGATTGGAGAGGTGGGAAACTCAATGCTTGAAATAACACATTTACGCCACATAAGTTTAATAACACCTAACCTGGAAGAACAAATCGAATTTTATAGGGATGTATGGGGATTGGATGTTGTCTCACAAGATGACAATCATGTCTATTTCCGCGGTTCAAGTCCTGAACATCATATCCTTCATCTGCAACGAGGAGAAAGAAGAGGTCTCCATCACATTGCATTTGGAATGGTGGACAAAATAGCAGTAGACAAAGCGGCGGTCTTTCTGAAAGAGAAAGGCGTGGAGATCATCCAACAGCCGGGCTGTCTAGATGAAGTGGGGGGCGGTTATGGCCTTCGTTTCGTAGACTATGAAAACCGTTGCTATGAACTTTCAACATGGGTAGACATCCATACAGAACCATGGCAAAGAAAAGTCGATTCAAACCCGCTTTACTTGAACCATATCGTCTTAAACACAACTGATATCCAACGGTCAACGGATTTCTTCACTGAAGTGCTCGGCTTTATGGTTTCAGATTGGAGTGAGGATCAGATGGTGTTCCTGCGGTGCGATAAAAATCACCATGAAATTTCGTTTAACCGGGCTGAACATGCATCGCTCAACCATATCGCCTATGAAGTGGAAGGTGTGGATGAAGTGATGCGTGGAATCGGCAATGTCCGGAAGAAAGGATACAAAGAGATTTGGGGACCGGGAAGACACGGACCAGGCAATAACATCTTCTGTTATTTCCAAGATCCAGGCGGGTTTGTCATGGAGTACACATGCTATGTAGATGTGATTGAAGATAAAAAAACATGGCGCGCGCAAGTTTGGAAGCGAGTACCGCATTTATCGGATAGATGGGGAATTGCAGGACCGCCTTCGCCAGAAACTAGAGTGAAGATGGCGGGAGAGCCGGATCCCGGTTGGGCTTTAGTAAATACGAAGTGATGGAAAAAAGGGGTGGCTGAGTAGTATGGATTTAAATTTAAAAGACAAAGTTGTTGTCGTCATGGGCGGCACGGCCGGTATCGGTTTTGAAACAACGAAGATGCTACTGGAAGAGGGGGCGAAAGTCGCTATTTGCGGACGGAGCCAAGATCGCTTAAACCAAGCAGTCGAAAAGTTGACAAACGATTCAAATCGGGAAAATCTATTCGGCCAAACATGTGATGTTTCCAAGCGTGAAGACGTAGAAGCATTCATTAATGCGACGGGCGAACATTTCAAACGAATTGACGTACTTGTCAATAATGCAGGGCGGAGTATTATGTCACACTTTTTCGACATTACGGATGAGCAATGGCAAGAACAAATCAATCTGAAATATTTTGCAGTCATTTACGCGGTCCAAGCAGTTGTTCCATTCATGAAAGCACAAGGGGAAGGTCGAATTATCAATATGAATGCGACACTTTCCAAAGAGCCGGAACCACACATGGTTGCAACTGCCGCAACGAGAGCGGGATTGTTGAATATGACGAAAAGTTTGTCGCATGAGTTGGCGAGAGATAATATACTCATCAATACAATTAGCCTTGGGTTGATCAAAACGGACCAATGGGAACGCCGAAGATTGGAACGAGCACCAGATGTGGATCCGGAAGTGTATTATAAAGAGTTGGCGGAAAATAGAAAAATCCCACTGGCTCGGGTCGGTTTACCTGAAGAAGTCGGAAATGTCATTTTATTTTTAGCGTCGGAACGTGCCAGCTATGTCACAGGTGCAAATATAGAAGTATCGGGTGGGTTAAGTAAAGTTTTATAGGACAAGGGGGACTTGGAGTGGAAAGTACACAATTGCAGTTTACGGTAGCGGATGCAATAGTAAAGGAATTAGTCAATGCGGGTGTTGAAACCGCTTACGGGATTGTGAGTATTCATAATATGCCGATTTACGACGCGATTTTACGTGAAGGAAGTATTGAATTAGTTTGTGCACGTGGAGAGAGTGGCGCAGTGAATATGGCTGACGGACATGCAAGATCGACTGGCAAGCTAGGCGTGGCAATTACAAGTACAGGCACAGGCGCAGGAAATGCAGCAGGTGCTTTGGTGGAAGCCTGGAGTGCCGGTGTCCCCCTATTACATATAACCGGTGAAGTTTCTTCTGAACAGATTGGGACAGGTAGAGGTTATATCCACGAATGTAAAAATCAGCTTCAAATGATGGAGGGAGCTTGTAAAAAAGCTTGCCAACTAAAGGTTCCGGAGCAGGCAACTGGGTTTATCCGAAAAGCGATCAAGGAAGCATTTCAAGTACCATCAGGTCCAATAAGTGTTGAAATACCAATTGATTATCAATCAGCCATTATTCCAGATACTCCGATTTACGATGAATTGGCAAATAGTTCTTCAATACAAGAAAAATTCATTGTACCTGAAGCGGTTGTGCAGGCGATGAAAGAAGCGAAGCGACCAGTATTATGGGTCGGAAACGGAGCGATTTTGTCAGGTGCTTCCGAACAAATCAGACAGTTGGCGGAAATGACGGGCGCGCCTGTCATTACGAGCCAATCAGCTAAAGGAATCATTCCGGAGGATCATCCGCAATGTATTGGACATTTTGGGGCTTCTCCAGAAACAAAGCAATTTTTGGCGAATGCTGATGTACTCATTAGTATTGGTGTACGTTTCCGGAGTAATGAAACTGCTGGCTGGTCAGTTGAAGTACCGGAAAACCATATTACAATTGATGCCGATTATTTGGCGGTCAGCCGAAATTATGAAGCGAAGTATGGGTTAGTCGGAGATATTAAAACGGTCGTAGAGAGTCTTGTCACTCAACTAGAAGCAAGCGGTTACACAATGCCGAGCGGTGAATATAGTGAAAATGTGCAAGAATTGCGTGAAACGCTCAGAGCCAAGTTACGCAAAACATTAGGACCTTATGAAAACATTTTGGACAGTATGAGAAACAGACTGGACGAAGAAACAATTTTTGTAAGGGACGTTACCGTTCCAGCGAATGTTTGGGGAAGCCGACTGTTCGAGATTTATAAACCACGCCATTCGATTCATGCCTCGGGAGGCGGAATTGGCCAAGCCTTACCGACAGGAATCGGCGCACAAAAAGCAAACCCTGATAAACGGGTTGTCGTATTAGCAGGGGATGGCGGCTTCATGGTCAATATTGGTGAACTTGCAACAGCAGTCCAAGAGAACCTTTCGATGATCATACTTGTGTTTGACGATAGCGGTTACGGTGTACTTCGAAATATTCAAGACGCAGCATATGGCCGACAAGTCGGTGTCGATTTGGTCAGTCCGGATTTTGTACAGCTGGCACATTCGATGGGGATAGGGTCAACGAGAGTAGGTTCTGCCGATGCATTTGACCAAGCATTGGAGAATGCTACAGGGTCAGATAAGATGACTTTGATTGTCGTCGATATGGAAGCAGTAGGACCGATGGCTAAACCATTCGGGGGGCCCCCGGGTGTCGCTTCGTCATTTCAACCGAAAAGAATAAAATAAGATCGTTCAATGGAAATGAGGGAGACAAATTGGTCTATAAAACGGAAGCAACTTTGCAAATTTCAGGAAAGATATTAGTGAACGGTGAATGGAAAACGTTAAATAGGCACAAAGACGTCATCAATCCTGCCGTCACAAGTGAAGTCGTCGGTTTTATCGGGCTGGCATCCGAAGAAGATGTAGACCGGGCGATTACGGCAGCGGCAGATGCGTATCCAACATGGTCGCAAACATCATTGGATGAACGAATTGAGCGTGTTCACCAAGTATGGGAGCGTGTGAAAGACCGTGTCGATGAATATACGACTTTATTTGTCAGAGAAAATGGTAAAACTCTGCAAGAAGGCAAGTTAGATATTCAAAGATGTGTACAGATTTTAAATGAGTTGCCGGAAAATCTGAAAAACTGGTATGAGCCAAGAGATTTGTCCGGACAGACCCAACAGGTCGAAATTCGGAGACGTCCAAGAGGTGTGACGGCAATCATCACCCCATGGAATTCCCCGATGATCTTAACATTCAAGCGGGTCATACCGGCTATTTTGACAGGAAACACAGTCGTTTTCAAACCTGCGACAGATTGTCCATTGACAATTATGGTCTTCATGAAAGAGCTTGCTGACTGTCTACCGCCAGGGGTATTGAATGTTGTGACAGGTTCGGGTGGTCTTATTGGAGATCGAATCTCGAAGGACGAACGGGTCCGGACAATTGCGTTTGTAGGTGGCACAAATACAGGAAAAGTATTGATGGAAAAGTCTTCGTCTACTTTGAAGAAATTGAATTTGGAACTGGGCGGTAATGACCCTGCCATTATATTGGCCGATGCCGATTTGAACAAGGAAACAATCCTAAAGTTAAGAAATGGAGTTTTGAAAGGTGCTGGGCAAGTATGTTCTGCCATTAAGCGCATTTATGTCCACGAAACTCGATACGAAGAGTTGTTGGATAAACTAAGCGAAGAATTTAACAAAACAATTGTCGGAAACGGGATCCAACCGGATGTCAAAATGGGCCCATTGAATAATGAATCACAATTTCGTTTCGTGAAAGATTTGATTGACCATGCAGAAAAAGAAGGTGCCAAAGTGCATTATTTTGGTAGAAAACTAAACGAGGATACATGGGAAGACGGATATTTCATGCTTCCGGCCATCGTTACAAATGTGCATCAGGAGAGTGAGATCATGAGAGCGGAGCAATTTGGTCCTGTCATTCCGGTGATGTCGTTCAATGATACCGAGCAAGTAATCAAATATGCGAATGATTCGGAATATGGATTAAGGGCATCCATTTGGACAACTGACATTGAAGCAGCAAAACGATTGGCTGATCGTATCGAAGCTGGCGCCATATTCTTTAACAATCATACGATTTTCAAAGATTTACGCCTCGATTTTCCAGGAATCAAAGAAAGTGGTCTATCGAGCGTGACAGAATTTGGCGGCTTTGAACATTTCACTGATTCATATGGATTTGCCGAATAAGGAGTTGTCTGAATGAACATAGGTATTATCGGAGCCGGTTCCATTGCGACATTCATCATAAAAGAAATACAGCAAATGCAGTTGGACGGATTGAAAGTGAAGAGCTTATTTGTCCGCAACTTAAAAAAATATGAACAGCTAGCTGCTGATTATGGAGTCCAGTTGTTCAATGATATCGATCAATTCCTCGAATCCGATATAGACATCGTAGTGGAAGCAGCCAACGTAGCAACGGCTCATCAGCACGTTCCAAAGGTGCTTGAGAAAAAAGAAGTGATCATCATTAGTATCGGAGCACTAGCTGATGAGGCATTTTTAGAAGAAGTTAAATTCTTGGGAAAAAAACACAAACATTCAATTTATTTACCGTCCGGTGCAATAGGAGGAATAGACGCAATCCAAAATGCAAATGGATTAGGTGAATTGAAAAGGGTTTCATTAACAACGAGGAAACCGGCGCATTCATTTGGAGAGGACATCGTAGGGGAAAAAGTGATTTTCCAAGGATCAGCTGCAGAAGCGATTGAAAAATTCCCTAAAAATATCAATGTTTCGATTGTATTATCACTCGCTGGGATCGGAGTGGAAAATACGAAAGTTGAAATTATTGCCGATTCGACAGTGACGAAAAATCATCATCAAATTCAAGCGGAAGGTACTTTTGGGTCTATGACGTTTCAAATTGAAAACGAGCCGATGCGTTCGAACCCTAACACGAGTATGTTAGCCGCTTTAAGTGTGCTAGGTACATTGAAAAAGTTGCAATCTACTATAAAGATCGGCTTATAAAAATAAGGAGGTCGTTTGTATGACTACTACGAGCACTAAACAAGTTCCGCGGCTAGACGAAATGACAAGAAGTGAATTGATTCAATACTTAAAAGATACTGTTAAGCCAGAAGAAGGCTTGATTCCATCTTATATTTTCTCACACCCAAAAGTTTATGAGCTTGAGATGGAGAAAATTTTCTTAAAGGACTGGCTATTTGTCGCCCATAAGTCGGAAATACCGAACATAGGAGATTTTGTGACACGGGAAATGGGCGGACAGAGCGTCATCGTCACACATGGTGCAGATGGTGAAATTCATGTGTTGCTAAATGTTTGTACACATCGCGGTATGAAACTTTGCCGGATGGATAACGGAAATCAAAAAAACTTTACGTGTCCTTACCATGGGTTCAACTTTAAAAACACTGGTGACTTGATCGGGATTCCGTTCCAGAAAGTCGTTTACGGTGAAACGATGGATAAAAGTAAAATGGGCTTAAAGGAAATTCGTCATGATGTCTATGCAGACTTGATTTTTGCAACGCTTAATTCTGAAGCTGTTTCCCTCGAAGAATTTTTAGGAGATATTAAATGGTATCTCGACCTGGCATTTAACCGTGCAGAAATGGAGGTTGTAGGTCTTCCACAAAAATGGAATGTAGATGGAACTTGGAAACTGGGATCAGACAATACAATTTCTGACTCTTACCATACATTGGTTTCTCACGGATCGATTGCAAAATTAGGCCTTGTTCCGACAGGGGACTATTCAAAATATGGTTACCAGATTTATACGGGGAACGGGCATGGATTGAATTTAGGCATGCCGAACCCTGACGGTTTTGCCTTTCCTGAAAGCTTAATTGATGAATATAAAGAACGACTCAATGAAGATCAATACGACATTTTGAAGCAGATGAAGAATATGATTGTTTGTGTCTCTCCGAATATTATGATTCTCATTTCTTCGATGGATTTAAAAGGCCAGAAAATCTCTCATACATCCCTTCGTATCTGGAAGCCGACGGGACCAGACTCCATGGAGATATCATCATGGATGCTTGTTGAAAAAAATGCAACAGAAGAATGGAAGAGATTATCAGAACAAGCTTTTACACTAACGTTCGGAGCTTCTGGAATTTTCGAACAAGACGATACAGAAAATTTTACAGATATCACACAAAACAGTAAAAGTCCATATCATTTACAGGAGAACATTGTCTTTAACTACACGATGGGTATGCATCAAGAGCCAGTAGAAGACTTCGTTGGACCTGGTATTGTTTATAAAGATAAATTTAATGAAGCGAACTCCAGAGCATTTTTCAGAAACTGGCTTGATCAAATAACGGCTGAATAAGAGGTGAATGGGATGCATGAGGATATTATATTGCAACATGAAATTGAGCAATGGCTTTATAAAGAATCAGAGCTTTTGGATCAATTGAATTTTGATGGTTGGTATGAACTGTTGTCTGAGGAAATCAGTTATACAATGCCTTTAAGAATTAATCAAATGGAAAAGTCAAAACCTGATTACTCAGAAGCTACCTTACTATTCGACGATGATTCGACAACTTTGAAACTTCGAATCGATCGTATGAAAACAGATATGGCGTGGGCTGAATTGCCACCATCACGTACAAGAAGGAATGTTTCGAATGTGAAGATCAAAGAAGTGTCGGAAAATGAAGTGGCTGTCCATAGTAATTTGCTGTTGTATAGAAGTAGAAGTACAGATACGACTGCTGACTTAATCTCGGGAGAGCGTAAAGACGTACTCCGCAAAGAAAATGGTGATTGGAAGTTAGTATCACGCTGGTTCTTAGCAGATCAGACGTCTTTAGGAACAAGAAACTTGGCGATTTTTGTTTAATAGTCATTCAATATGTAGCTACCCGTTAAAATTAGGGTAGCTACAGTTGTTATAAAAAGGATTAACTTTATAGTGGGGAAGTGTAAAAGTGATGGAATCATTGGATGGAAAAGTTGCAATTGTGACAGGTGGAACGAACGGCATTGGGGAAGCAGTCGCAAGAGAGTATATACATCAAGGTGCTAAAGTTTGTATTTTGGGAAGGTCAGAAGAGAAGCTGAATGCGTTACAAGAAGAATATAAAGACAATATTTTAACAGTGAAAGGCGACGTAACAAAATATTCAAGCCATCAGGAAGTTGTCCGAAAAACGGTGGAGAAGTTTAGAAAACTGGATATATTAGTTTCCAATGCAGGCGTATTCGATGGCTTTGTCACATTGGAGCGACTGCCAGAAGAGCATCTGGACGAAGCGTTTTCAACTATTTTCGATATAAATGTAAAAGGGGGCTTATTGGCGGCAAAAGCTGCTGCTGAAGAGCTGAAGAAAACGAAAGGGAATATCATCTTCACTGTTTCCAATTCCGGGTTTTATCCGAATGGCGGAGGCCCTATTTACACGGCAAGTAAGCATGCGATTGTAGGGCTTATCCGAGAGTTGGCTTATGAGTTGGCTCCTGAGATTAGAGTAAATGGCGTGTCACCTGGTGGAACGGTCACGGAAATCACTGCGATCCCATGCCTGCAAGATAGCGTAAAACAGATAGATAAGGAAACGAGAAAGAAAAATATTGCAAGTAGAAATCCACTGCAAATTGCTCAGGAAGCAAGTGATCACAACGGCGCCTATGTCCTATTGGCATCTGATAACGCTAAGGCGATAACAGGAACCATCATAGAGAGTGACGGAGGGCTTGGTGTGAGAGGGATGCCTGGTACGACTTTTTGATAATAGGTCGTTCTAAGGCGAAATTGATTACTGAGATATGGTGCAGTCTTGATAAAAGAATGCTCGGAACAATTCAATAGAACAAATCGATTTCATCGTAAAGGATATAGATCAAGCCATATCATCATTCAGCAAGTTGCTTGGCTTTATGGAACCGGAATATTTTTTGGCAGGTGCCCATGACCAATCGCAAATGTTTCATAAAGGAGTCACCTCAGATACGCTGAGTAAGTTTGTACTCATTGACACACAGTAAATCCAAATCGAACTGATGGAAGTGAATGATGAACCAAACACGATGAAAGATTATTTGGTGGGATACGGAGAAGGGATTCATCACCTTGCTTTTGTTGTAGACAAAATTGCTCCTTGTCTCGAAACTTTTGCTACAAGAGTTTATCCGTTGCTACATTCAGGTAAATTCATATCTGTAAACAAAGGGCTTTATGCCTATTTAGATACAGAAGCTTCGTTGTAACCTGTATTCGAATTGCTTGAAAGAGAAACGCCCCAGCCTAAAAAAGTGGGGATGATATTGCCGAGCTACTGTTTGGCTCACGGACTATCACACAAATTGCATTCATAGTGTAAGACATCAATGCGTCTGCTGCCCGCTTAGGGGACTTGCCAATCTTGGAGATTCCCCCAAAAATCGAGTCGAGGGTTGCGGAGTGACTCAAGTAGCATATAAAAGAGAAGCAAAAGAGGCTGACGTAGTATTCATTTTTTTGAAACACCAACAATCAAGGTGAAGCTCATTCAACCAGGAAAAAGCCTGGGTGTTTGGAAGGGGCATTTTGAGAAATATGGGGAAGGAATTCACCATATTTCTTTGTAGCTGGACAATTTGGAAGAAAGGTTACCTGACTTTCGAGAATAGGACTATGACGTCATCCAACAACGCAAGTATTGGAATGGGCAATATGCATATTTGGACACCACAGAAGAGTTTAAAGTAGTGTTAAAATTATTTGCAGGTCAATCTCATTAAATTCAAAGACAGATGGTTTTGGAACCATAATTTGTCTACATGCAGTCAAATTTAAAAAGACTACATTTCGATTAGGAACGAAATGTAGTCTTTTTCTTATGATTGATTATCCCTATCCATGCACTTTAAGTTGGGAAGGACTACAGCGTTTATTACAAAAATTGCAATATATACTTTCTAAAAGCCGAAATAATATTTTATTCTCAATATCGACTCGCTGTCAGATATACAATGCGTTAATTATAGTGGAAGGCATAGTAAGAAGTCAGTACGATGAACCTACGATCAAGATTCATTTTTATTTAAATGACTGCATAAACCGGTCTGCTAATAGACGATTCTTCACATAAAGTGTTATAAGAAAACTATATTAATATCTTATTTTATCTTATTGACATTAAATTCAGAAGAGTGTAATATTTAATTACAGGATATACAAAAACATGTTTTGTATATAAAACATATAAAAAATCCTGTTTTGTCATTATTCATTCAGGTTTAATGAAAGCGGTTACAATGGGGGCGGAATTTTGTGGGAGAAATACAACAGAAAATTGGAGGAATGAAAATGAAGAAAATGATTGCAGGTTTTGTCTTCGTATTGATAATCGGACTATTGGCTGCATGTGGTTCTGCAGATCAACAAATTGGTAAAGCTTCAGCTGAAGGAGAAAAAGGGAATGGACCGGTTGAAATTAAATTAGGCGTCGGCTATGCAACAGAAGAAAACTTATGGCTAATTAAAGTGGCATCCGATCTGGCACCGAATTATGGAGAGAAATATACATTAGACCTTCAGCAATTTAGGGCGAATACTGATCGATTGAATGCTTATCGAGCCGGGCAAATTCAAGGGGGATCAATTGGACAAGGGGCAGCGATTATGTCGGCAGCTCAAGGGATCAATTTGAAAATTGTTGCAAACATAGCTAAAGAAACACCTGGGGAAGGATTCAACTCGGCATTCATGGGGCTGAAAGATGCTGGCCTTGAATCAGCGGCCGACTTAAAAGGCAAAACAATTGGTATCCCTGATTTCAAATCTCCTACTGATATGTGGGCACGTTCGGCTGTGAAAGCAGCAGGGTTAGATCCTGATAAAGATGTAAAGTATGCGGTGCTTCCAACTCCGGCAGTGGAAGAAGCGGTGAAAAGTGGGAAGATAGATGTCGGTTTATTTCCACAACCTTTCTATGAAATGGCACAAGAAGCCGGTGAATTAAAAACAGTGTTCACTTCCAAAGATGGCGTTCCGATAGACGAAGATTTCCTGAATCTCTTTTTACATCCCGACTTTATTGCAGAGCATGAAGAGGCGGTTCGTGCACTCGTGGAAGACTTACAATATATGACAAGGTACTATGTGGAGAACAAAAAAGAGGCTCGTCAAAAGTTGCTGGATGCTGAATTTGTTCTTTCTGAACCGGAAATTTATCTCAATCTAGTCGATTATAACCGTTCGATCGATAGTTCACTTACGAAAGAAAGCTGGGAGCTTGTCCAAGAAATTTTGCTGGAAGACGAATGGATTGAACAGAAAGTTGACTTAGATGAATTGATTGATGACTCATTCTTAGCCAAATAACTTGGCCAATCAGGGGTGGGGTGAATGACAAAAGCATTTAAATTTAGAGGGAGTCCGAAATAGACTCTCTACAAATTTAGTAAAGGGAAGCTACAATGCTGGCCGGTAGCCATTGTCACAAAGATGCGACGGTTTTAGGTTAACTATGTCACTTACTTAAGACACAGATAGACCGAAGTGTAATTGTTTAGGATGGTCTGTATTTGAAAAAGTTCAATGTTGGATTTCTATCGGAGGTGGCGAAAATGAGTTGTGGATCCGTAATGACAAGAGTTGTTCCCGTAAATAAGGTAGAGCCAAAAGAGAGTGCGATTAAAATATCTAACTTGCGTAAGGTCTTTGAACGTAAAGGTGAAGAGATTGAAGCAATCAAAGGGATTGATTTAGATATAAAAGAAGGCGAGTTCGTAAGTGTTGTCGGCCCGAGTGGTTGTGGGAAGAGTACATTCCTTCATATTGTTGGCGGCTTTATTGAACGGACATCAGGGGTGGTAAGTGTCCAAGGAGAAGAAGTTGGCAAACCTGCTCCGGACAGGGGAATGATGTTCCAAGAGTCGACCCTATTCCCTTGGCGCAAAGTTTACGACAATGTGGCATGGGGGTTGGAAGCACAAAAGTTTCCCAAAGCTGATATCAAAGAGCGGGTGGAATACTTCTTAAAACTTGTCGGACTTTGGGAATTCAAAGACAATCTGCCTTCCGAGTTATCGGGAGGCATGAAGCAGAGAGTATCTCTTGCTAGAGTGCTTGCTTTTGACCCTAAAGTGCTGCTTATGGATGAACCATTCGGTGCACTTGATTCCCAAACTAGAGAGACGATGCAAGTGGAACTTCAAAGGATCTGGTCGGAATCGAAAAAAAGCGTGATATTCGTTACACATGATATTGAAGAAGCGGTTTATTTAAGTGATTACGTCGTTGTTTTGACGAAACGTCCCTCGGTAGTTAAGGAAATCTTGAAAATTGAATTACCAAGACCCCGTGAAGTATCGATTCGAAAGTCTTATGATTTTATTGATTACCGGAATCATATTTGGGATCTTTTGCATGAGGAGGAGAATGTGAAAAGTATAGGAGGTCAATCCAATGCTGAGTAGCTTTAAGAAAAGTCGCTTTATAGTTATTTCTTTAGTGGAGCTTCTCCTTTTCTTATCGTTATGGCAACTACTGTCAATGACGGATTGGTTTCCTACCTATGTCTCCAGCCCGGCAGTTGTTCTTGGGATTATTAGTGAATTTTTTATGACAGGTGAAGTATTTCCACACATAGGAATCAGTTTATATCGATCGATTGTCGGGTTTTTGCTGGTTGTTTTATTCGGAACAGGGTTGGGAATCTTAGCAGGATTTTTCCAACCAATTGGAAGGTTTTTTGATCCGGTCGTATCTTTTTTCAATCCGATTCCTAAAATTGCTTTACTTCCTGTGTTTTTAGTTTGGTTCGGTGTGACAGATATGACAAGGATTCTGATTATTTTCACGAGTGCTTTTTTCCCTTGTTTTATTGCAACATTGGATGGTGTTCGAGGAATTAATAAACTTTATCTATGGTCAGCGGAAAATATGGGAGCTTCTAAGTTCAAAATGTTGTACCGTGTTGTACTTCCAGCGGCCCTCCCTAAAATATTTGACGGTTGGCGTGTTGCTCTTGCGTTAACTTTTGTCATGATGTTTTCATCGGAAATGATTGGTTCATCAACTGGTAAAGGCTTAGGATTTATGATTCTGAATGCTGATGCATATGGCCGTACGGATATTGTTCTTGCTGCAGTCATAGTTATCGCAGCGTTAGGTTTTCTTTTCGATCGATTGTTAATCGGTCTGAGGGGGAGGGTCTTATGGTGGCAAAATCGATAGTAGATCGATTGTTGTCACGAAATCTTGTAGCGCTATAGACACCAGGACATAGAGGGAGGACGCATATGAAAGCGATAAAAAAATTTATTGTGAAATATTTAGCGTTAATACTAATAGCTCTATTGTGGCAAGGGTTCGTGTTGGCAGAACTTTTTCCAAGACAGTTATTCCCTGGTCTTGGAGAAATTCTATTGGTATTTGTTGAGCTGCTTGCCACAAGCGATCTATGGACAAATATGGGAGTTACAATTTATCGGATCTTGATAGGTTTCTTACTTGCAGCAATCGTTGGAATTCCAATTGGGATTCAAATGAGCCGGTCATCATTTATTGATGACCTTATGCAACCAATTTTCACGGCAGGTTATCCTATACCAAGAGTGGCTTTATACCCTATATTTGTACTCCTATTCGGGTTAGGTTCTGGTTCTAAAATATTTACCATTTTTCTCGAGTGCATTTTCCCTATAGTAGTGAGTACATACTACGGTGCGAAAAGTGTAAATCATTTGTACGTTTGGTCTGGTCAGAATATGGGGGCGACCGATCGAAAGCTGTTTTGGAAAGTGTTTTTGCCAGGAACGATGCCATCAATTTTCACAGGTTTCCGAATTGCGCTCCCAATAGGGGTGGTTATTGCTGTACTGACAGAAATGATCAGTTCAAATAATGGAATTGGATATTTTCTCGTTTATTTATCGGCCACCTTATCCCAAAGCAAAGTGTTGGCAGTCGTAATTTTTATATCACTCTTTGGTTATGGGTTAGATCGCTTACTACTATATGTGAGAAATCGATATGTTTACTGGTAAGAGATAGGTATTTTATATAATTAACTAAAATTAAATTCAATAAAGTGAACCTTATACAAGTTTAGGGTCTCCAATTGTGAAATTCCTTAATAAGATAGTATGGGAGGAACGAAAATGAATATCAAAAACAACAAACGATGGTTATATATAGCGACGCCTATTTTCTTTTTATGGTTTTTCGGACAAATTGACAAGTTAGGAATTTCCATTGTCCAGACTGATCCACAGTTTCTAAGTGATCTTGGAATGACAGGAGCCAATGCGAATGCGAAGATTGGCTTCTTAACCTTTATCTTCATGGTAGCGTATGCAATCTCCAACTTTTTCTGGGGATTCTTCATTGATAAGTTCGGAGCCCGCAAAACAGCAATCATTGGAGTTTCGATTTGGACAGTGACAATGCTGCTAGGCGGGTTTGCCACCACTTATGAAATGTTCATGGTGACACGGATTGTCTTAGGAATCGGGGAAGGGATGATGATCCCGGTCTGTGGGAAATTCATCGCTACTTGGTTCAACAAAAACGAATTGGGCCGCGCGCAGTCTTCCTGGATTTCGGGTAACTATGCAGGACCTGCCATCGGTGCAGTTTTCATTTCATTGATCATTGCCACGCTCAGTTGGCATGCGACGTTCTTTATATTGGCTGGGTTGAATTTACTTCTTGTATTGCCGATGTTGATTTTCTTAACTAGAAATGAACCGGAAAGCCATCCGGGCGTCAGCAAAGAAGAATTGTCGTACATAAGACAAGATAATACTCCGGTTACTGAAGAAAAGAAGAAAAGTTACGTTCAAGATTCCCGTTACTGGATTGTTTGGTTCGGTATGGTGATCACTTCTTTCTTATTTTTCGGCATTAGTATTTGGCTGCCAACGTACTTGATGCAAGCCAGGAATTTTGATGTAGATGCTATGACTGGGATCACATCCTTATCTTGGTTGTTTGCACTTGGCTTCGTTCTGATCTGTGGTTATTTAGCAGATAAAACGAAGCGCCCTAGTTTAATAGCAACGATTTTGTTTGCTTCCTGTGCAATCTTGTTGACGGTTTCCACACAAGTCTCGGTCGCCATCATATCCGCTTTGGCATTAGGACTTGCAATGGGAACATTGGGAGGAATCTTTCATTTAAGTAACTTATTTATCGTACAATTTTCAACGCCAGAAACTGCTGGTCGTGCAGCGGGGCTCATGGGTTTCACGAACATATTCGGCGGATTTTCTAGTTATGTGATGGGATGGATGCGCGATATTAACGGAGGAGACTTCGGTCCGTCGCTTATCATGTTGATTGCTATCACCGCTTTGGGGTTCATCGCTTACTTGTTTACGCTTAAAACAGAAAACAAAGAAGTTCAGGAGGCTAAGAAAAAGATTCAAAATCAATCAGAAATGCAGGCGATTTGATCATTGCTTAGCTATTTTTTAGTCTCCTGATTTGGCTTTTATGAAGTGGTTTTGAATTTGGTGGTCAAACTAAGTAGGTAATGGTAGTATGCAAAAATATTAATCGCTGCAACTATTCTTATAGAAATAATATACTTCCTTAACTTACAAGATTTTAATTCATAGTTAACTAATTTTTTGAAACTTCACGGGAAACCCTAATTATCTGTTGAAGACGATGTTTGTATGGTGTGCTTTTCCCTAATGTGAACCTTCTGGAAATAGTAAAATTTAATTAATAAATGGTTTTGCTAAGAATTTTAAACATCTTTATGTATTGAGGACTCTATTAAGTCTGATCTGTGTAGTGACTTTAATTTCTCTAAATAATTTCCACTTACACAATTTCTTATAATTAGACTAATCTGCATTAATTATTGACAAAGAATAAAACAATGTTAATATTTATTTATAAAACAAAACTTAGTTTTGTAGATGAAACTAAGTTGGAGGAGGTTTCAACTATGGCGGATAAAAAGTTTTCAATTGAAGAATTCAAAAAAAAGTATGTAGCTAAATTGGAAGACAGGACTTTGGATTGGAATGTATTAAAATTTCAAGAGGAGATTAACTCGAAATACAGGAGAGCACAAATGAGGTATATAGGTCGTGGTGCAACAGCAAATAATGATTCCAATATTATTACTGGAGAGAATTTCACTCTCAGTACAATGGTATTACCCGCTGGTTGCATTGGTCCATTACATTTACATGATGATGTAGAAGAAGTATTCTTTGTCTTAAAGGGTAATGTCACTGCATTAATTCAAGAGAATAGTGAAGGTGAAGTACATGAAATTAAATTAAATGCTCGGGATTGTATTAGTAGTCCTCCTGGTATATATAGGGGCGTTAGAAATGATGGGGATGATGAAGCTCTTATGTTAGTAATGCTAGGTGCAATTAAGCCCAATTTACCTACCTATCCTATTGGAAGTGAGCTAGAAGAGCTTAGAAAGTCTAGAGCTAAAGATCGAGAAGCAATTATTAAATAAAAGTAATATAGCAGACTGACATAGCGATTTGAGACATCTATAAAACACCTTAATTAGGCTGCTGCGACACCATACTTTACCGGTGTCAGGTAGCCTAATTTTTTTGGATACGTTCTTTATTAAAATAATTCAAGTAGGCGATTACTCGTACAACTACATCTTGATTTTGTAGTGAATTAAATTTAACGTATTGAAATTCTTCAGATTTCAGACTTGAATGAAATGATTTAATCACCGCATTGTCCCAACAGTTTCCTCGACGTGACATGCTAGCAATTAGGTCGTTATCCTTAGCCACCAAGATCACATGGGACACCATCAATATGGAGGTTTCAACCATTTCTGAAATTAGATTCGCTTTCAATACGTATGTAAGACATTAAAATTCAGCTATCAAAACAAATGGAATTGTATGGTCATTTCGTATCTACACAGTCTGGCTTTTGCAGACATTGTTCTTTTGCCATTGAATGTTAACGAAAGTTCAGTAGTTATTAATATGTAGAAACAACACGCACCGGCGGGAATTTCTGTCGGTGTTTTTATATTTAAGTAAATTGAGGTGAGATTTACAAAACAGACAGAAGAAAGGAGATTCTATTGATTTACTCTTTTTCACGCTTAAATCTTTATACAACGTGTCCTGTTGGAACCTGGATGAAATAGTATTGTGCAAATGAAATTTATCATTTTGATCAACTCATAGGTAATCAATATACCTTTGTTCGTGGACCAGAACTTTCGAGTGAAGCGGACAAGAAAGAACGACTGATGTATCATTTGAAAATGGAGAATGAAATATGGCTTCCGCGTAATGACACATTCACTGTCACGATCAAACAGGATATGAAAAAAACCGTATCTAAAATCACTACATTCGATGGGGATAACACATGCATCACGACTATGCGTTTGGAGTGATTTCGAAATTGTTCTATCTTGAACTTCATATTAAAAACACCTGTGCTGCAAGGTTTGCCGCACAGGTGTTTTTATGTGTATTTATACTTGGTTAGCTCGATGTAATTGTGCAAATGTACCGTTTTGACGTACTAACATTTCATACGTCCCTTGCTCTTCGATACCATCTTCTGTCATCACGATAACCTGATCGGCATTGCGAATCGTTGTGAGGCGATGCGCGATGATCAGTGTGGTGCGATTAACGGCTAGTTCTTCAAGTGATTGTTGAATGATACGTTCCGTTTCTGTATCCAGTGCGGAAGTTGCTTCATCTAGAATGAGAATTGGTGGATTTTTCAAGAACATTCGAGCGATTGCGAGGCGCTGCTTTTGTCCACCTGAGAGTTTTAATCCGCGTTCACCAATTTGCGTGTCATAGCCATTCGGCATACTATCGATCAAGTCGGTTAGATGGGCTTTTTCTGCAGCTTCATATACTTCTTCGTCAGTTGCATCTAATTTACCGTACGCGATATTATCTCGAATCGTTCCTGTAAATAAGAAGACATCTTGTTGGACGATCCCAATTTGACTGCGTAATGATTTCTGCGTCATTTCCCGAATATCTACTCCATCAATTGAAATGGAACCTTCATTGACTTCATAGAAGCGAGGGATGAGTGAACAAATAGTCGTCTTCCCAGCACCTGACGGACCGACGAACGCAACGGTTTGTCCAGCGTGAATCGTTAAATCGATATTGCGTAACACAGGTCGCTCGGCGTCGTAACCAAATGTCACATCGCGAAGTGTAATATCTCCACGTAACTGATCAACTACTATTGCGTTTTTTCTATCTTTAATTTCTGGATCTTGATTAATTAACGCACGAAAACGACTAAAACCTGCCATCCCTTTTGGATATAACTCAAGCAACGCGCTAATTTTATCGATAGGTTTAATCAAAATATTACTAAATAAAATAAAGCTGACGAGTTCACCATACGTTAATTTATCATTCACTGTGAACCAAGCACCGACAATTAAAATAACGAGTGTGACGAGGCGAGTGAGCATATACATCGAAGACGTAGCCCAAGCCATGACTTTATACGCTTTAAGTTTAGCCAAGCGGAACTGATCATTGTCTTGCTGGAAACGACGTAATTCAAAATTTTCATTTGTAAATGACTTCACTACGCGTGAGCCAGACACTGAATCCTCAACCCGTCCATTGACTTCCGCGATATTTTGATACATTTTATGCCATGCTGCATTCATCTTCTTGTTAGAATAAGAGACGACTACTGCGAGGAGCGGAACCATCACGATGGCGATCAGAGCGAGCTCAGGGTTGATTGTATACATAATTCCGAATGCGCCTAGAATCGTCATGACCGCGATGAACGCATCTTCTGGTCCATGGTGAGCCAGTTCACCAATATCGAATAAATCGGTCGTGATGCGTGTCATGATGTGGCCTGTTTTGGTATTGTCAAAAAATCGGAATGATTGCTTCTGCACATGTTCAAATAATTCACGGCGCATATCGGTTTCGATGTTAATTCCGAGTTTATGCCCTAAATAGCTAACAATATAATGAAGAAACGTACTCACTAAATAAACGAGCAATAGTAAAAAGCTTACGGTGATAATTCGATTCCAATCTCCTGACGGCAGGAGTCCGTCGATAAACCACTGAACAGCGAGAGGGAAAGCCAGTTCAAGAAGTGCTACAAAAATGGCGCTGAAAAAATCGATCAAGAACAAGCGCTTATGTGGCTTGTAGTAGGAGAAAAATTGTGTAATCATGTAGTAATTCCTTTCCGTTGATGTATTAGTAGTATAAGAGAAGACTGAGAAAAAATCATCTATTAGTAAACTATAAGCTACTAAGAGCAACGTTGGAAGAAGAACTGTTGCTGAACCTACCCAAATAGTGTAACAACATTAAAGTTTTTCTTAATGTGTCAACTGGCGGGATACGTTAGGTTAAATATGTTTCTCATCTAGTGCTAAAACAGTTTCGAAATAATTGGATTAGAAGAGATGTGGAAAGAAAGGTGTTTGAATATATATTTTTGTTATCTTGGATATGGTGTATTTATGGAATAAGTTTGAGGCATTCGCTTAGTTGATTGGAGCCGAAGCCGGTAACTCTGGGAGGATCAGCGAGAGCCGTAACGGGGAACGGCTTTTGCGAGTGAAGCGTAGCGAGAAGGAGCACATCTTTGCTTTGACAGGTGAAACACCCGGCGAAGCGAAGCGTAGGGGTGTGGTTCACCGCACGCCCAAAAGACACGCGTCCGGCTGCAGCGCAGATCAACGGGTTGCGACCACTGTCTCGTTAAAGGGTGCAATTGTAGCACTATGTACATTTTATGTATAAGAACTACGCCAGTAGCAGAAAATTTGATAATAGGACAACTAACATACTTTAGAATCATGTACTATGATCTGAATCGATATGTCACTAAAGTTGATGAAAATAGGTAAGACGATTTGGGAGACGGAAAAGAGAGTGAATCAATCGATGCAAGTGATGAAAGAAGGAAAGTTTTTGGCTTTTCTTAAAGAATCTCTTAAAGGGATATCTCAGATTATTTATGTCGAGAACATCATTACAGGTCTTCTAATTTTATTAGCAATTACTGTTTCTTCATTTTCATTGGGAATCATTGCGCTATTATCCGCCATGATCGGTACACTGGTTGCGAAAATAGGCGGTGCAGATAAAACATTGATCAGTAAAGGGTTGATGAGCTATAATTCTGTGCTTTCCGGATTAGTGCTACAAACATGTTTGACCGGACCAAACGTCTGGATTGTCGCATTGGTAGGAGCGGCGATCACTGCGATATTCACAGCGACGTTAATGTATTTCTTAGGCAACGTCGGCATCCCGATTCTGACGTTACCATTTATCCTACTCACTTGGTTTGTACTACTTTCAACTTATAAACTCGATAGTATCAAGTTAAATGAATCACTGTCTCCACAAAGTGTAGCTAATTGGGAACTGCATGTAGAAGGCGAAATTAATCTATTCCAAGCAATTTTCAATGGAATCGGTCAAATCTTTTTTCTAACTGAAACCATACCTGGTCTTTTATTATTCCTAGCGGTATTTTGGGCTAGCAGGAAAATGGGCATATATGCGGTCATCGGAAACGTGGTCGCTTGTGTTACAGCTCTTGCTTTAGGCGGGGAACATACGTTGATCATGTTGGGATTATACAGTTATAACGCTATTTTAACCATTTTAGCTGTATCAGTTGTGTACAACACGAAGGAAAATCGCTATGCACCTATTACAGGGGTGGTAGCGGCATGTATGACAGTTCCTCTAATGGCGAGTGTCAGCATTTGGTTATTACCGTTTGGGCTTCCTGCATTAACGATGCCGTTTGTAATGAGCACTTGGTTGATTTTGGGGGCTAGGAAAGTTCTACCGAATGTATAACGTTCTATAATAAAAAATATAAATCGTTAGACAGGACAAATGTATACAAACATGAAATAATTATAAAATGTGGTAAATTTAATGAGAAAAAAGGAGATCCTAATGATTACAATGAATAAGAAAATGCTAGTACTTTTCATGGTACTTGTAGTGATGGTAGCAGGTTGTAATAAAAAAGAAGATGCAGAAAAATCAACTCCATCTAAAGAGAATCGCCTCATTTATGCTTCCGAAGAGGAGTTCGAAGGGCTAAACCCGATTCTCGAAGAAACGAACCTAGATGCACTGTTGTTTCGTGGAGTCATGCGATTTGATGAAAATAATAAAGTAGTTACGGATATCGCAGACTCGTTCGATGTATCAGAGGATAAACTTACGTATACGTTTACGTTAAAAGAAGGTATTACATTTCATGACGGGAAAGAACTTACGGCAGAAGATGTCGTGTTCACGATAGAAAGTATTATGGATGATCAAAACGCTTCATTTTTGAAGTCTGATTTTGAAGAAGTGGAATCTACCAAAACGCTGGATGATTATACCGTAGAAATTACATTAAAGCAGCCATTTACACCGTTACTCGACAAGTTAACTGTACCGATCCTTCCGAAACATGCGTTTGAAGGAGTCGATATGAGAACGGCTGACTTTAACAGCCATCCGATTGGTGCAGGGCCGTATATGTTTGATAATTGGGATCGCGGCAATTCGTTGACATTACAGGCGTACAGCGACTTTTTTGGAACGAAACCTTCGATTGAAAAAGTGATTTTTAAATTTATTCCTGATAGTAATGTTCGGGCACTGCAGTTAAAATCGGGCGAGGTAGATGTTGCACTTTTGGATCCTGTACAAGTAGAAAACTTGAAAAGAGAAGAGAATGTAACGATTTACGATATAGAATCGGCGGATTACCGCGGTATTTTATTCAATATGAAGTTGGATCTTTGGAAAGATGTCAATGTACGTCGTGCATTTAGTTATGCTACCGATCGAGAGCAAATAGTAAAAGGGATTCTAAAAGGACATGGCTCTGTTGCCTACTCACCATTGCAAAATCATGAATTCCATAATGATCAAATTGAAAAGTACACCTATGACGTGGATAAAGCGAATGCGCTGTTAGATGAGGCAGGTTGGAAAGAAAATGAGGATGGTATCCGTACTAAAGACGGAGAAAAATTAGCATTTACGATAACTGCTCCCGCAAGTGATACCGTTCGTGTCAATATGGCGAATTACGTTGCCGAAGGTTTTAAGGACATTGGGGCTGATGTAAAAGTAGCTGCACTCGACTGGAGCGCGATTACGATCGAAGACGCAGATGCGTTCATGGTGGGTTGGGGCAGTCCCTATGACGCGGATCATCATACGCACATATTGTTCCATACGAATGAATCGAGTATCAATAGCTCCGGTTACAACTATGGTAGTTATTCGAATGAAAAAGTGGATGAACTCCTTGCAAAAGGACGCACCACGACGGATCCGGAAGAACGTAAAGCGATTTATATGCAGTTCCAAGAAGAACTTGCGAAGGATCCCGCATTTGACTTTATTGCCTACGTGAATGCGGTGTATGGTATTAATAAAAATGTGAGCGGTGTGAAAGAACGAACGCTAGGTCATCATGGATCTGGTTTCCTCTGGAATGTTGAGGAGTGGAAGTGGAATGATCGGTAAATGGATTGGGAAGCGAATGGTGATGGGGCTCATAGTCCTCCTCATCGTTAGCTTCCTCTCTTTTTTCATTATGCAAGCAGCACCTGGAGATCCTGCAACAGCCTTCTATGGAGGAAATGCGCAGACGTTAACTGCAACCGAAAAAGAGCGCATTACCCGTGCGTATGCATTAGACCGTCCTGTTGCAGAACAATATGTTGCGTGGCTAGGAGAAACCGTTAAAGGGAATTTAGGAATTTCCTATAAAGAAGGCAGACCCGTGTTTGAAATCATTAGGGAACGACTACCGAATACGTTGCTATTATTTGGCGTGACGATGTTTTGTATTGTCTTGGGTTCCTTTTGGCTCGGTACAGTGGCCGGTATGAAAGCGAATTCTATTTGGGATAAAGGACTGTCCACATTTAGTATCGCGACGTCTTCCATACCTCCCTTTTGGCTTGGTATTTTGTTCATCTATATCTTTGCTGTGAGTCTAGGGATTCTTCCTTCCTCTGGTTCGGGCGATGTAGGTGGTAATGGCGGCATGGTAGATAAAATTCGTCATCTCATGATGCCCGCTAGCGTGATAATTGTAACGCATGTAGGGATTTATGCACGTTTTCTACAGGAAAGTATTAAGAGAGAAAATGGCCAGTACTATGTGAAGGTGGCACGCGCAAATGGTGTAATGGAGAGATCCATTCGAAACGGAATCGTGCGTAACGCCTCTATTCCGTACTTGAATTATATCGCTATGACTATTCCGTCGTTTTTTGGTGGTTCTATTATTGTGGAATCATTGTTTGCGTGGTCCGGAATAGGGCAATTGACGGTCAAAGCAGTTGTGACAAAGGATTTCCCTTTATTAATGGGCAGCATTATGGTGACTGGCATCCTGGTCGTCATTACGCTATTTATTGTCGATCTCATTATGTACGCTATCGATCCGAAGCTACGTAAAGGAGGTATTCGGTAAATGAAGTTACGGAAAGCACTTTTGTTTTGGTATAGCCTTCTTGGATTGATTGTATTTTTGACAGTGTTTTCAACTATATTCTCCCCCTACAGTCCGAATGAAATGAATATGGATGAAATATATAGTGCTCCGAGTAGTGATCATTGGTTAGGAACAGACCATTTAGGCCGAGACGTTTTTTCACGTTTACTTGAAGGTGGAAAAGTGACACTCGTTGTAGCAAGTGGTTCGGTTATTTTGTCGCTATTCATTGGAATTGTGTATGGTGGGATTAGTGGCTATTTTGGCGGCGTAATCGATACCGTCATGATGCGGCTATTGGAAGCACTGATTACCATTCCCGCACTAATTATTATTTTAGTGTTTCAGGTAATCGTTCAAGGCGGAATGTGGAGCATGGCACTGCTCATTGGATTGACGGGATGGCTTGTTACCGCAAGAATTGTGCGTTCAGAATTCATTCGTCTAAAAGAAGAAGAGTTTATTAAAATGGCCAACATGTTAGGGACGCCTGTTTGGAACATACTATGGGGTCATTTGCTACGCAACAGCATACCCGCTATTTTTGTCGTGACGCTATTTAATTTTGCTGGCGCGATCTTTATGGAAGTGTCACTTAGTTTTCTCGGTATCGGTATACCTCCAACGATTCCTTCTTGGGGGAATATGTTATACTACGCGCAAAACGATATTTTAATTGGTGCTTGGTGGATTGGATTATTTCCAGGCATTATGATTTTTTTGACTATCCTCGCTATTAATTTTATCGGAGAGGCGTGGAAAAATCCGGAGCGGAGGCGAGTCAATGATTGAAGTACGAGACCTATCTATTCAGATAAAAGGTAAGCACATTACGCATCATATTGATTTCACAATAACGCGTGGAAACATCACGTCGCTGATTGGAGAAAGCGGCAGTGGAAAAAGCATGACGGTATCCGCATTGCTTGGTATGTTGCCAGATGACGCGAAAGTTAGCGGATCTATCATGTACGAAGGTCGAAACTTATTGGATGCGTCTGATCAGGAGATGGAAAGCGTGAGGAAGCAGGATGTTTTCACGATATTCCAAGACGCATTAAACAGTTTTAATCCGTCTGTGAAAATGGGGCGTCAACTCTATGCATTTTCAGGGGAACGAGTAGGAGACTCATTACCTGTATTTAATGAAAAAATGCATGTGATTTTAGAAAAGTTGGGACTATCTTGGGAAGTGGTCGAGCAATATCCTTTTCAATTATCAGGCGGGATGTTGCAAAGGTGTATGATTGCGTGTGCATTTTATGTGGAACCTGCCTTACTCATCGCAGACGAGCCTACATCCGCACTCGATATGGTACTCCAAAAAGAATTTATCCAATTGCTAATTCGTCTCAATGAAGAAAAGGGAACGACGATTTTTCTCATTACCCATGACCTGGATATCGTCGCTAAAGCCGCTCATGAAATGGTCGTTATGCAGCAAGGAAGAATTGTGGAAACGGGAAAGGTGGAAACGATTTTCTCGCACCCCGGTCATGCTTATACGAAGCGGTTGTTGAAGAGTAGATTTTAGGAGTGGATGGCAGATGTTAGCGGTATCAAATATTTCAAAAAGTTACTACAATGGAAGCCAGACGAAAAAAGCGTTGAACGGGATTGATCTGACTGTAGGCAAAGGGGAAGTTGTAGGTTTAGTAGGCGAGAGTGGTTGTGGAAAGAGTACGCTTGCACGTGTCGTAATGCAACTGGAATCAGCTGACAGTGGTCTCATTACATTCAACGGTAAACCAGTCACACGAAAAAGTCGGAAATCCTTTTATCAAGCGACCCAATTAATTTTTCAAAATGCGTCAGCTGCGCTTAATCCTTCCTGGACGGTGCGTAAAATATTACTCGAGCCTCTTCGCACGATGAAAAGAGATCGTGATTCACATATTCGGCACATGCTTGAAAGAGTAAAACTATCGGAAATGCATTTACATAAATATCCTTCAGAATTGAGTGGCGGGGAACGGCAACGTGTCAACTTGCTTCGCTCGCTTTTAGTTGAACCCGATTTGCTCATTTGTGATGAAATCATTTCCAATTTGGATCGATTAATTCAAAGGGAAATCATTGATTTGCTTCTAGAACTGAATCGGGAAATGGGTATGTCGATTTTATTCATTGCGCATGATCTGCAGGCCGTCATGTATGCATGTGATAGAATATATGTAATGAAAGATGGACGAGTGGTGGACGAAAGTGTGAAAACAGATGGAGTATTTCATTTTTCACAGTCGTATGCAAGCCAACTATTTGACTCTGTATTAGGGAATCGAATGAGGGAGTAGCGTATTGTCTACGTATCCCCATTCTGGTTTACAAGTATCTAGACTTTACACGATAACAAACCTCCTTACCTTTGCGTAAGGAGGTTTCGTCTTACAATTTGGAAGTGGAGTTATATACTGAAAATGATGAACCTATATATAGACCAAACTTTTATATTAACTGATCAAGCTCTTGATTAAGACAGCTGTTTAGAGCTAGCTGTGCATTATAAAATATAGAAAGGGTGTATAGAATGAATGATTATTTAGTAAAAGCAGTGGCTTATCAAAATCAAATACGTGCGTACGCAGTGAATTCAACTGCAACAGTAGCGGAAGCACAGCGAGGGCATGCGGCTAGGCCAACAGCCGCCGACGCCCTCGGACGTTCAATGACTGCCGGTGTAATTCTTGGCGCTATGTTAAAGGGTGAGGAAAAAGTATCGGTTAAAATTAATGGTGGCGGACCACTCGGTACCATTATTGTGGATTCCAACGCGAAAGGTGAAGTTCGTGGATATGTCTCGAATCCTCAAACGGAAATAAACGAGGTAGGAAAAGCAGTCGGAATGAAGGGCTTGTTAACTGTCTCAAAAGATGTCGGGCTGATGCATCCTTTCGTCGGACAAATCCCTCTCATTTCCGGGGAAATTGCAGAAGACTATACATCGTATCTATCTAGATCTGAACAAACGGCATCTGCTGTCGGAGTAGGTGTGTTAGTAAATTCTGATTATACCGTAAAGGCCGCGGGTGGTTTTATTATTCAACTCATGCCGGGCGCGGATGAGGACGTAATGAGTATGATTGAAGAACGAATAAAAGTAATTGCACCATTGTCTTCCATCATCGCAGAAGGAAGTACACCCGAACAAATACTTGAGCACGTTTTAGGATCGGAAAATGTCACAGTGTTAGAAAGTATGCCCGTTCAATTTCAGTGTCAATGTTCTGTGGACCGGATCTCCAATGCAATTATCAGCTTAGGAAGCGAAGAAATTCAAGACATGATTGAAACGGATGGACACGCCGAAGCGAATTGCCATTTCTGTAATGAATCCTATTACTTCGATACTGGACATCTTGAAGCACTGAAAAAGATAGCTTTATAAATTGATGAATAATGAGTACCTGTGTAAGAAAAGGATATGTTTGTGTAGTCATTCATGAACCTTCTTATACGGGTGCTTTTTAGATTAATTTTATTGAATAGGGTGCCAGGTCCCCAAACAAATTTGAAGCAATTCTGAATGGGTTGCGATTTGTTTGGGGACCTGGTATTTTATTCAAAACATATATTGACAATTCTGAAAGTTGGATATAATGTATAATAAAAGCTCTTGTATGGTACATGCAAGTGAAACAAAAGTTGTTAAAGTTCTTCATTGTATAGTTTTACATACTTCATATAAAGTGAGATGACTATAATGAAAGAAAAAATACAAAATACACTTTCATAGGTACTTGTCGTCATTGGACTGGCATGGGATTAGTAACGAAATTAGTGCGAAGTAAGGAGGAAGAAATTGATTTTGCGCGGAAACGAAGTCCTATGTTTTATAACTATAAAATTTCGTTACAATCCCGGTGGAGCTTTAATCAGCTAAATAAGGTTAAATGGAAAAGAGTTGCAACAATGGATAGTTAATTGTCAAGCAGCTCTTTTTTGAATTTCAGATATTGTTTATGGGGGGATACAGAGATGTTTCGTTTGAACTTAAGAAAAAAAATCATGTTAATTTCTTTTCTGTTTTTATGTATACCAGCACTTCTTGTCGGGATCGTCAGCTATCAATTGTCTATAAATAGTCTAAACGAATCTGGAAAATTGATGCTGAAAAACAGTGTTAAGCAAACAATGGAAGTAATAAAAGTGATAGACCAAGAGGTGCAAAAAGGAAATATTAGCCTTGAAGATGCACAAGAATATGTGAAAGTATCTGTTTTAGGGGAAAAGTCAGCAGACGGAACGCGTCCAATTAATAAAAATATAAACTTGGGAGAAAACGGCTACTTTTATATTATTGACGAACAAGGAAATCAAGTGGCAGATCCGTATTTGGAAGGAACAAACACGTGGGACTATCAAGACCACAATGGGGAATACTTCTTTCAAAAGATGATTAACAATGTGCAAGCTAAAGGATCAATTTATATGGACACGATGTGGGAGCTTCCTGACGAACCCGGAAAAATGGCACTAAACGTTAGTTACGCTGAGCTTGAACCAACCTGGGGATGGATTTTGAGTACAAATAGTTTTTATCAGGATTTTAATAAAAGAGCAGACGCAATTTTACACTCCCTTGCCATTACACTCACCTTATCACTAGTTCTTGGCGTTATCATTATTTATTTTTTCTCGCGAAGCATTTCCAATCCATTGATGGCACTTGCAAGCCAAGCCAAAGAAGTAGCGGACGGAAATCTTGCGGTGGATGTGCTGAAGGTAAGAAATAAGGATGAAATTGGTGCCCTCGTACAAGACTTTCAACAAATGATTCATAATGTCCGCCAGTTGATTACACAAATTACTGTTACATCGAACGAAGTAGCATCGTCTGCGGAACAACTAACGGCAAATACAGAACAAAATACAGAAGCGACTGAACATATTGTGACCGCAATCCAGGAAGTTGACCTCGGCTCGGATAAACAGACAGAAAGTGCGGATGAAGTTGTACAGATGATGACTAAGATGGATGTAGGACTACAAGGAATTGCGACCGATTGCTTGGGTGTTTCGGAAGCGGCTCAAAACTCGTCACTCGAGGCGGAGGAAGGTAATATTTTATTGCAACACCTAATAGGTCAAATGAATGTGATTCGCAAGACAGTCAAGGAGTCTAATTCATCGATTGAAAAATTAAAAGTTCACTCCGAGAAAATCGGATCGATTGTGGAAGTAATGGGAAAAATTGCCAAGCAGACAAACCTGTTAGCTTTGAACGCTGCGATTGAAGCGGCGAGGGCTGGTGACCATGGGAAAGGGTTTGCCGTTGTCGCCAATGAAGTACGGATACTTGCGGACCAATCGACTCATTCAGCACAGCATATTACTAACTTAGTTTCGGAAATCCAAAATGAAACAGACAATTCTGTCGTAGGTATGAATGGAGCAAATGATGAAGTAGATAGGGGAATTCTGATTGTCAATGACACAGAACAAAAGTTTCAAGCCATTTACCATTCTTTGAACCAAGTTGCCAACCAAATTCAAGGAGTAGCAACCACAACACAACAAATGTCAGCGAGTAGTCAGGTAGTCACGGTTTCAGTTAAAGAGATGAGTCAAATCGCTAAGGATTCTTCTCACCATTCTCGTAGCGTGGCAGCGTCTAGTGAAGAACAGCTTGCTTCTATGGAAGAAATCGCTTCTTCAGCCTTTTCTTTGTCCCACGTAGCAGAAGAACTACAAAAATTAGTTTCGGAGTTTAAAGTGAAATGAATAAAGTGTGATGAGACACCTTGCTAGAATGATTTTTCAGCTGTGATCTGATGCTTCATGAATGGTGAATAGATGGAACGGAGGGAAAAACAACGCGAACCTTTAGTGGATTCGCGTTGTTTTTGTATCTAGAATGTGTCACATAATGAAGCGTCCAAAAGCCTAAACAATAAGTTTATGAAACTATCACATTCAATTAATAAAAATGAGGCAAACGCCTATATTTTTTCGTTGAACAAAAGAAAATTTTGACAGATCAAAAAAATATAAATATATATTGACAATTGCAAATTTAAAATATAATCTATATTACAAGCTCTTGTATGGTACATGCAACACGAAGTACATCCATATCTTCCATAAAGAAAGCGCTACCAAAATTTAATGAAAGGAAGTTTAGTTGTGACTCAGTGACGAGGTGTTAGTAGAAATATTGTGAAATAGGAGGAGGATTATGACGAAAAGTTATTGGAAATTTATTCGCGAAAAGGTTGATTGGCCTGTTTTCTTATTTAGTGGAGGCGTTCTGGTAGTATTCGTGTTATTTTCACTCTTTAAAGTGGACACGGTCAGTAGCTTTGTGAATAAAGGTTTTGATCTTTCCATTCGTTACTTCGGTGCGTATTGGCAATTTCTAATGATGGCTACCTTTGTTGTGGGGGCTGTGTTAGCTGTATCAAAGTACGGAAAAGTTCGTCTTGGCGATGCAAAGAAACCTGAAATGACGTATTTCAAATGGGTAGCCGTGATCTTAACGACAGGTCTTGGAGCCGGCGGAGTCTTTTGGGCAGCAGCAGAGCCTATGTACTATTTTCTAGATGTGCCTCCAATGCATAAAGGGATTACAGCTAGCACAGAGGATGCGATAGGTCCAGCCTTAGCTCAAAGTTATATGTCATGGGGTTTTACTGCATGGTCCGTCTATGGCGCAATTAGTGCGATTATTTTAATTTACGCACATAAACATAAAGGCATGCCGTTGAAACCTAGAACTCTTCTATATCCGATATTGAAGGAAAGAGTGTTAACGAGTAAGTGGGGAACAGCTGCTGATGTATTTTGTATTATAGGCGCTGCGGCGGGTACAATTGGTCCGATTGGTTTTCTTGGATTACAAGTCAGCTATGGCGTCAGTGCAATCTTCGGAATACCGGATACGTTTTTAACGCAACTCTCTATTATTGTACTATTGACAGGCGTGGTGCTCGTATCGACGCTTACAGGTATCGAAAAAGGAATTCAATTTTTAAGTAAGTTGAACGTAAATTTGGTCGTAGTGATTGCCGCCTTTTTGTTATTGCTAGGTCCTGGATTATTTATAATTAATTCATTCATGTCTTCCTACGGGACGTATATTAGTGAATTTATAAATATTAGTACGTTCCGCGGTGATGAAGCGTGGCTTGGTGGCTGGTTGCTCTTTTTCTTTGGATGGTTTATAGGTTTTGGCCCATTGGTAGCATTATTCGTGGCGAGGATATCCAACGGCAGAAAAATCCGTGAGATATTTGTTGTGGTTGCTGTAATCGCACCTATAACTACGAATTTTTGGTTTACGGTTCTAGGTGGAACGGGCATTTTCTATGAGCTGAAAAATGTTGGATCTGTTAGTGGACCGTTGACGGAAGGTGGATTGCCTAGCGCGATCATCGCAATCGCGGGACAAATGCCGTTGGGAAGTATCATGCCTTCTGTATTCTTAATTTTAACTACGTTATTCGTGGTGACGACCGTAGATTCAATGTCTTATTCAATCTCAATGGCCGTGACGGGAGACGGGAATCCACCAAAAGTCGTTCGTGTATTTTGGGCCGTGATTATGTCTACTATTGCAACGATTCTCATTAAAATCGGTGGTGGAGGAATTGGCGCATTGCAGTCATTTGTTGTAATAGCAGCAGTTCCAGTATCCATTCTGTTACTTCCTGTCGTGTGGTATGCACCGAAAGTAGCCAGAGAACTTGCGATTGAACAAGGAATTATCGAAGAGGAGCAAGATATGATTCCGGTGAAAGAAGTCGCAGCAGATAGAGAAATGTAAGTAAAAACAGACTCGTAAATTAAATTATCGAAATACTCGTTGACATTTGAATAATTAGATAATATACTCATCTCATAGCTTGTATGGTACATGGTAGATTGATATTTTGAAATTAGGATGACCTACCAACGTACATGAATCATAGAGAGGTGATTACGATAATACAGAAAATACAAACTGTCAGTATTACCGCACAAGTAACGAATGCCATACGGGAGGCAGTCATTTCTGGGGAATATGAACCAGGAAAACAATTGTCGGAGGCTGCTTTATCACAAGACTACGAGGTTAGTAGAACGCCTATAAGAGAAGCACTGAAACAACTGGAAAGAGAAGGGCTTGTGGAGATCATTCCACGTGTAGGTACTTGTGTAAGAAAACCAACCGAACAAGAACTTGATGAGCTTTTCACTGTAAAAGAAGCGTTAGAAGGTTTTGCTGCGGGACTCTTAGCAGAGACTCAGAACCCGGTGGCGATCAAACAACTTGAAGTAGCCGTTGCATTAATGGAAGTAGCCGCTCAGAATAACGATACAAAATTATACGCGGAAGCAAATGAACAGTTCCATGCTGCGATATTGGCAGGTGCGGACAATTCTAAATTAAGCTATTTATTGAACTTGATGCTGAATCAAATACCCTACCAACGCTATGTCCAAATAAGTATCAATAATCCTGAACGTTTAAAAAAATCGCTGAATGAACACCAAGGTATATTAGATGCAATCTTGACAGGAAGACGTGAAAAAGCTGAAAACACAATGAGACGTCACGTCGAAGCAAGTGCTAAAGGATTGAAAACGGGAATTGCCAAAAAAATGAGTGCGAGCTCAATTAACTAGGAGGAGAAACATTATGAAATTTGGAATATTTGCAAACCTATCAGGCCCAGGACGTCACGATGAGTATTACAAAGTATTGGACGAAGCGCGTGAGCAAGCGATTTATTGTGATGAAAACGGTTACGATTCTATTTGGTACACAGAACACCATTTTGGCCATGAGGGAAATGAGTTAATCTCTAACCCGCTTATGATGGGTGCAGATATTGCAGCTCGCACAAAAAATATTCGAATCGGCCAAGCCGCAAACGTTGCAACGTTCTGGCATCCACTACGTTTAGCAGAAGATATTGCGATGCTTGATCAGTTGAGTAAAGGTCGAGTAGAAGTAGGGTTGGCTCGTGGCTTGTACGGTCGAGAAGCAGCTAACTTAAACCCTCTAGCAGATCCGAAAAATAACGATCAAAACCGAGCATTATTTGAAGAGACACTGGAAGTTATGAAAAAAGCATGGTCAAATCGTTTCTTCTCTCACAAAGGTGAATTCTTTAAATTCCCTGCAGATGGCTTGAAGTGGAAGCATCCGATGAGCCCAGCTACTCCAGAATTCATGGATATGGAAAAAGGCGAAATCAGCAAAATATCGCTAATGCCGAATACGTATGAAAACCGGATGCCAAATATTTGGCAAACAATTGATTCACCTCGTTCAATTGAAATTGCAGCTGAAACAGGAATTAACGGAATTTTCTGGATGCCGACTGTAAAAGAGTTAAAGCAACGGTTTGAGTTATACCGTGAAAAAGCTTCTGAAGCGAGAGGCATCGATGTGCCACTTGGTGAAGGAATCGCACTTGTCCGTGATGTCTATGTGGCGGAGACGATGGAAGAAGCTCGCGCGGATTTTGAAGAGGCAGTACTGAACACGTACCGCTGGATCTGTCACTGGAGAGGTCTCAGTAATTTACTTGATCCTGGTGAAGAGTTGAAAGAAGGTCAAGAACTAGACTTTGATTTCCTGTTTTCTAGAAACATGTTGGTTGGAACGCCAGAATATGTTGCAGAAAAGATTCAGGAACTCCAAGAAGAACTAAATCTAGAAAACTTGCTATTATGGACAAATCACAGCACATTGCCACATGAAAAAGTGATGAAAAGTTTGAAGTTATTTACGGAAGAAGTTATGCCAAAATTCGCAAAAACAAAATTGGAGGTAGTTTAATATGTTAGAAGTTCGCAAAGTATATACTGCAATAGAGGAAACACGCATGGAAGGTGGCAAACAATTAGATGCACCGATCAAAATGATCACCACGATGTTGGTTATGAAAAATCCATGGGTTGAAAGAGGATTTGTAGAAGATCTCATGCCGGAAATTAATGAATATGCTCCGGAAATTGGTGAAATTTTAGTAGATGAATTATTTAAGCATATTGATTCCGCAGACGACGTGGAAGCATTCGGTAAGGCTGCGGTAGTGGGTGTTGACGGTGAAATGGAACATGCATCAGCATTCATTCATACATTGAAATTCGGTAATAAATTCCGCGATGCAGTAGGAGGCAAAAGTATCTTGCCATTTACGAACAAACGCGGAGGTGCAGGAACTCCCGTACTGATTCCAATGGTACACAAAAATGAAGACTCCAAGCGTTCTCATTTCTTGACATTCGAAGCGATGATTCCAGATGCTCCGCGTGCAAATGAAATCGTAGTGGCAATCAGTGTGTCGACAGCTGGCCGTCCATTCCCAAGAACAGGTGACCGTCATCAAGATATGGTTGAGATGGGTCTTGCCTAATGTCAAACATTACGTATGATCAAGAAACCACTTTATATGAAGAAACAGGAGTGGGAGAACCGCTAATTTTCATTCACGGTGTCGGACTGGATCATGCAATGTGGCAACAACAAGTGAATCGTTTGTCTGCTAATTATCGAGTAATTACATATGACATGCTAGGACACGGGGGATCTTCGCATCCACCCGGTCCCTATTCACTATCACAGTTTGTCGTGCAATTATCCACACTTGTGAACGAGTTAAAACTGACGAAAGTACATCTAGTTGGTTTCTCCATGGGAGCAATGGTTGCGCAGTCATTTGCCGCTAAGTTTCCGGATAAAATTAGAACCTTGACCATTATGAATTCGGTCGCCAACAGAACACCCGAGCAGAGAAAAGCGATTGCTGCGAGAGTTGAAAAAGTGAAAGAATTAGGACCACAAACTACTATCGAGCCTGCAATTCAGCGTTGGTTCAATCAAGAGTTTCAGGACAAGAATCCAAAGATTATCAATGAAGTGAGACACCGCCTCGAAACAAATAATGCTGACGGGTACATGGCGGCCTATACGTTATTTGCAACGGCGGATGAAGAAGTTTGGCAACAGCTGGAGGATATTTCAGTTCCCTCGCTCGTCATTACAGGCGAATATGATGTGGGTTCAACACCAAAAATGTCGCGCCAAATACATGAAAAACTATTGAATTCTGAGTTGTTGATTGTTCCGGATACGAGACATATGTTACCCGTCGAAAAACCGGAGATCGTAAATCAGGCGATTCATTCATTTATCCAAAAGCATGTCAATTGAATGAAAGGAGTGTGCCAAGATGTCATTAAAAAGATATAAAATGTATGTCAACGGTGAGTGGATCGAATCGGAAAGCGGTAAATATTTCCCTAGCTATAATCCCGCAACGGGTGAGGCTTGGTGTGAAGTAGCGGAAGGCACCGAAGAAGATGTGAATCGGGCAGTGCAAGCAGCACACGAAGCTTTTCACCATTCAGAATGGGCTGAGATGACCTACACAGAACGTGGTAAACTCGTTCATAAACTGGGTGAGTTGATTTCGCAAAATATTGAAGAACTGGCAGAATTCGAAACGAAGGATAATGGGAAGTTACTTCGGGAAATGCGTGGACAACTCACTTATTTACCCGAGTTTTTCTATTACTATGCGGGGTTGGCAGATAAGATCCACGGCCAAACCATGCCGATAGACAAAAAGGATATATTTGCGTTCACGACGAGGGAGCCTTTAGGCGTAGTGGCCGCGATCACACCGTGGAATTCACCATTATACTTAACGACGATCAAATTGGCTCCAGCTTTAGTGGCAGGGAATACCATTGTCATCAAGCCTTCTGAAATGACATCAGCATCTCTTCTAGAACTGATGAAATATGTGGAAGAAGCAGGATTTCCAAAAGGCGTGGTCAATGTTGTCACCGGTTTTGGAATGCCAGTCGGCAATACGTTGACAGCCTATCCGCTCGTAAGAAGAGTAGCCTTTACAGGGGGCAGCGAATCAGCACGTCATGTCGTCAGGAATACAGCAGAAAACTTTGCGCAAGTATCCCTTGAACTTGGTGGAAAATCGCCGAACATCGTATTTGAAGATGCCGATCCTGAAAGCGCTGCAATGGGTATCATTGCTGGAATTTTCGGAGCATCCGGTCAAAGTTGTGTAGCAGGTTCTCGCGCATTACTCCACGTAGACATTTACGATCAAGTGCTTGACAAACTGGTGGAGCGCGTCAAACGAATTAAAATAGGAGATCCGCTTCTTGACGAGACTGAAATGGGTCCACTTGCTACGGAGGCACAACTTGAACGAGTGAAGGAATATGTGGGTATTGGTAAAGCAGAAGGCGGCAACGTTGTCATCGGTGGGAAGACTCCAGAAAATACGGAAACAGGTTGGTATTTTGAACCGACAATTATAGAACTGACTGATCATAATGCTCGGATTGTTCAAGAAGAGATTTTCGGTCCCGTGCTCAGCATCATCCCATTTAAAGATGAGGAAGAAGCGATTGCTTTGGCCAATGATACGGAATATGCCCTGGCCACAGGAATTTGGACTCGAGATGTCGCAAGAGCCCACCGTGTAGCAAAAGCCGTTCACGCTGGTATCATATGGGTGAATACATACAGAAGTATTTCTCCACTTATGCCAATCGGAGGTTCCGGACTAAGCGGTCACGGAAGAGAAAGTGGTTTCGATGCGATTTATGAATATACACAAAGCAAAGCGGTTTGGATCAACACATCCAGCGAACCTATGCCCGATCCATTCATCATGCGATAAGTCGAAGCGGGCCAGTAATATATAGAGAGAGGAGCAACCATTATGCATGTTGAAACAGCGATTCATTTGACGGATATAGCATTCGTGCGTCTCTGCAGTGATCGATTTGGGGTGAATAAAGGTGTCTACAACACAATTGATACGTTTTTCTATGATCGAGGATTTGAAGATATAGTGGAAAGACGTAAAAATGTGTTGGTCTTTCTTGAATATATTAAGCGAACTGGCAATGGCGAGGAGCAGCGTGTTAAATTCGGAAGTGGCGGGTTAAGCCTTAAAATCGAAGAATATTTACAAGAAGAACACAAAATCATTCAAATCATGAAGTATCAATCCAATATAGCCACCACTAGCAGAAAGCAGGTAAACTAGATGATGATGAATAAATCGCTAGCATGCTTAAAAACGCAACACTTACTAATTAATGGTGAATGGGTGGAAACGAAAGAGTACACGGATTTGCATTCCCCGTATTCAGGTGAAGTGATTGCCCATATTGCTAAAGCGACAAAAAATGAAACAGATCAAGCAATCGAAACAGCTCTACAGACGCGTAGAGTGATGGCGAAAATGCCTGCTTATCAACGGGCGGAAATTTTGGAAAATTTAGTTTCCTTATTACATGAGCGTTCTGAAGAAGCCGCTGAAATTATTGCCATGGAAGCTGCAAAACCCATTGCAACAGCAAGAGATGAAGTACTTCGTACAATCGAGACGTATAAATTTGCAGCAGAAGAAGCCAAGCGTATTTACGGAGAGACTCTCCCGCTCGATGCGGCGCGGGGCGGGGTGAATCGTCTGGCCTACACTGTACGGGAACCACTTGGCGTAATCGGCGCTATTACACCATTCAATTTTCCGATGAACTTAGTAGCGCATAAAATCGGTCCTGCAATTGCCACCGGAAATACGATTGTTTTGAAACCAGCTGCACAAACACCATTATCCTCTTATTTTATTGCGGAATTATTAATGGAAGCTGGATTACCGGCAGGGGCGCTTAACGTTATCACAGGCGATGGCCAAGAAATTGGCGATCAAATTGTTACGGATGATCGAGTGAAAATGATTACATTTACAGGCAGTCCAGCAGTCGGCATTGGAATCAAAAATAAAGCTGGATTAAAGAGGGTAACTCTTGAGCTGGGTTCGAATGCAGCTGTGATTATTGACCAAGGTGTGGATCTAGATCAAGTCGTTTCTCGCTGCGTGTCAGGTGCATTCTCATTCCAGGGGCAGGTCTGTATTTCACTCCAACGCGTTTATATCCACGAAGAGCTATACGATGAATTCGTTTCGAAAATCGTAGAAGAAACAGAAAAGCTCGTAATGGGTGATCCGTTGCACGAAGAAACTGAAGTATCGGCTTTGATTTCCTCAAAAGACGTAGAACGGACATTGAGTTGGATCGACGAAGCCAAATGCCAAGGTGCAAACGTAGTTACAGGTGGAAAAGTACAAGGGAATATACTTTACCCTACTATTTTGACGGAAGCAGGATCACATCTGAAAGTTTCCTGCAATGAAGTATTCGCACCCATCCTAGTCATAGATAAAGTGAAGTCAGTAGAGGATGCGATCGAGCAAGTGAACGATTCGCGTTTTGGTCTTCAAGCAGGAATCTATACAAATGACATCCACACGGCACTATATGCAGCGGATGAATTGTATGTAGGAGGCGTCATGATCAACGATATTCCAACTTTCCGAGTGGATAACATGCCGTATGGCGGCGTCAAGGAAAGCGGAAATGGAAGAGAAGGATTGAAATATGCGATCGAAGAAATGACAGAAATGAAACTAGTCGTTTGGAATCGCAACTAGGAGGCAAGGTTATGGCTTACTACACGGCATTTTTACACATGATTCAGCCTGAAAAAAATGCAGAAGTCTTACCGCGACATATCGAGTACTTGGATAGACTCGATGAACAGGGGAAAATCTTCGCCCGAGGTCCTTTTGCCGATCAATCAGGAGGATTAATTATTTATCGAGCGGATTCATTTGAAGAAGCACAACAATTGGCGGAGGCTGATCCCCATGTAATAGAAAAAGTTCGTCGACTTGAGCTTAAAAAGTGGAATCCCATTATTAGTGAATTATAAAAGTGGGCTGGCTTTGCAATATAAATAAAAGAAGTGAGATTTTTTCATTAGCTTGTATGGTACATGGTAAATGACGAACGAAAGGAGTGCATCAGTTGAATAGTCAGAATCAAGCATTACTCTTAATAGACCTACAAAATGAAGGTGGTACGTCCGCTGTTGAAGGAATGGAAGAAATCATTAAAAAAACGGCCAATTTAATCGAAGTATGCAGACAAAAAAACATACCCATCATTTATACGCGCCATATCAATAGAGGCGATGGAGTTGGACTTGCAAACTTAGAACCTGTTGATCAGCATGGGAAGCCGCTTTACTACAATACGAATACCGATTCGATTGATATCATCGAAGAGTTGAAAAATCAACCTGACGATATCATTGTGGATAAGTACCGATATAGTGGTTTTCATGAATCCAGTTTAGACTTAATGTTGAAAAGCTTAAATATAAAGAACTTAATTGTAGGTGGAGTTCTAACAGATGTTTGTGTCCTTTCAACTGTAATGGATGCTTACTATCGTGATTATCAAGTCAATCTAGTGAAGGATATTTGCGGTACCACGACGGTTGGAGCGCATATGGCGGCAGTCTGTATGATGGGTAATTGGGTTTACGATATAAGTATTTTTGATGCGGATCAAATTTGCAATAAATTATTGGGGGAACCTTATCACGCTTGGGAATCTAGTATGCCCGATGAATTACAATTTACCCCGGACAATTTAAGAGAAGTGTATAACAAGTTATCAGCTAACTGTACGGTATGAACAATTTATGCCTCACGTTATGGTGCCCGAATTTCATAGAGCCGTTTAAGCTCAGCCGGAAGTGTAGAACTTTTACCATTCAGGTAAATCGTTAAAAAAGGGGGAAGATTATGAAGTCTATCGAAACAGTAAAGGCCGAGGTAGGCGTAACGGTAGAGGCAGATGCTCTAACACAGCGAAACAACCAACTAGATGCTACTACGGAAGAACATTACGCGACTGAAGTAGTTCCTATGAGTCAAAGAAATATTGGATTTTTTGACATGGTGGCGATTTGGGTTGGGGCCAACTCAAATAATGCATCTTGGTATGTAGGAGGAACAGTAGCTGGAATGGCGTTTGCAGGGGCGATTGGTGTCACATTGATTTCCAACCCTATCGCCTATCTTATATTAGCACTTGTTGGATATATGGGTTTTAAGGTAGGGACATCTACCATGGCTTTGACCAGACCCGCTTTCGGAGTGAGAGGAAGTCTTCTCCCGACGGTATTAAACACCATTGTATTTCTTGGATGGGCAGTAGTTAACACATTTATCGCTGTGATCTCCATGAGTTTTATTTTAAAAGACTTATTTGGTTGGTCAGCGTACGGTGAGCCGGGAAGTGTAGGACCGATGATAGCGGGTATCGTTTTCATGAGTTTACTGAACTTTGTGGCTGTATCGCTAGGGAGAAATTCCATTAAAATTGTTGAAAGAATCGGTATGGCATTAGTTCTCGTGTTAGGTATTTGGATTACTGTTGTCGTATTGAAAACGCATCCACTGTCCGCCATCATGAATTGGAGTGCGCCAGCAGATTCGGTTATACCAGTTGGAAAGGCTGTAGATATTATGGCTGCGTTTAGTTTGGCATGGGTGTTAGGAATTGCTGAATTTACAAGATATACACGCTCAGCAAAAACAGCGACTGTCGCTCCGCTCGTAGGCGCGTATCTTTCCCTATTATGGTTTGCGTTTATCGGAATCATTGCCACAATCGGTGCAGCGCTGAGTACTGGAATTTATGATCCGGAAAATTCGGACCCTAGTTCTATTGTAACTAATCTAGGTCTCGGATCATTTGCATTAATTCTCATCGTAGTAGCGTGTGTGACAACCAATGTTGTAAACTTGATGGCAGCAGGGATTTCCATCACGAATGTGACGAAAAAGATCAAGCCTTTGCACTCTATTTGGATGGTAACCGTCTTAGCAGGATTTTTAATGCTAATACCACTATTCCTAGCTAGTTTCTTGGATACATTTATGGGCTTCTTGGAATATATCGGAATGGTGTTGAGTGCATTGCTAGGAATATTGGTAGCTGACTATTTCATTGTGAGGAAGCGCTCATATGATGTTCGGGAATTCGAGAAAACAGGTGGAGAATACTGGTATTACAAAGGTGTGAATCTAAAAGCCGTGGCTGTTTGGGCATTTGGTGTAGTTTTCTTCTTAGTAGTCAGTAACTCAGAATTTCTCAATAATTCAGTAGGGGCTGTGTATCCAACCATTCTTGTTACGGCAGTGCTTTATAGTCTCGTATCTTTGACAGGTAAGAAACCCCGTTTAACATAAGAAGAACTAGTAAATAATCTATATTGAAAAAGGAGAGATAGATAATGGGAAATGTTGAAAAACAAGATCTTTTTAAGCAAATCATGGGGAATTATCCGACGGGAGTTACCATCCTGACTACGACGAATGAAGATGGAACGCCTGTAGGGTTAACAGTTAACTCATTCGCTTCTGTTTCATTAGATCCACTCATGGTGTTATGGTCAATCGATCATAAAGTATCTTCATTGGAAGCGTTCACAAAAGGTGGGAAATTTGCTGTTCACGTATTGGCTGGCGAGCAACAAGAGCTATGCAAAACATTTGCAAGCAAAGTGGAAGACCGTTTCGCTGATTGCCAATGGGCGCTTTCTGAAAATGGGCTACCAATTATTGAAGGAGCTTTTGGAGTATTTGAATGTAAGACATTCCAAACTATTGAAGCGGGTGATCATACCATTTTAATTGGTGAAGTATTGGACTTGCAGGCCGACACAACGAAAGAACCGATGCTGTATCACCGCAGATGCTTCGGCTCAGTTCCTCCTGTATTTTATGAGCCAGTTCACTCACCTTCTTAATAGGGATGTAAATAAAAAACCAAGACTTTTTCCGAAAAGTTTCTTGGTTTTTTCTTATGGTAGCCGATTTTTTAGGTTCTATCGGAGCTTCGTACACAGTGATTATAGAGTCAAAAAAGTACCTGCGCTACAAATCCAACATGAATAGGAAACGATTCATGAATGTTTCGTGCGCAGGTAGTTTTGTTATTGAGCAATTTGCGTGTTCTTTTTCTGTGAAAACCCGCCGAGGAATAATTTTCCGTGCGGCATACATTTTTGTATGATGATTGAAACGAAGATGGGAATAAACAAACCGAAGGCCGTGAAGCCGACAATCCCATACGTAAAGTAATCATTTAATAAAATATCCGTGAAGATGTGTAAATACATGATCGTTAAGGAATGCTTTTCGATTTTTTGTAGCCAATTTAACGATAACTTGGCTACTATGAGTTGGAACGCACCGACTAACACCAGTGTGAAAGAAAGCGGGATGATCAAGTCTAAAAAGAAATGGTCATAGCGCAAAAACTTCATGCTCAAGTGATAGTCAATGACGTGATAGTGGTCTAAAGATATAGCTGTGAGACTAATAAGCAACCCCGTAACTAACCACTTTTTCGGAATGTTCATCCAAAAATTCTTCAAATAATAGCCGAGTGAAAAATAGACGACTGCCATAAGCGCAACATCGATGTTCCAAATCATTGGGATCGTTTGCGCTGCAGTAGATGGAGCACCGCCAATGACACGCATCGCGAACAAGCTTTCAAGGTGGGCAACACTATAAAAAACAGCTAAAATAATGAGTTGTTTTGTACGGCTAAAGTATTTTGTCATCCATAAGAAAAACAAGTATGTAAAGAATAGAGTCGTAACAAACCAGAAAACACCATAGGCACCACGTACAAAACGTCCTCCAACAATAATGGTCCATATATCATGGACGTACCATGACCAATCGAAATTCCCTGAACCAATCTCGATCCCATAACGAATCAGTGTAATACTTACTAGGAAAAACAAATAGGGAACAATCAACTGCATAAATCGTTTTTGAATCGATTGTTTCATGAAGCCTTTCTCGATGACAGGCTTAAAAAACAAACCGCTTAAAATGAAGAAGGCTGGCATGTGAAACCAGTAGATATATTTAACGAGTGGGAAATCCAACTGCCCAGGATAATGTCCCATTACGACGAGAATCATCAAAAAACCTTTGGTGACATCTACCCAAGATAAACGTTTTTTATTCATAATTCGGCTCCTTCAGAAAACTATCGTATTTCCATTGTACAGCTTTTCGACATCGTAGAAGAGAATGTAACAAAAATGACTTGAGAATGTAAGCTAGATGGAAATACATAGGTGTATTTTAATGATTTATTACGGTTGACTGAATAGTATGTATGTATTGACGTACTGCTGAAGAAAGGGCCTGCGCTAGAAACCACGTGAAGTATACTTCTGAAGTGCATTTCAAACGCAGATGCTCTTTCATCTCTCTTGTTCTCGCGCAAATTCCATAAACATCCGTAATTTCATTGCTGCTTTTCCATAGACGGTTTCTTTATCGTAATCTCCTTGTTCATTCGGATGTCCTGCGGGTATACCCGTTAAAATTTCTATTCCTTCTTCAATCGTTCGTACTTTATAAATATGGAACTGTCCATCGCGAACGGATTCAATGACTTCATCATTCAACATTAAGTTTTTCACATTTTGATGGGGGATGAGTACGCCTTGTTTGCCTGTTAGTCCTTTGTTTTTACATACATTATAAAAGCCTTCAATTTTCTCATTTACGCCGCCAATTGGCTGGATTTCCCCTTTTTGATTGACCGAGCCAGTGACAGCTAATCCTTGATGGATGGGAATTTCCGCCAGGCTTGAGAGAATAGCATACAATTCTGTGCTGGATGCGCTATCACCATCCACACCACCATAGGATTGTTCAAAAGCGATATGCGCAGTCAATACCAACGGATACTTTTGGGCGAACTTTTGCCCTAAATATCCTCCTAATATATACACGCCTTTGTTATGTGTATTTCCGCTCATCTGGCTTTCTCTTTCAATATTGACAAAACCTTTCTTACCCATAAACGTGGTAGCCGTAATGCGTGATGGTTTGCCGAAATGATATTGCCCTAAATCATAGACGGCCAGGCCATTTACTTGTCCGATTTTCTCTCCTATCGTATCAATCAGTATACTTCCTTCATCAATACTCGCTTGAATTTTCTCTTCATATAAATTCGATCGATATCTCTTTTCCTGAATGGCTTTTTCGATATGTTTGGCCGTAACTAGGTCGTCTCCCATGATGCCTGCCCATGCATCCGCTTCATAAAGTAATTCTACTTGTAAATTAAAATGTGTGGATAATTTGTGTTGATCGCCAGCGACACGCGAACTGTATTCAATAATTTTTGCGACAGCTGAAGAGTCAAAATGTCGAAGTCCATATTTTTTGCCATGTGTATGAATGAAACTAACCAACCCTGCAATATTCTCTTGGTTGTATTTCATTTCCACATCAAAGTCTACGCGAATTTTAAACAGTTTACGAAAATCTTCATCGTGATGATAAAGTGCTTGATAAATGTCCATGTTCCCAATAATAATCACTTTTACGTCAAGTTGAATCGGATCTGGATTTACTGAAGCGGTAGCAATGACGCTGGCATGTTCACCTATATTCTCAATTTGTAATTTATGAATTAATAATGCCCTTTTTAAACCTTCCCACGCTTGGCTTTTCGAAAAAATATCTTTCGCTTGGATCAGAAGATACCCTCCGTTTGCATTATGCAAATAGCCAGGTTTTATTTTAGTAAAATCCGTGCTCATGACACCCATTCGATTCTCATATTCCACCTTGCCCATTAGGTTATAAAAAGTCGGGTTATCTGCAGAAATAACGGGCATGCCTGTAGTTTCACTGTGATCGACGAGTACATTTATCGTATATTTTTTTAATGCTTGATTTTCGTCATTGAACAGTCTGCCTAGTTGTTTGTCTTCTTTTGTAGTTGGAGTGGATAAAAAAATTTGGAAATTATTCTTGAGATCTTTTCGAACCGCTTTTATATAATGCATCACTTCAGGACAGTCTTTGTAGATCTTTTTTACTTCATCAATATGAAAATCGATTGTCGTAATGGCTGTTTGATGATCAAAGCCTGCCAATGATTTCTTCAAATCTTGTTCAAAACGGAGGATAGATTCTGTCGCTTCCAATATAATTTCTTGTAATTTGACAGAGTTCCTTTCAATAGCTGCCCGTTGTTCTTCAGTTAATTTCTTATATGCTTCCTCGCTTATAGGATTTCCGTCTTCACCCATCGGTATTGTCGCTACCGTGGAATCAGACTGTTTCAGTAGAAAGCCGTTCTCAGCAGCTATTTCATTCGTACGTTTATACACTTGATCAACTTGGTCTTTATATTTTCGAATGATCGATGAACGGTTCTTGAGTCGGTTTTCTTCGTTAAAAGCTGTGGGAATATCAACTTGTAAATCTTTCAACAAGTCTTCCATGGACTTTTGAAGTTGTTTTCCCAATCCTACGGGGAGTTTTAGTACTTTTGGTTTGTACTCGTCTTCAAAGTTATTTACATAACACCAGTCAAATAGGGTAGCTTCTTTCTCCGAAAAGTCATGAACGACCGTATTGACAAAAGATGTTTTCCCGACTCCCTCTATTCCCGCGACATATAGATTATATCCGGGTTTATTTACGTGTAGGCCAAAGTTCATCACGGAGCGTGCACGTTGTTGTCCGACGATATTTGTGAGCTTTTCTACATGTTCAGTTGAATCAAATGGAAGTGAAGAGTAGTCTACGATCTTCTTTAATTGTTCAGGTCGTAACTCTGCTTTCGTTTTACTAAATGAATCATGGTAATTTGCCAATTAAACTCACCTCTCTCAATATTTTTCCCTATTCAATACATACCCTTAATGAAGGCAGTACACGCAGGAATCAAATAAAAACTTTTATATAGAGAATAATAGGTGGAAAATGCGATTGAAAATCGCCTAGCCTGACAAAAATTTACGTTCATTGCGCTATGTCTGATCAAGCTAAGTAGGGAAGTCAGACGGAACCGATCTTTCTAGAGACGTGTCTATAACGAAAAGCACCTTAACCTCGTAATGGGAGGAAGGTGCTTTCATTTTTAGAACGCTTATTCATCAATCAATATACTGCAACCCAGCCCTCAGGTGTAACGAAAATCCGAAGAGCTACTACTTGGCGATCCGCTGCCAATGTGAAATAATGACGAATGTTTTCTGGTACAGAAATTAAATCACCCGGATCTAGATGCACTTCAAAAAAGCGCTGATCTTTTCCTTGAATAACGAATATACCATGACCACTGACGATAAAACGAACTTCGTCATCGGTATGATGATGCTCCCGCTCGAAGTTCTTCAACATTTCCTCGATATTCGGTGTGTCTTTAGATAACGAGATGACATCTGCCGCTTTATAGCCACGTCGTTCAGAAATTGCATCAATATTTGATTTGAAAGCGTGGAGAATCTCTTCTTTTTCAGAATCCGTCAGATTGAACTTTTCCCGGAGATGTGCAGGTAATTGGTCAATCGGCCAGTGTTCATAAATAACTTCTTGTTGGGTGAGGAATTGGGCAACTTCCTGTTGTCCTTCAATCACTTCGTTTGCCCCTTGAATCGTAATCGTTGCCATAGTAGTAGTCGCTCCTATCTATTTGAAATTATAATTGTGCTTTCACGATGTCGATACAGTCGGTAAATACTTCAAAGCGCGAATACGGAATGTCCAGTTTCTCGCAAGTTTCTGCTAGGAAGTCCCTCGCAATGACTACATCAGCCAATTTTGCGGCTTCAAAGTCTGTTACCGAATCACCGATGACAATGCGTGTCTGTTGCTGATCTGATAGCTTACGCATGATAGACGGTTTACAGCAACCACAATCTTGCTTCGTGCAGTGCGCATCACAAGCATGTGGATAATGAATCCTAATTCGTTCTTCGTCAAATGTCGCTTCATTACAATAAATTTGATCAATAGGTCCAAAAGGCTCGAGCACAGGATGAACGAAGAAATCGATTCCGCCACTGACAATATAGAGTGGAATATTCTGTTCCCTCGTAAACTGTACAAACTCGCTGAATCCTTCTCTGATTTCCGCATCCCGTAAGACGAAAGAAATGATATCCTTTTGTAGCGAACTCGGAATGAACGAAAACAGTTGCCTGACCCCATCTTGGATCGAGATGTTTTGTTGTAATATATCATCTGTTATCTCTTTCCAGCCAGGCACTGCGAATTCTTTCATAATGCTGATAATATTATCTTCTTTCGTAATCGTCCCATCAAAATCACAGAAAATTACTACGTTACTCATCGTTCACCCTCCACTTTACTTAACGTCAATCGTGCCCCATTGATCCAATGCGAGCCGCAAGGGGCTGGATGTTTTTGCAGCTTCTGGTAACGGAATTTGATGAACACTTGCATCGATTGCTGCGCGGAAAGCCTGTGCACCAGGTGTTGGACCATCTGGGTGCCCAAAAATTCCGCCTCCTGCATTGATGACCAAGTTGTCACCGAAGTCTTCAAGCAACTGTGGGACCATTCCCGGATGAATTCCAGCAGAAGGCACTGCAAACGTTCGCTCAAATCCATTATCTTTTATTAACTCCTCATTAATCCCCAGGGCATCTTCGCGTGAAATCGCTACATTGCCATATGGACTCGGGAAGAGCGAGAGGTCACCACCAACTAGACGCGTCAACTTTCCAACAAGCAAAGGATAGGAAAATCCACTGCCAGCTTGACCTGCGAGCACACCGGATAATGCGGAGTGGGCGAGAATCGGTAATCCGATATTATCGTTTTCCCGTAGTGATTGTAGCGTATCCAGACCATAGGCATGCACATTGAATAATAAAGCGCTTGCGCCTAGTTCAGTTGCGCGTTCTGCTTTTTCATGCAATTCATGGGATCTCCCTGATAAATTGACGGCATATAAAGCATGTGCGCCTGTTTTCTCGTAATGATGTGTGAGAATGTCTTTAGCAGTAGTTACGCGTTGATAAAAAGGTGTTAATTCATTTTCGAACAGAATTTCATCGTCCTTGATCAAATCGATACCACCAGCTAATAACTCTTGGAGTTGAGTGGAGAAAAAGGATAAATCCCGTCCCATCACTCCTTTGAAGATCGCTTTCAATAGCGGTCGATCGTAGACACCGAGCTTTTCTCGAATACCCTTGACACCAAAGCGTGGGCCAGGGAATTGTGCGAGTAATGGATTGTCAAACTGCAAATCAATCAGTTCATACCCTTCGAAAAAGGATAATTTTCCGTAGACCGTAGTAAAGATTGCCGGAAGGTCTGCTGAAAAGTTAGCAGACGGATAAAAAATCGTCACGGTGTCTTTCTGCTCGCCTTTGACAACAGATACCAATTCGCCTTTATGATGTTTCAATTGTTGCTGCTCAATATGGGGAATATCGGTCCATGAACCAATCGTTAATCCAAGAGCATGTTGTTCTGCAATTTTTTCCTGATTCGGATGAGTGGGGAATAAATAGGTTGCTGTAACGCCCATCGAACTGCCTCCTCTACTATTTATCTAGTTGCTTGAAACCAATGACTCAATTGTTCTAGAGAATGAATATGTTTTCGCTCCATAATCATATATTTACCTAGTGCTAAGACCTCTTTTCTAGCCGCCATGCGCAAGTCTTCATCTTGTTCTGTATTCATGTCTGGAATTTGTGCAATACTGATCGCCCGTCGTACTAGTTCGCATCCTGCATAGCCAATGATATCAGTAAAGAGTTCTTCCATAATAATCGTGTAAAATCCATCGACTTTCGTATAGCGTTCATGTGTACTGGTCTGCCATAGGTTTGAAAATGTTTCCGCAAATGCATACCATGTTTCTTTCGCTTGCTCAAAACGCTTTTCTTTATAGTTGGGGAAGGCAATCCCGTTCAAAAATAGGTTCGCGATGAATTGTCCAAGGTCAAAACCAAAAGGACCGAAAAGTGCAAACTCCGTATCGAAAATGACTGTTCGGTTATCTCCCGTGAAAATTGCGCCGCTATGCAAATCGCCGTGAATAAGGCCATCCGCTTTTGTCATGAATTTATGTTTCAGTTGAGCTACTTCGAGTAATAAGCGCTGGTCTTGACTGAGGAATTTCACTTCATTGCGCATACCAGTCTCACACTCATTGGTCTCGTGGTCACTGTACGGCCAATCAAACACCAATTGCTCAGTTAACTGTCTCATTCCAGGGTTTGCTAATCGTGCTTGTAGCTCCTTTTTAATGGGCGAGGGCATATAGAAATCAGATGTTTTAAACAGCACCTCAGCAGTCATCTTGCCGATGTCTGTCGCAAAGCGAGCGGACTCACTTCCATTGATTAATGCAGTTCGGCCAACTTCAAGAGGAAGCATGTCTTCCATCACAACGATCGCCATCACTTCGTCCAAATGTAAGACGGAAGGCACGCTTTTCGGAAGGATTTCTTCGTATACCTTCATCACTTCCGCTTCAATACGTACGCGGTCAAGTGGTAGAGGCATCGATTCGCCAACAACTCGTGCGTATGGAACTGCTTGCTTAAAAATGATGGACCTATATTCATTTCGTAGTCTATATACGTGATTGATCTTGCCATCACTTACTTCAATAACTTTTATGTCTCCAGGTTCAGGAAAGAAACCTAGATTTCTCACATACTGTTTGATCTCCTCGATTTCTAAAAAACGATATGTAGTATAGTTCTGTTCATTGACAAATACGTCCATCCATACGACCTCCTGTAGTATAAAAAAAGACCGATCCATTAACGGACAGGTCTGTTACAAACAAATGTCTATCTCATTATTTGGTAATGTAGCCTGTATGCCGAGTTCTCTAGTTGTGTTATTTGACTATAAATCCTACTAAATATGTAGAAATTATCACATGAATCAAATAATTTGTCAATTAACTTTAAAAGTATTCGGATTAGTTGTAGTATTATGCTATTGAAGATGTGAAGATAGGAGCTTGTTTACATATGATAAAACGACAGCCTCGCTTTCGACGAGAGGATATATTGGAAAATATACGAACAGAAGAATTCGATGTACTTGTAATAGGAGGCGGCGTGACGGGAGCAGGTATAGCGCTTGATGCAGCGAGTCGAGGACTAAATACGGTGTTAGTAGAAATGCAGGACTTTGCGGCTGGAACGTCTAGTCGCTCTACGAAAATGATTCATGGGGGATTGCGTTATTTAAAGAACCTCGAGTTTAAAATCGTTTCACAAACTGGACAGGAACGTGCGGTAGTGTATGAAAACGGACCACATGTGACGACACCTACATGGCTGTTGTTGCCCATTTATAAAGGAGGGACGTTTGGTAAATTTAGCAGTTCAATTGGTTTGCGTGTCTATGATACATTAGCCAAAGTAAAGAAATCAGAACGTAAAAGCATGTTATCAAAAAAGCAGACACTTCGTGATGAACCAAAGTTGAATCCAACAGGTCTCCTCGGTGCAGGGAAATTCGTAGAATATCGATCAGATGATGCACGTTTAACGATTGAAGTGATAAAAGAAGCTGTTCAGTACGGAGCCTCGGTTTTAAATTATACAAAAGTGACAAAATTTGTTTATCATGACGGCAAAGTAGCAGGTGTCGAAACGATTGATCAATTAACGGGAAAATCTCGAATGATTTTCGCTAAAAAAGTCATCAATGCAACTGGACCATGGGTTAATGAAGTCCGTCACAAAGATGCAGTGCCTGATCAAAAACAACTTCATTTAACTAAAGGTGTTCATTTGGTCTTTGATCAACGGGTCTTTCCTTTAGAACAAACTATTTATTTTGATACACCGGACGGGCGCATGGTGTTGGCGATTCCGCGCAATGGCAAAACATACATAGGAACAACCGATACAGATTATCGAGGAAGTTTGACGGAGCCGCAGATTACACAGGCGGATAAAGAATATTTGCTAAATGCTATTCATTTTGTTTTTCCGAAACTGGAGATTAGCGAAGAACAAATTGAATCGGGTTGGGCAGGCCTTAGACCACTTATACAAGAAGAAGGAAAGAGCGTTTCGGAGATATCCCGAAAAGATGAAATCTGGATTTCAGATTCCGGTTTATTAACGATTGCTGGCGGAAAGTTAACAGGGTATCGCAAAATGGCAGAAACGATTGTCGATCGTATCGCTGCAGATCTTAAAATTTCATATGGCAAAAAAGTTCCGTCTTGCCGTACAAAAAAACTACCTATTTCAGGTGGTCATGTAGGTGGTTCAAAAGGATTTGAAGCTTTTGTTAAGAGAAAAGTTAAAGAAGGGATGAGCCTAGGATTATCTGAGCAAACGGCTTATGCACTCGTAACTCATTATGGATCGAACATCGATGAGATATTCGGCGTCATCCAAAACGGAAAGGCTGATGCACGAAGAGCCAATTTACCGATTGAAATTTACGCACAAGCGTGGTATTCCCTTTCAAAAGAATTCGTTTGTACACCTGTAGACTTTTTCTGGAGACGAACGGGCGCATTGCTCTTTGACATCGACTGGGTCGATCAATGGCAAGAGCCTGTCATTAATTTCCTAGCTGTTCAACTTGGCTGGTCAAGTGCCGTGAAGAAAAAAATGACCGAAGAGTTAGAGCGTACTAAACAATTGTGTAAGGGAACACTAATCGAAGAAAAAATACAATCATAAGTCTGCAACCTCTGCCAAAGTGGAACGGTAGAGGTTGTTTATTTTTTTGTTCGATTGCCTATAATATGAAGGAAATAAAAAATCATCATTTTTAAAAATTAACAGTATGTTTTTTTAAAATCTGCTCATTCTATTGTCAGAAGGAGGTGGACAACATGCCAAACAACAGTAACTCAAACCAACTATTAGTGCCAGGTGTACAACAGGCGATCAACCAGATGAAGGAAGAGATCGCAAACGAATTCGGTGTAAACCTTGGACCAGACTCCACATCGCGTGCCAACGGATCCGTCGGCGGAGAAATTACAAAGCGATTAGTGCGTCAGGCTCAATCTCAAATGAACGGTTATACGAAGTAATCGGTTCTATTCCCCAGATTAGCATGTGAAAAATCAATGTCACTATACGCTTTGATTTCTCAAAAACAAAAAGACGATGATTCATTCGAATGTGAATGGATTGTCGTCTTTTTTGTGAGGTTAGAGACATTTTGACATTAAAATAAATAGTCGGAAGAGACACGATTGAACTAAAAAAGAATAGAAAATATGCTGCATATCCATGATGGCGACCATGAAACGTTACATAGTTGAAACTATATAAAATGATGAATAAGGTTGAATAATAATACTGGTATACCGTCATCTGTAAACAGGTTAACTGTTCAGGTAATGGTGTACTAAATATAAAACTATTGAGGATGTCCAAATGAAACGCTGGATACGGTTTGTAGTCGTTGTCCCGTTTGTTCTTTCTTCCGATACTACACCGAAGGTCATGAACAGTATTCCAAGCATTGCAAAAAAGCACAAGACTTAATAGCCACTGGTAAAATAAAAATTACAAGTAGATCTTCTCACCAAGGGTGAAATTATTTTCCACTTTTGCATATTTTCTATCCTTCATATAATCTTCAGAAACACCCGCTACCATTCAGGGGACTTTTCCTTCATAATGAATAGTATAGGCAGGTGTATAAATGAAGAAATTACTACTAGTATTACTCATCTGTTTGGGGATCTATGCAGTCGTTACTCAATGGACCGATGTGCAACCGATAGATGACAATTGGAGTGCATCTTCTGAGGCTATGATTCTTTTGAATGCAGATACAGGTGAGGTGTTATATGAGAAAAACAGCAAAAAGTCCTTACCGATTGCTAGCATGACCAAATTAATGACGCAATATATCGTGTTGAATACGATCAAAAATGGCACGATTTCCTGGGAAACTATCTACCAGCCAAGTCCCACCGTTCTAAATATGGCACAGTTTGCGAGTGCTGCGAAACTAGGCATGCAGGCCAATGAAAGCTACACAGTACGTGAATTATTTACTGCGATGACGATCATTTCAGCGAATGATGCGGCCCTTGCTTTGGCTGAAATGGTGGGTGGAACGGAAGAGGAGTTCGTTGCCATGATGAATGAACAAGCGCGTGCGTTTAAACTAAAGAAAACTGTTTTCTTTAATCCACATGGCTTGGATGGCGATTATTTAGGTAGAGGCGAAGGGAAAAACAATTTGGCTTCCGCTAAAGACCTGGCAATTATTGCGGATCGACTCATTCAAACGCATCCCGAAGTATTGGAATTTACTAGTATGACACACTTCATGTCTACACAAGGAGTAAAGATGTGGAATACGAATCTTCTGTTGCCTGGTATGCGTATGCAAATGAATGGAATGGATGGGTTAAAGACGGGATATACGGATGCCGCTGGTTCTTGTTTTACAGGAAGCGGGGTATTCAATGGAGAACGCGTAATTTCCGTATTAATTGGAGTAGAGGAAGTAGACGGCGATACAATAGAACCGCGTTTTAATGTGACACGGGAAATGGTGGAGCGCTATGCGCAGTGATGGTTCACTACGATCCGTTTATGGATGCAAAGATGCCCATTACTACCGATTGGATAATAGCATGATGAACACCAAATGAAAATTCAAACAAGACTGCACTAGAAACAATCATTGTTTCTAGTGCAGTCTTGTTTTATAAAGCTTGTAGTTATTGCTGGATATTACCCATGCCCACTAATTCTTCCGTCGCCGCCTGTATTCCTGCTTTCATCAGTTTCACCATCTCCGCTAACTGTTCATTTGAAGTAGCGAGAGGTGGCATCAGGACAATGACGTCGCCGAGCGGCCTAGTCAGTAAACCGAGCTCTCTCATTATAAGCGTAGCGCGGTAAGCAATACGGCTTTCCACTGGGAAAGATTCTTTAGTATGCTTGTCTTTGACGATTTCAATTCCGCACATCAAGCCACATTGTCTAACATCTCCCACATGCGGAAGTTGCTGAATATCCACTAGCAATTCTTTAAGTAACGCAGCTTTTTCCTCTGCTTGCTTCACTAGTTGCTCTTTTTCGAAAATCTCCAAGTTCGCTAATGCCACTGCACATCCCAGCTGGTTCCCCGTGTAGGAGTGTCCGTGGAAGAATGTTTTCATTTCTTCATATTCTCCGTAAAACGCATTGTAAATTTCTTCGGTCGCGAATGTAGCAGCGACTGGCAAATAGCCTCCTGTAAGCCCTTTTGCTACAGTCATTAGATCAGGCTTTATGTCTTCATGCTCGACAGCGAACATTTTCCCAGTCCGTCCGAAACCGGTGGCTACTTCGTCGACAATTAGTAATACGTTAAATTCTTTGCATAATTTTTCAACGCCCTTTAAATAACCTGCTGGCATCGTATTCATTCCGCCGGCTCCTTGAATCATCGGCTCCAGCACCATCCCTGCGATTTCTTCATGACGTTCTTCAAATAGCAAACGCAGTTGACGTAGGCTTTCATCTCGCACGGTATTCGCATCACCTGAAGGATGGCGGTAAACTGACGGGAACGGGATGACGAGCGCATTAAATAATAGGGAAGTATAGACTTTGTGATACAGTTCAATAGACCCAACACTCATCGTACCGACCGTATCGCCATGATATCCATTGCTGACGGTCACAAAACGCGTTTTTTTCTCGAGGCCTTTATTCTGCCAATATTGATACGCCATCTTCACCGCTATTTCAACAGCCGTCGCGCCGCTGTCGGAGTAAAATACACGCGTCAATTTTTCAGGTACTAATTCCACTAATTTCTCCGCCAGCAGAATCGAAGGTATATTTGCAGCACCGAGTAACGTGGAATGCGCAATGGACTGCAGTTGTGTTTGAATCGCGTCGTCTAGCTCTTTTTTTCGGTGGCCGTGTACATTTAGCCACAAAGAAGAATAGCCGTCCAAATACGTTTTGCCATGTATATCCGTAACGGTCACACCTTCGCCACTTGCGATGATCAACGGATCTTTTTCGTAATCCGACATTTGCGTAAACGGTAGCCACATATATTGCTTACTTTTCTCGAGCAACTGATTTGCTTCCACTTGGTAACGCCTCCTCTAAAATTGAATAATCCCATTCTTCGTAGCATGTCTGTATCTTTTCCGAATCACTTAATGTTTCTTGAATGTCTTTCTGATAAGGAATGATCCCAATCACTGGGACACCGCTCATCTTATAGATCATTTCCACATTCTCTTGGATGATGTTGGGGGAGTCTTGCGCCAAATCATTGAATAAAAGCCCTGCGATGCGAATGCCTCTTGCTTTCATTGCTTCAATTGAAAGGAGTGTATGGTTTATCGTCCCCACTCCTGCTCGTGCCACTACTACAACAGGGGACTGCAGTTCCTCCATCCAGTCGATCATGCAATAGCCTTCAGAAGTGAGCGGAACATATAGCCCTCCAGCTCCTTCTATTACAATTCCGTCATTACTACTGCAAAGTTTCTTCACGGATTGAGTCAATTTGTCTGTATCAATTTGTACATTTTCCAACCTAGCTGCTAAATGAGGCGAGCAAGGTGTAGTGAATAAATAGTCGGGATTTAGTTGTTCTCTGTCAGACGCTAGTCCATACGTCATACTATCTGGCGCCGCAATGCGTTCATTGTGAATAACTGCTCCCGTTTGGATAGGTTTAAACGGTACGAAATGCCGACCGTTTTTAGATAAAAAGTCACTGAGTAACACAGTGGCTACGGTTTTTCCTACATCGGTATCTGTTCCGGTAATGAATAATATCGACACATTGTATTCTCCTTTTAAAAATATGTGTTAACTAAGTTCGGAACCATGTTAACATATATTTGTAGAGACAACAATAGAAAGTAGGAGGATCAGAAAATGAAACCAAAGGAAATTGTGTTTTGCGCATTATTTGCAGCATTGATGGGGGTGGGAGCGAACATTGCACCACTGTTGACGATTGGAGGTGTGCCAGTCACACTTCAATTACTATTTGCTATTTTGGCAGGGGGATTACTAGGCAGCCGATTGGGCGCCTGGTCTATGTTTGCTTATTTATTTATTGGGTTGGCAGGCGCGCCGATATTTGCGCAATTTAAGGGAGGCCTCGGCATTTTCCTCAGCCCGACGTTCGGTTACATTATTTCTTTCATCTTTGTAGCGTATATCGTAGGCAAATTCTTCGAGCGTAAACCGTCGTGGATCAGTTACGCGTGGGCAGGTTTTCTTGCGATAGCGGGTAATTACATAATCGGCACAAATTATATGTATTTTGCCTATGTATACTGGGTAGAAGCGCCTGCAGGCTTCAGTTATGTACTAGCATGGTCTTGGATGGTTGCTTATTTACCACTGGATATCGGCGTGACAATTCTGTCTATCATATTGATTCCAAGACTTCAGAAAGCTATCAAATACCAGCCCCAAGCCAAGCGTTTAGCATAAAAAATATACCTGTGTAAGAACGATTGAACAGTTCTCACGCAGGTATATTTTTACATTACACCATCAAAAATCCACCGCTCACACTAATGCACTCACCATTCACAAAACTCGAGTCATCTGAAGACAAGAACGCTACAACCGAAGCTACTTCCGCGGGGTCACCCATACGACCAGCAGGCGTTAACATCGTCGCCATTTTCTTCACGTCTTGTGGCAAATCCTTCGTCATATCCGTATTAATCTGACCTGGCGCAACCGCATTCACCGTAATCTGCCTCCCACCGTTTTCTTTAGCTAATGTTCTCGTCAATCCAAGCACACCGGCTTTCGACGCGCTGTAATTTGCCTGACCCATATTGCCCCAGCTGGAAGAAGAAGAGACATTAACAATCTTGCCGTATTGTTGCTTTCGCATTTGTGGAATGACTGCTTGGCACGTATAGAACATACTGTTGAGATTGACGTCCATGACCGAATGCCACTGCTCGGGCGTCATTTTGTGGAAGAACGAATCTCTCGTTATACCTGCGTTGTTAATCAATATATCAATCTTGCCGAACTTCCCGTAAATAGTAGAGAACGTTTTCGTCACATCTTCCGGATCGGCCACGTTGCACTTCATTGCGAAAACCTTTTCACCTGAAGCATCTAATGCAGAAGCTGTTGTTTTCAACTGTTCAAAGTTTACGTCTAAAATTATCACCGAAGCACCATCGCGAAGTAAACGCTCCGCTATCTTCTCTCCGATTCCTTGTGCTGCGCCCGTTACGACAGCAATTTTATCCACAAATTTTCCCATCACCCACACTCCTCATCACTTTTATAGAATAGTTAGATAATTTTATCATAAATGAATGATGATTCATATAGGGAAGTAGTAGCTTTGTGATGGAGTGGTAAATAGACGATTCCGTCATCCACCAATTCAATCACGTGAAATAATTCACTCTATCCTTTACTATTAAAAACAGTACGGCATAAAACACGCAACTAAACGAAAGGCGGAGATATACAAATGAATGCTTACGATGAGTACATGCGCGGGATTGTTACACCGATGCGCGAAGAACTAACAACTGTTGGGTTTACGGAACTCACAACGGCTGAAGAAGTCGATAATACGCTAAAAGACTTGGAAGGCTCAGCCGTTATTGTGATCAACTCTGTGTGTGGCTGTGCAGCAGGTTTGGCACGCCCCGCAGTACGCGAGGCAATAGAAGAAGTAAAACCGGATCACTTGTTTACAGTATTTGCTGGACAAGATAAGGAAGCGACAGAAACTTTCCGTTCGTACTTCCCGGAAATTCCACCAAGCTCGCCGTCCATTGCGATTTGGAATGAAGGTAAAGTTGTATACTTTATTCCACGTGAACAAATCGAGAATTTCCAAAAAGATCAAATTAAAGATCATCTAGTCGACGTCTTAACTCAAGTAGTCGCTCAGTGAACGTGATTATTACGACAGCAGGACGACCTGATGAACATTCCGCTACACTGGTGCAGCAAGCAGCGGACGCGTTACAGGCGCCTGTCGTCGAACGAAAAAAGCGGTCCATTCCTACACTGCAGAACATCTATCAAGCAGATGTTCTAGTGGCGGGGAAGGACCGCTATTCGTTTTACCCAAAAGGCAGCGACGAGCCGTTCTTCTTTCATCCGAACTCTGCGACTTATCGCTTGAAACGCATACTAAAAGGCGAAATAGATCCACTTGTGGCAGCAGCCGATCTACAGCCAGGAGACTCATTCCTCGACTGCACACTGGGACTCGGGTCCGACGCGATCATCGCATCCAGCACTGTGGGAGAAAAAGGAATAGTTGAAGGAATCGAAGGGGACCCAATCGTCGCGTTTATCACAAATATTGGTTTACACAACTTCCCCATCGACTTTCCATTACTACAAGACGCGATGAGTCAGATTCAAGTAATTCACTCGGAAGCTATAGATTTCCTGAAAACCTGCGAAACGAACTCACGCGACGTCGTATTCCTTGACCCGATGTTCACGACACCGATCGAAGAGTCCTCAAACTTTGAAGCGTTACGTGCAATCGGTGTAACTGATACCGTCTCGGAACAATGGGTAGAAGAAGCTTTGCGCGTATGCAGACGCCGAGTCGTTTTGAAAGACCATTATCAGTCTCCGCTGTTTGAACGCTTTGGCTTCATTCAGCAAATTCGCCCGTATACGAAAGTCCATTATGGCGTGCTTGAGAAATAAAATGGGCTTTGGCGCGGTTAGGAGGTGGAATGGCGCGGTGTTCTGTTGGAATAGCGCGGTTATCTGCTACTTTGGCGCGGTATTTCTGACTTTTAGCGCGGTCCCACGTCCGAATAGCGCGATTCTACCTCTTTTTAGCGCGGTCACTTCATTTTTAGACTTGGCAACTTCCATAGAAAAAAGACTGTATGGCTTTATTCAAAGCCATACAGTCTTTTATGTTTTTACATAACGCCAGCCGCATCGAAAAGGTGAAAGTGCGCACCTTTTCGATACGTCTTCCAGTGCCTGTCGAGGCTAGACGGCGTTCTTCGCTTTTGGATTAGTGCGTGAAATTAAGGGAGCTCAAGTACAAAGTCAATACAAGCATACCAATACCTAATAGTAAGTTAACATCCATTGTTGCGACCTCCTTTATATGTAGCGCGTTGATTGACATCCGCTTAACTTGCAATCAAAGAACATTTTGTGAAAATGATGATTGAAGTTTGACTTTATTGTACAATGAAATAGTGAAAGATGAAACCTTTTGTGACGCTTTTCGTATGAGTTATGTAGATGTATGACGGAATGTTGAAGGAGTGATGAAAATGAAGCAATGGTTACAGCGGCTGATGATCGCATCTGTCGCCGTGTTGACACTGGGCGTCATTACACCCAATCATGAAATTTGGACAAACTTTCAAGACAAGCATGAACCGAATGAATCGGGTACCCGCGCAGAAGGTATGGAGTATTCCCTTGAACTGCATAACACAAGAAATGACTTACTGACACTCGATAGTTACACTGAAGAACAGCAATTGGTCGCACACGCACGTCTATTAACGTATGAAAAGTTTGGACAGCGTATCGGCCCCGTTATCCAGAATGAATTCGATAACGAGATTTTCCCACGAATTGAAGCAGTAATCCAAACGACCGTACATAATGCAGCAGATCGTCGTCTTGCCATAACCGAGCAGCCCTCAGGGGATTATGCGGAAAAGATTTTCCATGTTTACGACAAGACGGCGAATCAAGATCTTATTAAATTCCACGTGCGGACAGAAAAGCGACCGGGTGACGGCTACTTTTATAATTTCCACTACCATACAGCGGATGATGGATTTGTCGCACATCACTCAGTCGGTGATATTTACTGGTCTAAAAATACACCGCCTAAATGGCTTTCGTAAAGACATTGAAGTTTTTTCGAGAGAAAACTGAATTGAATAAAAACCGTGCGAACCCGAATTTGTGTAATTTGGCTTCGCACGGTTTTTTGTTTCGTTTTTATAAATTGTGTGCAGTAAGTTTGTAGAAGGTTGTGTAGTTCTAGAAGTCGATGCTTATTTGTGATTAATAAATACGTCAAAGCTAGTATTTTTATACAGGAATTTCTAAACCATTATCTAAATCATTAATATTCCTCAGCATTCAAAACGTAAGGCCAACTCTAAACTAAAATCAGGGAAATAAGTTTCAAGATTTACCGCTGACGGATCTCCGTGTTCGATGAAAGTCGCCTGCACGGTAAAGGTCCTATCGAAAGCCGAGACATAGAGAAGGTATGAGACGGGAATAGCGTGAACAACAGTATTAGTATTACCAATGCACAGTACGATATTAATAATAAGCTTATTACTCTGACAAGCACTAATTTTGATGTGCTAGGGAATAATAGAGGCATCAATAATCTGAATCATGGGTTATGGTATGTGGGGTGCTCTATTTTTTTGGAAATTAAACTTAGAGCCGTAAGGACTCAGGGATATGAATTCGATTCAGTTAATAGATAATTTACAATTAGTGAATGAAAGTTCTCTTATTGAGCACTTAACTAGCTAAATATAATCGTGAAATCCATCATTTACGCCAACGCTGCCTGCGCCCAAAAACCTTGGAATTGTCTAAGTTTGAACCGTGGCAGCGGAAACTTTCGACGAAAAAACGTCTTTTTCACTCGTAGTCAAAAGTTTTATTAGGGGATGAGTTTATGGATGATCCTGTTTAATCGAGTGGATATGTAGTTTGTCTTTGGAATTATTTTTGCGTATTTTGAATGAATATATTAAGAAGGGAGAAATAGGGCATTTTTTTCGCATATAAATACCCTGCAAGTAACAGATCTTCAGATGATTAAGAATTGATTTAGCAGTGATCAACAACAGCTGCAACCCATTCGTATATTCCATAAAACATAAAGCGCAATTACAAGAAACTCTCGTAATGATTTCTGTAATCGTGTTTTTGTGGGTCTAGAATTCCTCAAATTGTCATTTTTATGATACAAACAAGTTCCGATTAATTTTTTTTGTTTAACATACAAAAGAGATTGATTGTTGATATAATAGAACTATGAACTAATTACCTATTAATTATTCGTACAAGTTCAATTAAAAGTATTAGATTACCAAGAGATTTCAAATTCTATTTGAAGCTTATACTTTTTACTAAAATGGACAAAGTTCTAGAATGTAGCCCATTGTCTTTCGAACAAATCAAAGGCATTTTATTACGACAGCGAAGTTTTCAAAAGGAGCTAGAGAATACACAGAATCCATTGATAAAAGAGTCATATTAATTGATGGACAGCAATTGACCGACGTCATGTTTAAGTACAATGTTGGTGTATCTGAAGAAAAAGTTTTAATTATTAAGAGAATCGATTTGGACTTTTTTAAGGAATAAATTATAGATAAAAATACTTGTAATAATCCACTAGAGAGGAATGAGAGTATGGCAATTGTTTATGGTCGAGAACTTTTGGAGGAAGGGTTGGAAGTTGCAGATGGGCAATATAAAATTGGATTAAAGGGAGAATTAAAAGTTCTAAACAGTTTAGAAAAAGTCCTATCTTCAAATGCTGTTCTAGTTGCTAAACCGAATATTGGGGAATACGAACCTGATCTTCTGATTCTTCAACCTAATTTGAATTTCATACTAGCAGAGGTGAAAAACACATCACTTTCTTCTATTAAAGCGATTCAGTCGAACGGTTTGATTGAATGTCATACATATCAGATGAATCCTACAGAGCAAGTAAAGTACCACCGAGATCAACTACAACATTTTGTGTATGCGGTGACCAAAAAGGATGTTTACCGGAACATTGGGCACTGTGTAGTGTTTCCTTCGATTTCTCGTAGTGAGTTTCAGAAAAAATTTCAATCTACGTTTACTCATTGGAAGAATTCAGATGTCAATATCTTCTTCAAATATCATCTATTTCAGGAAGATCTTTGGGAATTTTCAAAATGGGAAGGGTGTTTTAAATTTAAACCTGAAGTTTTCGCATTAAATGAATTTGATATCTTTTCACTATTGAACAAAATGAAACCTAGGAAACATTCCAAGTTTTCTTTGAATATATTGAACGCTGAAGCTATTCGTACATTGGTTCCTCTGCGCCCAGTCTTTAGCAGAATGGAAGAAGTAGATGTAGATGAAACCAATTTTATCAGGGAAACTATTCAATCTCTGGTGCATAACGCCATGATAACTTCGGAGAACGCCATTTCTGTAACAGAGGGATTGCTGAGCTTAAAGAATTTAAGAATGGAATTATCTCACGAACTGACTCCTTATGTAAACAAAGCAAATGAATTGACCCAGATGGAGAATAAACTTATAACGGAAGGCCGCGTAATAACCGAATCATTTAAAATGGAAGTCGAGAAAGAGCTGAAATCCTTCTTCGATAAGCAGACACGTAGCATGCAAAGTGAAATTGAAATCGGTACGAAATGGCATTCAACCTTAACGGATTCAACAAAAAAAGCATCAGGCTTGGTGCTTAAAGGGACAAAGCATTTACTATCTATGAATGAACACACAAAATCTGCGGCGAATCGCCTTTCATCCATTGATTCACGTACGTTGATTGAACACCTACTGGAAAACTTCCTTTCTTCAGCTGCTATCAGTACAAAGACTGGACTAGTGATAAAAAGTGCAAGTAAGAAATATGAGGACAAATGGAAAGAAATTATTGATGAATACAGTTACTATGTGACTCAATTGGCAAGTGAAAAATCAAACACTGTTACACGTAAGCAGCTAAACAACAAACATTCAATAGGAACATCTGAACAAGTACTTGGTTTGACGCTAGGGTCCGCTGTAATTGGAACGGTGGGATTAGCAGCCGGTTGGCATACACTAACTTATGCGGCACTCAATGTTTTCCCTCCGATTGCATTCTTCGCGGCTATTGCAACTGTCACAACGGGGATTGTAACTAAAAATCACGTGATTGAAACAAGAAAACAAGAAGTGAAAAACGCTGCAGACACTATTTATAGTCATGTCATGAAAGAATTGAATCCACCGCGCACCGTAAGCAGAAAGAATGCGCTCTTTACACAGGTAGACGAAACGAGCAATCTTTATACACTACAAGCTGTGAAACAGGGAACAGAGCAATTGCTGGGAAATTTGTCGTTAGATCACTATCGAGACCTAATTCACGGATTCCAACAGTTTGACCAATTGCTGCAGGAGGCTCTTGTCGACTTGGAATGTCAATTGCAGGTGAAAGAGACTGTGTAATTGTACTTGAGCGATAAAGCAGTCGATTAAGTGTGAAGAATAGATGATTCAAAGCGGGTACCAGATCCACATAAAAATCCAAAGCAATTCAGAATTGTACTAGTAACCGGTGCCTTTGATTATTTAAAAAGGGAACAATTTGTAAGACAAGCACAAGACTTGAAAAAGTACCTGTGTGAAAAGTAATAGTGAACATTCAAACAAACATGAAAGCTTGATACACAGGTACTCTAAAAAACACACCGCCGAAATGGCTAACCTAAAATTTATTGAGCACTCGTCATGATGACGGGTGTTTTTTTATCCTATACACGTTGATGTGACCGTGATGGTACACGCTGATGAGATAAACAAAAATAACAGGTTGAATGGGTTTGCGGTCTCAACTTCTTAGCTTGATTAAGAAAAGCGAAAAAAGAGGTCTATTTTTGACCCCCTTTAAGCATCTTTCCATTCACCATTCCTTTTCTCCATTTTTTTAATTTGTTTACTTAATTGATCAATTTGCTTTTGCATTTTCTCCATTTCTTCAGATCGCTGGTCTTCTGTATCTTGTTGGTTTGCTTTTTCCTGGTTTGCTTTTTCTAGTTCTTGAAGTACAATACCTGCGGCGATGGTCGAAATAGCATCCCCCAATGTAGCAAGTGCGGTCCCGAACAATGCAAGCTTGGCGGCAAATACTTCAGGAGAGTCTGTATTTTGCCCAAACTGTTGGTTGTTGGAGTTGCTCATGAACACGCCTCCTTTCAAACACTAGCTATGATTTAAAAAATATAAGAACCAAACGGCATGGTTTTGTTCATCTGCCGATGCTTGAGTAAATGAAGACCTAACGATCGGGATTTGGGTTTCACGTGCAGCAGTATGATAAAAGTCAACTGTCGTTTGCTCATCCATAAAAGCTGATTTTACGCCACTCATATAATCTTTCCCACAGCCTTCTGTGATGTTAAGTGCGGGTTCCTTACCGGTCAATTGGAAATAGAGAGACCAAAAGGTTTGATAATGCCTAATTTCGTCATTTCTAATTTCTAGTATTTTATCTTTAATCACTTGAGTTGGCGCTTGATTAGCTAAAATTTCATAGCAATATATAGCATGATATTCTCCATTAATAGCTTTTAATAAATTATTAACGGTTTGTATATTGGCATTCCTGTATTCGTGACTAGTGCTTAGCAATGAACTCACTCCTTTCATAATAAACAGCATTCCTATATATTTTATGTTTTGTTTTCAAATGAGTGAATGAAAAAAGGCCACTGAAATAGTTCAGCGACCTCATACACTCACCATGTAGTGTACTGGCAGTGTAGGTAAGTAGTACAATCCTTAAACGTAGTAAATTTTGGATGGAGAGTCAAATTAAAATGGATGTACTTCCCAAATAATAGTTCAGATGAACACTTTAACGCAGCATACTCTTCGTGTATACGCTATAAGTAAAGGCACCATTTGAATAGAATATATAGCTATACGACGAGTATTCTATGCCGGTTACAAACACACGACCGAAATGGCTGTTTACTCAGCCCTTTCATGGTATGTTTTGTTGTCTTAATGTTATAATGAAAATAATTTCAGATGAGGGAGCTTGAAGCATGAAGCAATATTTAGATCTATGTCAACATATTCTAGATACAGGAACGAAAAAGGGAGATCGTACGGGTACGGGGACATACAGTGTCTTCGGTTATCAGATGCGTTTTGATTTGGCGCTAGGATTTCCTTTGTTAACGACAAAAAAGACGGCGTTTCGTTTGATTGTCTCAGAATTACTGTGGTTTATTAAAGGAGATACCAATATTCGAACGTTGATACAGGAACGTAATGGAATTTGGGATGAATGGGCATTTGAACGGTATGTAAAAAGTGCGGCATATACAGGACCGGACATGACGGACTTTGGTCGCCGTGTACTACAAGATGAAGAATTCGCGGTCGTCTACAAAGCCGAACTCGCTACATTTAAAGAGAAAATCTTGGCTGATGAAGAATTTGCCAAGCAACACGGTGATCTAGGTCCCGTCTATGGCAAGCAATGGCGAGCGTGGGACAGCGAGAACGGTGTCATCGACCAGCTGGCACAGGTGATCGACAGCATTAAACATAATCCTGACTCGCGTCGCCACATCGTCACAGCGTGGAACCCGGCAGAAGTGGACGACATGGCTTTACCCCCATGCCACTTACTGTTTCAGTTTTACGTAGCGGATGGCAAGTTATCATGCCAGCTCTACCAACGGAGTGCGGACGTCTTCCTAGGCGTACCGTTCAATATCGCGTCCTATGCATTGCTCATTCATTTAATTGCACATGAATGTGGTTTAGAAGTAGGCGAATTCGTCCATACATTAGGAGATGCACACTTGTATCAGAACCATATCGATCAAGTACATGAGCAATTGGCGAGAGAGCCGAAAGAATTACCGACAGTGCATGTGAATTACGCAGGTCGTTCGATCTTTGATTTGACGGTAGAGGATATTTCCATTGAAGGTTACGATCCGCATCCGAGAATTAAAGCACCGATCGCAGTATAAGGAGGAAACTGTATGATTTCATTAGTAGTGGCACATGATCTAGGCCGAGTCATCGGTAAGGACAATGAGATGCCATGGTATATTCCGGAAGAACTACAATATTTTAAAGAAAAAACGATGGGCAAGGCGATGGTTATGGGACGCAAAACGTTCGAATCCATAGGCCGTCCGTTAAAAGGTAGATTGAATATCGTCGTCACGCGAAATACAGATTACAAAGCGGACGGGGTAACGGTCGTTCACGATATGGACAGCGCCGTGAAGCTTGCAAGAGACTATGCTGACGAAGTGATGGTCATTGGGGGTGCCGAGATTTTCAAGATGTCGATGGAAGATGGTGCTGACAGATTGTATGTTACGGTCATCGAGAAAAATTACCCAGGTGACACGTTCTTCCCGGCATACGAAGAAGATTACGTAATGACAAGCAAGTCCGAACCGCATTATGCAGAAGACGGCACCGCTTATACGTACCAAATTTGGGATAAAAAATAACGTTCCTCTCTATACATAGAGAAGAACGCTAAAGAACATCGATGCGCTACCTGCCATAACGAATAGGTGCCAAATTGCGTGATTGTACGGTACACGGCGTGCCATGAAGAAGTACGCACCTGCTGTATAGAACAATCCACCGATTACGAGCAACCATATGCCCTGTGGCGGCAGCGCGTTATATAGTGGTTTAATCGCTAACACGATCAGCCACCCCATCATGAGATAGAGGGCAAGGGATAGTTTAGCGAAGCGGTGAATATAAAAGATCTTAAATAAGATGCCGAACAAGGCCAATCCCCAGATGATGCCGAATAATGTCCAGCCGAGTGTTCCTTGTAAGGTAACGAGCAAAAACGGCGTATACGTTCCGGCAATCAATACATAGATGGCGGAATGATCAAGAATCGCGAAAAACGATTTCAATTTGACTGGCATACTATGTAGTAGCGTACTCGCGAGGAATAGTAACAACATAGACACGCCAAATATCGTGAAGCTCCCTATGGCAATTCCGGTGCCTTGTTTCACACCTTTTAAGATCAGCAAGACTAGTGCAGGGATGCAGAGTAAGAACCCGATGGCATGTGTGATCGCGTTCCAACGTTCTTCCTGCATATTCTTGTAATCGAATGACTCTTCCATTGTTATCGCACCTCCCGCAACACACTATACCAAATACAACGAAAAAATCGCAATAGCTACACCCGAAGGAGATAGAAATCATGAAAAAAATTCATATCGTCACGGATTCCACTGCAGCACTAACGGATGAACTGATTGCTCAATACAATATCCATGTCGTACCTTTAACGCTGACCATCAATGAGAAGTCGTATATTGACGGAGTAGAAATCCAACCGGAAGAATTTCTCGACTTAATGCGCGACGCAAAAGAATTGCCGAAAAGCTCACAGCCGGCTGTTGGCGTATTCCAGAACCTTTATGACGAACTGGGAGCGGATGGATCACAAATTATCTCCATCCATATGACGGGTGGTATGAGTGGGACAGTGAAATCCGCGGAGACGGCAGCTCATGCGTCAAGTGCAGATGTTACCGTCATCGATTCCATGTATATATCACACGCACTCTCATTCCAAGTGATCGAGGCATGCCGACTCGCCGAAGAAGGCAAGACGGTAGCAGAGATTGTGGAGGAACTTGATAGTGTACGTAAACGTTCCTCTTTATATGTCGTCGTGGATGTACTTGATAATATGGTGAAAGGCGGACGTATCGGTAAAGGGAAAGCGATGTTCGGCTCTCTCATGAATATCAAGCCTATCGCATCACTGAAGGATGGGGTGTATACGCCAGTCGCGAAGGTACGTAGCCATAAACAAGTAGTCTCTTATTTGTTTGATGAGTTTAAGAAAGAAACAGCAGGGAAAGTAATTCGTAGTGTCGGGATTGCGCATGCAAACGGCCTTGCGATGGCGGAACCACTAAAAAATAAGATTGAAGAGATGGGCATTCACGTGATGCTGTCATTTACGACACCAATCGTCAGTACCCATACCGGGGAAGGCGCGATCGGATTCATGTATTACACGGAGTGATATTAACTACAAAGGATATGACATTATGAGAAGAATGCTAGTGCTAAGTCTCGTCTTCTCCTTGTTCTTAGCAGGATGCCAGGTCCCATTCAGCAAAAAAGAGACGACGCTTGCGGAACGTGAAACCGTTGCGTTCGAACCGTTCATTGTGCCGGAAACATTCATCCCTAAACGCGTAAACGTATTAGGGCTAGGTGATTCATTAACACAAGGAGTCGGAGATGAACGGAAAGAAGGCGGATATTTCGGCCGTTTGACGTCGGACATGGAACAATGGAAAGGCATTATGGAAGTGGACGCCGTGAATTTAGCGAAACGCGGACGGCGTAGCGACCAGTTTTTAAAGCAATTGCAAGATGAAGACGTGCAAGAAGCGGTCATTCAGGCAGATTATATCGTCTTCACGATCGGTGGCAATGACATCATGAAAGTAGTCAGAGGGAATCTCATGCAAATGAAAATGTCTGATTTCTATAAGGCGCTTGGTAAATTCGAAACGAGAATTGAAGAATTGTTCGAAATTTTGCGCCTCTATAACCCGGATGCCCCGATCATCGTCGCAGGCCTCTACAATCCGTTCTCCGTCGTAACAGACGAAGTACAGGAGTTTGAAGACATTATCGCAGACTGGAACCGCTCGATTGAAGAACAAGTGGAACAAGATGGTATGGCCTGCTTTGTTCCGGTAAAAGATTTATTTGATTCGAATGAAAACCTGGTTTATCACACAGACTTCTTCCATCCGAACAGTAAGGGGTATGATTTGATGGAAGAGCGTTTTGTAAGTGAAATTAAAGGCTGTTCAGCGGTTGACCTGGAAGTGGAGTGAAGTACAGAATGAATATTTGGAAAGTAGCATTTTTCAGCCTGGCGGGAATCGTGGTGGCGGTGCTTGTGGGACTCATGATCCTTATCAGTGGTGCCACCGCTTCACCGCCTCTTCCGAAAGATCAAGCGGTCAAAGAGGAAGGCTATACGATGGCACTGAAAACAACTAAAGTGAATTTTGAAGGAATTGCGAATACGTACATCCGAAAAGCCGTAAAAGGTACGTTGCCAGTAGAAATAAAAATGCGCGACGATGTATTGTTGACGTCCGAACTCACGGTATTCTCACATACCTTACCGCTCGCGATGCATTTTGACCCAGTCGTACGAAAAGATGGAAACTTAATTCTTAAACAATCGTCTATGGAATTAGGACAGTTGAATATACCTCCTTCTACAGTACTGAAATTACTGAAGAGTTCCGTGGAGCTTCCATCCTGGATGGTCGTGCGACCGAAAGAAGAAGAAATATTCATTGATTTAAAGGACTTGCCACTCTCGGGTGACGTCCAAGTGAAGGCAAAAGAAGTGAATTTAGCGCAAGATGAGATTATATTGGAAGTATTGATACCAAAAAACTAAGGGGGCAACGACTATGGCAATACAATACGCAACTTTCGCAGGCGGGTGCTTCTGGTGTATGGTAAAGCCATTCGACCAGTACGATGGAGTACATTCGGTTACGAGTGGCTATACTGGCGGACATACTGTCAATCCAACTTACAAAGAAGTTTGTACCAATACAACCGGTCACCGGGAAGCTGTAGAGATTGAATTCGACGATCGTGTCATTCGTTACGAAGAATTATTTGATATTTTCTGGCAAGTGATAGACCCTACTGATGCAGGGGGTCAGTTCCATGACCGTGGCGAATCGTATAAGTCAGCCATCTACACACACTCGGACGAGCAACGACAAGCGGCAGAACGTTCGAAGCAAGCTTTGCAAGATAGCGGCAAGTTTAGCGCGCCCATCGTGACAGATATTTTCCCAGCGGACGTGTTCTATCCCGCTGAAGAATATCACCAGCGGTATTACGAGAAGAACCCAGACCATTATGCGCGTTACACTGTCGGATCAGGACGCGCAGGATTTATCGAAAAGAATTGGGGGGATCGTTCATGAAAAAAGACTTACGTACTGAATTGACAGAGATGCAGTATCATGTGACGCAAGAAAATGGTACAGAACCACCATTTCGTAATGAATATGATGCACACTATGAAGACGGAATCTATGTAGACATCGTGTCAGGCAAGCCGTTATTTAGTTCAAATGATAAATACGATGCAGGTTGTGGATGGCCAAGCTTCACGAAACCAATTGAAGCTGTGGAAGTTACTGAGCATTTTGATACAACTCACGGCATGCGCCGCACAGAAGTACGCAGTAAGACAGCGGATTCTCACTTAGGACATGTCTTCCCAGACGGACCAGCAGAGCAAGGCGGCTTGCGTTATTGCATCAACTCCGCTGCATTACGTTTCGTTCCGGTGCGTGATCTAGAAAAGGAAGGCTATGAAGAATACAAGGGGTTATTTGAATGAAGGAAGGTGACGACGATGGATCGATCCTTTTACCATTTCGCGCTACGTTACCGTGGCGGTGATCAAGACGATGAAAAGGCGTTGTTTGCAGATAGGATGTTTCTCGATGCCGGTTTCCCGAAAGATGAAGAGGATTTCGATTCATTGTCTCGTTACGTAGAGGATATGGCGGATGATCATTTACGTTCTACTACGTTTGATGAAATATACGCTATCTATCAAGAACTTTGCAGCAGGTAAATGGCGAGGGTTTCATTGCATCTCGCCATTATTCACTGTATGATAAAAACAAATTAGTGAAATGAGGCTGAAAAAAGATGAGTATACATATTGATGCAAAACCAGGCGATATCGCAGAAACGGTTCTACTCCCAGGAGATCCATTGCGCGCAAAATATATCGCGGAAACATTTTTAGAAGACGTCGTACAGTACAACGAAGTGCGGAACATGTTTGGCTTTACAGGAACATACAAAGGCAAACGTATTTCCGTACAAGGTACAGGCATGGGTGTGCCGTCTATTTCTATCTATGTAACAGAGTTAATGCAAGAATTTGGCGTTCAGAAATTGATCCGTGTTGGAACATGTGGCGCGATTCAAAAAGACGTGAAAGTGCGTGACGTTATCCTGGCACAAGGTGCAACGACCAACTCCTCATTAAACGACGTAACATTCGGTCCGATTCGCTTTGCACCGATTGCGAATTTTGATTTACTGACGAAAGCGTACAATGCAGGAAAAGAAAAAGGCTTGCATTTACAAGTCGGTAACGTCTACACAGAAGACTTCTTCTATAATGAAGACGCACAGCATGAAAAATTAGCGCGTCATGGTGTATTGGCCGTGGAAATGGAAGCAGCAGCACTCTATACGCTAGCTGCTCGTTATGGCCGACAAGCACTCGCTGTTCTGACAGTAAGTGACCACATCCTAACAGGAGAAATTACTACTCCTGAAGAGCGTCAAACGACATTTAATGAAATGATCGAAGTCGCGCTAGACGCAGCAATTGCTGAATAATAGAATAGATAGAAACCTACAAAAGACCGCTCTTGGCAGCGGTCTTTTGCAGGGATATGGAAGGTAGGGAAGACAATGAACGAAAACGATTCGCATGAGAACGGGGAATCCGAAACGGAAGCGCCGAAACCTACTCGCTATATTCGGCTCAAACCGTTTTCTCTGATCATGCTCATTTTTTTCCTTGTGCTGGCGACAGCCGCCGTTACCGTCGTTGCACTGACAGTCGGAGACGAAAAAGTAGTAGAAGTCGTCAAACCGAATCAAGTAGGTATGGAACGAAAAGAGTTCAAGAAACTGTATGAGGCATATGATCAACTGAAAGAAAGTTACTTTGACGACGTAGACGATCAAGTCGTCATTGACGGCGCGATCAACGGAATGGTTGATTCATTAGGCGATCCGTACTCTGATTATCTAAATGAAAAAGAAGCCAAGCAATTGAATGAAAGCATATCTTCAAGTTTTGAAGGAATTGGTGCAGAAATTCAAGAGTCAAACGGCTATATTAGTATTGTTTCACCGATCAAAAACTCTCCTGCTGAAAAAGCTGGCTTGTTACCGAATGATACCGTACTGTCGGTAGACGGGGAAAGCATACAAGGTTTGTCTTCATCAGAAGCGGTATTGCTGATCCGTGGAGAAAAAGGGTCGACGGTCACATTATCTGTACGACGTGGTAAGAACTCTGATCCGTTTGACGTGAAGATCGTTCGTGACGTGATTCCGATCAATACAGTCTATGCAGAAATGCTCGACGACAACATCGCACATATTAACATCACATCGTTCTCGGAACATACGTACGAAGAATTACTCGAAGCGCTAAATGAAATGACCGATAAAGGGATGGAAGGCGTATTGATTGACGTGCGTCAAAATCCAGGTGGTATCTTAAGCGGGGCAATCGATATTTCCGACTTGTTCGTCCCGGACGGCAAGGTGTTATTCCAAACTGAAGAAAAAGGCAAGGCACCGGAAGCGTATCCTTCGTCTAACGGACAAAAAGTAACGGTTCCAGTCGCATTGATCGTAGATGAAGGAAGTGCGTCCGCGTCTGAGATCTTAGCGGGTGCGTTAAAAGAATCTGCAGGCATTCCGATTGTCGGTGTCAAGACATTCGGTAAAGGGACGGTTCAAACACCTACTCAATTACCGGACGGCTCCAACTTGAAATTGACGACAGCGAAATGGTTAACACCGGACGGCAATTGGATCCATAAAAAAGGGATTGAACCCGATATTGTAGTACCATACCCTTCCTATGCATCACTGCCTTTCCTCGATTCATCTGAAAAGATGGACGTAGGTCTCGTTTCTCCTTCTGTACAAGCTGCGGAAGAGATGTTAGAAGCAGTAGGCTATGATCCAGGAGAAACAGATGGTCTCTATGACGAGGATACAGCAGAAGCTGTTAAAACGTTGCAGAAAGATCTATCGCTGGAGCAGACAGGCATCTTGACTGGTGATACAACGGTTGGCTTAATGCAGAAATTACGGGACAAGATGAAAGAAGATGACCCGCAATTACTGAAAGCGAAAGAAGTCGTGTTAAAAGAAATCAATTCATAATCAAAGATCCACGCGTCCAGCAATCGTTGGGCGCGTGTTCTCTATGGAAAAGGATGATAGTTAAATGATAGATGTATATTTACTCAGCGGCTTTCTCGGAAGCGGCAAGACATCGTTACTCGTAAATTTGGTTGACCAAGTAAAGGAATCTGGTAGACAACCCGCTGTATTGATGAATGAATTTGGCGAACTGAATATCGACAGTCAAATCGTTGAGGAGGCGGGAGAAGTTCCGTTAAAAGAATTACTAAATGGCTGTATATGTTGTACGGGTGCGGAATCTACGGAAGCCCAATTACAAGGCTTGCTAGCGGATTATCCGGAAATTGACGTGTTGTTCATTGAAACAACGGGTGCGGCTCACCCCGTAGAAGCGTTAGACGCTGTCTACTCACCGTTGTTCGCGGAGAAGCTAGACGTCAAGGGAATCGTTACTGTAGTCGATGCGAAGCGCTGGATCGACCGTGACAAGCTGTCGCCGCGGATTCAGTCTTTATTCCTCGAACAAGTCCGCCACGCACACTTCATGGTACTCAATAAAACGGATTTACTGACAGATACTCAATTGGCCTTCGTGACGATGCAAGTGACACAATTTAATAGTTATGCACCGCTTGTCCAGACAGTGAACGCGAAAGTCGATTTCCACTATGTCGAGAAGATGGTCAAAGCGGCGGTACCGAAACAGCCGGTCTCTACAGGGGGTGGTTTGCCACTTGCATCAAAAGTTTTGTCGTTTGATACACCGATCAACCAAGAACATTTTGAAGACTGGGTGCGGACATTACCGGATAGCGTGTACCGCATGAAAGGCTATATCCAACTAGAAGGTTCGCGGTACTCCCATTTATTCCAATATGCATACGGCATGGTCAACTGGATACCGGAATATATGCAAATCCCGTCCAAGTTGGTAATCATCGGGGAGCAACTTACTGACATCGAGTACTTGCCCAAAAACTAGTTGTCAATAGCGATCTATTGTTAATAGTGTTCTCCATTGGATAAGGTTGCCAATTAAATCACTCTAAAACTCTCATTCCATAGCTTTGTAGAGTTCATTGGACAAATTGGTAGGAATGACCAGAATCTCTCCTATTCTTTTACGTTATGCTAGGTCACGTAGAAAAGGAGGGACCAAGATGAAAAAACCTTTATCACTCATCTTATTAAGCTCAGCTATTTTATTGCCTACTCATGCAGCAGAGGCAAGCACGACAAATCAGGTGCAAACACAGACGTATAATTGTGCCGTCGCAAATCAGCAGGTGTACTCGTATTACTGGAGTAACTATCAGAAGCCACAACAACCGAGCAAACCGGTAGCACAACCAACACTACAACAACCAACTCAACCAAACGAACCAGTGAAAAAGCCACAAACAGACAAGCCGACACAGCAACAAACAGCGAATGTGTCCGCTACAGAGCAAGCCGTACTCGATTTGACGAATGCGGAACGTACGAAGGCAGGACTCAAGCCGTTGCAGATCGATGCAGCCTTGCAGAAATCCGCAAAGCAGAAATCAGCGGATATGGCAACAAACAACTATTTCTCTCATACGAGTCCGACATACGGTTCACCGTTTGATCAAATGAAGCAAAACGGCGTTACATACCGTTCGGCAGCCGAGAATATCGCAATGGGTCAGCGTAGCGCACAAGATGTCGTAACAGCTTGGATGAATTCAGCTGGACACCGTCAGAATATCTTGACGCCCGAGTTCACGCATATAGGTATTGGGTATGATGCGAATGGCCATTATTGGACGCAGCAGTTTATACAGAAATAAAAATTTGAAGGTCAATGGATATACGTCCATTGATCTTTTTTTAATGAAGAGAGTTTGAGACTTTGTTTTTTTCGTAGTGTGAGTTCGAGAGATAGATCAAGATTACTAGAGAAGCTTTGGCAATAGAGCGGTTACGGAGTAGTATAGAGCGCTTGACGTAAAGTATGAGCGCTTTTGGATCCTGTTAGAGCGGTTGGCGGTGACAATAGAGCGGATATGGTCTTCTGTCAAGAAAGTGGACACCATTTATTGAGCGTTTATTTTGAAAAACCTACCGCGCTACGCTTGCTGTACTTTCGTGGAGGAACAGTTAAAGTGACAACTGT
>NZ_PDYY01000002.1 GCF_002743255.1 Sporosarcina sp. P2
CGAACGCACTTGCAGGCAATCGAGTATAGTCGATTCGGTACCATTTCGTATTGTCGATTTTCATCTTGTTGTATTCAGAGATCGAAATGAGGTATCCTTGTTTCTCCAAATTATAAATCGTGCGTTTGATCGTCATTCGTGACAAGAAAGAAAATTCTTCCAACCATTGATCATACGTTTTACATACCCATAAATGGCCATCATGCATATCTTTTGAATGGAGTGAACGGAAATGCAATTGCTGCAGAAATAACGCCTCGTTTAACCCGACTAGATGCACAAGAGACGGTAGTAATTGTAATGGCTGTTCATTGATTAATAACTTCATACGGAATTCCTCCTCTATTGCGTGTAAGTGATAGCAATACACCACTTCACTTACTATATAGAGGGCTTTTTGGATAAGGATACTCATTTTGGAATTAATTTCAGGCTACAAAATCGCACGAAAAAAGAGCGGAAGCATAGAGCCTCCACTCACCTGTAATAGACATTAGTTCACGTTCAAAAGTTCTTCTCTCGCTGGTTGTAGCAGAAATATCGCATTTGACTCACATACTTCGTAATCTACGAGATACATCTTTTCTCCAAAGTTCTGTCGCATAGAACGAATGTAACCGGATTTCTCCAACTTTCGAATTGCTCGAATAATCGTAGCCATTGACCAGAAACTCATCACGTCATGCCACTCTTTATACGATCTCCTCACCCACTGCGTTCCTTCTACCGTATCATGAGGACCGAAAGACAGCTCATGGATTTGTTGCAGGAACATCGATTCATTAAGTCCGATCTGTGCCGCCGTGTGTGGATGAAATTGCAGAAATGGTTCATGGATCATTTGCATGATGGTATCCCCCTACTAACTAGTTGTAAGTGGCAGCTATTTGCCTCTTCACTAGCTATATAGAGATCTTTTTGAATAAGGATACGCCTTTTTAAAAATAATTTACTTGATGAGACGACTGAAGCTCATTGTCGTGAGAAACGTCGGTCGTTTACAAGGTGCCGATCTTCGCCTATGCGATTGGAAATCGCTATTCGTTATTCAGGATTCACTTGAAGCTCTACTGTGATTGTAATATCATCGCCTACCAATACGCCACCTGTTTCTAGTGCTTGGTTCCAAGTTAAACCATATTCTTTTCTAGAAATTTTTATCCCCGTCTCAAAACCGACTACATCTACACCCCATGGGTTTTTTCCAGCACCTGTACGCGTCACGTTAAACGTAGTGTTCTTCGAAATATCTTTCACTTTCAGATCCCCTGTTACATCATATTCGTCTTCACCTGTTTTCACAATTTCAGTTGAATTAAATGTGATATGTGGATATTGTTCTACATCAAAAAAGTCAGCTGAACGAAGGTGATTGTCACGATCTTCATTATGAGTATTGATCGTGTTCACATCAATCTCAAAGTGGATTTTCGCATCGGTTAAATTGTCAAGATCCCCAGTAACTGAACCTTCAATCCCAGTAAAACTACCTCTCACATTGGATACCATCATATGTCGAACTGAAAAACCTACGTTTGAGTGCGCTGCATCTACATTCCATTTTGTCATGTTAAAACTCTCCTTTTTATGTGTTCAGGCCACCGTATAGTGCATTTATCTCGAATTACATACATTCAATTGGATGGCATCCGAAATTTTTACCATTTTGGCCATACGTTTTATTAATATGGTCATTACAAAGATCTATATACCCGTACATTATTTGCGTATGGTATGTAACGCAGTGGTCCAAGGGATGACTTGGTCTAACATTTGCTCTACTGAAGCGGCTTGCACTGCCGCTGGTTTGAAATCCGTGCCATTTTCGAAATCTGTAAATAAGGATAATGCAGGATGAACACGAACGTGCGCTATGGATAATTCACTTAAAATTCCACGCAAATGTTCTGCTGCACGTGCTCCGCCAACTGAACCATATGAAACGATACCTGCTGCTTTGTCGTTCCACTCTACACGAAGGTAGTCTAATGCATTTTTAAGTGCAGCGGAAATGGAATGATTGTATTCTGAAACGATGAATACAAATCCATCCTGTTTCGCGATAATTTCTGACCAAGCTGCTGCGCCTGATGCATCTCTACCTGATTCACCTAAAAGCGGTAATGCATAATCTGCGATATCGATAACTGTGTAATTCGCATCCCCGCGTTGATCTGCTAATTCTTTGACCCATGCTCCGACTTGTGGACTTACGCGTCCCTCGCGTGTTGACCCTAAAATAATCCCTATGTTTAATTTTGTCATAGTTATTTCCTCCTCTTGTTTTTTTCCAAAAAAAGTACCGAAAAAACCCATTTCACTTCCGACTCCTCACAAATATTCTTTATTGATTGTAGGTACTCTTCCTACTCTATCGAATGGTTTCACTGATGATTTCATTTTTGGCGGATGTAATTCAAGAGAGATTATAACCGAAAATCTCTGTTTCCCGCATTGTTTGTTACAGCCGTAACATGATCATGTATGATAAGGTTCAAAATACCTCCTATTATTAAACTGAATTGATTTAATACTAATTCGAGGTATTATCGTAAAAAAATGAAATTGTATGAATCTGAACTTCAACCAAAGTTATAACTAATTAACTTATCTCGAATTCGTAGTAAATATATCACGAGTCTATTTAAGTTGTCAACACTTTAATTTTTTTACTGTATGACGGCCGTTAGCTCTTTACTCCACTAATCGTTCCGACCATAGACATCGGTGCATTCATCTCAACAAAAAACAACACCAAGGTCGTGTCTACATTCGCGGTGATAGCTGGAAGATCATGGACCAAATTCGTTACGGCTTCTTGTTTGCCTATCGTAAGATGCTGCATCGTAATCTCTCCATTCATTACATATAGAAAAGGCGTTAGCCCGGTATATGTTGGAACGTCTAGCACTTCACCCGCTTTCGGATGCGCGTCTAGTATACAGACTTGTTGCCTGACGTAAAGTGGCGCTTTGCTTCCTTCAGGTCCTACTAAGACATACCAATCTTTTTGATCTATCGGTTTTTCATGAAATTGAATGGCCGGTGGTAGGTCCGTTTCATTCGGTCGAACGAAGATTTGAAGCATTTCTACTTCATCTTCTTTCACTTTTTCTTCATGCCAAAAGCCTGCTCCTGCATTCATCATCATGAGTGTCCTCCGTGCAATAGCTGCTTCAAAACCCGCAGAATCTTTGTGATGCATGACGCCTGAGCTAATGTAACTTAAAATTTCATCATTTACGTGTTGATGCATTCTAATCGTAAGACCTTTTTTCATGACGGCATGATCAATGATAGCTAATGGTCCAAACGTCGTGTCCTTCTTTTCATCCTGAAGAATGTTGCCTGGTTGAACCCGTGTAATGGTAAATGGTCCAGTAAACGGCTTTGAATGACTACTTGCTGCAAGTTTTTGTAACAAATAAACGCCTCCTTTCTATACCCATACTTCCAGTGATTTATTTTACGGGACCTTTGTTAATCGCGGTAAGTGTAGAATTGACTGCAAATATTTTAGCGTTAACGTCTGTAATCCCAAAGCTAGCCAATCTTTTAGTGTGCATCTCCACATACTTTTCAGCAGATTCCTTTGTTTCGAAATTGTAAATTCCACCTGCTTCATTCGTTTCAGGATTTTCCGTCCAAATTTTCCAAATGAATCCTTCTTCCTCATTAATACTCGTTGCTAAATCGGCAAATGCTTCCGCCATGTCATCCCCGAATGGTCCATTCATTGTAAAATCAACTTGTACTACGTATGTCATGTTCATTCTCCTTTTGATTCAGTAGTTGTAAAATAGATTTCTCCTAGAATTTCTTTTGCTTGATAACGTTTTGATGAAAGTTCTTTTTCTACAAATGAGGCAATATCTGATTGTTCAACATCATACATGACTTCAATTTCTTTTGAAAAAAGCAGTCTTTCTTTTTCAAGTACGCTAGAAAGTGCTGGTTGTTGCTTTGGTTGTAATACTTCCGCATCTAACACTTTTTTTAATCCGTCAACGTACGTTTCAAGTGGACGTCCGCCTACAATTTTCACGCCTTTATTGTCCGCATTGATCATAATGATGCTGGGGAAACCAGTAGCGCCTAAACTTCTAGCCAGAGCAAAATCTTCATGTAATAGTTGTTGTCCGATTGGTTGTTCGGCTTCATTGACGATCGCTTCTCCATCAAGGCCAAGTGTATGGACGATTTCAATCATTACAGAACGTTCCGAAATGTTTTGATTGAATACAAAAAGTTCTTCTCTTGTACGTCGTAAATAATCAGATGCTAAAGCGTCATTATAATTTTTTTGAATGATTTTAAATACTCGAGAGGGTGGATAAGATGATTGAACTGGATGATCGATCATGACACTGCCATCAATCGGCATTCTTGCATGTTCTCCAACTTCTCTCCAGTGACCCGCCACGTCAGCCGGCTTATAAATTCCATTTGCGGGATCGATTGGCCCATCATGCCATTTTTCCAATAAACCGCCCATGACGGTGTGCATGTTGAAGTAACTACCATACTGCTCTACAAAACGTCTTAGAACAGGTTCAATCGCCCAACAATGAGAGCATATAGGATCCGTCACATAGTACAGATTAATCTCTTTTGCTGGCTGGTTAAAGTCGATGATCTCCATTTCTTCATTTCCAGCTTCTCCACATACACCTGTTTCCATATCACATATCATATTATTATTGTTTTTCAATGTCTGATTCCCCTTTTCAAACGTCTCATCCGCTTGATACTTGCGATTCATTCTCACTATTACAGAGCATTCACATTACAGTAAGTTCCTGTTGCTTCACGTGTTAATCATTTGCTTACCACTAAATTCTATACCAAAATGAAATGAATCAACACCAATAGAACCTTGAATATGTCGCTTATACAACACATCGAAGATATTGTATAAGAAGTAGGAGGAAAACCTATATGAATCAACCAAAGACAGATCCACGAATTCAACGCACTCGTAAATTAATTATGGATTCTTTTATGGAACTGTCGAATATAAAAGAGTTTAAAGAGATTACCATTACAGATATTGCGGCTGAAGCGATGATTAATCGGGCCACGTTTTATTATCACTTCGAAGATATCTATGATTTATTAGAAAAAGTATTATCTGAAGTATTGCTAGTAAATCTGAATTGTAGTAATTATCCACATAATGAATTAACTGAAGAAGCTATAACTAGTATTTTTGTAGCCATCACGAACTTCCAAAAATCCTTATCGAATCGTTGTCATAGAGGATATGAAGATACCATTGCCCGGATTATTAGAGAACAGCTTGAAATCATTTTTTATCAATTACTTTCACCACAACAGCATTCCGAAAAAGATGAAGGGTTGAGAATTATGGCTATCATATTGAGCTCTGGCATGTACGGAGCTTCTGTAGACTGGATGAGAAATAGTCACAAGATAACGCCAGAAGAATTTATTGAATTAGCTATACCTCATTTACTCCCTGCTCATCATATTGGGTCTCCTGACAACTAAATATACCTGTCGATGGTCTGAATAGGTATAGATAATAGGTTGTACACCTACATTCGATAGATGCTCCAGAACGAAAGACACTCACTAGGCCACATACCAATAAAATACTGCCTTTCCTCTTCTTGGATCAAGGAATTCTCTTTTAAAAAATAACGTGCTATGGTAATATTCGGAATATAGTAAAAGGTATTGACCTTTCTAATAGTTGTCTGTTAAATTATATTGTAGTATATAATATTCAGTGACGAGAAAGAGTACGGTATGAAGTTCGTTCCCCAGAGAGTCGACATGTGGTGAGAGTCGATGAACAGAGCATATCCGAAAATCATCTCTAAGATGCAAAGTTGAAAATAGTAAATTTTGCCGGATTTCCAACGTTACATGGAAAACATATAATCGTAAGATGAATTAGAATGAAACGTTTTTATCGTTTACGAAGCTTTTGGAACATGGGTGGTACCGCGAGTAAAAACTCGTCCCTATTTAGGGGCGAGTTTTTTCTGCGCAAAAATAAAGGAGAGATAATGGTATATGAACAGAGCACCGGATTGATCAAAACTATCGTATGCAATGAAGAGTGTTAGATGAATTCAACCACGTTGGGTACATAATCGACACAATTCACATTATATTTTGCGAAGTCTTACTATTCTAAATGCAATTACACATATATTATGTACTTTCATTTTACTCTACACACAAAAACATCAGGAGGTATTATAGTGAGTAAAAAAAACATACTATTCACGGGATTCATGCTCTTCTCTTTATTCTTTGGAGCTGGAAATCTGATTTTCCCACCATTTCTAGGCTTAGAATCAGGGACTAATTTTGCACCCGCCATTGTAGGCTTCCTAATCACAGGCGTTCTACTACCGTTCATGGCTATTCTTGCGATCGCCTTGTCTGATAACGGGCTATTGTCTATGGGTAGCCGCGTACATAAAGTGTTCGGAATGATTTTTGCGATCATCATCTATATGTCGATTGGAGCATTTTATGGTATTCCAAGAGCATCCAATGTTGCGTATGAGTTAGGATTTAAACAGATAGTGGAAGCGAACGGCAACTTACCGTTGCTTATATTCTCTCTAGTATTTTTCGGTATAACCTACTACATTAGCTTAAATCCTAAAAAAATCGTCGATCGCATCGGCCAGTTTTTAACACCTATTCTACTGTTGGTTTTAGGCGTGCTCGTTGTCCAAGCGTTTATCAAATTTGATAACATATCTTCAGCTCCAGCAGATGATTATGCATCAACTCCATTTGTAAATGGATTCTTAGAAGGTTACTTCACGATGGATGCCGTGGCAGCTCTAGCGTTCGGGATTGTCGTGATCAATGCGCTCAAAGATAAAGGTTCAAGGTCGAAGTCAGAACTTGTTAAAGGAACGTTGGGTGCTGGCTTCATCGCTAGTATCGGATTGGCCGTTGTGTATTTCTCACTCGGATGGATTGGTAAAGTCATTCCAAAAGAACAAACATTTGGAAACGGTGCGGAAGTATTAACTGCAGCCGCAAGCATGTTATTCCCAAGTGGCGGAGGACTCCTTTTTGGTATCATCGTCATACTAGCCTGTTTAACGACATGTGTCGGTCTAATTAATGCTTGTTCAAGGTTCTTCAATGAAATATATCCGAAGTTCAGTTACCAAGCCTATGTCGCGATTTTTGTAGTATTCGCCTTGGTAGTATCTAATTTAGGATTGAATGCTATATTAGCTTTGGCCATACCTTTATTAGTATTTATTTATCCAATCTCGATTGTACTAGTCATTCTTTCCTTATCCCAACATGTTGTGGGTGGCGGCAAGATGATGTATCGGCTATCTATATTTATCACATTCGTTTTTGCGTTATACGAAGTATTCGCTAGCACGGGGTACAGTTCTGATCGCGTTACCGAGTGGCTAAACGTTATTCCGTTTTTCGAACATGGACTCGGCTGGGCTGTACCAGCGTTCGTCGCAGCAGTGGCTGGTTATATACTAGATAAGTTCGACAAACAAGGAAATAAGTAAAACAACTAGAAAATCCCGCTTCTTTTTTAAAAGGAGCGGGATTTTTTGTCTTCAGGATTACTTCCGTAATGAATTCGTCAGTTCTACAAACTCTTCCACGTCTTTTGCTACTAGCTTAATGCCAGCTGCCCAGAAACCTTCTTTCGTCACATCCACATCCAGGTGTTTTTTCGCGAGGTCTTCTACTGTCATAGATCCAGTATCACGTAATAAGGCAATATACTTTTCTTCAAACCCTTCAGGTTTTTTCAAGTATTCTGCGTAGATCCCTAAGCTGAACAAGTATCCAAATGTGTACGGGAAGTTATAAAACGGCACGCTATCGATAAAGAAGTGCAACTTAGCTGCCCAGAAATGCGGATGATAAGAAGATAAACTAGCACCAAAAGCTTCTTTTTGTGCGTCTACCATTAATTCATTCAAGCGATTTTCTGACACTATGCCTTTCGCGCGTTCCGTGTAAAACTGATCTTCAAAAAGGAAGCGAGCACGAATATTTAAAAACATTGCGGTGGCACCTTCTAATTTATTCGCTAACAGAGAGATTTTCTCTTCATCGGATACAGCATTTTTCACGGTAGCATCGGCAATAATCGTTTCCGCGAACGTACTCGCTGTTTCTGCGACATTCATCGCATAATTACGGTTCAATGTCGGTAAATCTTTCATAACGTGACTATGAAAAGCATGCCCTAATTCATGTGCCAATGTGCTCGTATCATTTGGAGAACCTGTGAATGTCATGAAAATACGTGACTCTTCAAATTCAGGCAAGCTTGTGCAATAACCACCTGGTCGTTTGTTTGGGCGATCTTCCGCTTCCACCCAACGGTTTTCCAATGCATGTTTCGTAAAGTCGGTCAATTTCGGTCCAAATGAAGCGAAATGTTCCATAATGAAATCACAAGCATCATCATATGTGAAGCGTGTCGGCTTTGTTTCACCTACCGCAACTGGAGCCGCCACATCTTGCCAACCAAGCTGATCCATGCCCATTAAATCCGCTTTTTGTCCTAAATAATCAATAAACGTTTGTTTCTGCGCATCCACTGCTGACCACATCGCAGTAAGCGTAGCTTCAGACATCCGGTTATATTCAAGCGGCTCTTCTAAATGGCCTTCTCTCCCGTGAGCATCTTGTAACGTTAAGCGATAGCCTGCTAAATGATTCAAGATGTCCGCAAAGATCGGTCCATTCGCAGACCAAGTCTTTTCCCAATTCTCAAAAAGCGCTGCACGCACTTCTGCATCAGGATCGGCGTACATTTTATTCATAGCTTGCCCGATAGATAAGTCTGTGGTTTTCCCGTCTTTATCCGTAAACGGAACGGTCATAGTGGAGCCCACTGTATTGTATAGATCACTCCACGCGGAAAGACCATCTTTATTTAATTTCGCAATCAGTTTTTCTTCCGCTTCAGATAATAACCGTTTACCTTCTTCACGTATTTCATTTAATGAGAAACGGATGACCTGTAAAGTATCGTCTTCAAGAAGTTGATTCCAGTTTTCATCCGAAATGGCTACCAGTTTTTTCATGAAGATTGTGGAGAGTTGCTGGATTTCACTGCTTAGTTCCATCACTTGGCCTATAACAACGCTTGCATATGGATCATCCATGAAGGCGTCACGCCACATATTAATAAACGTACCCACTTGGCCTAAGCCTTTACCAATGACTTCTTGCTTGTTTAATAATTCTTGCAAAGTAGAGGCATCATTAGCCGGATCACTGTTCCATGCGTGTAACTGATCTGCATAAAGAGCAATATCTTCTTTGACAGCCGAAAGTTTCGTTTGTACTTCTTCAGAATGCGTTCCACCTGCAAAAATACTCTCTAGATCCCACGTGTTTTGATATTTCAATGTATCCCACTCCCCTTATCTGTCGCTACTGTAAACTTAGTTACTGAAATAAGAAAGTTTTATTTACTAAGTCCATTATATACCAGTTTATCATAGAGTGTTGTCATTTTTCTCGATTCCAAATACGTATTCTTCAGGAACCATATTTAGTTAATAACCCCACTGGTATATGACAATAATCTGTTGGGTATTTGGCTAATCTGTCTTGATGTTCATCTGCACTTTTCACATAGTTTGTAAGAGGTACTACTTCCACAACTATACGGTCCACATCACTTCTCTTCGTAATAAACGCTTTCGCTTCTTTCAAGTGTTCAAGGTTTTCACTGTAGACGCCCGTTCTGTATTTCTCGCCAACGTCTGCACCTTGTTGATTCACACTATACGGATCAATGATTTCGAATAAATAGTCCATTAATTCCGAAATAGTTACGACGGCAGGATCAAATCCTGTTTTTACACATTCAGCGTACCCATCATACTCACATTCGAGTGAATGAAGTATTCCATTCGCCCTCCCTGCTTCCGTAAATATCACGCCAGGTAAGGTTTTTATAAAAGCCTGTACTCCCCATAAACAGCCACCGGCAATGTATACTACTTCCATTTGGACACTCCTTTCCCGTGTAGATCGTGATTCGTTATACGCGTGTTCAAAAACAAGTTATTAAGTAAAGTAACCGTGTTAATCACCTATGTGAAGCAACTCTGAATATGTATGTTCATCCCTATACCCTACTGAGTAGCTCTTTCATATACTGTAAATAAATTTTAGCAAATAAAAAAAGACCCTACAAGTAGGGTCTCTTCCAAGCTGTTATTAAGCTTTTTGAACGTTTGTAGCTTGTAGGCCACGTTGTCCTTGTTCGATTTCAAATGTTACACTTTGACCTTCGTCTAAAGATTTGAAACCGTCGCCTTGGATTGCTGAGAAGTGTACGAATACGTCTTCTCCTGCTTCGCGCTCGATGAAACCGAAACCTTTTTCTGCGTTAAACCATTTCACTGTACCTTGTTCCATAATTAATTGCCTCCTAGTGTGGATGTCCACACAATGATGTTACTATACTTGCTCAAAACTTTAGACGAAAAACAAAATATATTTCCATGAAATATATTCTCGATCTGAAAAAGAACAAAGATAATACTCTTTAAATATAACAGACATTAAATAAAAAAGCAACCCAAATGTTTCTTTCCTAAAATTAAGCTCTTGGTATTTCTTTGCGCGGTCTATAAACAGGCTTGTTTCCAGTCTTTTATACCCTGTTTTTAAAGCTCTTGTTATTTCAGTGGATCAAATGTTTTCAACCGTTCATTTTTCTCGTGTGAATCATTTATGGTAATTATCACTTTCTAAATCCGTTTTTAGATCCTTCACATAGGCAGCTTTACACTCGCCAATCTCTTCCTCGTAGGTTTTGCCATTATGGGTTTCTGAACCAGGATGAAATGTAAAGCTTCGATGGATGCTAAAAAGCGACAATGGATAATACCAAGATATGAATACTATAACAAATACAATAAATACTCCTGAACCTATCCCCCAGACCTTCCTTTTACGTTTTATATTCTTATAAACCTCCTTTATCTACAGACTAATCCGCTTGTTTAATATAATAATTTGGCTCGATTGCGATATTGACGCAATCACTTATAAAGCAATCGCGCGCGTTTGCAGAAAGAAGTTTTAATTCATATCTCCTAAAGGGTAGTCGCTTTCCAACAACCGCCGCCGTTAGCATAACACTTCTTTATTCCATATCTTCTTCTTGGTTTTCAAAATCGCTCCATGTCCAATTAGACCAGTGAGTATTTGATTCACCCGATTTTATTAAATCCACATTATTCGATTCGATTGCTTGTGACAGACTTTGAAAAAACATACTTTCGCTTGGTTTTTGTCCATTACTAATATCAGGATGTTGCCATTCATTACTTTGATAAAATAATGGTAATTCAATACTTTCATCTATCTCGTTTAGTAGAAATTCGACCGTTAACCATAATTTTTCTTCGTATTGTGAATTTAGATAACGTAGAAGCTTAGTTAAATTAAATGCTTTCGTATTAATTCCTAACTTTATATATTCAGTCTTTTGAGGGTTTAATGTAACCCTTTCTCCCATTATAATAAGTTCTAAATGAAACGGATTTACAATAAACTTGCCTTCGTCATCATACCAGTTTTCTTTATTTTCTAAGGTTACCATGTCCTCTATACCTGTTAATAAACCTCCCTGTCTAGTGACATTGCTATAAATATATAAATCAGTAGTTATCTCCTGATTTATGTCTATTCCTACAACTTCAAATACAATTAACCATTGTTCTTTATCACTAAAAACAGTAATCCTACATTGTGCTAAGTCAACATTATAATTATCTAGTATAGGAAAATTATAATCCTCAGTGTATGCATCTAATTCTTGAAGAATTTCTTTTGCTTTCACACCGTCACTCCTTCCAAGATTCATTCAATATAATGGTCCTTTTGCGGTATATCCATTATTTCTTACTTCACTTAATGGTACAATATTGGAAACGCTGATGAAAAGCACCAGATACTTGAAGGACTCGTAATCGTGTGAATAACTAGTACTTTTTTAAAATAGGTAATACGCTTGTAGCCAATCAAGGTTTATGAATTATTCCATTAGAAAATATATACACCCTACATGGTATTTACAAACACTATCCCCAATTTTCTAATGTCCACTCTTGAGAAATTCTTTCAATAAGCAAACTATCATTCCATGTACCCCACGGAGACAACATTTTTTGTCCTTCCGATAATTCATTAATTTTTTCTCTTTGCCACGTATCATAGTCCACGATATGCCAACCGATCAGATTTCCGTCCTTATCCATTATTTCAGTTCTGAATTTAGTAGGAACTTCTATTCCTTTAGGCAATTCAAAGTTTGAAACTAGTTCTACTATTTTTCGCTTTTTAGCCGCTTTAACTGGAAAATGTACAAAGTATTCCTCTTTCACATTAATTATGTCAATCAGGTTTTCTGGTCTTTTATCATATACACCTGATAATACACGTACTAAATCTCCAATCACTTCATTATGTAAAACATATTGAATATACGCTTTACCACTCGTTGTATCGACTTCAAATACATCTCCAACCTTTAATCGCGCCATACTATTCACCTCTATTTATATCCAATAGATTTTAATAACTCATATTCGCTTTTTAAAACAATCAAAGTATTCTTATTGTAAGACATTGACAAGTGATGTGATTTTCATATAATCGTGTGCTTACTTATAAAATTACATACGCTTTTCCATACGAATATCAGCCCGCATTCCCCCATCATAATACGTAAAGTTTTCTATACGTCCTATTTCTTGATACCCTAACTTCTTATATAGTTTTAAAGCAGGTGTATTAAATTCAAATACGCCTAGCTCGATTCGTTGAAGATTATGCTTTCTAACTTGCTCTTCCAAGTATTCTAAAGCGATAAAACCTATTCCTTTCCCTCGACCTTCTGACTCACCAATCGAAATACTGATCCACGCTGTCCCTGTTTCTTTTCTAAGTAAATGCTCAGGATCCACTGTATAGCTCATTTCCCCGATCAGCTGATTTTCCAAATAGATCAGGAATGTATGCTGATATTCTAGCTTTTGAATGATGTCTTCTATAGTAAGAACATTTTTTTGCTCCAATGCTTCTTTACTTGGATTGGGTTGAGTCAAAGGTTTCAAATACATATCATTTCCCCAATGATTCAGAGTATTGACAAGCGCAGCAGTCGGTTCCATCAATTTTATAAAGTCGATATTCATTAAAAATACCCCCTGGTTCTGTATTTTCTGTAGCCGTTGAATCATTGCACTCTTCCATTCATTATATCAAAATGTTCTCTAGTTATTTAATAGAGCATGAATAATCGAATGTAGCCATTAGTCAAAAGAGTAATCATGATATACTAAAAGAAACATCGTAGAAAGACAAGGAGCGGAAATTTTGAGGTTGAATCAATATATTAGTTCTTCAGGATTCTGTTCCAGAAGACAAGCAGAGCGCTATATTACGGCTGAAAAAGTGCTAGTCAATGGTAAGATTGCATCGCATGTGTATTTTGTTGAAGATCATGATTATGTCGAAGTGGGCGGGCACCCCATCACGCAAACGGCACAAAACATATATATGATACTAAATAAACCAAGTGGGATTACTTGTACAGCTTCGCCTACTATTGCCGGTAATATTATCGACTTTATATCGTATCCTGAACGTATATTTCCCGTTGGACGTTTGGATAAAGAAACAGAAGGTCTGATTTTATTAACTAATGATGGAACTATTGTAAATGAGTTAATGAAAGACGAAAACCATCAGGAAAAAGAATATGTGGTGACAGTCGATAAAAAAATAACGAACACCTTTATAGAAGACTTATCAAATGGTGTAGATATTTACAATCCTAGAACGAAAAGCTATACGACGACTAACCCTTGTCCCGTAACTCCGCTCGACGACTTCACGTTTCGTATTACGTTAACTCAAGGATTGAATCGACAAATCCGCAGAATGTGCAGACGGTTTCAATATACCGTGACGCACTTGCAAAGGGTTCGAATCAAGCATATTGAGCTTGGATCATTGGAACGGGGTCAGTGGCGTTACTTGACTGAAGAAGAGATAGCAGGGTTGAAACGATGACTCTTATAGAGTGTTGAAATTCATCTGTTTCTTTAATGTGAAAGTTTATTATTTTTCAATGACTAACAATAATAAAAGCTTGAAATGGAACTCTTTATAAAAATAGCCTGACAACGCGAATGCGCTATCAGGCCTTTTCACCATTATTTATTTCATACTGTTATTCACCAATTCCTTCACAGGTAAGAATAACTCACCCGTCTCCAAATACGTCACCGTTAACTGGTCGCCTTCTTCTACATAAATCGAAAGAGGTTCAACTTCCGATGAAACAAGGAAGTTTCGACCGTCTTTTGCGAGAATGGAAACGAGTGTAAAATCACCGACGCGTTCTTTAAACACGCGCATCGCTGTAATCGTTGCTTTCGCTTCTTCTGCATTGGAACTTCCATCTACTGTACTGCCGCCACGTTGAAGTGCCGATTTATACAATTTCAACGCTTCGTTTGGTGAATTCGCAAATACCGAGATTTCAGGATTCGCTGCGGAAACAATGAAGTAATTTTGCAGGAATCCATTTGAATCAAGTACCGGCGTCAACCAACTTGATTCACCGTAGAAGTTATACAAGACAGGCATTTCGCCGTTCCATTTCTTTTCGATAAACTTCTTTTCAATGATCTGGAGCGCACCTTGTGAATCCATGTATGACTCTTCCAAATCCCCCGTATAATACGTCGCTTTCCCCGTTCGTCCATCTGTTAATGCATAGCCAAGCATGGAGTCTACGCCTTCTTTCGGACTCGTGAAATCAGTGAAGTAATACATATGTCCATCCGCATCAAAAATCGGGCTAACATTGGCTTCTGTTCCTTCGTCTGAAGGAATTTTCACATCTTTTTTTCCGACTACTGAATTCCAAAAACCATGGATATACTTACCGAAATAACTATTTTGAAGACTTACCGCCTCAGGTGAAACAGCTCCATTGATAAATTCAGGAACGTCCTGTAACGCATATTTCTTCGTAGCGCCTGTTTCAGGATTCAACATGACAATCCCTTTGGCGTTAAATCCGTTACGTGCCGAAATGAATTCTCCATACGTGCGAATATAATGCGGCTTCCCTTCATCATCAATTTCTAATTGAACATCTCCGTAAAAGATTAAATCTGGCATTTCCATACGCATTTTACGATACACTTTTTTATGGAAGTACGAAGACGTCGTATACGCCATTTCCGTTTTAATGAATTTCGGATTATCTGATGAATCCGTTGCACTCATCGTGAAATAACCAGGAGTCGTTTTACCGTTGAACCATTTGAAAAATCCCGAAAACTCAACAGGCGCAATATAGACAAATTGGTCATTCACTTTTTGAATTTGTAAATGCCCCAGTTCATAATAGCTCGTATCCGGTACTTGACCAAATGCTTTTTTCATTTTATTACGCGCAAACTTTGGTGGTACACTAGCCGGCGTCTTCGTTTCATCAAACGCTGTAATTTCAACTTTCTGTGTCATCGCAACGGTCTCATACTTTTTATTTGCGTTGAAAAGAGGTGCACTTAACACATACACGCCAATGAGTAACGCTGCCAATGATACAACCATTTTTATTTTGCGCTCTATACCTTGCGAAACCACCGCTCCTAAAATAGCCACAACGAGTAACAATGCCCATAGCGATGACCAATTACGATCCAAATTTGTCACGTAATAAAATAGGAATACGCCAATCATACTAATGACTGTAAGTGTCCCGAAAGCGATCCACCGGTTAAACGATAACGGCTCATTTTTGTTATGTACAGAAAGAAACGGAACGATAATAGCACTCGCGACAACCCCTACAAGTAATGAAAATAGTACTAAACTCAACATAACCAACCCTCTTTTCCAGTTACAAAATTTTGTTTCATACTATGTATACGGATAAGTTAGGAAATCGTTTCATATTTCATTCAACTAAAGAACGGGAGATTTAATGTGTAATGATCAAAGGGCTTTTCCAAAAGAATTTTGCTTTACAGTCCCATAGGTTAATACAGAGTTAAAAAACAAAGTGTCCCCATTCTAAAAACATGAGAACTCTTTGTTGTTTAATTGCGTTTTTGTACCAGTGAAATGAACAAGATACTTCAAAATGAAGAGCTTATTAACTTATTGTACTTAGATATAAGTCGAGAGAGTCTTCTACTTCATGTTCTACTAACGCTATGAAATCGTTATAATCTTCTGTTGTATGCGCTTTATCAAGTGCATCATAATAAGCCAATCGATTTTCCACCTTAATAACGACTGGAGGAAATCCCTCTTTCATCAGTTCTAAATTAAGCAACAGTCTTGAGGTACGCCCATTTCCATCAATAAAGGGATGGATGCCAACAAAAATAGCATGCAACATAGCCCCACGCTCTACAGGATGAAGATCGACGCCTTCGTTACGATACCAATTCATCATTTGATCCATTTTTTCTTGAATCAGATAATGTGCAGGCGGTCTATGTGTAGCTCCAGCAATAAAGACTTGTTCCTGACGGTATACACCTACATACTCATCATGAATTCCTTTTAGCACTAAACGATGTAAATTTTTTATTTGCCATTCTGAAAGTGTTTCTTTCATTTGGACAATTTCTTCGACATACGTAATAGCGTCACGATGATTGATTACCTCTAAATGTTCTCTTAGTGTTTTACCACCAATCGTAATCCCTTCAAGGACCACTTTCGTTTCGTTCATAGTTAATGTATTTCCTTCAATGGCATTCGAATTATACGTCCACTCTAGAAATAACTTTTCTCGTAAACTTTTTAACGTATATTTAGGCAAGGGACGAGCAGCATCTAATTGTGACTTTTTTTCATTTACGACTTTAAACACATCAGTAACCTCCTACTTACACATATAGAGCATTTCTATTATTGTACTGTATATCGGAAAAATTCTACACTGAAATCAACCCTTCATAAAAAGTATGGTTAACTAAGACTATTTCAATATAAATAAAATTTTATTTTTCAAAAGGCGCTGACATTCCTTTACCGGAATGTCAGCGCCTATATTTCTTCTAGTATACGTTTACCTATCACATATGCAGTAAGAAGCATATGGACAAAGTCTAATTTCAGTTGACCATACGGCAACTTCCACAAGACTCACAATTCCTCAGCAGAAGCCTCCTCCAGACATAGACTTTTTAAAACAGGCTTCGCTTCTAATGCCGTCACATCTACATCTACCGCATGCGCGTTCATTCGAATCGTCAGCAAGAACGCCAAAGCGAGTAGTACACTGCACATAATGAGTGCAAGCGGGATCTGCTGGAAGCGGTCGATGATCCAGCCACCGATGCCAGGTCCAAGCAACTGCCCTGCTGCGAAGAAGAACGTTACATAGCCTAGTGCAACAGGTGCATACGTCGGATGAACTTGTTCTGTAGATAATGCTTGGCAGAGCGACAGCATCCCGACAATCGTTGTACCCCAGAGGAATTGACTAACGACAAGCCCAATATACACTGGGAAAATAACCGGAATGATCAGTGAAACTGCACCAATCCCAAGTGTCGCAAGCAATGCAGATTTCCGTCCGATACGATCAGAAACTCCGCCCCATAAAGGTCCACTGAAAATCGACATAATTCCGCTGATCGCCATAATTTGTCCTGCCTGGAACTTCGTCAGTCCTACTTCGAGAATATAGCTGAATAAAAAGCTTTGCGGTACCAAATAGGCGAATCCAACGAGTCCATAGATGAATGCGACACGAAGTACTCGTTTATTGAAGTATACTTTCGTCCAAAATGAGCGTTTCTGCATTTCCTTAGGTAGTAACGGAATCGGTGGATCTCGCAAAATACTCATCGCGATGATGATAGATACGATCGACAGAGCACCGTAGACGAACCATAGGTAGCGCCAGCCCATATCGCCGAACCATGTAGTGAAGAACGGAATTAACGCGCTTGAAATCAGCGTTCCTAATCCCATGCCACCCACAAGAAAGCCAATAAGCATACCGCGCTTCCTCGGAAACCAGCCGACAAGTATCGTAATGAGCGGTGTATACGTAAAAGCGGTTCCAACTCCGAGCAATAACATGGCGAAAAGTGTCCATCCATAGCTAGCGACAAATGACAACATAAATAGTCCGAATGAAACGAGTCCCGTACCAAAAATCACAAGCTTTTTTGCCCCGTATTTAGTCACCAGCAATCCGACAAAGATCACCATCATTAAATAGCCAATCGATACCGTCGTTGCGAGCAGCCCCGCTTGTTTATAGGTCATTGCAAGGTTCTCTTTCATGAAAGGCATGACAATTCCATACGACATCCGTCCAAAGCCGAGAGAACTGACCGTAACGGCGACGCTTGCAAATGCATATTTCCAAATGTTTTGTTCGTGTTCTTTAGCCAACATACGAATCTCACCCTTTCCTCCATTCATATGAAATTCACTGTGAAAGAATTCACTCAGAATGGCGTCAGGGTGTCTACTCTTAGTAGTCTTGGCAACATGTCTGAGATATGTAATTTATGTCTAATATGTGAACTCTATCATGTACACTATAGCATTCATGATAGAATATTCCAACTTCTTTATTTGAAATCTATTTCAGTTTACATAATAATGTTATTTTAAACCCGAGATGAAAAGGGAGCGGGACGGCACCGTTGATCGACGTTCCAGGTGGACGCTTTCCCATGGGCCCGCGGTGAGCCAACTAGGTCGCAAGCTCCCTTTAGTTGTCTCACCTGTCGGGCTGATCCATCGGGAGTCGCCACCTTCCACTTACGATCAACTAGTTTTTTCTTCTATTTAATTAAACGTGTAAAGATTAATCCAATAATTAAACGAAGACAACTTCAAAACGGGGGCCATGCGCCAGCGACGTATGGAGTCCAGTAACATCACATATTTTTTCTCTCCCATTTCAAAAAAAGCTGCTGCTATAAGCCGTATCGTAACGACTTTCAGCAACAGCGTTCTAGATATCTTCTTACTTCTTATAGAAAAATGGCTTTCCGATGGTTTCTACTACGCTAGGCGCCAACGCATACAGCCTGCTCGTTAGACCCGTGATTTTTGGCAAGTTCACTTCGCGTCTAGGTCGCTCGATTGTTTCCATAACAGCGCGCACCACCGTATCCACCGACAACAACTGGCTACCCATTGCTTGTTTGTAGCCACCGGTGACATCCGCGAGCTCGATAAACGGTGTATCGATCGGCCCTGGATGGATGACGGATACATCGACGTCATAAGGCGCCACTTCCATACGCACAGCATTCGTATAGCCAATTAGCGCGTGTTTCGTCGCGGCATAGACCGATGTTTTTGGCGTTGCTACTTTCCCTGACTGTGAACCGATATAGACGAGATGACCGTGCTTGCGCTCAATCATTGCAGGTACTACACGCGCGGTCAGTTGCATCGGCACAAGGACATTGGTCTCGAGCATCGCATACATGTCTTCATCGGTCGTCTCATGGGCCAGGTGGAACTTCCCTACTCCAGCAGAAAATACGATGAGGTCAGGTGTTCCAATGCAAGATACCAGCCAATCTAGCTGCTTCGTGTCTCGCAAATCCGCACAGTATCCTTCTACTCCGAGGACGCGTAACTCTTCTAACGCTTTCGCATTGCGCCCTGTCGCAATCACACGATAGTCGTTCAACATCGCCAAACGTTTTGCAAGTTCAAACCCAATTCCACTCGTCGCTCCTGTGATCAGTACAGATTTAGAGACGGACATAATGATGGACTCCTGCTGAATCAACCGTTTCAGAAATTAATTCTGCCGCCATTAGATAATCTAACTGCCCGATCGTTTCAGACAGCGTCAGTCCCAACTCTTTTTCATAAACTGCCGGGAATAGTAGTCTCGTTACGTCAAAGACCGTTTTCGATTCATCTAACATAGCAAGAACTTTCATGGCGCGGTCGTGCTGTTTCGCCAAGCGTTCAGTTATCAGCTCGTGGGCATGGGTAATCTCTCCGCCATGACCTCCGTAAACGATTGATACCGGTAAATCTAACAAACGTTTTAGTGATGCATTGTACTGGAGCAATGATTTCGGACGTCCGTGCTCTTTCTTAAACGGAGGCTCAATTAATGGATTGGATGACACTTTCTCGAGCAACAAATCGCCACCGATCAGAATGCCTTCCCTTTCATTGAATAACGATAAATGACTTTGCGCGTGACCTAAAGACTCTTGGATTTTCCAGCCTGGATGTCCTGGCAGATCATCACCATCATTCATCATGCGATCGACGGGACGCCCTCCCATCAAATCGACTGATCGACGGAAGCGTTTCACCCACTTAAAATATTGCTCCGGCACGCCTTCTTCTATTAATGATTGTTCATAGAAACGGTCATGACGATCCAAAAATTCTGTATCTCGTGTTAGCCAGTAATTTAAATACGGATGACCGAGGATTTCCGCGCGGTCAAACATCTCGACCAATCCGCAGTGATCGGGATGGTGATGCGTGACGAAAACTTGCTCTATATCATGGAACGTATAGCCCATTTCTTTTAATTTCATCTGCAACACTTCACGCGCTTCTGGCGTTTTTGTCGCCGCGTCTACCAACGTTAGCGTGTCGCCTTTTAGTAAAAAGCAGTTCACGTCACCTACCGCAAATGGCGTAGGCGTACTAATTTTTGTGATCATCTTCTGTTCCCCCTAGTAAATGAATGACTGTTCAGTCTATTGTACTCTTTATTTCCATGTGCGTCACGTCTTGATTGTTCATTTACCGAAAGATTTTTCATCTTAAATGAAACCATTTTGTCTATTCTTCGTATGGTATACTACAAGAAATCGCACGATGTACATAATGATGTCGAGTTGGAGGGATAACAATGGGATTTTTTAATCTATTTAAAAACCAATTTATCGAAGTAATCGAGTGGCAAGCACAGGATGCCAATACGTTAGTTTATCAGTTCCCCGTGCATAATAATGAAATTAAAATGGGGGCAGAGCTGACGGTTAGGGAGTCGCAAGTCGCGGTCTTCGTCAATGAAGGGGAAATTGCGGACGTATTTGGACCAGGACGCCATATTTTGTATACACAGAATATGCCCATCCTGACGAAATTGAAATCGTGGAAATACGGCTTTGATTCACCATTTAAAGCGGAAGTATATTTCATCAATACAAAACAATTCATCAATCAAAAATGGGGCACTTCGAACCCCATTATGATGCGTGACCCAGATTTCGGCATGATCCGTCTTCGTGGTTACGGAATTTATTCGTATCGTGTATCAGATCCTACAGTATTTTTGCGGGAACTATTTGGAACGAACAGTTCATATGACACGAATTCCGTTGAAGGTCATCTAAAGAAAATGATCATTTCTGGATTGTCCGATTTATTCGCAGAGTCTCAAATACCTGCGCTTGATCTATCGATGCATTACGACGAATTAAGCGAAAAAGGAAAAGAGAAGATGATGTCTCGTTTTGCTGCATTCGGATTCGAGATCACATCACTCTATATCGAAAATTTGTCGCTACCAAAAGAAGTAGAAGAAGCGATGGACAAACGTACCTCTATGGGCGTGCTCGGCAATATGCAGCAATACCAGCAATATCAGGTGGCTGAAGCGATGCGCGATGCAGCACAGAACGAAGGCGGCATGGCGGGCGCAGGTGTCGGTATGGGGGCTGGTATGAGCATGGGTCAAGTCATGGCAAGTGCGATGAATCAGAACCAACAGCAGCAACCTCAAGCACAAGTTGCAACGAAATCCTGTCCGCATTGTCAGGCTACGATCAACGCTGATGCCAAGTTCTGCGGTCAATGCGGAAAATCAGTTGAAACGGATAAAGTACCATGCGTTAAATGTGAAACTATGATTCCAAAAGACGCGAAGTTCTGCAGTCACTGCGGTACATCTCAAGTCACCGAGAAAAAATGTCCCGCTTGCTCACATGCCAATCTGCCAGGCGCGAAATTCTGCGCAGAATGTGGTGAGACGTTAGACGAGAAGTGAGGGATGGACATTGACTTCATTTGATAGACAACACACAGTCGTAGAAGATACTGAAAATATCAAATGCCCTTCTTGTGGCGGCAACACGGAATATCATCCGGAAACACGCGGCTTAAAATGTCCTTTTTGTAGTCACGAAATGCCGATCGAAGCAACGTTCAACCATCATGTGGAACTGAATTTCGAGGAAGTTGGAAATAATCTTCAACATCTATGGAATGAAGAGAAACGTGTTTTTTCCTGCAGCAGTTGTGGAGCAGAATCCATATTGGACGCACATATCGTCGCGGATTTCTGTTCGTTTTGCGGATCTTCTCACATATCGGTTACGAATCACGATGCCGGTGTACAACCGGGGTTATTGATTCCGTTTCAAGTTTCCGAGGAACAGGCGCAAACGAAGTTCAAGGACTGGATCAAAGGGCACTTCTTCGCACCGAACGCATTGAAGAGAAATTATCGAATGAATAAAATATCCGGCGCTTATTTACCTTACTGGACGTATGATAGTCAGACACAGTCACACTATGTCGTACGTGTCGGGAATTACTATTATGTCACCGAAACACGGACGGTCTATGAGGATGGTAAGGCGAGACAAGTGACCGAGCAAGTGCAAAAAATTCGTTGGCATCAGGAAAGCGGTAATTATCGTGAATTCTTTGATGATGTTCTAATCAAAGCGTCTAGCACAGTCGAACCGAAACTATTGCAAAAAGTACAACCTTTCCAATTAACGAGTCTGACCGATTATAAAGTGGAATATATGTCCGGCTTCCTAGCTGAACGCTATTCTGTTTCCTTACAACAAGGATTTGAGCAGGCAAAAGACGTGATGACCAGAGGAATCGTCAACGGGATCGAAGGCAGCGTTGCCGGAGATATCGTACAAGTGGTCAATGTCTCGACAGATTATACCGAAATTACATACAAACATATTTTATTGCCGATTTGGATTTCCTCCTTTCATTTCAAGGAAAAAGTCTATCAATTCATCGTCAATGGACAAACGGGGAAAGTATCCGGAAATTATCCTGTGAGCGCGATGAAAATCGTTTCATTGGTCGTCTCGATTCTGGTCGTTTTATTCATCATCTACTTATTCGTCGGCAGCTAACGGCAATTTGACATTTTATTTAGTACGTGACATAATCATGGAAATAGTATGAAACGGGCATTGAGGAAGATCAGTAGACGGGTGACGGATAGCAGAGAGCATGGCCGAGGCTGCAAGTCATGTATCCCACTCCCCTTTGAACCTCCTTCCGAGCTGTCGTGGAAACACGACCGTACCTTCTGCGATAAAGAAGACTTGAAGTTGTGCTGTCGTAAACAGCAAATTTAGGTGGCACCGCGGAAACCGAGCGTTTTCGTCCTGAAACATAGGACGGGAGCGTTTTTTATTTTGGGGAGGATGTTAGACATGGAAAAGATTTTATTTGTAGGCGCCGGTCAAATGGCAGAAGCAATTATTGCGGGAATTATTAAGAAACGAGTCATATATGAAGACAATGTCTATGTCATGAATCGTTCAGACGCAGAACGTTTAGATGAACTGGAGGCGCGTTACGGTATTACGAAAGTATGTGAAGATCGAGATTTCATTAAAAAAGTCGACTTAGTAGTGCTCGCAACAAAGCCGAAAGATGTAGAGAACGTGATGGATGATATTGCACCTTACCTTGGGGAAAATACGACGGTTCTCTCCGTCATCGCTGGGATTTCCATCGATACATTTGAGAGTGGTCTCGGCAAACGCCCGATTGCGCGCTCGATGCCAAATACATCTGCGACAATTGGAAAATCAGCAAGCGGGATTGCGTTTAATGATGCGGTTTCAGACAGAATGCAACAATCCATTTTGAGCTTGCTGAGTGCAATCGGTATTGTTAAAGTCGTCGACGAAGATGATTTGCATGCGGTCACAGCCCTTTCAGGTAGCGGCCCTGCGTATATCTACTATTTAGTGGAGGCAATGGAAGAAGCTGCGGTAGCGCGAGGCCTAGATGCAGCGGCTGCACGTGAATTGATTGTTCAAACAATCTACGGTGCTGCATCGATGTTGAAGAAAACGGGCGAAGAGCCAAGTATTTTACGCGAAAATGTAACGAGCCCAGGCGGAACTACAGCAGCCGGTTTGCGATCGCTAGAAGACCACAACTTCAAGACCATTATTTCAGATTGCTTGATCAGCGCGGAAAACCGTTCACGTCAATTAGGTGCTATGAAATAATATAGGAATACGACGCTCGGGGAAATGATTTCCCCTGAGCGTCTTTTTTAATTGGCGGAACCCGGATCGTTATGAGCGGTTGCAGGGCTGGATAGAGCGCCTAAGCTTCCTGATAGAGCAGTTATGAGGCATGATAGAGCGCTTAGGCTTCTTGATAGAGCGCTTATGAGACCCGATAGAGCGCCTAAGCTTCTTGATAGAGCGCTTGTGAGACCCGATAGAGCGCCCAGGCTTCCTGATAGAGCGCTTGTGAGACCTGATAGAGCGCCTAAGCTTCTTGATAGAGCACTTATGAGACCCGATAGAGCGCCCGACCGGCTTTATAGAGCGAATACGCAGCAACATAGAGCCCTTCGTTCCCTTTGCGCCTATTAACGCATTCACAACAATCAAAAAAGGCCGATCACAAAAAGTCACTGGCATGGCGACTTCTTGGATAGCCCTTTAATTTTTCGCTAGCTTTATTAATTCTCCATGTTTCCACTGATAACGCGTAAAATCATCTGCAATCGAAATCGCCTCAAATACTTCGGTACCTTCAGCTAAGAATGCCGGCATTTCACTTGGCATGAAACGTGCGCTTATATGGTTGGCAATAAGGTTTTTCGCATTCGCTTCCTTCGCGATGGTTGCTGCTTCGACAATTGTTGAATGACCGAATTCTTTTGCGCCTGCTGCATACTCATCCGTGAACGTCGCTTCGTGAATCAAAATATCGGCGTCTCGTGCCAGTTCAACCGATGCTTGGCAGTACGATGTATCCCCAATGACCGTAATGACGAAGCCTTTCTTCTTATCTGTCGTAACGTCTCGACTGTAGACTGTTTGCCCATTCTCGAGCTCTACGTCAAAACCGTCTTTCAACCGTTGCAACAGCGGGCCTTTCGGAACGCCTTGCTCCATCGCTTTGTCGATCAATAATGTACCTGGTAACTCTTTCTGTTCAATACGGAAGCCAAAACTTTGAATGACGTGTTGGACTTCTTTGGCATAGACTTTGAATTCATCTGTCTCGAGAATCAAGCCGTCATGAATTTCATGCACATTCAACTTGTATGGCAAGTACGTTCCTGTCAATTGATACGTATGCTGTAGCCACTCTTTTAAGCCTGCGGGACCGTAAATATCAACCGAATCATCTCCACCTAAAAATGCTCGTGAGCTAAGGAATCCCGGTAATCCGAAAATATGGTCTCCATGCAAATGCGTGATGAAGATTTTCGTAATCTTCTTCGGCTTGATCGCGCTGTGTAGCAATTGATGCTGTGTCGCTTCGCCACAATCGAATAGCCAGTTTTCCTTATTTTCATCTGTCAAATCCAGAACGAGTGCGGATGTATTGCGCTGTTTTGATGGCATCCCTGCACCTGTCCCGAGAAATTCTATATCCACATCCATTGCCTCCTGCCTATTTCTTCGTACATCCTTTTTTAATAATACCATCTCCGAAACGCTGCGTCAGACTCGACATCAATTGATCCATTTCGTATTCCTTTTGTTGCTGCTCAAAATTATCGAATGTCAGTTGCTTGACCATTTCAGATCGTTCTATGACATTCGCCGCTGTAATGCCTAGCAAGCGAATGGGCTCGTAATCCCAATGTTGCTGGAATAATTGAATGGCTACTTCTGTAATATCTTCCTCAAGATAGATGGCTTGTTGGAGCGTTCTACTTCTTGTGGTATTTTGCCAGTCGGCATAGCGCATTTGAATACTGATAGTCATTCCGGCTAACCGTTTCGTTTCCAGTCGTGCCGCTACTCGTTTCGCAAGCCGTTCAAAAATCGGAATACAATCTTCTAGTTCTGTTAGATCAACAGGCAACGTAGTAGAACTACCGATGCTTTTACGTTCTTCCGCACTTTCGGGATCAACGGGTCGTGTATCGATTCCGTTTGCCCGTTGTTTAAGGCGCAAGCCATTTTTGCCAAGCAATGCTTCCAACGTGATTTTTTCGGCAGTAGCCAAGTCACCTATCGTTTTAATAGCTTTACTATGCAATTTCTCTTCCGTCCGTTTGCCAATGCCATGCATTTCAATGACGGGTAACGGCCACAACAGGTTCGGCACTTCGCGTTTACGTAAAATGGTAATACCCATTGGTTTTTTTAAATCAGATGCTGTTTTAGCAAGGAATTTATTCGGTGCAATTCCAATCGAACAAGGTAGATCCAGTTCTGCTAAAATTCGCATTTGAATTTCTCGTGCCAAGTCATACGCACGTGTCAATCCACCAATATCGGTCGTATCGATATACGCTTCATCAATGGAAACAGGTTCGACCCATTCGGTATAGCTTCGCAAAATATCAAAAACCGAATTTGACATTTGTCTGTATAAGTCATGCCTTGGCGGAACGATCGTTAAATGCGGACAGAGTCGTTTAGCTTCTCCTACCGTCATCGTCGTGTAAACGCCAAATGCCCTTGCCTCATATGAACAGGTTACGAGAATTCCTCTGCGTTCTTTCGGGTTGCCCGCGACCGCCAGAGGGATTCCTTTTAATGAAGGATTCGCAGCTTGTTCAACTGAGGCAAAGAAGCTGTTCATATCAAGATGCATAATGACTCGTGGATTAGAGATGATCGGACCCGTCATATCAACACCTATCTTTCCCAGGAAATAATTATGTAATAGGAAAAAGCGGCAAACCGACTTCAGTCTGCCACTCTTTCCATTTTATCAAATGTATGTTCTTTTTGCCTACTAATTTGATTGCTGTTGTTCTTTCATATAACTAGAGATTTCATCCATGCCGTGGAGTGAATCCGTCATGATATTCGGATCGATGACAGTCACTACACGGTCGTCTAGATTCGCTACTGTTACGAAGTAAGGCGTTTTGGAATACGCTTTTAACGCAGTAGATGTTAACCGTTCTTCTGGCAATTCAAGGATTTCTTTTGCATCTAGCACGAGTAAACCAACTTCCAACTGATCCGTTTTCACGACCACTACATGGGATTCAATATCTCGTGGTGTCGCCTGATGATACAGGATCTGACTTAAATCCAGTATAGGCACTAGCTCGCCACGGGATTTCATCAGCCCAAGTAAATACGTTGGAAGGTGAGGAATCGGTGTGACGTACTCCAGTTTCTCGATGGATATCACCGATTCAACAGGAAGTGCATATTCTTCATTGCCTGTACGCACAATCACAGTTTGCATAGTTATACCTTCTTTCAAGGCTCTTTGTTGAGACTGTTACACTGTGTGGATTGCCTGACCGACAATCTCAAGTACTAATTCCGTCAGCTTTTCCAGCTCTTTTACCGGCATGCGTTCGTTTTTCGTATGAATCTCTTCATACCCAACAGACAATGTCACAGTAGGAACGCCCATACCGTTGAAGACGTTGCCGTCACTTCCGCCACCGCTCGTCATGATCTTCGGCTCACGTCCTACGTTGCGGATTGACTTCATCGCGACTTGCACGACTTCTTCGTCATCTCCAATTGAGAAACCAGGATACATGAGTTCTGTTGTCGTCTCAGCTTTGCCACCTAAAGATTTAGAAGTCGTAGCAAATTTCTCGACCATTAAGTCGATTTGTTTCTTCATTTTATCAGGATTGATTGAACGAACTTCCGATAAAATGAAAGCCTCTTCACAAACGATATTCGTTGCTTTACCGCCTTCAAAACGACCGATATTCGCAGTCGTCTCTTCATCTATTCGGCCAAGTTTCATGCCCGAAATAGATTTAGCGGCGAGTGTGATCGCAGAAATTCCTTTTTCAGGGGCAACGCCGGCGTGAGCCGTTTTCCCATAGATGGTTGTCCATAATTTTGATTGGTAAGGGGCCGCTGTAACAATACCGCCTACTTCCCCGTCGCTATCGATCGCGAAGCCATACTTCGCTTGTAGGTGGTCAGGATTCATCGCTTTCGCGCCTACTAATCCACTTTCTTCACCAGCAGTAATAATGAACTGGATCGGACCATGCGGCTTGTCTGACTCTTGGATCACTTTCGCCATCTCAAGTAAAGCCGCAATTCCTGCTTTATCGTCGGCACCTAAAATCGTCGTGCCGTCACTGTAGATATAGCCATCTTCTTTGACGATTGGCTGAATGGATCGTCCTGGAACTACCGTATCCATATGACATGTGAAGAAGATCGGATCCGCGTCAGCTACTGTACTTGGCAAGTTGGCAATTAAATTGCCCGCTCCATGTCCTGTCTTCTCCGCTGTATCATCTTCCGTTACGTCAAAACCCAGTTCCTGCAATTTTTTCGTAAGAATATCTGCAATATTTCGTTCGTTTTTAGTTTCAGAATCAATTTTTACTAACTCCAAAAATTCTTGAAGTAATCGTTGTGTATTCAAGATGAAAGACTCCTTTGATTATAGAGGTATGTTGCCGTGCTTTTTCTTCGGACGATCTTCGTGCTTATTGCGCATCATTTCAAGTCCTTGAAGCAATTTAATACGCGTTTCGCGTGGGTCAATGACATCGTCGATCATGCCGTGTGAAGCGGCAACGTATGGATTCGCAAACTTTTCACGGTATTCTTCGATTTTTGCTGTACGAGTTGCTTCCGGGTTTTCACTGTTTGCGATATCGCGTGCGAAGATGATATTCGCCGCACCTTCAGCACCCATTACGGCTACTTCTGCGTTTGGCCAAGCGAAGACGAGGTCAGCACCGATTGATTTAGAGTTCAGGGCTACGTATGCACCACCAAAAGCTTTACGCAAGATTAGAGTGATTTTTGGTACAGTTGCTTCCGAGTATGCATACAAAATCTTCGCTCCGTGACGAATGATTCCACCGTGCTCTTGCTTGATTCCTAGGAAGAATCCTGTAACATCTTCAAATGTGATCAATGGAATATTGAATGAGTCACAAGTACGAATGAAACGTGCAATTTTATCAGAAGAGTTAATGTCTAGTCCACCCGCCATTACTTTTGGCTGGTTACAAACAAATCCAACTGTCTCACCTTTCATGCGCGCATAGCCAACTACCGCGTTCTTTGCGAATTCAGGCTGAATTTCGAAGAATGATCCTTCATCCACTACTTGCTCCAATACTTTTCGTACGTCATATGGACGAATTGTTTCGTAAGGTACTGTATCCGCTAAATCTGGACGATAATCATCTTGTTCTTCAAATGGCTGAACAGGTGTCTTTTCTGTGTTATTCTGTGGCAAATATGTCAATAATTCACGTGTTTTTTCCAATACTTCTTCTTCACTTGCCCCACGAAGATGCGCATTACCACTGATCGTGTTGTGAACTTTCGCGCCACCCAGATCTTCAGAAGTAATTTTCTCACCTGTAACCGTTTCAATTACTTTTGGTCCTGTGATGAACATCTGGCTCGTTTTATCCGTCATAATGACGAAATCTGTGATCGCTGGCGAATACACCGCGCCACCTGCACAAGGCCCGAGGATAACAGAAATTTGTGGAATGACTCCGGAATAGATCGCGTTACGGTAGAAAATTTCACCGTAGCCGTCAAGAGATAATACACCTTCCTGGATACGTGCGCCACCTGAATCGTTAAGACCGATGAATGGAGCACCGTTTTTCGCAGCCAAATCCATCACATTGGCAATTTTCATTGCGTGCATTTCACCTAGCGCTCCACCAAATACGGTGAAGTCTTGAGAGAATAAATAGACAGAACGTCCGTGGATTTTACCGTAACCGGTTACAACACCGTCTCCAGGTCCTTCTAGCTTGTCCATGCCGAAATCACGTGTACGATGAACAACGAATGGATTCAACTCTACGAAAGTACCTTCATCAAGTAGTATGTCAATACGCTCACGTGCAGTAAGTTTACCTTTTTCGTGTTGCTTCATGATTCGCTCATCGCCGCCACCCAACTCGATTTCGCGTTTCTTATCGTACAGTTCATTAATTTTATCGTAAATGTTCATCTAGTTTTCCCCCTTGGTCTTTTCACATAATTCATAGAGCACGCCGTACGATGATTTGGGATGCAGAAATGCCACTTCTGCTCCACCAGCACCTGGTTTAGGTTGATCTGAAAGTAGTTGAACGCCCTTCTCTTCCAATTCCTTCATTCTTGAACGAATATCCGTTACACCAAAAGCGATATGGTGAACCCCTTCACCGCGTTTTTCAATAAACTTCGCAATGGGACTTGTCTCCGTCATCGGTTCAAGTAACTCGATCTTGACGTTATGTGCATCAATGAACGCCACTTTAACCCCTTGGCTAGCAACTTCTTCAATAGCTATAACTGTCAATCCGAGTGTATCTATGTAATAATTAACTGATTCATCTATACTTTTTACAGCAATCCCTATATGATCTACCTTGTTCATAGCACATTCCCCTTTTACTATGTTTCTACTATATGAACACATACCAGCCATTCCAGTTGTGAAAATCCTTATTTCTGTTAAAATAGAATTAAACCCATTCCAACGTGTAAGGAGCTTTGCTGCATGAGTAATAAAAAAATTCAAAAAACAGTGGTCTACTTGATGATCGTCGCCATGATCGCATCTACTATGGTCATGGGTCTCAGCATGTTCTTATAATGTAAATGACAGTTCGCATATGAAAATATGCGAACTGTTTTTTATTGCCTTCTAGCTTCAGGACCCCAAGCGTCTGTCGAGACTAGACGGCGCATTCCGCTTTAGTAACATCTAGCTACATGCGCCAGTCTCTCGGATCGCTTCGGTCCTGATTCAAAAGGCAAGTTCGGCCTTTTGCTTCAGGACCTCCAGCGTCTGTCGAGACTAGACGGCGCATTCCGCTTTAGTTTATTACAGTTCTTCGCAGTGCTCTTCAAATTGTTCCTGAAGATTCACGACAACTGACATCGGGTCATGTCCTTCGATTTCAAAACGTCCTACTTCACCAATTAGTTTGCCGTCTTTTAGCAAAGCGAATGATGGAGAAGATGGAATGTGATCTTCACCGAAGTGCATACGTGCTTGTGCAGTTGCTTCTTTATCTTGTCCAGCAAATACTGTTACCAAGTGGTCCGGACGCTTGTCATAATGTACTGCGTGTGCAGCTGCTGGACGAGCGATTCCGCCAGCGCATCCACAAACGGAGTTAACCATGACTAATGTCGTACCAGGTTGCTTGAATGCTTCCTCTACGTCCTCAGGTGTTTTCAACTGCTTGTAGCCGCTCGCTTCCATTTCGGATCTCGCTTGGTTCGTCATATCGTTCATGTAAAAATCAAAGTTCATAGTCATTTTACAATATCTCCTCTCTCATACTCTATAATTGTGATGGTCTCTTCAGTTTCGCTTTAACACTTCCCTGGTACTAATTAGACTATCCTCTTCAATCATAGCATATCCCTACAGGAATTAAGAAGAAAACAATCGGTCAATTGCTCCAGTTACAGTTAAATGACCGTCGAGCAATTCTTCCTCAAGTGCCTTCACCTGCGTTTTTCGTCCTTGCTCCGAGAAAAATGAATCAATCAAGTGATCACGGATCATCGCATGGAACCAATCGCGTGTCTGATGCTGACGTCTTGTGTCCCAATGATTCTTATCTTTCATTTCTTTCTCAAACTCCAAAACCGTTTCCCATACCGCTTCCAAGCCGGTCTTTTCTATAGAAGAAACCGGTTGTACTCTGGACGTCCATTCAGGCGAAGCAGGTTGCAGCATGTGCATAATTCGTGTATATTCACGCACCGTTTTCTTGACTAGCGGTTTATTAGCACCGTCATTCTTATGCACGACAATACCATCCGTCAGTTCCATGATGCCCTTTTTCATTCCTTGTAGTTCGTCACCAGCACCAGTCAGCACTAGCAATAAGAAATAATCGACCATTCCACGTACAATCGTTTCGCCTTGGCCAACCCCTACGGTTTCAATCAAAATGACGTCGTATCCTGCCGCTTCACAAAGTAGCATCGTTTCGCGAGATTTCTTATGCACACCACCAAGAGTACCAGCTGACGGAGATGGACGGATAAACGCATTCTTATGCCGCGCCAACTCCTCCATACGGGTCTTGTCTCCTAAAATACTCCCGCCAGTCAACGTTGAGCTCGGGTCAATCGCGAGCACCGCCACTTTATGGCCCATATCCGCAAGCATTAGACCGAACGCCTCGATAAACGTACTTTTCCCTGCACCCGGAACACCTGTAATACCAATTCGGATACAGTTGCCCGTTTTCGGCAGAAGGCTAGTCAACACTTCCTGACCGACCTTCTTATCGCTAGGCTTTGTACTTTCAAGCAACGTTATACCACGCGCTAAATACAAGCGAGAACCATTTTCTATTTCCTGTTGCAATACATCCAAGTTTTTATGAGATGGATCTTTTTTAACAAAGCGTTTACGTGAAGAGGCAACAAATCCGTCATGTGTGGATTCTATTCCGCGCATCACATGCATGGCTGATTCATCTCGTCCGTTTTGTTTTTCTGTCAACCCGTCACTTCCTCATAGCCGAGCTGTCGGTAAATTTCCTCAATGACTTTTTGAGCCGCCACTGGAATGACTGTACCCGGACCAAAGATTGCAGCTGCACCATTCTTGCGCAAGAAATCGTAATCTTGTGCAGGAATCACGCCACCTACTACGACTAAAATATCTTCACGATTGATTTTCTTTAACTCTTCACGCAATGTGGGCACCAATGTTTTATGACCTGCCGCCAGTGAACTTACCCCAATGACATGCACATCATTTTCCGCCGCCTGCAAAGCTGTCTCTTCAGGTGTCTGGAATAAAGGACCGATATCCACGTCGAAGCCCAAATCAGCGAATGAAGATGCGATGACTTTCGCTCCACGGTCATGTCCGTCCTGACCCATCTTCGCAACTAAAATACGTGGACGACGCCCTTCATTTTCCAAGAACTCATCTGTCATATCTTTCACTTCTTGAATCTCTTCTTCATTTGAGAAGTTTGAGCTATATACACCACTCACTGAACGGATCACCGCCTTATGTCTACCGGATACCGATTCAATCGCATCCGAAATCTCACCGATTGTTGCGCGCGCTCTTGCGGCGTCAACTGCCAAGGCAAGCAAGTTCCCTTCGCCACTCTTAGCCGCTTCCGTGATTGCTGTAAGAGTAGCTTGAACTACATTCTCATCACGCTTGTCTTTCATATCGTGGATGCGGTCAATTTGCTTCTGACGTACCATCGTATTGTCGATATCCAGAATATCTATCGCATCTTCGGTATCCAAACGATACTTATTGACGCCGACAATCGTTTCCGCTTTCGAATCGATTTTCGCCTGGCGCTTAGCCGCTGCTTCTTCAATTTTCATTTTCGGCAAGCCTGTTTCAATCGCTTCTGCCATGCCACCAAGTGATTCGATTTCACCAATTAATTCCCATGCTTTCTCCATTAACTCTTCTGTTAATTTTTCTACATAGTATGAACCGCCCCAAGGATCAATCACTTTCGTCATCATCGTCTCTTCTTGTAAGAACAATTGTGTATTCCGTGCAATACGAGCCGAGAAATCTGTCGGTAACGCGATCGCTTCATCCAATGCGTTGGTGTGTAGTGATTGCGTGTGACCCATGGATGATGCATTTGCTTCAACTAATGTGCGGGTTACGTTGTTAAATGGATCTTGCTCCGTCAAACTCCAGCCTGACGTTTGGGAGTGCGTACGTAATGCAAGTGTCTTTGGGTTCTTCGGTTCAAACGACTGCATCATCTGCGCCCAGATCTTCCGTGCCGCCCTCATTTTCGCTATTTCCATATAGTAGTTCATACCGATCGCCCAGAAGAAGGACAACCGAGGTGCGAATGAATCGATATCGATACCCGCCTTCAAACCTGTACGAACATATTCCAAACCATCAGCAAGTGTATACGCAAGCTCGATATCCGCAGTCGCGCCCGCTTCTTGCATGTGATAACCCGAGATGGAAATCGAGTTGAATTTCGGCATATTTTCAGACGTGTACGAGAAAATATCCGCAATGATTCGCATCGACATCGCCGGTGGGAAGATATACGTGTTCCGAACCATATACTCTTTCAAAATATCATTCTGAATCGTACCAGAAAGTTTCTCAGGACGTACACCGGACTCTTCAGCCGCTACGATATAAAATGCCATAATCGGCAATACCGCACCATTCATTGTCATCGATACCGACATTTGATCGAGAGGAATACCCGCGAATAAAATCTTCATATCTTCAATGGAGTCAATCGCAACCCCCGCTTTCCCTACGTCACCTGTTACACGCGGATGATCGGAGTCGTAACCGCGGTGAGTCGCAAGGTCGAACGCTACTGAAAGTCCTTTTTGCCCCATCGCCAAGTTCCGTCGGTAAAATGCGTTACTCTCTTCCGCTGTAGAAAATCCAGCATACTGACGAACTGTCCAAGGACGCGCTACGTACATCGTCGGATACGGTCCACGCGTGTTCGGCGCGATGCCTGGGAAGTCTTTCAAATGCTCCGTGTTTTCAATATCTTTTGCTGTATAGATGGGCGCTACATCGATTCCTTCATTCGTTAAAAAATTCTCTTTTGACGATGTTTGCTGTGAGAGTTCATTGAGTGATTGCTCTATATTCACTTTACGGAAATCGGGTTTACTCAACGGAACGGCCTCCTTTAGTTTGCATAATAATAGTATTCAGCTTGTCAATCTTATCCTGTCCCGCGAAAATGAAACCATTCAATCCATTGGCAAGCCACTGATCTGCAGTTTCTGATGGATATTTACCCGCTGTATCGATTGGACAATTTCCTTTATAGGAAGCCAAGAAGTTTGTTACGACTTCTTCTGTATCCGCAACCGATGCACAAATTACTGCATAATCCGGCTGTTGTTCCTCGATCCAACTGAGCGCTTGATCGTTTGACTCGAAAGAAGGACTCCATATCGCTTCGATACCGCCAACTGCCAAGAATCCACTGACGAAATCCGCACGAGGTTTATAATCTTTCAATGCACCAAAGTTAAGCAATACCGTTTTCGGCAACTCTTCTTGTTGTTTGGATCGAATATTTTCAAAAGGCTCTGACAGGCGTTTGGATACCGTGACGGTTGATTCATTCGCATAATTCACATCTGTCAATTCCGCGTAGACATTCGTGCCGATCAACGTCTTCTTACCCGTCGCCATTTCTTTCTGACGTTGCGCATATAGTTTGCTCAATTCACCAGACTGCAAAAATGCTTGATAACCGCCATTCTCATCAATCTCTAAGAACTTCTCCCATGATTTACGAATTAATTCTGCCGTCAATGATTCGATGAAGTATGAACCGCCTGCGGGATCTAGAACTTGATCAATATGCGTTTCTTCCTTCAAAATCAATTGAATATTTCGTGCGTAACGATTCGAGCTTGGAGACGTTCCAGTCAATACATCATGCGGTAATACAGTCAGCCAATCCGCTCCGCCTAAAATAGCCGAGAATGCCGCATTGCCGCCACGTAGTAAGTTTACATACGGATCAAGTTTTGAGTATGAACGCAGTGAAGTAATTCCTAGCAAAGGCACTTGCTTCGCGTTTTCCACGCCATATGCTTCATTGAATAATTTCCATAATACACGAAACGCACGGAACTTCGCGATTTCCATGAAGAAGTGTGTATCAGCAGCAAATCGTACATAGAAGTCGTTTGTAAATTCTTCAAACGAAGTGGCTTCTTCCGCCAGTTCGGCTGCGATCGAAAGTGATAGCGCGAGTTCAGTTACCGCGTCAGCCCCTTCATGATGCGCTGTCCATAAATCGGCACCCTTTGTACGGACTCCCGGAAATCCTTCGAGTACTAACGGAACCGCACTGATACAAATTCCTGTAACGTCTTTGCGTTCTGTTTCTTCTATATACGTAAAGGCTTGTAAAATCGGATCATCGCTTTGCACTTCTGTGAATAAAATTGGATAGCGCGTAATCAGTTCAGCTACTTGCTTAATGTCCTCTTCAGCCCACACTAAAGGCTTCAGTCCGTTGTAAGCGATTGCTTCATTGCCCCGTGCCAAAGATTCTTTCATTTGCTCTACGAACTGTTCCCCATTTGTTGCACTAACAGGTTGTGCAACAGTCCAGCCAAATGCAGGCTTTGTGACGCGTGAAATTTCCAATTGATCCAGATCCTCTTTGGTATAAAGAGGTTTAAGTTCAATACCCTCAATTGTTTTTGTGTACAACGAGTCAAAAGGTTTTCCTTTTAGAGATAAAACAGCCGCTTCTTTCCATTCAGTAAAGTTTGGGGCTGTAAATGTAAATGTTTTCATGTTATGTATCGGCATAATGGTGCTCCTTCCCCTTTTTAAAACCATTAATAATTCTAGTGTACCGTAGATTACATTATGAAGGAAGAGGAAAATCAGAAGTTTCCGTCTAGTTACATTATAAGCATACGAATTTATGACTTTTATACATGAGTGTAGATTTTAGCTTAGTGAACTGGATACGAGGAAAAGGGATAAATAACTGATAGCCCATTCGTTTGCGCTCATTAATTCGTGTACGTGATCATACCTCTTCTGTAACCGCTCTTCACTTCCCAGACGCGCTCATACTCCACACTATCGCTCTATCCTCCACTGTTTGCGCTCATAAAGTTTATCTAACCGCTCATAAAGCGAAATTTCCTCACTAGATAGTACAATTGGACTGGTAACAAGCAAGCCAGCCTGAACGCATCCCGAGCCAGTGCTTCAATCCGAAACTATAAACCACTGCACGTACTTATTGCCCATCAAAATCAAAAAAACAACCCCCAAAACTAAGTATGGAGGTTGCCGAATCTTAATATAACGAAGTCTTATCTTTAGCCATGCCTTCCAACAGCTCTTTCACACGTGCGAGGAAACGTCCACAAACGAGTCCGTCCAGCACGCGGTGATCAAGCGATAGACAGAGGTTGACCATGTCGCGTGCAGCCATCATGCCATTGTCCATAATTACTGGGCGCTTGACGATCGACTCCACCTGCAAAATAGCAGCTTGCGGATAATTGATAATTCCCATCGACTGAACCGAACCAAATGAACCAGTATTGTTCACCGTGAACGTACCACCTTGCATCTCTGTCGATTTCAGCTTACCATTTCGCACTTTTCCAGCTAACTCATGAATTTCTCGGCCAATGCCTTTGATCGTCTTTTCATCTGTTCCTCTGATGACAGGGACATATAACGCATCATCCGTAGCCACTGCAATCGAGATGTTGATGTCTTTTTTCATTACAATCGTATCGCCTGCCCACATTGAGTTCATTTCAGGATATTCCTTCAAGGCTTGTGAAATAGCTTTAATAAAGAAGGCAAAATACGTCAAATTGAATCCTTCTTTTTCTTTAAATTCCTTTTTGACGCTATCACGCAATAGGACAAGTTCCGTTACATCTACTTCTATCATCATCCAAGCGTGTGGCGCTTCGGTTACAGAACGCACCATGTTGTTCGCGATCGCTCGACGTACACTCGTTACCGGAATTTCGATATCACCGTTTTCGCGTTTCACATGTGACGAGACAGCTTGTTCAGGTACCGTCTGTTCCGAGGGAGCCACTTGTGGTTTGGATTGTTCTTCAACCACAACGTCCAGTGATCCCTTTTGCGACTGGGCTCCGCCACTTTCAATGAATGCTTGGATATCTTTTCGCGTAATACGTCCTTCGCGTCCCGTGCCACTTACTTGAGACAAGTCAATGCCATGTTCCCGAGACATCTTCAACACAGCAGGAGAAAATCGGCCCGCTGCCTTACCGCCCGTTACAGTTCGCGTCTTTGCTTTTGGTGCTTCCACTTGCTTGTCAACAGGCTTTGCAGCTGGTGTTTCTACCGTGGGTGCTGACACGTGTACGGGTTCTTCCGCGTCGCCTTCAATTTCAATCAAACAAACCGTTTCGCCCACTTCAATCGTATCGCCTTCTTTTGCGATGATTTCTTTAATTATTCCAGAGAATGAAGACGGAACTTCCGCTGTGACTTTATCGGTTGTCACTTCCGCAAGTGAATCATATTTAGCTACCGTATCCCCGGGAGCGACGAGCCATTTTTCGATAGTTCCTTCGGTTACACTCTCACCCAGTTTCGGCATAGTAATTTTTTCGATGCCCATTTCCTTACGCCTCCTTAGTTAAAATTCCGCTAAATCCCTTGCTGCCTTTTCAATCTTTTCAGGATTCATCATAAAGAACTTTTCCATAGAAGGGGCATAAGGCATGGCAGGTACGTCGGGTCCTGCTAATCGTTTGATTGGCGCATCCAATTCAAATAAACAATTTTCTGCAATGATAGCAGAAACTTCACTCATGATGCTGCCTTCTAGGTTATCTTCTGTCACCAATAGAACTTTTCCTGTTTTCGAAGCAGCTTCAATGATCGCCTCTTTATCTAACGGATAGACCGTACGTAGATCCAAAACATGGACAGAAATATCATCTTCAGCTAATCGTTCCGCAGCTTGCAGTGCGAAATGTACACACAAACCATACGTGATAATCGTGATATCTTCCCCGTCACGCTTCACATCCGCTTTACCGATTGGCAATACATACTCATCGTCTGGAACTTCCCCTTTGATCAACCGATATGCGCGCTTATGCTCAAAGAATAACACGGGATCTTCATCACGCACTGCCGCTTTTAGCAAACCTTTTGCGTCGTAAGGAGTGGATGGGATGACAATTTTCAAGCCAGGAGTCGAAGCAAACATTGATTCAACGGACTGTGAATGATATAAAGCTCCGTGAACGCCACCACCAAAAGGAGCGCGAATGACGACAGGACATGAAAAATCATTATTTGAACGGTAACGGATTTTCGCCGCTTCCGAGACGATTTGATTGACCGCTGGCATAATAAAATCGGCAAACTGCATTTCAGCAATCGGACGCATACCATACATCGCTGCACCAATCGCTACACCCGCAATTGCGGACTCGGCGAGAGGCGTATCGAGCGAACGGTATTCACCGAACTGATCATATAGACCGGTTGTTGCCTTAAACACGCCACCTTTACGGCCGACATCTTCTCCAAGTACGAATACTTGGTCGTCGCGTTCCATTTCTTCTTTCATTGCCAGGTTGATCGCATCTATAAATGAACGAACGGCCATTATGCGTCGCCTCCCTTTTCTTCATAGACGTAGCGCAATGCATGTTCAGGCTTCGCGTATTCCGCCTGTTCCGCATACTCTGTCGCTTCATCGACCTGCAGTTTTACACGTTCTTCTATTTCATCGTACTTTTCTTCCGTCAAGACTTTTACTTCTTTTAGATACTGAATAAATGACAATAACGGATCTTGTTTCCTTTCGTCTTCAAGCTCTTCTGCATCACGGTACTGGCGTTGATCATCATCTGAAGAGTGTGCAGTCAGTCGATAACATACCGCTTCAACTAATGTCGGACCTTCTCCGTTCCTAGCTCGGTCTGCCGCTTTTTTCACCACTTCATACACTGTCAGCGGATCTCTGCCGTCTACAGTGTAGCCTGGCATACCGTAACCGATTGCACGATCGGAGACATTCTCACATGCCATTTGTTTATCAAGAGGTACGGAGATTGCATATTTATTATTTTCCACCATAATCACTGTCGGTAATTTATGCACACCCGCAAAATTCATCCCTTCATGGAAGTCTCCCTGATTGGAAGAACCTTCTCCGAGAGTTACGAACGTAATAAAATCTTCTTTATTCATTTTTGCGGCTAATGCTACGCCGACAGCATGTGGTAATTGTGTCGTAACAGGTGAAGATCCTGTCAAAATACGATTCTTGCGTTGGCCAAAGTGACCTGGCATCTGCCGACCACCGGAGTTCGGGTCATCCGCCTTGGCGAAAGCCGATAACATCAAATCTTTCGGCGTCATACCAAAATGTAAGACCACTCCCATATCACGGTAGTACGGTGCGATCCAGTCCTTTTCGTTATTCAGAGCGAATGAAGCCCCTACCTGTGCCGCCTCCTGTCCTTGACAAGAGATGACGAACGGAATCTTCCCCGCACGGTTTAGTAACCACATTCTCTCATCTAAACGACGTGCCATCAGCATCGTCTCGTACATTTTCAATACATCTTCATCTGTCAAACCCAATTCAATATGCCGATTACTCATTCCACTTCCTCCTTTACATGTGAATGGCTAGCCCTTCAACCGCTAACGCCGCTTCACTGAACGCTTCAGATAATGTCGGGTGAGGATGAATTGCCGAGGATATTTCCCAAGGAATTGCATTCATTACCATCGCCAAGCCCGCCTCAGAAATCAGATCCGTCACGTGCGAACCCACCATATGGACACCGATAATATCATCCGTTTGCTGATCCACAATGACTTTCACGAAGCCATCCGCATGACCGTTAACTAAAGCTTTACCGTTTGCCTTGAATGGGAATTTGCCGATCTTTACGTCAAACCCTCGACCTTTTGCTTGTTGCTCAGTCACGCCAACTGCCGCAGTTTCTGGGTAAGAGTACACACAACGTGGTACTAGATCGTAATCAATCGGATCTAGCTGTTTTCCTATTATATGTTCGATTGCATGCAATCCTTCATGTTCTGCCACATGCGCCAATTGAAGTCCGCCAATTACATCACCGATTGCATAAATATGCTGGTCTTTTGTTTGAAAATGTTGATTCGTTTGAATGGAGCCCTTTTCGACTTGAATATCCGTGTTTTGTAAACCGATATCATCGATAACTGGCGCGCGTCCAACAGACACCAACATCTTCTCGCTCGTAATGGATTGTTCATCATCACCTAGTCTATAAGAAATCGTGACCTCACTGTCGTTCTTTTGTAATGACTCTGTCAACACTTCCGCACCTAATATAAACTTCACACCGCGTTTTTCGAGCGCTTTATGCATAGCCATAGCCACTTCATGATCTTCAGTTGCCAATATCTGCTCTAGACGATCCATGACTGTCACACCCACGCCGAAATCTACTAGCATAGAAGCCCACTCGATGCCGATCACACCGCCGCCAATAATCGTAATTGAAGATGGAAGCGCATTCATTAATAAAGCTCCGTCGGAAGTCATTACAGACTGTTCATCTACTTCAAGTCCAGGTAATGTTCTAGGTTTGGATCCGGTAGCAATCACGAGATTTTTTAGAATCAATATTTCATTCTCATTCCCATTATCCATTTCCACGGAAATAGTTCCAGGCATTGGAGAAAAAATAGAAGCTCCTAGTATTCTACCCGTCCCACGATAGACATCAATTTTACCTTTTTTCATCAAACCTTCAATGCCTGCATGCAATTGATCCACGATTTTACCTTTACGTTTTTGTACTTGTGAGAAATCCAATGAGACGTCACCTGTATTCACGCCGAATTCATTCGCTTCTTGACGTGTTACGCGGTAGACTTCTGCACTTTTTAGCATCGCTTTACTCGGGATACACCCACTATGCAAACACGTACCGCCAAGTTTGGATTTCTCTACAATTGCTGTCGTCAAACCTAATTGAGCCGCGCGAATGGCTGCTACATATCCACCAGTTCCGCCACCTAATATCACTACGTCATATTCTTTACTCAACGTAAAGGACTCCCTTCGCTAACAGTATTGAACTAAATTTAGACAGGCGAGTGTAGCGGTGGACAGCTCCCCTGCCTACCGCTATGACTCATCTGCTAGATTATTTATTTGAAATAATACTTTTTTCGTTGCGCAAAAATGTACTTCTTAATGCGCCAACTCTTGCAATGCGTTCTTCTGCCAAACGGTCTGCAGCCTGGTAGGATGGAATGCCGTCTCGTTTTGAGATAGCGAAAATCTTTAGGATTGTATCGTAAATACCTTCTACTCGCTTTAATGCACGTTCTTTATTGTAACCGATCAATTCGTCCGCTACATTGATGACGCCACCCGAGTTGATCACGTAATCTGGAGCGTAGACGATGCCCATTTCATGCAAGCGATCGCCATGTTCCGGATCCTTCAATTGGTTATTAGCAGAACCCGCAATGACTTTTACTTTCAATTGTGGAATCGTTTCATCGTTAATCACCGCACCAAGAGCACATGGAGCAAAGATGTCCGCTTCTTGTGAGTAAATTGCATCCGTCGCAACAGCTGTTGCCCCGAACGCCTCCACTGCACGCTGGACTGCCGCTTCATTGATATCCGTAACAATCATTTTTGCGCCTTCTTCATGCAAGTATTCGCAAAGTGTGTAGGCAACATTTCCAACACCTTGAACCGCAATGGTTTTACCTGCCAATGAATCATCGCCGAATGCTTCCTTCGCAGCGGCTTTCATTCCTTTATAGATACCGAGCGCAGTAACGGGGGAAGGGTTTCCTGACGTGCCTTCTCCTGAAGAGATACCCGTAACAAAATTTGTTTCTAAATGGATTAAGTCCATATCGTATTCAGTAGTCCCTACGTCTTCCGCTGTAATATAGCGTCCGTTTAGCCCCTCTATGTAACGACCCAATGCACGGAAAAGCTCATCGTTCTTATCCGTTTTCGGATCTCCGATTATAACCGTTTTTCCGCCACCAAGATTCAGTCCGGCTGCGGCGTTCTTATATGTCATCCCTTTAGCCAATCTCAATGCATCTTCAATCGCATGTTTTTCGCTAGCATACGTCCACATGCGGGCGCCACCAAGTGCCGGTCCAAGTGTCGTATCATGAATTGCGATAACCGCTTTCAATCCCGATGTCTTGTCATAACAAAGCACCAGTTGCTCATAGTCGTGATTTTCCATGTACGTAAACAATTCCATAAGTATCCCTCCAGGCTAGTAAAAGATTATAAAGATTCATGTGTATGGTACTGATTCTAAATTTCCCACGGCAAAAATGCAAATTTGACACATTTTGGATATTACTCCGCAGCAGGTTTTGTAAACAATCTACCTATATCGTACATGATGGCAGAGTCCTTGACAATCCATGACCACACGGTAAAATTAAATTGGTAAGGGGTTGAAGGATATGGTACGTCTTGCTGCGTTTATTGTACTGTTGATTCCAGGGATTGCAGCGGCTCTAGGAATAAAATTAATGCGTGATTCATTGTTCGGGCATCTTTTTTCGCCATTCCCATTCATTTGGATGCAATTTTTAGGCGGTTTTATACTATTTGCCGCAGGTCTTGGTTTCTTTGCAGGCTTTTTGTTACGCCGAGACCGCAGATCTGGACGGGTAGCTGACAGATTTAAAAAAGACTTGAAATAAAAGGGCCAAGGTACACTACCTTGATCCTTTTATTTTTTTGCGCACACGCTTCGGATAATCCGTAATCCAACCTGTCACTTCGGGGGTATCTGATAAAAAAGATTCTGCACCCGTTACACCGTACATTCGTAATATCTTCCCACTTTCGAGCAGCTGACTCTTAAACGGATCTTTCCACAATCGCTTATGGAAATGAAAAGCATTGACTTTATATAAATCAAGATTTTTCCAATCGACCGATTTTTTTCTAAGCAATAAAGCGGTTTCCATGTCAGAGTCTAGCTCTTTTACTATACGCATCGTTTCATAATCAAATGAAGAGAGATGGACGGTAGACAACGGTTCCACATAATGCAAAATTTGCTCGAGTGCAACAACTTGCCCATATACCGTTTCCTTTATTTCGACATTCAGCGCCAAATTATGTTCAGAACAGAAAGAAACCACATCAAATAAGATAGGTATGGGGTGACCAAACATTCGTCTGTAACTGCCCTTACCTATTTTAATGTGCTGCAGTTCCTGCGATGTCAATTGATCAATGCGCTGATCAATTCCGGCGAGACGTACTAATTCATTGTCGTGAATCACAACTAATTGACCGTCGCTCGTTTGCTGCACATCCAATTCGATTCCATCTGCACCTTTTTGTACAGCCCCTAAAAAAGCGCGCATCGTATTTTCAAAATAATGTCCAGATGCGCCACGGTGAGCAAATATTTTACTATCAGACATTTAATGCTCCTTCGCTTGTTAGTTCGAAAACACCTTTCGTCACGCGACTCAACATACTCGTTTTATCGCCTATTACAATATGGACGCCAGGATGTGCTTCACGCGTAATTTCAATTTTAGGCTTGCTAGCCACTTGCACAAGTTGCAATTTATTTTTGATTGTCTGATCAAGTGATACAATGTCTTGCCGTTTAACTTGCAATGTCTTTTCTAGCATATCTAACTGTCCATCCGGGAGACTCGCTTTGACGCTCGTCATCTTATCCAGTGTCTGCTCAATTTTCTTCAGTTCCGCATGCTCCGCTTTGAGCTTTTCCGCCAATCGCTGAATTTCTTCTAGCTCCATTTCTTTATTGACACCTTTGACGATCAGTTTCGTTAAACGTTCATGGCTATTGCCAACCGTTGCACATTCAATAGAAAACATTGCTTCTGCAACGCCACCGATCACCCGACCTTTATGTTTATCAATACAAATATGATCACCGTATAATTCAGATCCAAGTGAATAGAGACCGATGTTGACTCGTTCTCCGTAAATTTTGCAGTTATTCGCATGTTTTACATAAACATTTTTCTTCGCCTTAATAACGGTTTCTCCTCCACCAAACACGCCGCCTTTAATATAGACATCGCCTTCTTCAGAGTAGATTTCCTTAGCGTTTGTTACACCTTCTTTTCCTTCGATAGAAATATCCCCAGTAGCATTGACCGAGAAGCCCGCCAAAACCGTTCCCATTACACGCACTGAACCATCAAACGTAATCGATCCCGTTTTCGTCCCCACGTCATCCGGAATGATCAATTGCTTACCGACACTAATTGCTCCGTTCAGTTCTTCGAGTGCTCCGCCATGCAAAGCGCGTAAGACGATTTTGCCATCTTCCTCAAACTCCCCGACGGATTTTCGATCATAGACCAGTTTCATATCCTCGCCTTTTTTAGCTGCTATCGGTTCACCAAAGACGTTATAGCCTTCAAATCCATCTTTAGCGGGCGTCTTTTCACCCAACCATTCATCTTTCACAATCGGCGTCACGAAATTCAACTCATAGTGATCGACAGAGCCATCATCGCGAAGAATAGGTTTACGATCTGGCATCGCAATATACTCGACCTGTGCATCTTCTCCTTTAATAGGTTCTTTACCTACCGCAATAATCATTGGATTGCTCGGAAGATACGCCAGGCTGAAGAGACTTTCTTTATCATAGCGTACTTCTCTCTGATCGAGTATTTCTTCCGCCTGCTTCAGGAACTGCTCTTTATTTGCAAGAAATTCTTCATTCGTTGCATGAATATACAATTCTACTTTCATTTTACTAGGTGATATATATACTTCGCAAGGTGCGGAATACGACCCAATTTCATGCTGACCTTCCGTTTGAAGTGCTTTCATCAGCTCTTTGAATGAATTCAGTTTCAATCTAGGAATTTTAGAAGACAGTGCGTCAAATGATTTAAGTGGATATCCAGCTTTCTTCGTATTCATGATTACTTTATTATTTTCTTCCAGAAGTTCAAAATGTTCATTTTCAACTAACAACGAAATCCCTCCCTCTTTATTTAGTAGTATAGAAGATTGCCACACACTACAGGTAGCTCTTTTTGCGAGTACCCCACGTAAATAAGCATTTTCTCACAGCATCATTCGGTTTTTTTACCCTAGGAATCAATTATAGACTTTATACCCACGATACGATGGTTGCAGAGCTCATGCATACACCACTTCTTGAATTATAATGTTTTGGAATTAAACCCCATTTTAATTCATGTGCAGAATAGTGAAGTATTGAGCGGCCAAACAAACTTTATGAGCGCTTTGAGCTGAGTATAGAGCGGACGCAAATGAGGTGTGAGCGCTTACAGGAAGTGAAGAGCGGTCGCAGAGAAAGTATGAGTACGTACACGAATTAATGAGCACAAACGAATTCGCGCAAAATTATTCCCTTTACCATCTAACACTACACAACCACAACGTATCTTCCCTTACCCAAGTACAAACGAAAACCAACTAATACATCTGATTAGTTGGTTTGCATACACTCTCTATCATTCTATTACTTCAATCAGCTTACCATATGCTCCAAACGGATCTTATCCGCAATCATGGCAATAAATTCGCTATTCGTCGGTTTGCTTTTCAAATGATGTACTGTATAGCCGAACGTCTTCGAAATCAAATCGTAATTTCCACGGTTCCACGCCACCTCAATTGCATGGCGAATTGCACGTTCCACACGGGATGGAGTCGTATTATACTTTTTCGCAATGTCTGGGTAGAGAATCTTCGTGACCGATCCGAGCAACTCCACATCACTATAAACCATCTGAATTCCCTCGCGTAAAAACGCATAACCTTTAATATGAGCAGGTACGCCGATTTCTTTGATCATCGACGTAATCGCCGTATCGAGTACCTTCTGAGTTACAACACCTGTCGGTTGTGCGGAGGATTCCTGCACGACAAATGAAGGCGTCGTATTTTTCGGTTTCCCAGCAGCTTTAAAGATTTGCCCGATTAAGCGGTCAAATTCAAACGGCTTCAACATGAAGTACGAAGCACCCAGGTTTGCGGCTTGCGACATAACGTTTTCCTGTCCGAAAGCCGTCAGCATCATGATTTGCATATCTCCCATTTTATTCGTTTCATTCAGTGTCTCTAATACTCCAATACCGTCGAGATGCGGCATAATAATATCCAACAATAAAATATCGGGACGCTCTTCTTCTAACAATGTCAAGCATACTTGCCCATTATTCGCTGTCCAAATCACTTCTATTTCATCGTGCTTCTCAAAATATGACATCATCGTTTTCACAAGTTCTTTATTATCGTCAGCAATTGCTACTTTTATATTTTCCATTACCCATTCCCCCTGATTTAAAATCGGACATTCATTTCTTTCTCCCGCTGTTTCTCTCCTATTATCGTAAGTCATATATTTGACGATTTCTACATTTACTTAATTTTTCACTCAAAATGATACTTCTGAACGATGCTTTCTACCTATTTCGACTTTATTCCCTTTTCTTTGTATCGAACACCTATACGAAAAAGCAGCCTGTGCACTTTTTAGGCACAGGCTGCTTTTTCATTTCTCATTCGTTCTCATCGTCTTTAGAAAAAGCGCGGCCCCTTTTTCTGGCTCGTCCACGAACATATGCGTAATCGCACCGACAAACTTACCGTTCTGGATTATAGGACTACCACTCATACCTTGCAGGATTCCGCCCGTCTTACTCAGCAGTTTCTGGTCAGTCACTAGGATATGGAATTGTTCTTCTTCTATCTTCGTTATTTGGATGGAGAATTTTTCTACAGTAGAACCTTCCACTGTGGTGTAAATTTCTGCGGGTCCGATCATCAATTCAAAAGGCTGCATAATTTCAAGCGGTTCAGACAACACTTTATTATGAGCATTTTTCCAATGACCGAAAATTCCATACACGCTATTGATTTGAATATTTCCAAGGAATTTATTCTGATCAATAATCGAGGAGATTTTATACCCTGGAATCCCTGGAGAACTTTTCTTGATTTGACTGATTTCAGATAAATAAATCGCGCCTTTTTCAAAAGACGGAGCAGACTGCAACGTACTATCAATAATCTGGTGCCCCAGCGCGCCATACGTGCCGCTTTCCGGGTCGACGTATGTCAACGTTCCTGTACCTTCCGTTCGATCCTTCAGAAAAGGCGTGACGCGCTTAATGAGCGACTTATCTGCTTCAATGGTTTCATTCTTCCCATTACGCAAAATGTCGAGTACCATCGTAGCACGATCTTTTTGTAACGCCCGTTCGAAATGAACGAGTTGCTTCGTATCCGTACCGTTCAACTGGCGAATGATATCCCCTTTTTTTAACCATTCCTGCTGACTCACCTTGACGTCACTTGTTACATAAATACCACTTAAATCCATTTGAATACCAATGGAATCACCCATCGGAATGAGCGTTTCTTCATTTGCTAATGAAATTCCAGGCACTAGGCAGAGCATCAGGACGAGTGCTAAAAGCGTTTTGAAAGATTTATTCCATCCCATGTTTCACCTCCTCAACGAAAGATACCTTTGGTATGTCCTTTCGAAGAGAAAGTATGAAAGGGTAAAATAAACAGTGTCATTTTCCATGGAAAACGTTGTGAATTCATACTTTATTTGCGGAATTCCTTTTTGCGTTGATCAGCTAAAACTAAAAGTTCTTCAGCATGTTGAAGCGTCAATGTCGTAATTTCCGCACCCGACAGCATGCGTGATAATTCTTCTGTACGTTCTGTTTTCATTACGTCATGAATCGCCGTTTTGGTACGACCATCATGCACTTCTTTTTTTATGAGATAATGATGATCTGCCATCGCGGCCACTTGCGGTAAATGCGAAATACATAACACTTGTGAATGACTGGAGATCATAGAAATTTTTTCTGCGATGGATTGCGCTACGCGTCCACTAACTCCGGTATCCACTTCATCGAAAATAATCGATGTAACACCTTGATGTTGAGAGAAAATCGTTTTCAGCGCCAGCATCATTCGGGATAATTCGCCACCAGACGCCACTCGTACCAAAGGTTTGAGCGGTTCTCCTAAGTTTGTGGAAATCATAAATACGACTTCATCAAATCCATTGGCATCGAATTGATAAGGTTGTTTTTGGTGAATCTGTACTTTGAATGTAGCTTTTTCCATATACAACTGCTTCAACTGCTCTTCAATTCCCTTTTCAAGAGACAGTGCTGCTTTTTTTCGAATAATTGATAATTCATTCGCTTCAATTTCAAGATCTTTTACGTATTGTGCCAATAATTCTTGATTTTGATGCAATCTTTCGTCACGATTGACCAGTTGATCGAGTGCATCCGCAATTTTATCACGATAAATCAAAATATCTTCAAGTGATTTCCCATATTTTCGTTTCAAAGTCAAAAACAACGCTAATCGATCTTCGACAAATTCTAAACGCTCTGGCTGGAATTCCATGCCATCGATCATCCTTTTTAAATCATGTGAAACGTCTTGAAGCGCGTAAAATGAAGAATTAACTGTTTCAGACATCGTTTTGAGATCTTCATCAATGGAAGCTGCTTCTTCGAGATCACTCATCGAATTACCAACCCAATCAAGTCCATGCGACTCTAAAGACAATGCTTCATATGAAGTATTCAAGCGGTCAAATAGCCGGTTAAAATGTTGGAGCTTTACAAGTTCAGACTCCAATTCTTCTTCTTCACCGATCATTAAATTCGCTGCATCAATTTCTTCTAATTGGAATTTATATAAATCGATTTTCTGCGCGATTTGTTGTTCATCTTGTGTTTTCGCCGCAATAAGTTGCTGAAGTTTTTTATATTTCTCATATAATTCGGTATATGTAGACATGGAACGTTCAATAGGTGCCCCAATAAAGAAATCTAGCAAATGAATATGACGCTTTTCATTCATTAATTCTTGGTTTTCATGTTGTCCATGGATGTCGATTAGCAATGCGCCAATCTCACGCAATATAGCAATGGTCACGAGTTTACCATTAACGCGACAAACAGATTTCCCGCTGGCACTTATATCCCGGCGTAAAATCACGATACCTTCTTCCGTATCAATACCAAATTCAGTCAATTTCTCTGTTACATTTTCAATATTTTTATCGATGGTGAAAAGTCCTTGAAGCTCAGCTTTTTTCGCACCGTGGCGAATGAATTCCTGTGAACCACGGCCGCCAGCGAGCAGCTGAACAGCATCAATGATAATGGACTTCCCAGCACCCGTTTCGCCAGTCAGCACCGTTAGTCCATCGTCAAATGCGATTTCAAGTTGTTCAATAATAGCAAAATTTTTAATCGAAAGTTCGCTTAACAAAGAAACCTCACCTCGCTTATAGCATTGATAGTAATTTATCTTTTACGTATTCTGTTTGAGATTCTTCACGACAAATGATTAAACAAGTATCGTCACCGCAAATGGTTCCAAGCATTTCATCCCAGTCCAAGTTGTCGACAAGTGATCCAACCGCTTGCGCATTACCGGGAAGCGTTTTCAACATGATAAAATGACTTGCACTGTCGATGCCAACGAACGCATCCTCGAGCATACGCTTTAATTTTTCTTCCGTATTATAGCGATGGATAGGAGGGAGACTGTATTTATAGTTACCTGAAGGTGAAGGTACTTTAATCAAGTGCATTTCTTTAATATCACGCGAAACTGTCGCTTGCGTGACATCGGCCCCAGCGGCTTTTAAGCTCTCGACTAGCTGATCCTGTGTTTCTATTTCATTGTTCGTAATAATCTCTCTAATACGTAGATGTCGTTGTCCTTTATTCAATTGAATTCACTCCGATTCTGTTGAGTCCATAAACAAAATTATACTAATCATCTAAAAAACGCGCAACTCATTGCGCGTTATGTTAAATCATTATGTGCCTGTTTGACCAATTGCTTAAAATCTTCCGCAGTGAAATCAGTCATTGCTCCGTCTTCGGCAACTAAATAATACAAGAATTCAATATTGCCTTCTCCACCCGTAACAGGCGAATACGTAGCACCTTTAACGGAAAATCCCTCCGTCGCTGCCATCGCCGCGATTTTCTCCAATACTTCTAGATGTATTGCTGGATCACGGACAATACCTTTTTTACCGACTTTCTCTTTCCCAGCTTCAAATTGAGGCTTCACTAGCGCCACCACTTGTCCGCCCGGTACAATAATGTTTTTAAGTGCTGGTAAAATCAAGGATAACGAAATGAATGAAACATCGATCGTCGCGACTTCCGGTAATCCTTCCGTAAATAAATCAACCGTCGCATGACGGAAATTCTGCCGCTCCATCACTGTCACTTGTTCATGCTGACGAATTTTCCAAGCAAGTTGATTATAGCCAACATCCAGTGCATAACAATGTTTGGCACCGTTTTGCAGTGCACAATCGGTGAAGCCACCTGTGGAAGCTCCAATATCCAGGACAATCTTTTCTTTCACAGAAATAGGAAAAGACACCAACGCCTTTTCCAGTTTCAAGCCACCACGACTTACATATTTAATCGCGGGTCCTTTTACAGTCAATGGAGCATCCACTGCAATTTTTTCTCCCGCTTTTTCAATTCTTGTAGTATCGGAGTAAACAAGGCCAGCCATGATGGATCGTTTTGCTTGTTCACGGGATTCAGTCAATCCACGCTCTACTAACAACAAATCCACTCTCTCTTTTTTCACAGATGTACTCATACTTTCGCTCTTTCTGCTGCTTGCTGAATAGCCGCTGCTGTCACTTCTGCTACGTGATCAGGTGTCATATGGACTTCGACAAGTAATTTATCGACACTACCATGTTCAATGAATTCATCCGGAATACCGATTCTTTCGAAGATTGTGCCTGTATGACCCACTTGCTCTGCATACTCCAACACCCCACTGCCGAATCCACCAGCAAGAACAGCTTCTTCGATTGTAATGATGGGTTTGCCTTTAGCAAATAGTTCATCCAGTAAATTCGTATCCATCGGTTTAATGAAACGCGCATTCACAATCGCGACATTTTTGCCTTGTAATTTTAATTGTTCAGCAGCCGAGAAAGCCATGGGGATCGTTGTACCGAACGTCAAAATCGTTGCATCTTCACCTTCTTGCAACACTTCCCATGTGCCGATTGGAATCGTATGAAGTTCTTCATCCATCGGAACGCCATATCCATTACCGCGTGGGAAACGAAGTGCAATCGGACCTTCATCGTAATCGATAGCTGTCTTCACCATGTGTTGGCCTTCATTTTCATCTTTCGGCATCATAATGACTAAGTTCGGCAAATGACGCAAGAATGCGATATCAAATACACCGTGATGTGTTTCTCCATCAGCCCCAACCAGTCCTGAACGATCAATACCAACAAAGACATTGAGCTTCTGGCGCGTAATATCATGCAACATTTGATCGTATGCACGTTGCAGGAATGTCGAATAAATCGCGAGGAAGGGTTTCATTCCAGTTGCTGCAAGTCCCGCAGCCATTGTCGTTGCATGTTGTTCCGCAATCCCTACATCGAAGAAACGATCCGGGAATTCTGCTGCGAAAGATTCAAGTTTCGATCCTACAGGCATAGCCGGAGTGATCGCGACAATACGTCGATCAGCTCTCGCAAGCTTGCGTACCGTTTCAGAAACCAACCCACTCCAAGCAGGGCCAGTAACAGGGGATTTTACAAAATCTCCCGTTTCAATCTTATAGGGTCCCGTACCATGCCATGTACCGATTTTATCTAACTCGGCTGGGCTATAGCCTTTACCTTTTTTCGTAATTACATGAAGTAATACCGGTCCTTCCATTTTCTTTGCATATTGAAGAGAACGCTCCAATTCAACAAAATCATGGCCGTCAATCGGCCCCAAATACGTGAATCCGAGCTCCTCAAAGAAAATCCCGCTCACTACTAAATACTTCAAACTGTCTTTCACACGTTCCGCAGCCGTTGCGACTCTACCGCCTACTGCTGGGATTTTACGCAAGAGGAATTCGAGTTCGTCTTTTACATTATTATACTTGCCAGCTGTGCGTAATTTTCCGAGAATCGAGTGCAGTGCGCCAACATTTGGTGCGATAGACATTTCATTGTCATTTAGAATGACCGTGAGATTCGTTTTCTCGTGTCCAATATGGTTCAATGCTTCAAGTGCCATACCGCCCGTTAAAGCGCCATCACCTATGATTGGGATGACATAACTTTTTTCTTTTTTAATATCTCGTGCCACAGCCATTCCCATAGCCGCTGACAAAGACGTTGAACTATGGCCAGTTTCCCATACATCATGTATGCTCTCCGCCATCTTCGGGAATCCGCTCAATCCTTTATATTTTCTAAGAGTGTCAAACTCGCCAGCACGGCCTGTAAGGATTTTATGGACATATGACTGATGCCCTACATCCCATATAAACTTGTCGGTTGGGCTGTCGAAAATTTTATGCAATGCAATCGTTAATTCGACAACCCCCAGATTCGGTCCGATATGCCCGCCAGTAACTGATAAATTTTCAATTAGAAAATGGCGAATATCCGCCGCCAATGATTCTAACTGCTCTTTATCGAGCTCTTTTATAAAAGATGGATTGGTAATCTTTGTTAGATCCATCATGATCACACACCTTCATCAAGTAAGTAGGTCTTTCTATTTGCTCATTCGCACTATTTCCTGTTCATTCGACCAAGTAGTTGCTGTTTGTTTTCTACATTATAACAGTAACAACGTGCGACACAAATATAACGGTTCCAAATTACATTTTTCGCTCAATAATGTAATCTGCTAACAATTGCAACATAGACTCCCCTAAGCCAATGGACTGCAACGCAAGTAACGCTTCTTCATGACGTGCTTTTAATTGTTCGCGAGCCCCATCCAACCCTAGCAATGAAGGATATGTTGACTTTTCGCTTGAAGTATCACTGTTAGCTGGTTTGCCGAGCTGCTCGGTAGTTGCAGTCACGTCTAAAATATCATCTTGAATTTGGAAAGCCAATCCAATATTGTGAGCGAATCGGCGAAGTTGCTCGCGCTGTTCATCAGTAGCCTGTGCTAGCACAGCACCCGCTTCAATACAGTATGAGAGTAATGCGCCTGTTTTATGAATATGTACTTCTTCCAATTCTGCTAAAGGCAATGATTGCTGTTCGCCTTTCATATCGAGGACTTGGCCTTTCACCATTCCTTGTGCACCCGAAGCTTTCGCCAGTAATCCGACGAGCTCAATTGCTGCTGCAGGTGGTGTTTCCTGAAGATCTGCAAGCGCTTGGAATGCCATTGCTTGCATCGCATCACCCGAGAGCGTCGCTACATCCTCACCGTACACTTTATGATTCGTAGGTTTTCCTCTTCTAAAATCATCATCATCCATGCATGGTAGATCATCGTGGATCAATGAATATGTATGTATCAATTCGACAGAAGACGCCACTTTTACTGCATCCACCGAATCCTTTTTCATATCAAATAAAACAGCCATAACCAATAATGGCCGAATCCGTTTGCCGCCTGCGTCTACTGAATACATCATGGATTCGTGCAAAACGTTAGGAATATCGGACTTCGCCAGTTGGTTCGTCAATTCACTTTCAACTTTAGGTATCATTTCATCGACAAATGCTTGTAGTTTATCATTCATTCGGCTCACCTGCTGTTGGGTCAAATGAGGATTCATTACCCTCTTGATCAATCATGCGAATCAATTGTTTTTCTGCATTTTGCAATTTCTTCTGGCAATAAGCTGAGAGCTCCATCCCTTGTTTATACAACGTAATCGTGTCATCCAAAGGTGCTTCACCGGCCTCCAACTTCTGTACAATTTCTTCTAACTGGTGCATTGCTTGCTCGAATTGCATATTTTTCTCTTCTGCCATCCTTACTCGACCTCCTTTGGAATGATTTCTTTCACTTTAGTGGAAATAGATCCGTCTGCTAATTGAAGCGTCACTAGATCTCCGCTTGCTACATCATGAATCGATTTAATCACTTCCTGATTTTTATAACCGATTGAAAAACCTCTCTCCATTACTTGTAACGGGTTCAAGGCTTGCATCATGCGCATCAGGGCTACGAAGTGTTGCTGGCGCTGTTTAATGGTGTGTTCTGCAGCACGGTTCAAACGCATTTCCAACTGTTTCATTTGTTGTTGTTCTAGCTGGATGCGTCGAATCGGTGTGTAGTACTGAATACCCGCATATAAACGATCGAAGTTCATCTGTTTTCCCTGAACGATTGCCTCACTGCCGCGTTGCAAGCGATCTTCCAAGTTGTCGAGCTTCTCAATGAATGGTCGATATAATCGTTCCGGATATTGGAGCGGATAAGACGCTTGTGCCGTTTCTAAACGCTTATTCAACTGGTTTATTAAGGTCTGGAACGCCAGATAGATCGAACGTTGCTGATTTTTCAAGTGTTGGAATAATTGAAGCTGATCTGGCACGGCCATTTCAGCTGCAGCAGTCGGCGTCGGTGCACGTAAATCCGACACAAAATCTGCAATCGTCGTATCGGTTTCATGTCCGACTGCACTAATGATCGGAATCCGACTGGAGAAAATAGCACGTGCTACGTCTTCTTCATTGAATGCCCACAGATCTTCAATGGAGCCCCCACCACGGCCAACAATCAATACATCGACATTCGCCATGTGATTCGCTTGTTCAATCGCTTTCACAATGGATGGAACGGCTGTGCGACCTTGTACGAGAGCTGGAAACAGATACATCTCCGCCATTGGAAATCGTCGGTTGATTGTCGAGTACATGTCACGTAGCGCAGCACCTGATTCAGCTGTAATGAGGCCAATTCGTTGTGGTACTTGGGGAATAGGTTGCTTGAATCTTTCTTCAAACAATCCTTCTTGCTGAAGCTTCTTTTTCAACTGTTCAAAAGCTAGATACAGCGCTCCAATACCGTCTGGCTCCATTGTGTGTACATAGAGCTGATACGATCCCGCTGTTTCAAACACGGTCACATCACCTGTAATCAGAACGTTCATTCCGTTTTCAGGCTTAAATTGAAGTGTGTTGGAACGGGAACGGAACATCGCTGCCTGAATTCTTGTTTTATCGTCTTTTAATGTGAAATAAATATGTCCGGACGGATGAAGCTTAACGTTCGATAATTCACCTTTTACATATACGTTACGTAAATGTGGATCAGCGTCAAATTTACGTTTAACATATTTCGTTAGCGCTTGAACGGTTAAAAAAGTTTGATTGGACATGTTTCCGTCACCTGCCCTTTTATGTATAGAGAGGCGCTCCAAAAGAGCGTCTCCCGTTCAGAATTACTTATTTTCCGTACGTACCTTTAATCTTTTTTCCGCACTTTCAACGGTGTTTTTCAATAACATCGTAATCGTCATGGGACCTACTCCGCCTGGTACGGGCGTGATAGCACTTGCCTGTTTTTCTGCTGATTCATAATCCACATCTCCACATAGCTTACCGTTTTCATCACGGTTCATACCGACATCAATCACCACTGCGCCTTCTTTGATGTAATCCCCTGTAATGAATTTAGCTATACCAATTGCGACGATTAAAATATCCGCTTGTTGCGTGAATTTCTTCAAATCTTCCGTACGGGAGTGACAATACGTCACCGTTGCATCTTTTTGCAATAGTAGTTGCCCCATCGGTTTTCCTACAATATTACTTCTACCGATAATTACGGCGTGCTTGCCTGCTATATCTACGTTGGAACGCTCAAGCAATTGCATAATACCATAGGGTGTACATGGTAAAAATGTTTCTTGACCGATCAACATTTTTCCGACATTCATCGGATGGAATCCATCGACATCTTTTTCGGGGCTAATCGCGCGGATGACTTTGTTTTCATCAATATGTTTGGGCAACGGCAATTGCACCAAAATACCATCAATCGTCTCATCCTGGTTGAGCTTTTCTACTTCATGTAGTAGATCTTCTTCCGACACAGTTTCAGGCAATTTAGTCAGCACGGATTTCATACCGGCTTCTTTGCTCGATTTCTCTTTGTTTTTTACGTACGTCTCAGATGCTGAATTTTCTCCCACTAAAATAACAGCCAGTCCAGGTTGCACTCCTTGTGTGATTAAAGAAGCGACTTCTTCTTTTAATTCATTCCGGATTTCCTGTCCTATCGCTTTACCATCAATCTTTTTACTAGACATGATTTTCCCACCAAACTTTTTTTATTTGTAATGAAAGTTTATCGAGCTCAAACTTGCTACTAGTAGAGACGTTTTCGGTTATTGGAATTTAGAAAGTACCCCATTAACAAAACGGCCTGACTTTTCGTCACCAAATGTCTTACATAACTCAATCGCTTCGTTCATAATGACCCGATTCGGAACTTCTTCGTTATGAAGGAGTTCATAGACAGCCAATCGTAATACTGTTCTTTCAATCTTTGGCAATCTGTCGATGGTCCAGTTTTCCAATTTATTTGTGATTTCACTGTCGATTTCTGTCAAGTGTTGCGCTGTGCCTCGAACTAGTTGTTCATAAAATGAATCCAGTGGTGCTTCCACAATATAACCGATCGCTTCGTCCACGTTCATCTCACTATTATCTAGCTGAAACAGTGTTTGGATTGCTTTTTCACGTGCTTCTCTTCGTTTCATAATTGTTATCTCCTCTACCGCTCATCTTCAAAACCTAATGATAGCACAAAATGCAGGAAAAGAACTAGTGCAATCAAGCGATTTTATGTCACCTGTTTACATTTCCGGTCAATAAGTTCATAAATATTTGAGCCCGCAATAATTGGTAAAGAGGAAAGCACCATGATCAGCGAGTCAGAAGAATACTTTCTCATGGGGTTTTACATGGCTAGTCAACTTTTCATTGTCGTTTGAAGTGTTATTTGTAGATAACTAGTAAGGGTAATGTGAGTTTCGCTCATTAATTCGTCTATACGCTCATAAACCTTCATGTCCGCCCTACGCTCTGCGACACCCGCTCTATCCAGACCCGCACCCGCTCATAACTTTACGTCAAGCGCTCTATCGCCACCTGTATCCGCTCATTGCCCACCGAATCACAATTCTTCTAACCCTTTTTCTCGAAACAAAAAACCGAAGACAGACCCTACGATCTTGAGTAGGGTTGTCTTCGGTTATCCGCTCATTCAATAAGACGCACTCAGTTTTCGAAATGAATGCCTGTAATGTGGACATTCACTTCATGCGTTTGAAGCGAAGTCATATTCAAAATCGCTTGGCGAATTTCTTTTTGAATCTTTGTCGCAATCGTAGGGATGGAATGGCCATACTCAATAATGCAATACACATCGATTTTTAATCCTTCGTCTACCCATTCGGTTTTCACACCTTTTCCGTACATCACTTTCCCCAACTTCTCCGCAACACCTGATGCGAAATTCCCTTGGGTAGCAATCACTCCGCTAACTTCTGACGTGGCGATACCAATGATGACTTCGAGTACTTCAGGTGCGAGCTGGACTCGTCCGAGTGCGGCATCTCCAGACGGTGTCATTCCGACAAACGATGCATTTGTTTTATCAGCCATTACACTTCTCCTCCAATTATTTCATGACGTCGTACTTTTCTAGGAACTTTGTATCAAAATCACCTGACTGGAAAATTTCGTCATCCATTAAGTTCGCGTGGAAAGGAATCGTTGTATGAACGCCTTCGACTACGAACTCGTCTAGTGCACGTTTCATCCGAGCGACCGCTTGCTCACGCGTATCCGCATGAACGATCAGCTTTGCGACCATCGAGTCGTAAAACGGTGGAATCGTATAGCCTGGGTACACTGCTGAGTCAACACGTACACCAAAGCCGCCAGGAGGTAGATACATTGTTACTTTACCCGGTGAAGGCATGAAGTTCTTTTCAGGATTTTCTGCATTGATCCGACATTCAATAGACCAACCATTGAATTGAATATCTTCTTGTTTAAATGCTAATTCTTCGCCTGAAGCTACTTTTAGTTGTTGTTGAATCAAGTCGATTCCTGTGATCATTTCTGTTACAGGGTGTTCCACTTGAATTCGTGTATTCATCTCCATGAAATAGAACTTTTGATTGATATGATCAAAAATAAATTCTACTGTACCTGCACCGCGATAGTTACACGCTTGAGCTGCTTTAACAGCGGCTTCACCCATCTCTGCGCGTAGTTCAGGAGTCAATGCAGGAGACGGAGCTTCCTCGACTAGTTTTTGCATACGGCGTTGAATAGAACAATCACGCTCACCTAAGTGAACCGTGTTACCGTATTTGTCCGCTAGCACTTGAACTTCTACGTGACGGAATACTTCGATATATTTCTCAATATACACACCTGGGTTACCGAAAGCCGCAGCTGCTTCTTTTTGTGTGATTTTCACGCCATTTACTAGCTCTTCTTCATCACGTGCTACACGAATTCCTTTACCGCCCCCACCAGCAGTTGCTTTGATGATCACAGGGAATCCAAGTTCTTTTGCAATTTCGAGTGCATGATCTGCGTCATCCACAATGCCATCAGAACCGGGAACGATTGGAACTCCTGCAGACGCCATTGTATTACGCGCAACATCTTTTGTACCCATTTTAGAAATTGCTGCCGCTGTGGGTCCAATGAATTCGATATTTACTTCTTCACAAAGTTCTGCGAAGCTCGCGTTCTCCGCAAGGAAACCATAACCGGGATGGATTCCGTCACAGTCAGTTGCTTTCGCAGCACTGATAACGTTTGAGAAGTTCAGATAACTGTCTGTCGATAGACGTGGTCCAATGCAAACTGATTCGTCTGCTAGTTGCACATGTAGCGCCTCTGCATCTGCTTCAGAATAGACCGCTACTGTTTTAATACCCATTTCCTTACATGCACGAATGATCCGTACAGCAATTTCTCCACGGTTTGCAATTAATACTTTTTTCATTAGTTACTCCCCCTTAGTTTTCTCTAACAAGGAATAAAGGCTGTCCGTATTCCACAAGTTGACCGTCTTGCACTAAGATTTCAACGATTTCACCATGTACTTCTGACTCGATTTCGTTGAATAATTTCATTGCTTCTACGATACAAACGATGGATTCAGCTGTTACTTTATCACCAGTTTTAACGTATGCTTCTGCATCTGGTGATGAGGCCTTATAGAATGTTCCAACCATAGGGGAAGTGATTTTGTGTAGTGTTTCGTCAATTGCGACTTCAGCTGCTGGAGCTGCCGGCGCTTCTGGTGCTGGTGTTGGAGCTACTGTTGCAGTTTCTACTGGTGCTTGAACTGGAGCCGGTGCAGCTTGTGGTGTTTGTGGCGCTTCTGTAACTGTTGTGACGGCTTGTCCACCATTCTTCTCTAGTTTAATCTTCCCTCCATCTGATTCTAATGAAAACTTCTGGATGGATGATTGATCGATAAGCTTAATAATTTCTCGGATTTCTTGAATTTTCAACATATCTGATTCTCCTAACTAAATTTTCTTGCTATCGTATACTATGATAGTCGTTTTACAGTAAATATGGAATAGCAAAGACACAAATTATTCTATTATTCTTGATAAATGCCTACTAGTTGCAAATCTTGTGACAATTTATTCGAAAAAACGAAGATGTGTTATCTAGTATCTTTAAAGAGTTTACCTATAAGCGTATAATTCTAATTATATGTTGCACCTATTTCAAAAGCTTAATTTTTACTATGTAAAAAAGGAAGCCACATGGACTTCCTTTTGTCGTTATTCTTTTGTTTCTGCAAAATCGACTTTGACGGTTTGCGCGCCATCCCAACTCGACATGACATACTGTGTAATTTCATCCGCCATTTTCGGTGAATGGCTTTCATTCGATAACACCGTCACGTTGACTCGATCGCCATCTCCACGTACAAACACTTCTGGGTAACCAAGTGCAGCGATCTGCATCTCCATCAACGCTTCTGTCGAACTTACTTTTCGTAACGCAGCAATCTCATTAAAAATTTCATTTTTCTGTTCGGCGGTAAAGTCAGAAGACGTCATCTTCTCTGTCAACTGTTGCACCGTCTCGCTACGTTCGTTACGCACTTCCATACGCATATCCTGGAAAATATACGATTCAGCAAAGACCGGTTTCACTTCCTCCGACTTGCCTTCCTTTTCGAGTAAATTCGTTGCGTCCTTGGTTTCTTTCGTGAAGATTGCAATCCCATCAAACGGCATCGGCGCTTCCTTCTTCACGTAGTAGATTGAAATCACTGCGACTAGACTGAGTAGTGTTAAAAACCAAACTGTTCGTTTATTGGCTTTCATGTTAATTCCCCCTTTTCTTCATTTCCACGATGACGATACGATGTTCAGGCAATTGTAGGACGTTGGCTAAGAGTTGTGAAAGTCCGTTTCGTACAGCCGGATCGTCTGCCCCTTCCGCTACAACGAGCAACCCTTGCAAAGGTGATTGAGTTTTCCCATTGGATGAAGCGGAAAAATAATTGGCTAACGGGCTCTCTTCTTCTTTTTCATCGTAATGAAAATAAACTTTCACTTTCCCTAGCCCTTCCATTTGTTCAAGTGTTTCTTCAAGTGTTGACAGCATGCGCTTCTCTTCTTTTTTCTGTTTCTCCCCTCCTACATTCGCCGTACTGGTGATGTATAAAACGCTACACACCATAACCATCAAACCGATCATGATCAATCGGGGTTTCCCTGTGGGCTTTTCCAAGTTCCATCACCAACTCAACGTGAATTAACTAAAATGCATTCTACATTTGCATAATATGTAGCGTCACAGTAACTTATGACTTGCGAATTGTAGAATATATTGCAAAATCCAAATACCAATGGCCACTTTACACAATGGAATAAACATTCTTTCCATTTCACGGCTCGCCAGTAACTGAATAATTAGCGCAATGACTACCAAGTTGGCCAATCCGATTAAAAATACTTCCATACATCCGCCTCATTTCCCGAACGTCATCAGTTTAATGAACGTCACAATGAAAATCGTTGTATAGATGAAAGCGAATGTCAGCAAAAATGAAATAGCGCATAAAACAAACAACGTACGGCCGATATCGTCTAGTAAACCGCACACTTCCTTTTGCGAAAATGGTTCAATGATTGCCGCTGTCCATCTAAACATAAAGGCAATACATAGAATTCTAACTGCCGGCAATAGTGCGATCGTCCAGATCGATACGAGCAGCCAAATACTCATATAAGCCGTGGCGCCGGAAGAATACCGTCCAATTGATCCGAGCGTATCCGTCAACAATGAACCGATGACAGGAATGTTGTTCTTGATCAGCTCTTTCAACGGCTCATTCATAGCACCATTCATCGTCCAAGACAGCGCTCCACCCGCTGTAATAAAAATGGAATACGCTGCCACCATGGCGGAAACAAATGCAAGCAATGACGTACGCAATAAATCCGCCATTCGCGTGAAGGCAATTTCTGGTACCAATCGCGTGAAAATATCGAACAACAGCGCTGTTAATAACACCGGCAACAGGAACTTGTCTGCAAAAACGACAGCCCCTTGCGCAAATAACAACATAGCGGGTTGGAAATTCAAGACGCCAAACGTTGCACCAGAAGCCAAAATCATCGCAGCAATTAATGGATACATCCCAAGGAATAATGAAGCAATCGTGTGCGTGATGACTTGGATTTGCTCAAAACTTTCCTTGGCTGGCTCAATCAGCAATACTAAAATGAGGATGAGCAACAGAAACCTCGTCCACTTTTGAAACGCCGGGAGAAAGAAATCGACAAGAGAAGCAATGAGCAACATGATGAGCAACAAGAAAAATGGTCCGATGATACCCGCGATACTTTCCTGCAGAATATTCAACATAGTTGTCTCGTCCATTCATTATTGTTAGGATTCGTTCACCAAGGAATGAACGCGTGAATTGTCTCGATCAATTGCGTGATATACGGCAGCCACAATGTCATAATGACTACTTTCATGCTGGTCTGAAACAACTGCCCGAAGGCCCCGTACCCCTCATCTTTCATCTGAAGCGACAGAACTTCCGCCACATAATACAGACCTGCACTCACTACTAGTAGCGTCGCATAAGGCGACGGCAACTTTTCCGTCAACGCTAACAATGTCGACCCAAAAGGTACCAGGACCGTGAATAATACATACACTGTAACCAGTAAGAATAGCGTGGTATAAAGAATGGGATGCAAGGCAGGTGCGGCAAATGAAAGCAGAAGCAGCAAGAGATACACGACAAATAATTGAAAGAGAATTGCCATTTACATCGCCATGGATAGCCAGCTAAAGAATTCCGTAATCTCCGTAAAGAATATTCTAAGGAACATCAGCAACTCGATCGAGATGTACAGATACGCTAAAAAAAATAGGAAAAATGAGAACTCTTTCTTGCCTGTTTGCTCGAAGAACACGTGAAGTACCCCAATCACCAACCCGACGCCGGCGATGCGCAATAAGTCATTCAGTTCCATCCCGCTACGCCTCCTCCATAATCCACTCTATGAAGTAGGCTTCTTAGATATGCAAAAGTATAAAAGTATAGGGGACATTGCGGATTGAAAAAGATAGGGAGTAGTTTTTATTGGCGTGGGGATTTGAAGTTCAAAGATATACTCCCAACGCTTCGCTTATGCTCGCAAAAGCCGTTCTTCGTGACGGCTCTCGCTCTAGGCGGAGCTTCCATCCCGAAGCACTCACATTTAACAAACATTTATCAAAGATTTAGTTCTTGAACTTAATTCCACGCAAAAAAAGATGCCCCATTACTGGGACATCCTAAATAAGTATTTACTTATGCGCGGGAAACGTATTCTGCTTCTTCTGTGTTGATGATCAACATATCACCTTGGTTCACAAAGAATGGCACTTGTACGACAAGGCCTGTTTCCATCTTAGCTGGCTTCGAACCGCCACTCGCTGTGTCGCCTTTGATTCCAGGCTCTGTTTCAGCTACTTCAAGCGTAACGGTCACTGGTAATTCAACGCCAAGTACTTCATCTTTATATGTGATGACGTGAACTTCCATATTCTCTTTCAAGAACTTCAGTTCATATTCAAGTTGCTTTTCAGATAGTTCGATCTGCTCGTAAGATTCGTTATCCATGAATACGTGCATATCACCGTCAGCATATAAATACTGCATTTTACGGTTATCGATCTGTGCTTTTTCTACTTTTTCTCCCGCACGGAACGTCTTTTCGTTCACGTTGCCTGAGCGAAGATTACGCAGCTTCGAACGAACGAACGCTGCACCTTTACCTGGTTTTACGTGTTGGAAATCCATTACGCGCCAAATGTCACCATCAACTTCAATTGTTAATCCTGTACGAAATTCGTTTACTGAAATCATTCGTATTCCTCCATTTTTAACCGATTATAAAATAAGCAGTTCTTTAGTAGACTTTGTCAAACGTTCATTACCTGTTTCTGTAATCAGTATATCATCTTCAATCCGCACGCCACCTACACCAGGAAGATAGATTCCTGGTTCAACGGTAACCGCCATATTCGGCACAAGCACCGTTTTAGAACGGAATGATAAGGCTGGAGCTTCGTGAACTTCCATGCCAATCCCATGACCGGTTGAATGACCAAATGCCTCCCCATACCCTTTGGACTTGATATAATCGCGTGTAATTGCGTCGGCTTCGATACCAGTCATGCCGGGCTTAATTTGTTCCACACCCAGTTCTTGGGCACGTAACGTAACTTCATAGATTTCACGAAGTTTAGCAGAAGGCTCACCGATCGCAACGGTTCTCGTAATATCCGAGATATACCCATTATAGAGGGCACCGTAATCCATTGTAACTAAATCACCTGTCTCAATCACTTTATCAGATGCGACCCCATGTGGTAAAGCCCCTCTTTCACCAGAAGCAACAATTATGTCAAATGAAGAGGATGTCGCACCTTGTTTCCGCATGAAAAACTCCAATTCATTGGCGATTTCTAGCTCCGTTTTACCTGCTTGGATGACCGAACAAATATAAACGAATGCCGCGTCCGCGATGGCTGCTGCTTGCTTCAACACTTCGATTTCTTCCGGCGTCTTAATTAAACGTAATTTCTCTATTAAACCTGCGACAGGCACTAGTTTCGCTTTTATCTGTTCGTTATACATCTCAAACTGACTATAACTGAGATCCTCTTTTTCGAAGCCTAGTGTATCAATCTTCATCTCTTTTACTTGATTCGCAACTTCTTGGATCATCGTGCCCGTATGCTGGACAATGCGATAGTCTTTTAGTTGGTCATTGGCTTGCTCCATATAACGGAAGTCTGTAATGAAAACTGCATCATCTTGTGAAACAATTGCCGTACCAGCAGATCCCGTGAAGTTTGTCATATAGCGACGGTTATACGGATTTGTAATGAATAATGCATCAAGTTGCTGTTCTTTTAGTAATTTTCTTAATTGCTCTATTTTCAAGACGGTCTCTCCTTTCGTTTTAACAAAAACGCTTGGAAGGCAAGATCGTAGCCCGCTGTTCCAAAACCGCACAATTGCCCTGCTGCAACAGGCGCAATGACAGACGTGTGTCGGAACTCTTCACGAGTATGTATATTTGAGATATGGACTTCAATTACCGGAACGGAAATAGAGGCGATTGCGTCACGAAGCGCAATGCTATAGTGTGTAAATGCGCCCGGATTGAAGATGATCCCATCAATTTCTCGATCCCCGGCATCGTGAATCTTATTGATGAGCTCACCTTCTATATTGGATTGAAAACACGCGAGCGTGATGTCTGATTCATCCGCTAGACGCTGTATTCGGCTTTCAATATCTGCAAGTGTCTCCGCCCCGTAAATATCCGGTTCTCTTTTGCCCAATCGGTTCAAGTTTGGACCATTTAAGAGTAACAGTTCCATTAAATCCCCTCCCACTCATTTTTCTTCCCTATTTTAGCACAATGCAGTAGCGGGACATACTAATACTGTTCTAGCCTATTGTTTTTTTCATGTAGACAGATGTTCCGATGACGAAACGGAAGATCATCGCAAACAAACAAGCAAACGGTATCGATATTTTTTTAATGAATTGTGTCATTGTCAAATCTGCTTTGACGTGGATCATCCATTCAATGAAGAGTATTACAATAATTGTGACGATCAATGAAGAAACAGTGGGTGGAATCTTAATCGTCAGACGTGCAATAAAGTACAGGATAAAAAATAGCAAGAAGCAGATGACTCCCAATATCACCCACTTAAACCAGCCAGGAAAAGTCGTAAGCATATGAAGTTTTTTTGTCCAGCCTATTGGTGACCATTTTATAAATTTGAAAACTTTCAGGAATTTCAGTGAAATGATAGATAGTACCGCAGCCACAACAGCTGTCCACATATGTGTTGATGTAATTTTCATGACAATACCTCCCATTCCAGTGTCGGGCAATTTACAACTTTTTAAACATCTCAATGGTGCAATTTCACTTTTTTTAGTACAATGGGAATATCGTTTCTTACGACAGAAAGTGTGGGTATGTTATGAGCCAACAGAAAACTCCTCCGGCATACGGAGGTCAAGCACTTATAGAAGGTGTAATGTTCGGTGGAAAGAAGGATACGGTGACAGCTATTCGCCGTAAAGATGATACGATCGAGTACTACCATGTACCGAGAGAATCACATCCTATACGCACCAAATTAAAAAAAATTCCTTTAATTCGTGGTATTGTCGCGCTAATCGAATCGGCTGGTAATGGTTCTAAGCATTTGACGTTTGCAAGTGATCGCTACGATGTGATGCCTGGCGAAGAAGAGGAACATGCTAAAGAAGAAGAGACGTCGAAACTAGTCATGATGCTTGGAGTGGCGGCAGTCGGAGTGTTGTCGTTTATTTTTGGTAAGTTCGTCTTTACACTTGCACCCGTTTTCTTAGCGGAGTTATTTCAATCCGTGGCACCTAGCAAAACGGCACAAATTATGATCGAAAGCTTCTTTAAACTATTCTTGTTACTGACGTATATCGGATTGATTTCTATGACACCGCTGATCAAGCGCGTTTTCCAATATCACGGCGCAGAGCATAAAGTCATCAATAACTACGAAAGTAATATGGAAATGACAGTAGAAAATGTACAGTCGCAATCCCGATTGCATTATAGATGCGGTAGTAGTTTCATTTTGTTCACGGTCATCGTCGGAATGTTCATCTACTTCTTAGTTCCAACCGACCCACTTTGGTTGCGCGTCCTCAATCGGATTTTGTTAATTCCGGTAGTGCTCGGCATATCATTTGAAGTATTACAGTTGACGAATGCGGTGCGCAACGTACCGGTACTTCGTTATCTAGGATACCCTGGGCTTTGGTTGCAATTATTAACAACAAAAGAGCCAGACGACAAGCAAGTAGAAGTTGCCATTGCTTCTTTTGAAAAATTATTGGAAGTGGAAGAACACGGAGTAGGTGTGTTGAATCCCCAACTAGCAGCAGAAACCGAAGAAGAGAATGAGCCAAAACCTCTTCTTTCATAAGATTAAACAAAGAGCCTCGAATGTATTTTTTACATGTTTAAGGCTCATATTTCCACAAAATTTTTCATGAAAGTAAAAGGGCCTTAGCACATTCGCTAAAGGCCCTTTTTTCTATTGTTCACTCACAATAACTGGAACTTGTTTCGATTGAATGACTTTCAGTATGTAAAACACACCAATCGCAGCTGAAACTGCAATTCCTGTACCTACAGATACAGCGTAGTCTAGATGTAGACCTTCAGGAGCATACATCCAGTACGTCACGACGACTGCAGTCATGAACAGTGCAGGAATTCCCGCAATCCAATGTGTTCGCTTTTCTCTGATTAAATAAGAGGTTGCGGTCCAAAGCATGATGGCTGCTACCAGTTGATTCGTGCCGCCAACATACCGCCACAAGAACGAATAGTCGATTGTGGATAGATAGAACATCGGTACACCTAATAGCAATGTACTAGCTAAAACCACCCACTTTTTATTGGGATTCAACCACTTAGATGTCGCTTCCGTGAAAATCATACGCGCTGAACGAAGAGCTGTATCACCCGTTGTAATCGGCAAAATAATCACACCTAAAATAGCTAACATTCCACCAAACGAACCTAGTAATGTACTCGAAATTTCGTTTACTGCACCTGCAGGACCACCCGCAGCCAAGGCGCCTTGCAATCCTGCCGTACCACCAAAGAATGTCATACCTGCCGCAGCCCACACCATTGCGATGATACCTTCCGCAATCATTGCGCCATAAAACACTTTCCGGCCCTCCGACTCCTTTTTCATCGTTCTAGAAACAATTGGACTTTGCGTACAGTGAAAACCAGAGATAGCTCCACAAGAAATCGTTACCATCAGCAATGGCCAAATTGGCAACTCTCCAGGATGTAAGTTCTGTAAAGTTAAATTCGGGATTTTTTCAGGACCAAATAATAACGCGCCACCGATTCCAACTGCCATCACGATCAACACTACCCCAAACACTGGATATAAACGGCCTATAATTTTATTAATCGGCAAAATAGCCGCCAACACGAAGTAACCAAATATAATAATAAGTGACACGATAAATGACAGCGGTGTAATGGATGAAATAAGTTGCGCTGGCCCTGCAGTAAAGGCAGCCGCCACAAGAACCATTAAAACAATTGAAATCACATTGATGAAACGTCTGGCGAAATCACCTAAATACTCTCCTACAATTTTAGGGAATTGAGCACCGCCGTGTTTTAGAGATAACATGCCAGAAAAGTAATCATGAACAGCTCCTGCAAAAATACTACCAAACACAATCCAAATGAATGCGACAGGTCCATATAACGCGCCCGCAATTGCCCCGAATATTGGGCCTAAGCCTGCGATGTTCAGTAATTGGATCAACCAGCCTTTCCACCAACTCATCGGCACGTAATCCATACCATCAGCCTGTGTATAGGCAGGCGTTTTCCTTGCATCATCAATCACAAATACCTTTTCGACCACTTTCGAATACGTTAGGTAACCAATGATTAATAAGACGATGGATGATAAAAATGTCAGCATGAAACCCCTTCTTTCTCGTCTTTTTATGTATTTGTCTGATAGATAGTTATACTATCAAACAATTTTCAACTTAGTATATAATAGTTTGAAAATTATATCAACATAGATTCTTGAAATAATTTAACTTTTATTACGAATACGATATTCACCTACAAGAGAAGGCTGTTATCCTTTTCCTATGAAAGCACAAAACCCCGAATGCATAAGAGCATTCGGGGTTTTGTCTAGTATTGAATTATAAACCACACTTCAACTGTGCTTGGCAATTGGTACACGTGTTACATCCACCAATTTCTTCTACTGTACCTTGTCGGCAAACTGGGCATGTGTCGCCCACTTCTGAACCGATTGTAACATTTGTAGAACGCAATGCTTGGATTGTATTAACGAGCACGACTTTCGGCTGTTCTGTCACTTCGACTACTTCTTCTGTATCCGGAATATTATCTTCCGCTTTCAGAGTTAGTACTTGTGCATCACGGCTACCGTCGACGTATACTGTACCGCCCTTTGCCCCGCCTTTATACAATCTCTCGTACACACTCTCGACTTGTTCCACTGTATAGCCGCGTGGTGCGTTAACGGTTTTAGAAATCGAGCTGTCGATCCAGCGCTGAATGATACATTGCACATCCGCATGCGCTTCTGGTGATAATTCCATTGAAGAAATAAACCACTCAGGCAAGTTATTCGGATCTGCATCAGGATTAGCCTGCAAATACTCTTCTACAATCGCTGCTTTTACTTCGATGAATTTCCCTAAGCGTCCGCTGCGATAATATGTGAATGAGAAATAAGGTTCTAACCCGGTACTGACCCCTACCATGGTTCCAGTGGATCCAGTTGGTGCAACTGTCAATAAATGGGAGTTTCTAATTCCATGTTCCAAAATCGATTCGCGGATATCTTCTGGCATGCGCTTCATAAAGCCAGAATAAATGAAAGCATGACGTAATGCTTTCGTTTCTTCATCCGTTTGACCAATTAGGAACGGGAAACTTCCTTTTTCTTTCGCCAATTCAATCGATTCGCGGTAAGCAGTTGTCGCAATTACTTCAAATACTTCATCCACTAATTGATTTCCTTCAGGCGAGCCGTATTCTTTTTCACAGTAGATGTGAAGATCAGCAAGCCCCATCACACCAAGACCTACACGGCGTTCGCCAAGAGCTTGTACTTTATTTTCTTCAAGGAAGTACGGCGTAGCATCGATGACATTATCTTGCATACGCACACCAGTCTGTACCGTCTCTCTCAACTTTTCAAAGTTAACCGTCTTCGTATTTTTGTCTGCCATCTCAGCAAGATTGACAGCAGCTAAATTACAGACAGAATATGGTGCAAGTGGTTGTTCCAGTTGTTATCCTAAAGGCTTTTTATCCTCTAGTTCTTACAGTTGTCTTCCTGTAAGTTCAGCATACATTTTCACTGCGTCATTCATACAGTGTTGCGGTCTCGTGCCTGGATTATAGTCTGATCAGGATCAATCAGGATCACCAGGTATGCGTTGCCCCTGACTAAAAATTTACTTCTAGCCTTCGGTTCGGATTGGCAAGTATAATTAACTTCAAAATCGACTTATATAAACAAGAAGAAATTCAAGAAATTCTTCGATATTTCTAATTCCTTTTAAATTATTACAATCACTGCAGGAAATAGCAATATTATTAATTTCATGTTTCCCTTCTCTTGAAAGTGGTTGCTTATGGTCAAAAACAATGTCTTCTCGATTTAGGGGTATTCTACAATAATGGCAACAAGGATCAGTATCATACAACAGCTTCAGTTCCATTCCAGAAATAGGCTTAGAGTTAATAATTACCTTTGCAGCAATTCCAGTTCTTCTTCCCTTGGCATTGTTAAAGCTGTAAGATCTAACCCTCCAAAAAGAAATATGATCATTTTCAGCCCACTTAGCTTTAGAATAAGTTGAATGGTTCTTTTTACATACTTTGCATTGTTGTCTATATCCATCTCTGCTATCTACCCTTTTTTCGAAATCATTAACAGTTTTAGTAACACCACAAGTTTTACATGTTTTTTTCATAAGCCCCTCGTCAATTTAATTTTCTTTTAATTATACTATTTCTCAGCTTTCCCGCTTCATCCCGCAATTTTTAACGTGAGGCGAACTTCACCACACGGATTCGTTGCTACAACTTGCTGTCCGTAAGCCTTCGCATTCGTGTCGTCATTTGCATTATCAATGAAGAATATGCCTGGTTCCGCTGAATACGTAGCACAGATATTAATTAAATCCCATAGTGCGCGGGCTTTAATCGTACGATACACACGAACTTCGTGACCTAGACGTTCCCATTCGCGTACATCGCCAACTTCATGCCACTGTTCATTATAATACTTCATCTGTTCAGGAGAATAATTTTCGACTGCCGGGAAACGTAAGTCGTAATCCGCGTCTTCTTCCACCGCTTTCATGAAGTCATCCGTTAATGTTACGGAAATATTCGCTCCTGTCAGGAATTCCGGATTATGAACGGTGTACGTTCCGCCATCCTGAAGCTTCAGCTCAGCGTCACGGATAATCGCTGCGTTAAAACCACCTTGACCTGGGATTTGTTTATAGTTTGTGATGCCTTGATACATTGCTTCTTCTTGTGCTGTCAAAGGTTTGAAATTCAGTTTCTCATCTGCCAGCTTCTTGATCATTTCGTCTTCTGTGTTTTCGATCAAATAGCGCAAAATTCGCGGATTTTGCATTTTGGAGATGATAAATTCATAAATGTCCGGGTGCCAGTTTGATAACATGATCATTTGAGCCATTATGTTACGTTGATACGCTACATCAACTCTCTATGTCACCATAGAGTTCAGACCATATCTTACACCTATTGAGGTGTCCTCGCACTTCGAGTTCGCTTGAACCCTACTCTACTCGCTTCTGCTGTTCGCATGCTTTCGATGGTCGTTGAACCTTCCTCATAACATTCGTCTTAGAGGCTTGGCTGCTGATTGTCTTTCACCACTTGTTGTTTTCAAGCATTCACGCTCACCGTTTCCAGTCACGTTGTAGCCAACAAGTCATAAGAGTTTCCAGCAATTCACGAGGTTTTTTTATAGACGAGGCACTTCTCTTTACCACGTCTTGATCCGCCTTGCTCAACCAAATGAGTCAACTTCGCAATATCATCCAGCCATGAAACCGATCCAGATGACTTCCCGTTGACACCGCGTGCCAATGTGTTGCGTGGACGCAATGTCGAACCGTTCGTTCCTACACCGCCACCACGACTCATAATCTCCATCACTTGCTTGCGGTGATCGGAAATTCCTTCACGGGAATCGGGTACAAACGGCATCACATAACAGTTAAAGAACGTGACATCCGTATCCGATCCTGCGCCATACAGCACGCGACCAGCTGGAATGAAGTTCAATGCCTTCAACTGATCATAGAACATGTTATACGACTGCGTTCTTCTATCTTCCGTCTTTTCAACAGATGCAAGTCCAGTCGCATTACGTTTCGCAATTTGCTCGTAGAACACTTCCAGCGGCTTCTCAATCACATCAAGGGGACGTGTAATCATTCCTTTTTGTTGCTCGTCCAGATCATCGATCGATGAACGATATTCTGGCTCAATCCAGATCTCCGCTTTTCCGTTCGCTTTATCAAGTTTTGTAATATAACCTAACCCACGAGCGGGGAACTTTGGATCTTCTCTCACTGTAAGAACGACAAAATCGCCTTCTTTTAATGACTTCTTTTCCATATCTTTAAATGAATACCGATCGATCATTACTAGACGTGATACTCCGCTGTGAGTCAGCTTCATATCCTCGGTAACCGGGTGAACTTGAGGGAAATTCGCAATATCCTCATTCAGCTGTTGCTTATCAAGCATTGGTTCGCCTTGTTTTGACATCGTAACCATATAACATCCTCCTCATAACGCTCCAAACACTATATATAGTGTTTAGCTTATTAAATAATCTACTACATATTGAATAGTATATCAATCGACATGTATTTTTCAAAAACGTAAAATCGTTGATATTACGACATTTCAACAAAAAAATAAAACCAAAGTACTAATTTCATTTCTTGAAATTCCAGTCATCATTGGCATATTTCTCTTTTTCAATTTGATGGACCAAAGCAAGCTGTTCCGGTGTTAATTCAAGTGGTTCCAATGAAATGTCGAGCGACGCTTCAAATCCCTTAGAAAAGGCCTGTTTACATTCCTCTGTTGAAATCTTGCGGTCCGTCAATCGGTCAATCGCAATTGCGCGATCTGGCAACGTTCTACGTACGCGTTCTTTCAAAGCGGGCGATGAATAGGTAAAAATAGATGTCAATTTATCGACATCTAAGCTCATCAAAATTGCCCCATGTTGCAAAATCACGCCTTTTTGACGTGTTTGGGCACTGCCGGCAACCTTTTTACCTTCGACGACAAGTTCATACCAGCTTGGTGCATCAAAACAAACACCGCTCTTTGGACTTCGTAATTGCGCTGTGATTTCTTGATCCGGAATCGAGAATTCTGCTTGAAGCCCTAGATTACGAAATCCTTGCAGCAATCCGCCAGAAATCACACGGTATGCTTCTGTCACCGTCTCCGGCATATTCGGGTATTTTTCACTAACAATTACACTGTATGTAAGCTCATGTTCATGCAGGACACCACGCCCCCCTGTTGGTCTTCGGACAAATCCAAGCCCAAGTTCTTTCACTTTTTCCATATCGATATCTTTTTCAATACGCTGGAAGTACCCAATCGATAATGTAGCGGGTTCCCACTCATAAAAACGCAGAACCGGTCCGATTTCACCTCGGCTATGTAAGTCAAGCAGCGCTTCGTCCAGCGCCATATTGAAGGAAGGACTACATTTCCCAGAGTCTACATAATGCCACACGGCTTTTGTCATAATCTATTCTCCTTCGTGTTTATACTCCACCAATAGTATAGGAAATCGTCAATGAAAAAAACAATAACGCATTTCATTTTATCATTAGGATTGAACTGATGCCAGATAATCTTTATAATAGAGATATTGATGAAGGGGGAAGTTTTTTTGAGTTATTATATTTTGGGAGTAGCCGTGCTCGCGGTCATTTTGTATTTCGTTATAACATACATACGGGTCGGGAAGGCATTGACCAGTCTGACACAAGAAGAGTTTATTAAAGGGTATCGCAAAGCACAATTGATCGATGTGCGTGAACCAAAAGATTTCGAAGCTGGACATATTTTAGGTGCGCGTAATATTCCATTTACACAGTTCTCACAGCGCTATAAGGAAATCCGCCCCGATAAACCCGTTTATCTTTATGACCAAAACACTAGCCGTACAGGCCGTGCAGCGCTGTTCTTGAAGAAAAAAGGTTGTACAGAAATCTATCAGCTACGTGGTGGATTTAAACAGTGGTCAGGTAAAATTAAAACAAAATAACATTGTAGATCCTCCTTAAAAAGGAGGATCTACTTATTTATAGGGAGAGTGTTTTAGTAATGATACCATCTTTTTTAATTCCACTTCATTCGGCACAATACGAAAAATTGACACATTATCACAATTACGGTGTCGTCATTGAAGCGATTCTTGACACACTTCAACAACGTTCACCTGCCGATTGGCAAATCATCCAAGTCGATGAATTCGCTTCTTACACAGAAACGATGCTTCCTGAATTGATTCATCGCAAACAATTGCCTTATGAATCACTTAGTCATATCTACGCCACATTGCCGACACAAAAGATTCAGCAAGACGTATCAACTGATGCATTTTCACTACAAGGCGCTGAAACAATTGACAATCAGTTGCTATTCTTTCCTGAACATCAAATCGCCATCGCCAATATTAGCTATTATGTCGCAACAGGCTCCACCTGGTCAGAGCATACAGTATTTGCGCCATCTGCGAGTCACGTCAAAGATTTCATCGAAGTACTGAATCAACTACAACGAGAAGCGATGAAAACGAATATTACGTATTTAGTGGATACTGAAGAAGGTATGGAAAAAAAGACGTATGGCGCTGGCACACAAATCGAGCGCAGTGATGTCCTACTCGATGAACATTTGAAGAATGATCTATTTCGTTCTATCGATGAATTCTTCCGAGACGGTGGGGCTTTCTTTAAAGAATACGGACTGCCGTATAAAAGAGGGATCTTGCTGTACGGATCTCCGGGTAACGGCAAAACGACGCTTGTGCGTTCTATCACCGGAACAACTGACGCACCTGTCGTCTACTGGCAAATCACGGAATTCACGGGAAGTCATTCCGTACAGGAAGTGTTCACTACAGTCGAGCGTCTAGCACCCGCCATCCTCGTAATTGAAGATATGGACTCCATGCCTGAACATATGAGAAGCACATTTCTGAACATTCTAGATGGCGTACATGTCCGTGACGGCCTATTCATCATCGGTACGACCAATTACCCTGAACGCATTGACCCTGCCCTCATCAACCGCGCAGGCCGATTTGACAGCACATATGAAATCAAATCCCCGACACGAGAAGTCCGTAAGCTATACATGGAAAAACTGGATCGCAAAAAGATACTTTCGGAAGAACAAGTTGAAAAAATAGCGAAGCAGACAAAAGGCCTTTCGGTATCACAGTTGAATGAATTATATATGTCGATCGCGCTTACTTACCATTATGAGAAGAACATTCAATATGAAGAACGAATCCGCCAGTTACAGAAGCAGCATCGACAAGCTACTCGAGATGACTGGGAAACCGATTCAACAATAGGTTATTAAGACGAAAAAGAGGTTGCCTTGACTTGATCAAGACAACCTCTTTTCCTTGGTTATGTATATTTTTACGCGGTGTCACTCAGTCTAGTTCTAGATTCTGATCTCCATACAAAAATGCGCCTTACTTTCAAAGACCGCAATGGTTTGTGAATGTAGTAATTCCATATGATAACAAGTATATAATAGTAAGCTTCTATTATTCACAGTGATTTATACATTAAACAACAGTAGTGTCGATTTAAGGGTGTTTTATTCCGCCTATAATGCTTGAATTATCAATCATCATACACATTTCCGTCATAATCTGAAAATAATATAGTAGTCAGTCAAAATGCGACATACTTTTCATTTCGCTTTATATATGATAAGTAAGTTGCTTCTATGACGAACGAGATAACCGCCACATGACTTGAAGCGTAATATATATTACGGAGGAAGAAAATGAATAAATCTATTGAAAAAAAACTACTCATGTTAAGAATTGAAGTAAAAAGAATTATCATGTATAAGAAAGCCGAATTCTTGGGAATCACACATCCAAGCGTGGTAAGAAGTAGCCAGCGACTGGATAGCCTATTGAACAGAGTGCAAGGAATTTATTCATAACTATTAAAGTCCCATACATAGTATCCATAATAGTTCCAAGCAAAAAAAGACAGTTCCCATTTTGGAACTGTCTTTTTGTATTGTCTAAAACTTTGTCATTTAAAACTTCAATAAAATCCGACATTCACTATCACTTGATTTTATGAAAATCGCTAGGCTACCAATTGCGTGAAGGAGAATAGTTCAGTAAGTACCGTCATATTCGCTTCACTCCCTTTCTATAATCCATATGGAGTGCGAAGCATAATAGTAATAATACGCCTACCATAGAGAGAGGAATCATCCATAGATTGTCTACCGTTGTATAAAGGCCTAAAAACATTATGCCGATCGCAATCATCGGAGCCGATATATAATAAGCTTTTGCATTATAAAACCACCCATACGTAAAAAAGTGCGCCCCTGTAATAATGGCAAATATCATAATTGCATCCTGTGGGCTTTTTATCATACTCCAAAAAAGTATCGGAAAATAAAGAATCTGTGCTAGATTCAAATATAACCCTAGACTACCTAAGGCATTATTTTTAAATTTCCAATCGGTCTTTAATACAGATGAAATACCAACTGAGAGTGGGAACATTAAACCTGTCGAAAAAAGCATCCCTATATTTTTCTGCGTTATTTCTAATGACTGCATAAATATAATGGTAATAATCAACCAAATCACACTAGCAGACAGGATAAATGAGATCCCATTTCTCCCTTTAATCGATAAATCGTTTTTCATCTCATCTATCGTCAAAGAAGTCTTCCACCTTTGCTCTTCTCTTGTAAAACAATATTGCTAAATTAAGCAAAGAATATCTAGTACACGTACTCCGCTCTATAGTTTTTCAGTATTTGGATAGATTTCTTTAATAAACGCCGCAGATTGTTTTATTAATTTCTTTAATACCTCTATTTCAATATCTGTGATTTTGTTGATATAAATACAAGATTTACCTGTTGTGTGTTTCCCGAAATCTTTTAATAGTTTCTCTCGCTGTTCACTTTCAAGCGTTATATATAAACTGATTTTAGCTTTTCGTGGGGAAAAACCTACGATGGGCGCGTCCCCTTCATGACCAGAACTATATTTGTAATGATATTTGCCAAAACCTATAATACTCGGTCCCCACATTTTCGCTTTATACCCCGTCGTTTCGGTGAAGATATCCAGTAATTTAAAAGCATCTTCCCGCTTTCTAAGTTGATCAATGTTCCCAATAAATTCAATAACACTACTATCGGTTTCTTTAGTTTTTAATTCGTACATTGAATGATCTCCATTCTACTGTTTTTTTGATTTTTGCGGAGTTCATAATGATTTCTAGATCATCAGTCGATTTTGAACCCTTTGCTAAATGCCATTGTGGAAATACGACTAATCATAATGCCAGAAAAGAAGACTGATTACAGCACTGGTATCGCCTATTGATTTTATGGAAAGAACATCGCACTGTCATCCTGATGATGTTAGTATCACACATATGCCTTTGCATTATTTAAATACCAGAAAAATCAATCTCTTTTTACAATCACTTTCCTAATTGGCGCGGCTATAAAAATATTATCTAACATGAATATTGCTTCATCTTTCATTATGTTTTATTAAAGATACCAGTAACAAGTAGCATTCTCAATCTACTTGTGAAAAGTATAAGTAACGTGTATATTTAACTATTGATAATCATAGGTGTCTTAGCTATATGTAGGTAAGTGACTTCGATTATTGCAGAGGGTTCGTAACCATCCCCTCTAAAAACAAAACTATGGAGGAATGTAGAGTGAATAAAGCAGTTGTAGTATTTAGTGGCGGACAAGATTCTACCACTTGCCTATTATGGGCAATGGAAGAATTTGATGAAGTAGAAACCGTCACGTTTTTGTATGGGCAAAGACATAAGTCGGAAGTTGATTGCGCTACAAAGATCGCGAAAGACTTAGGGGTTAAACAAAAAATCATCCAAATGGACGTTCTTAATCAGTTAACCACGAACGCCTTGACCAGAAGCGACATGCAAATTGAAGCGGAAGAAGGAAGTGTCCCCAATACAATTGTCGAGGGACGGAATCATATATTTCTTTCATTTGCAGCAATCTACGCTAAATCAATTGGCGCGAATGCGATTATAACCGGTGTAAGCGAGACGGATTTCAGTGGATATCCGGATTGTCGTGATGCGTTTATTCGTTCTTTAAATACGACGTTGAATTTAGCAATGGACTATACATTTGATTTAATCACTCCTTTAATGTGGAAAGACAAAGCAGAAGTTTGGAAATTAGCGGATCAAATGGGTCGGCTGGAGTACGTAAGAGACAACACATTAACTTGCTATAACGGTGTGATCGCCAATGGCTGCCTAGAATGCCCCGCTTGCAAACTGAGAAATGACGGACTAGCGAAATACTTACAAGGACAACATGCCTCATGATCCGAATTACGATTTATTTATTATCCATCATTCTTGCCAATGTAATTACAGCACGATTTGCACCACTTGAACTAGGTCCACTCATTATTCCCTACGGTACTTTGTTCATTGGATTAACACTTGTCATGAGAGATATGGTCCAAAATAGATTCGGTAGACATCAAACATACATATTGATTGGAGTCGCACTTTTATTATCTGCTCTTACAAGTCATTTATTAGGGGATCAACTATGGATCGTCTTTGCAAGTACACTTAGTTTTATTGTTTCGGAAACAGCAGATACTGAAATTTACACCCGCTTTAAATTACCTTTTGTAAAAAGAGTACTATTTTCCGGTGTTGTGGCCGGCTTTTTAGACTCTAGTTTATTTGTAATTATTGGTATCGGTCCACTAGGGCTTCACTTCGTACCGTGGGAATTGGTTCCATTTGCTATACTCGGACAATGGATAGCGAAAGTGTTAATGCAGTTAATTGTTGCGGGTGGAATTAGACAAGTTGTGATGAAGCTAAATATATATGAACCAAATGTTTCAGAAGTACATTAAAAGGGGTTTGAAAAATGCTAGAAAACAGTAAAAACAACCTTACATTACTCGGCAATCAAGAGACAAAATACAACTATGAATATGATCCTGATATTTTAGAAACGTTTGAAAATCAACATCAAGACAATGATTACTTTGTTAAATTTAATATTCCTGAATTCACTAGCCTTTGTCCAATCACTGGCCAACCTGACTTTGCTACCATATATATATCCTATATTCCTGATGTGAAAATGGTAGAAAGCAAATCGTTAAAGCTTTATATGTTCAGTTTCCGAAATCATCCAGGTTTTCATGAAGATTGTGCAAATCTAATTATGAAAGATTTGATTCATTTAATGGATCCACGCTATATTGAAGTATGGGCCAAGTTCACCCCGCGTGGTGGTATCTCAATTGATCCGTATTGCAATTACGGGAAACCTGGAACGTATTTTGAACAAATGGCTAAAGAAAGACTTTTTCAACATGATTTATATCCCGAAAAGATAGATAATAGATAATTTTCCTTGCCAGGCACAGACAATTCGAAAATGTCTCCGTGCCTGGCATTTTACTATTTGTCTTAAAGTAGAGCGGAACACATATAAAAACTGCCATACAATGCAAAACAAATGATAAACATAGCTATACTTTACATCCTTTCCTGGTCCTTCCATTAAAATGTATGCAGTTTAATTTCATCACATAAACTATCGGAATTTTTATCTTCGCTTACACATACGGTATAAATGGGACGTAAAGTATTCATCATCATATACCAGTAAATGGAGGGGATTTCGTGAAAGATGAATCGGCAAATGAAAATATGAATAGAAAACAGAACCGAAAAAGTCAGCAGTTGGATCAATTTAAAGTGGACAATAAAGGGAAAAAGCTTACGACCAATCAAGGAGTGAAAGTATCCAATGATGAAGAGTCATTAAAAGCAGGAGTACGTGGACCTACTTTAATGGAAGGAATCCATTTAAAAGAAAAACTCATGCACTTTGACCGTGAACGGATTCCTGAACGAGTTGTTCATGCAAGGGGATATGCAGCACATGGTGAGTTCGAGTTATACGAATCAATGAAAGACTATACAACAGCTGATTTTCTCCAGAAAGCAGGACAGAAGACACCCGTTTTCACTCGTTTTTCTAACGTAGCTGGAAATCTAGGATCGGTTGATACGGCAAGAGATGTCCGGGGTTTTGCGGTGAAGTTTTATACAGAAGAAGGAAATTACGATTTGGTCGGAAATAATTTACCTGTGTTTTTCATCCAAGACAGCATGAAATTTCCCGATCTTGTTCATGCAGTCAAACCTGAACCGGACACAGATATGCCTCAAGCAGCCTCTGCCCATGATACCTTCTGGGATTTCATAGCAAACAATCAAGAGTCCGCCCATATGGTGATGTGGCAAATGTCGGACCGCACTATTCCTAGAAGTTGGCGAATGATGGAAGGCTTTGGTGTCCATACATTTCGGTTTGTTAATAGCGAAGGTAAAGCTACTTTCGTAAAATTTCATTGGAAACCGATACTGGGCGTACATTCATTAGTATGGGATGAGGCACAAAAAATCGCAGGAAAAAATGCGGACTTCCAACGTAGAGATCTATGGGACTGTATTGATAAAGGCTATTTTGCTGAATATGAATTTGGCGTCCAATTGATTGCAGAAGAGGACGAATTCATGTTCGATTTTGACATTCTCGATGCAACAAAATTGTGGCCAGAAGAGATAGTGCCTGTTAAAATCATCGGCAAAATGACGTTAAATCAAAACGTCACGAATGTCTTTGCTGAAACTGAACAAGCCGCCTTCCATCCCGGCAACGTAGTGCCAGGTATAGATTTCACTAATGATCCACTTTTACAGGGAAGACTCTTATCTTATCTCGATACTCAACTATACCGCCTCGGCGGGCCAAACTTTACAGAAATTCCGATTAATCGTGCAGTATGTCCATTCCATAACAATCAGAGAAATGGATTCAATCGTCAGCGGATTGATGTCGGCAAAGTAAGTTATCATAAAAATTCCTTGGCTGATAATACACCTTCCACTTCCACAGCAAAAGAAGGCGGATTTGTTCACTATGCTGAAAAAGTGGAAGGTCGAATTATTCAAGCGCGAAGCGAATCATTCAAAGATCACTTTTCTCAAGCTCGACTCTTCTGGAATAGTATGTCACCGCCGGAAAAACAACATATTATTAACGCGTTTATCTTTGAGGTCGGAAAAGTGAATAGTATAAGTGTGAGACAACAAGTAGTGGATATGTTCGCAAACGTCGATCAGGAAATGGCTACAACAATCGCAATCAATGTAGGAGTGAATAAGCCAACAGGCGAACAAGTCAATGTTACAGAGTCATCCCCTGCGCTGAGCCAAGTAAATACCCCCCGCTATCCATACAGTTTGAAGGTCGGTATTCTCATTGGTGACGGTTTTTCTGACGAAGAAGTGAAGTCGACAATTGAACATCTAGCAAAGTATGGAGTTTGGGCCTATACGATCGGTGAGAAGCTTGGTACAGTAACAGGGAAGAACGGATTGGAGATTCATGTCAATGAAACGTTTATGACTACAGCACCCGTTTTATTTGACTCTCTCTATGTGGTAGGTGGAAACGCAGCCAATCAAGCGAAGTTCAATGCGGATAGTGTCTATTTCATCAATGAGGCATTCAGACATTATAAACCGATTGGCGTTGCCAAAACCGGAAATACTATTTTCACAGCATCTGACGCAAAAAAGGGACCGGGTATCGTACTTGGAGAAAATAGCGCTACGTTTAATGATGATTTTATACTCGCTATTACACAGCAACGTTTTTGGGAACGAGATATTTACTAATATGTAAAGCAAGAAGCGTCACTCTTCATTTAGAGTGACGCTTCTTTGTATTCAAATCCATGAATATAACTTTCGAAAACACATCATGACAAAGTCACTATATTATTTCTGAAACATATGAACTCTCACTTCTTTTGCGCTAACATATACCACGCTTTTCATCGTAATGATTGTCATCGCTTTTCATTACCTGGGAAATTAAAAGACAAGACGATCCAAATATTTACCTCTTTGAGTCTTCACTTTATAGTCCGATCGATAACCACTTTTAATTCTGTACGCTGTATGTTACTAATCACTTGATATAGTTTTCTCAGCATGCTATATCAATAGAACAATTTTAAAAAGTGAAAAGCTACCAGATACCGGCTCGTCATCACGTGCCCGTATCTGGTAGCTTTATGTGTAATGTAATAAAGTATTCAATCCAAAGTCATTTTACACGTTAACGTAAAACTCCTTCAGCTTCCGGAATATTATTTATGTCAATGGCATTTAATTTGCAGAAATAGTTCAGAAATTCTTGTGCTTCTCTGATTTGCTCTTCATCCGTCTTTAACGCGATAATATCTTTTAAAATTTGAGCAGTCCAAATATTATCAAAGTAACGGAATGTACCTGAATTCCATGATGTACGTTCAGGATAGTTCTTATTTTTATAGTAATTCCAGAAAAGCATTTTCTCGGCTTCTTCTTCTGTAAGTTGAATTCTATATTCAGGGTGTGTAGGCACCAAACCGTCCTCGCCGATACTTCCAGTAAACGTATCATCAACCATGAAAAGACCCGTAATGGTTCTTTCCGTTTCCGCTTGATCTGAAGTTCTCACCGTCAGAACACCTGCACTGTTCGGACGCAAACGAGTTACTGGGTTGGGTAATCCTTTATTCTTCCCGCTTTGTATGCTTCCAGTAGATATTTCCCAATCGCTAAATACTTCCGACTGTCTTTCTTTATCTAACCAGAAAACAATTTGTGAACTTTCATGAATTTTATGGTTCTTTAATATTTCCCTACGTTGCTGTTCAAGCACCTGGATAGCCTTTTCTTCTTTACGCTTCTTTTCCAATATTTTTTCTTCTGCTCTTCGTTCCACGAAGACCTTTTCTAAAGACTCTGCCATACTTCGATTGTTTAAAGTAATAAAATTCTCGAATGCATCGGGATAGACAAATCTTTTACGATCTTTATTGAAGTCAACGGTGATGAATGACTCCTCGTGTTCCACGATATTTCCTTCACCAAACACGTTATGAGTAATTTCTTCATTAATTAAATTCACTAGACAATCTCCTCCTATAAATTCTTTGATAACTACTTTACAGTTAATCTAATTAACGTAATCCGTGTTTTCACATATTATTTCATTGAAATACAACCACCCATTTTTCAAATTCAAAAAAATGCGCCCTTCATTCCTAACTGGAATAAGTTGCGCAGGAGTATTACATACCGTCCTGTTTACTTGTACATATACAGTATAACACATAATTCGAATTTTCTCAAATTTGCGGTTGACATTGGTCATTTGTTTATCGTATAATATACGATTTTGATTTTACGAGACTATGTTTAGAACTAGTTTTAGTCTTCCCGGTATCCATATGTAGTCCACACGTTCCGCGAGATATCTTCATGAACCATGGGGTTTACAGCGTATAAAAATCGAATCATTATTTCTCTTCCTATGATCTATTGGTTCTTAATATTGTATTCTTTAAACACCCTGTGTATAACGGAAGAGTGACCAGAGTGCTATAGTATTTTCAATTCAAAGAGCACCGCTAACTTTCAGCGGCGCTCTATTCAATGTATTTTATTATTGTACTGTTTCTTCTACTGGTGACTGTTCTTTTATATAACGCAACACAGGCTTCCGCGCTGCCTTCGTTTCATCAAGGCGTCCAATGACGGTTGTGTGTGGTGCTTCTTGAACGATTTCCGGATTCTCTTCTACTTCTTTAGCGATTTGAATCATCGCTTCGATGAAGTTATCCAATGTTTCTTTGGATTCCGTTTCTGTCGGCTCGATCATTATAGCCTCTTCTACGTTCAACGGGAAATAGATGGTTGGCGGATGATAACCAAAGTCTAGCAAACGCTTCGCCATATCGAGTGTACGTGCACCAAGTTTCTTCTGACGACGACCAGACAAAACAAATTCGTGTTTACAGTGTTGTGTATACGGAAGGTCGAAGTATGGCTCTAGACGACGCATCATATAGTTCGCATTGAGTACTGCGTATTCCGTTACAGCTTTTAAGCCGTCAGGACCCATTGAACGAATATACGTATACGCACGTAGGTAAATACCGAAGTTTCCGTAATACGGCTTCACACGACCAATAGATTGTGGCACGTCGTAATTCAACACGAAGCGATCATCTACTTTTTGAACAACGGGTTTTGGCATGAAAGCAGCCAATTCATCTGTTACACCTACCGGACCTGAACCTGGTCCCCCACCGCCGTGAGGACCTGTGAACGTCTTGTGCAAGTTCAAGTGAACCGCATCAAAGCCCATGTCGCCGGGGCGTGCTTTGGACATAACCGCATTCAAGTTCGCACCGTCGTAATAGAGTTTTCCACCGACTCCGTGAACCACTGCCGCCATTTCCAAGATGTCTTCTTCGAAAAGACCTAGCGTATTCGGATTCGTTAACATCAACGCCGCTGTATCAGGACCTACTTTTAACTTCAAATCCTCAAGATCTACTAAGCCTTTTTCATTCGACTTCACTGTCACAGTGTCAAAGCCAGCAACCGTTGCAGAAGCCGGGTTTGTTCCGTGAGCGGAGTCTGGAACAAGTACTTTCGTGCGCTGCGTATCACCGTTCGCCTCATGGAAAGCACGGATCATCATCAATGCTGTCCACTCACCATGCGCGCCAGCTGCAGGTTGCAATGTAACTTGTGGCATACCTGTGATTTCAGCTAAATGCTGTTGCAGATCGTATACTACTTCGAGTGCACCTTGTACAGTGGATTCGTCTTGTAGCGGGTGAACGCGTGCGAATCCCGGGAAACGAGCAACTGCTTCGTTGATTTTCGGATTGTATTTCATTGTACAAGAACCTAATGGATAGAATCCTGTATCGACGCCATGATTACGGTTAGACAACGCAGTATAGTGACGCATGATGTCCAACTCAGATACTTCAGGCAGTTCCGCGTCTTCCGTCCGAATTACGCCTTGAGACAAAATGGACGAAACGTCTACTTCAGGAACATCTAATTCAGGTAAGCTATAACCGATTCGTCCGGGTTTGGATAGTTCAAAAATGAGTGATTGATTGTCCTTATGCATGGATAGCCTCCAGTTCTTGCACGTATGCATCGATTTCTTCTTTCGTACGTTGTTCTGTTACAGCGATCAGTGCGTGATTCGCTAGACTCTCATCTACGAGACTTAAATCATATCCACCAATAATTCCTTGTTCAAGTAAGCGTTTGTTGACATCTTTAATAGGTGATTTACAATTCACTACGAGTTCATTGAAATGCGCAGGACCGAATTTCACTTCAAATCCAGCTTTTTCAAATGCTTGTTTCGCATAAGCTGTTTTTGCGATATTCTGATAAGCGATTTCTTTAATTCCTTCTTTACCTAGTGCTGTCATCGCAACGGATGCCGCAAGAGCATTCAGCGCTTGGTTCGAACAAATATTGGATGTTGCTTTGTCACGACGAATATGTTGCTCACGCGCCTGCAATGTCAGTACGTATCCTCTACGCCCTTGATCATCATTCGTCTCACCAACTAGACGACCAGGAACTTTACGCATCAACTTTTTCGATACTGCGAAATACCCACAATGTGGTCCACCGAATGATTCCGCAATTCCGAATGGTTGTGCATCTCCAACCGTAATATCCGCTCCAAGCGCGCCAGGTGGTGTCAAGAGTCCAAGTGCAAGTGGATTAGCCGAGACGATCGATAGTGCCCCATGTTCATGTGCAATATCGCTGATTACTTGTAGATCTTCTACTTGGCCGTAAAAGTTCGGATATTGAACGAGTACTGCTGCAGTCTCATCATCAATCATTTCTTTAAGTTTATCGATATCTGTTACACCGTTTGTATGTGGAATCGTTACCACGTCAATGTATTGCCCGTCTGCGTATGACTTCACAACTGCGCGTGATTCGTTGTGAACAGTAGCAGATACAAGTAACTTCTTACGGCGTGTATGACCTGCAGCAAGTGTCCCCGCTTCAGCAAGTGACGTGCCTCCGTCATACATGGAAGAGTTCGCTAGCTCCATGCCTGTCAATTCGCAAATCATCGTCTGAAATTCGAAAATCGCCTGTAACTCTCCTTGTGAAATTTCGGGCTGGTATGGTGTATACGCTGTATAGAACTCAGAACGTGAAATGACATGATCTACAATAATTGGACGATAGTGATCATAGACTCCCGCTCCTAGGAACGAAGCATAATCTTGGGCATTAATATTTTTCGCAGCCAAACGTCCAAGTTCTTTTAAAAGAGATGTTTCGGATTTAGCCGGTTTAATTTGATACTCCCCTTTAAATCGTACTTTCTCTGGAATATCTGAAAAAAGTTCATCAATAGAGGAAACTCCAATTGTTTCTAGCATATCTTTCTGATCTTGCTCCGTCATAGGTAGATAACGATGCTTCATAATTTTTTACCCCTTTTCGCTTATGATCTTTTATAGAAAGGTGTTGCAATGACTTTTGCTTTCAGACGTTTCGCGCGAATTTCCACTTCCACTTCCGTGCCAAGCTCAGTGAACTCTGTAGATAGAAGCGCAAAACCGATGTTCTTTTTTAATGTAGGAGACTGCGTACCCGTTGTGACTTCGCCGATCTCCCGGTCACCCACAAACACTTTATAACCAGTACGCGGAATTCCTTTATCGATCATTTCAAGTCCCACTAGCTTACGTTCCACACCTTGTTCTTTTTGTTTTACAAGAATATCTTTACCAATGAAATTTTCTTCTTTATTCACTTTTACGACGAAACCAAGCCCTGCTTCTAATGGAGAAATATCCTCTCTCAATTCTTGACCGTAAAGAGGTAGACCTGCTTCAAAGCGCAATGTGTCTCGTGCACCAAGACCTGCAGGTACGACACCGTCTTCTTTGCCTTCTAGCAAAATCTTTGTCCACAAGTTTTGGATTGCTTTGGGTGTACCATAGATCTCAAATCCATTTTCTCCCGTATAACCAGTACGTGAAACGAGTACATTTTCTCCGCCCACTTGAACATGTTCTTTAAAACGGAAAAACTTGATTTCTTCAAGTGACTCATCCGTCAGTTTCTGTAATACCGACTCAGCCATCGGTCCCTGCAATGCAAGTAACGCGTAATTGGAAGATTGGTTGTCAATAACGACATTGTCGATCTGTTGTTTTTCCATCCAAGCTACATCTTTTTCAATATTCGATGCATTGACTACCAATAAATAACGCGCTTCCTCTAATTTATAAATTAATAAGTCATCAATCGTTCCACCTTGCTCATTACACATCACTGTATACTGTGCTTGGCCTATTTGCAGTTTGGAAACATCATTTGTCACAAGCTTCTGCAAATAATCGAGCGCTCCGCTACCACTAACAAACACTTCTCCCATATGCGAGACATCAAACAAACCAGCTTTTGTCCGAACCGCTTCGTGTTCCGCTTTAATACTAGAGAACTGCACAGGTAACTCCCAGCCGCCAAAGTCGATGGTCTTACCCCCGTACTCTTTATAACTTTCAAATAACGGTGTACGTAATAATTGAGTTGTCAAACTGTTTCCTCCTTTTTGTCCTGATCAAGGAACGATCAGTATGTACTTCATCAAAAAAAGGACAGGGGTCTCCTATAAAAGAGAACCCCTGTCCTTTTGCCTGAAAGCTTTACAGTTTCCATACTTTCTTCGGCCGCTGATTACTCAGCACTCTCCAGAGATGCGTCATGTATGCGTTTTGTTACCTGAGAGATTCATAACATTCGTTATTTGCTCCTTCGGCGGCGCCTAATGCGCGCTCTCCCCATACAATCATTCGCATTATTGAGTTAATTTTTTCTTCACTGATATCTTAACATTTTATATAAGTAAGCGCAATCTATTTATTAATAGCGCATAAAAGCGAATAATAGCTCAACTACAAACTAAATCATTCGCTTTTTAAATACATTATTGATATCTTTCAATTTGAAAGATAATATATTCTGCAATGTCCGTTAAAGATTTTCCTGTTGTTTCCACAGTGAAATGGGCAGACTGTAAATACTTCGATTTGCGTTTTTTATAAAGAGCTTCTAATTCTGCCCGCGAAGATTGTTGTACAATCGGACGATTAACATCAGTCGAGATTCTTCGCCAAATATCACGGAATGATGCGTTGAGGAAAAACACGATACCCGTTTCACGCATCAGTTGAATATTCTTTTCTTTTACCGCAACACCCCCACCGGTCGCCACAATACAATACTCTTCAGGGAATTTTTCGAGAAATTCTGTTTCCAACTGTCGGAAATACAGTTCGCCGTACTGATCAAATATCTCAGGAATCGTCATTTGCATTTGTTCTGTAATTTCATGATCCATATCAAAGAACGGAATACCTGTTAACGTATGCAGCCGTTTACCGATTGCGCTTTTTCCACATCCCATGAATCCTACTAAATAAATCCTTTTCATTTTCATCCATCCCGTTTCATTAATTCAACTGCTTTATGCTCATAATAGGTTTCGAGCCAGTCGTATATTCTGTAGATACTATCATGCCATGAAACGAGGGAGAAAAGAAAGAGACTTACACAAATTAATAGGACAATCGCGAAAATAAATGATCCTCCCTTCTCATTCTTGATATAATCCAATAGCAAACGTCCTTTCTTTACGCATACCGTCCTTCATTTCGACTGCAATTTTCAATTCGCTATCTTTCACGGTAAATTTACTGGATTTCACATTCATCAACAAAGGAACATGACCTGTTCCATCCACAACTTTGCGAAGCATTGTATCGTATTGTTGTATAGTAATCCTTCTTTTTGGGGTATGGAACGTAATGGTCGTTAATTTTACTTCCTCCACTCTAGTTACTTCTTCCAACAATTCCTGTAATTCCAATGAAAACAACTCCCACTCTCCAAGTAGATCTCCTTGATAAGCTTTCTTCATGGGTACTTGCCAATAGAAAAATAGAATTGTTAATTGAATTAACATAGTAAAAATAAGTAAGTGAATGATACTTTCAACTAATGAATAGCCTTTTTCATCCAATCGTTTCATAAACTCACACATTTTTGATTTTCGATTTGTTGTATTTCATATGTAACACAAATCTGTCTATTATTAACCGTCCAATTGTAGTGAAGTTCCTCATGTGATCTGTGTCCTGTCGTTTGTCCCAACGATTTATATAAAATAGCCGCTTGATAGATGGTTTGGGCTGCAATCATTGCTTGTTTTTTCCCTGTGACAGACGAAGTGATACTGGTGGCCAATGGTAAAAGAGATGAGAAGATTACCATAATAATGACTAGTGACAACATCGCTTCAGGCCAGGACTGACCTTTCTCATTCATTGACTATCATCCTCCCTCTTTCAAACTGGAACGAGATGAATATTAGTCCTCTGCTTTGTGTAGAAAAATACATTTTTCCTGTTTTCACCATGTATCCTGTTTCAGCAAAGTCCAATCTTTTAAGCGGAGATTGTTTTGTCATACGCATGCCATCAGGAAATATCCCACTTCTTAAAGTTACCGTCCTATCCATTCTTTCCACCTTATACATTGCGCCACTATCGCTGAATGTCAAAGCAACACTTCCTTTATGTGTCATTGCATATAGCTGTGCCTCGTGAACAGCGGCAATGAATTGCTTCAGCGCATCCTCTTCGGATTCTTTTTCCAGATGTTTTTCGCTAAAGGGAAGAATGACGGCTGTCAAAATCATCATGATCGATAGGACTAGCATAAGTTCCAAAAAGGTGAACCCATACTGGCAATTAAAAATACGTTTAGCTTCCGGCATTCGCAGCTTTTACTTTTCCTTCCGAGTCGATCGAGATTGCACTGCCATTCGGACACGCAGGTTCAGCCGGTAAATACCCCTCTGTAGTTAGCGAAGAAATTGTTGGAATCGTTTTTTTATCCATCTTATATGCTTGTACTTGGCCTTCAACCATTTTCACATATGCATCACAGCCCTTTTCATCTATCGATTTAGAATGCTTCGTCACATTCGGGATAGCAATTAAGATTAAAACAGTAATGATTAGCAATACGATCATCATTTAAAACAGCTTTTCCTGTAGTTTTCAGTCTGCCCAAAAGCTTGATTTAAAGTGGTGTAAATCACTTTCTTTATCTATTTTCTTTGCTGTGTCTATCTGTCCGTGTATATTTCTGTGGTTTTTATGTGAGTTGACCACCGGAAAAGACCACATTCCGCAGTATTAAAATGTGGTCCACTAAAAAAGACCACATTTGATCAAGTACCTTCTATATAATGTACCATTTTTCTGTTGTATTCAAAAATTAAAACAGCCACCTTCTCAATAGAGTCGGCGGCTGTTTTATCATCATTTTTTATTCTTTAGTCTTTCTAATAGATTATTCACTTTTTCACGAGTGATCTGCGTTTCATCAATCAGCAGCTCAATCTTGTATTGCTGTCCTTCTGAGTTGATAGAGACTATATCACCCTCATGAAAAATTTCATCTACTTGATCAACTGGTATTAGTAGTTGATTCTCTTCTTCAGGATATTCTAAAAACACGTATATTCCTTCTTCAATTCTGTCTAGTGTGTACTTCTTACTCATCGCTCACACGCCCAGTTGTCTTTATCTCGATCCATCTTGGATTGATATGCTGGGTGTCCTTTTGCAACTCCGTTAGGATAAACTTTACGTAACTCTGTGCAGTTTTTGAAACCAGTTTGTGTAACGGGTTTTGTGGCCGGCTTAGAAGGGACTGGTTTGGGTTTGACTGGTGTTGGCTTTGCTACTGGTTTAGTTGGTTTAGGCTTCGCCACTGGCTTAGATGGTTTTGCAACAGGAGTAGATCCCTTGCCGCAGCTATTTGCTACTGAATGCTTCACACCATTAGTCGTCACCGTGATATTGCAGTCTACAGGTGTTTTATAAGTCTTCGCTCCAACATTTTTCAAACGCGCTTCAATAGCGGCATGTGGGTGTCCGTAGCTATTGTTTTTGCCATAAGACAAGATGCCTACGCTTGGTTTCACATTGCTGATAAACGCCGCTGAACTGCTCGTGTTAGATCCGTGATGACCGTTTTTAAGGACCGTTGCTTTTACATCATATTTCTTGCGAATGTAGTCTTCAATCGTTGTGTCCGCGTCACCCATTAATAAAAAGGACACTTTGTTGTACGTCACTTTTAACACGATAGTCGCTGCATTACTATCTTTCGCTTCTTCGTCCGCATACAATACCCGCGTAATCAACTGTGGATCAAGTGCCAACTTGTCCAATTCCTTTGCAACTGTAAACTTGATATTCTTTTTGTCAATTAGCGTCAACAGATTATAGTACGTTTGTGACGTATGTACATAACCAGAATCAATAAAGTTTGTAACCGGAAATGCATTTAATACAGCTTCCAGTCCGCCGATGTGATCGGCATCCGGATGCGTCGCTACTACATAATCAAGACGCTTAACTCCTTTTGCTTTTAAAAATGAAACGACTTTACTTCCAGCGGCCTTGGGACCACCGTCTACTAACATGTTTTTACCATTTGGAGACTGAATTAATACCGCGTCTCCTTGTCCTACATCGATGAAATGTACCTTCATATCTTTTGTTGCTGCGTCTGAAGTGACAGGCAGCAGACTTATGGCTAGAACCATAGTCATGATAATCATTGTTAATTTCTTCATTTTAACACTCCTTTTGACATACTGATATAATCATAGTGCGTCAAAAGTATAATGTCTAGATGATTTTTCCAATTCAGACAAATAAAAAACCACTCCGTCCGGTTATGGATAGAGTCGCTTATTTTTCCTTCATTTTAGCTTTTGAAAAGTAAATATTCATTAACTCTTCAGTATGATTTCGCAACCGCACGTTGGCATAGTTTCTTCTGTCTTCATATCCGTTATGTATAAAGACGTATTCTGTGAATATACCTTCTCTTTTACCTTGCACCAGTTTCATCTGATTTTGCCGTAAGTAATCATGCGTCTGCTTCAAGTCCAATTGGACCGTTAACATAACATCATCAATAAAATCAATATAAGGTCCAGTAAACTTTAAAGGAAGTTTTTCGATCCGCTGGCGATCACTCGACAAGATTGTCATGATCATTGGTAAGTAAATCATGTTTTCGAAATGTGGAATAGATTCAGTTGGAACCATTGCCAATCAAATCACCACACTTTCCGACGTTTTCAGCACATGTGTTCCCGTTCTTGGATTAATTATAAAGAATGTACGTTCGTTTGTAAAGAGGAGTATTATGTAATCAACTAAGTACATTCATGTGTTTTTGTGCATCTGCAAGTGTCAATAAGTAACTTTACGTACCATTAAGCGTCCTTATGTATCTTTTCTCCCTGCTATAGTGTATATTAGTAGTAGTTACATTCGCTTGACAGAAGTATCAGAAATTTTAAAACGTGCGTTTTGAATCCCTTAAAATCCTTTGGATTTATGGGTTTTTTCTGTTAGAAGGAGGGATAATTATGACTATGAGAGCCTTTGCAGATCATGTGATTTCATTAGCAAATGAAGCGGTGGGCGGTATTACCAATTTAGAGTTGCAGAAGGTAATGTACTTTGCTTTAGGTAATTATATTAATGAAAATGGAGTCGATGACCTGGTAACAGAAATCTATGACGAACCTTTCGAGGCATGGCCTTATGGACCTGTAGTTAGGTCTGAATATTTTAGGAACCGTTCATTTGGGAGGTACAATATTAGAAATGAAGCATTCTCTAATGAACGATATGAAGCTTTAAATGATTTCATCCTAGAGGTTTTAGAGGAAGAAGTAAATAATTTGGTGGAAAAAAGCCATTTACATGGCACATGGTTACACAATAGAGAGGCAATTTTAAGACATGACTTAGTAGAATACAGGCTAGAGGACATAATAAATGACTTCGCAAATTGATGCCAGAAAAGATCAAAATGAAAGAGTAATCAACGTACTAAACAAACTGCAAGGAGCAACTAGTTCCAGCGTAGAACCAGAAGTTAAGAAAAAAATAGCAGAAGATTTTTTTTCGTTATTGAATGAGTTGCCATTTGACTTATTACCTTACGCCGCTGTCTCTCAATTTATATATAATGACGATAGCCCAGACATTTTTTATTTCATCGAAAATCTTGAAGAGATGATTACAGAAGAATTTGCAGATAATCCCCAAAAAGAAAACTATAAAAAAGGTATAAAAATGATTGAGCATATGGAGTTAGCTAAACAACAAAAAGACAATTTATATGAAAAACACGAAAAAGATATTCAAAGAATAAAGACACTTAACAGTATATTTGCGGAGAAGTCTTCCCAAATTACCAAGATCCAAGAAATGACCGAAGAGTTGCAAGAAGATAACAGAAGAATGGTGACAAACTATATTAGCATTTTAGGTATTTTTGCAGCGATTTTAATGGGCGCATTTGGAGCGATTCAAGGTTTTGCTAGTCTGTTCAACAATGCTCATGAATTAAACCTAGGTACATTGTTAATTATCAGTTCGATAGGTGCTTCCTCCGTATTATTAATATTATTCTTTTTACTGAATGGTATAGCAAAATTAACTGGCAAAAATTTAAGTAGTACAAACAAAGCTGATGGAACCTTACTCGAAAAACATCCTTCACTGGCTATTTCACACGGTATATTGATATTCATCGCCCTAATAGGCGCTTCTATTATATTAAGCAATATTAGAATACAATTTGCATGGTCAGGTCTCTGGTGGATTCTACCTTTCCTCTGGTTTATATATTTAATTATAGCTCTTTCTAATAAAAAGCTAGTACCCTCGTTTGTTCGACAGCCAATTGAGAATGAAGAAAGTGAACCTATTTCAGAGGGTATTAAAAAAATGCTACCTAAATAAGAATAATCTTAGCACCCCATCCAACCGGACAGGGTGCTTTAACTACGCTTTGGCCATTTCGCAAACCGCGCCATATCCACGTTTACATTATGGCCAGTTGCTTCTTATTTGAACTCTTTAATTCCCGCTCCAATCATCAGCGCTACTAAATCGCCGTTAGCCGCGGATCCATCTGCTTGCTTATTAATCCATGCAGAGGAATATCCGCGTTCCGATGCTGCCTTAACTGCAATCTCCTGCTGTAATTTGCTACCTAGAAAGGTCTCCACTACTTTACGTAATGTGCCAGATGTAAATTCTAACTCGATCGTAAGTTTCTCTGGCGCGGGCGTTGGTTTAGGTTTATTCGGCACTGCTGCTACATCCTTTTTACCTCCAGCGTAATTAACTATTCCTTGTGCTGTCAGTAATGCCAACTTTTCAACTTCATCAATCAAGATAGTTTCATCACTGTAATTCGAAATGAAAGCATACTCTACGAGAACAGCCGGCATATTTGTTAAGCGCAAAACCGCGAAGTTCGCTCTCTTTCTACCGCGATCACGAATACCGATTTGATTAACGATTGAACTGTGTACAGCGTTTTGCAGTTTCGTTGTAGCGGCACTAACACTGCCGTTATAGACGAACGTCTCGAATCCTGTAGCCGACGCTGTAGCCGAGTTGTCGTGTAAGCTGAAGAAGTAATCGGCTCCCCAAGCGTTAGCTAGTCTCGCACGCTCTCCCAATGGAATAAATACATCAGTTGAACGTGATAGTCTCACTTCATGCCCATAACCTTCGAGAATAGTCTTCAGTCGTAAAGCTACTTTTAGTACATTGTCTTTCTCTTTGGAGCGTTTCCCAACAGCACCTGGGTCGTGACCACCGTGACCTGGATCGATAAAAATCTTACTCATCGCCAAACACCTCGTTTTCTGGATCGTTATAGCAATCCTGGCACATCATTTCACCGTTGAACTGTTCCAGAACTTCGATTTCTTTTCCGCATACTACACATTCTGTTTTATCCATATTATTTCAGCCCTTTCTTTTTATCTTTTCGTGGCTCTTGATACCGCATTGCTTGATCGCTGTCATCAGTACCGTCAGTAGTAGGATCTACGACAATACCTAATATCACGAGTAAAGCAAACAAGGAGTTAATGAACTTAGTAGCTTCAAGGCCAATCAAATCTGCCGCTAATTCCACACCGAACCATGCTGCGACAATCTGCAAGACCAACAAAAAAGCCGGCACCAAGGCCAGCCAGAACAACTTATTTTTCGCACGTACTTTCCAATTAATTTTCATTTTATTTCTCCTTTCATTTTAAAAACTGTATTAAAGCAGCTATCCCTGCTAAAATTCCGCCTGATCCCGCAAATGCGCCAACGACTCCAAGCACGATTTTCTCGCGAGTGGAGAAACGCTTTAATGTAATCCGCTCATCTACATGGATTACGTCACGTTCTGTTTGCAGGCGTTCTTTGTCAGTCGCGAAATAATGGTCCACGAATTTGTTTAGAATGCTTCTGGTTTCTTGTCCGTCTTTCATGACGGTCAGTTCTAAATTCGTTTGTGAAGACTTAATTTCTGCAACCTGAACCGTGACTTCTTTGACTTGTCCCGTGATTACCTCCGCTTGTGTGCTAAAGTCCATCTGCGCTTTCTCGACTTTTTCCAGCCGCGGTATAATGTCATGATGTATTAGTTCATCGTGTCTATTTAGCATGTCCAGCTCCTCCTCTGTCTGCGTCATATCTCACCCCACACCCTTTTCTTTATGGACATAAAAAAGAACGCCCGGATGGACGTTCTCTCGCTTAATTTTCTATTGGATCTGCTACTTGCGACATCATCATGATATCTTTCACTTTAAATTTTTCACCTGTTATGGATGTCAGCGTTTCATTTTGCATCATGCCTATTCCATTTACCATCATCATGTAATCTTGTGAGCTGCCTTCGACAATATGTTCTTTCCCACCGACTACTTTCATCATAGTTCTCATATACTCACCCCTTTATGTCTAAATAATTCGATACAAGGTGTTTTTATCCTTCTTTTATCCTGAATCTTTTTACTTATAAAAAGAACACCGTGTAGACGTTTTATTTTATACTTTCCCTGTACTCAAGATAATCATTATAGTACTTTTTATTAATAAAATAGAATACATGTGAGAGTATAATAAATATCAAACCGATAAACGGAAACAAAATACCTATTGGTTTATTGCCATCTATGTCCTTTTCGGACCAATAGAATAAAAATTGATAAATCATACCAGTTGAAAACAAATAAAATAGAACTAAGATTACTATTTTTATCGTTAACATTTCCTTTTTGTATAGAATCCTAATTCTATACGTTTCTTCAATACTACTCCTCATAAATACCGCATTGTCTAAATTCGAAATAAGATATTTGTTTTTGTGCTCTGAATGAACAAGCAACGCTTTCTCATCGCTAATCAACCTTCTTAGATGCCACGGTCCTACTTCATTATTTATTTTTATTTCAAATTTCGGTTTAACTGCGAACAGAAGATTTATTACCCAAACTAGTAGCAAAGCTAATATCACTAAAATATACATGGCTATAAAACTAATAAACAATTCAGTAATATTTTTAGTGAAGTAAAAGATAAACGTAAATATAATCGCTATTAACATCGCAATCAAAAGTGAGTTTTTTAACTTTTGATACTTAGTCATAATCTGAATCTCTAAGTCTGTTACGCCAATATAGTTCACGGCTTTTAAAACTGAAAAACAAGCAACTATTACACCTAAAACAACCTCTCCATTTTCAAAAGACTCTATTATATTCTTCAATGTATATATCCCTTTCAAGTCTATCTTGAAATTCTATTCGACAGATAGTGAGGTTTTCCCTTCTATTTACCTAAGACTTATTTCTCTTTCTCAACCTCCGCAGCCAAATACTCCACAATTAAAAAAAGAACTATCGTTAAGAACATCTTATAATGCTGTTTTTTCTGTATTCCCACCCTTTATAACTCATTTTAAATAAAATCCTCTTTTATTTATGCTATGGTGTTCAAGAGAAAATAAAAAGGTAAAGGAATGTAACAGATGAGTAAGAAAAAGAAGAAAACAAGTAAATCAAAAGACATTCGCTTCACACCCGAGAAGGATAATAAAAATATTTTTATCTCCCTGCCAAATCTGATAACAATCTTTGCAACGCTTATTAGCGTTATTATTGCTCTTGGGAGCTTAATGTATTCGAAAAACACATATGATCTTGCATTCGAACAAGTTTATGAAGAGAAAAAAGCTGTATGGCTTAGCGAAGTCAATCAGGAAAACAACGAAATTACATTTACAACTAACAACGAAAATATCGCAATGCAATTTGCGTTGATTAAATTTCCAGAACCATTTTCCGATTCTAATAGAGAGATTCTTTTTCCTAATTTTTCTTTACCTACTAATGCTTTTATAATTGATCTTGAAAAACTATTAGAATCCAAATATAGCAGAAAGGAAGGCTATGCAACTGTTGTCGAAAGTAGTGTTCCTTTTGTTTTACAAGCCTACTATGTCGTAAAAGGTTCAAGCTATAGTATACAATCTTTATATCATTTAAGATATTTGGTTACAATGGGAGACCAGGAAGAAGACTTTCCCACTGTTGAGATTGCAGGCTTTTGGTTTGATCGGCATCTTGAAATTGATGAAGATCCCAACGAAGCACTAATGAAAATTTGGGGAAATAGTGAATACAGAGAAGGTTATTCAGGCTTAGTTAACTGAGCCTGTTTTCTTTTATACGCCACACTACATAACATTCTTATTTTCCCTGCTCCGCCAAATACTCTGCAACCGACACTTGATACTGCTTCGGCAAGCTGTCAATCTTCCGCGCCCCGGCCTTTACTAGCAACGCATACACCGGAACCATATATTGATGAACCATTACTCAGCTCCCCCTTTCTCATCATGCTTCGCTGTCAGCATATCAATCTGCTCCTGCATGCCTGCCATTGCCTGCAGCATGATAAGAACAGTTTCATCCATCTGCTCAGGAACTTCGGGAAAGGCAGGCTCCAATGGACCAAGTGATCCGTCAGACTGTCGTCGTCTAACCATAATCATTGTGTCAACGCCCCCGATACTTTAAGGATTGGCTTGTCGCCTGTCCAAGACAGCTTGATAGCGATTTTTTCAGCCGGCGAGTCGGCACGGAACTTGAAGAAGTCTTCCACAGTACCAACATTCGCAGGTCCAGATGAATCAAGCGTCATTGGTTTGAACTGTTCTTGCTCCGTTCCGTTCGTCATACTGATTTCTGCAGTGATAGATTGTGTTGCATCTCTCTCAATCCACATTAAAACACCTTGTGCTGAACCGGCTGGGGGTACGATTGTGTACCGTTGTACGGATTTGGCTAAAGGCGTTAGGTTAGCTTGCTTATTTATTTTACGGGTTAACGATGTTTTGAAGTTGTACGAATCAATTGTTTCAACAACGATTGTATTCTCACCATCTTTTAAAATGGATAATAGTAAATCGAACGACCAATTTCCATCTTTGCCACGATAGACTTCAGTAGCCAGGCCACTGTTTAATTTGTAGGAAACGACTACTTCATTACCGTCCGGATCGGATGTGGAGCCGGTAAATGTAACCTTATCGGCATTAATTAAATTGGAAATAGAATCAAACGGATTGATTGTTAGTTTTGGTGGACGGTTCGGGACGACATAAAAGGTTCGTTCAGCAATTTCAGATTTGCCCCCCTTATTGTCCTCAGCCCAAACTTTAAGCTTGTGTGCAACGCCTTCGGCCAATGCACCTGTCAAAGCAGTGCCGTCAGGAAGATGCAATTTGCCTGCCTTGAATGTCAGCTGCTCGGAAAACGGAATAGGATTGACACCATCTGTGATACGTGTTTGGATAGGTCGTGGTGTACTGTTGTTAATTTGATAGTACACATTTACGATGTCGTTTTTATCCGTGTCTTTCGCGTTGCCGTCTACTAAGAACGTGTCGTTTTCGTACAGCGTAAGATTGTTCGGCGTTTGCAATGACACCGTCGGACTACTGTTGGATATCATCTTGCCGTCGCTGTCTACCATTAGGTTTGATTTAAGAACGAGTGCTGGTTGTTTCCATTTCGGATTTGAAGTAAGTGTATAGCTTGTTTTCCCTCTCCCTGTGGATTGGTTAAAAGGACTTTCCGAACCATCTAAATAATGATGTTGCGATGTATTCAGTCGATTTAAAAGCCATGCAGTCTTGCCTGGAATATACGGTATATTCCCGCCGTACCGAACGCCGTATTTCCGCATCTCACTAAGTGTTAAAAGCCCCACATAAGCAGAAATTTGAAAATCGCTTTCCCCTGACGTACCATCTTCTGTTTGACCCACATTCCATGTAGCCTTTATCAGCATGCTTTTTACATCGGAACTCAATGCGTTGAAAAATGTTGTGTTAAGAGTTGCTCCTGTTCCTTTTAATTCGGAATAAAAACCATTATCTCCATAATAGAATGCTCCATCATATAGATAATCTGCCCACACTATTTTTGTTCCTTCAATTCCATGCTCTACTACATAGCACTTATGACCATCTAAATATATTGTATCCCCCGAAACTTTTTGTGATAACGGCATCACCATAATTAAACCACCTCCTCAACCGAATAAGTACCCCAAGCACCGCGACCCATCCGACTATTTTTAATTGCCGCATTACTTCGGGCAATAACTGCGCCCTTGACGTAGTTATTGACCAACGGTTGAACAGTAATCGTAGATGCAGTAACATCCGTAATTAATGTATCTTCACTATTCGTATCATCGTAAATTGTCACGTCAGTAAATTTGATAAAGCCATCTACGTTATCCACATTAAGGACTGTCGTTCCGGCAGAGCGGGGAACTGTTAGGACGGCTTTTGCAGTCTGCCTAATTAACTTATTCGGCTCGCCATCAAACGCATCTACAAACGTGCCGCTATTCCCAGGTGCTTTGCCATCGAGTTCTTGATTGATCTGCAAACGCAAAATGTCATTGGCATGCTTGTCTAGTCGCTCATGAGACTTCGCAATCCCTTGCTCCTGATGATTCTCTCGCTTGGCAGAGTGCTTTGTACCGACCTGCAGTAACCTTGGTTTCGGCAATGGTTTATTTGTAATTGGATCCAAAATGTAATTGCCGAAACGATCGGTTAAATAGATAATCTTACCGTCTGGATCTTTCTCATAAATCACATTTCCCAATTCGTCTTGCTCCACAATCTGGTCGAGCCATTGAAACGGTACATATACATAGGGTTCAGCCAATGCTAACACCTTCCTTTATGTCCAATTGAAAAAAGAACGTGACCATGAGTCCGTTCTCTCCTTTTCGGATATTCATTGTTTTCTCGCGAATCGGTCGCCCGTGTTGGTCGTGGATGTAGGTATGGGTAACATGACCGGATTCGTCTTCTAGGTACACAAATTTCTTTAATACGTTACCTTCTATATAAGATGACGGGTGTATGGGATACTCTTCTTCAATACCGTCAATGGTAACCTTCGCACCCACCATCAGGCGCTCCCAGAATTTCAAAGTTTCTTCTTGCAATAAATTCATCTAGACTCCTCCTTCCGAACAATAAAACGTCCCGGTGACGGGATATGGGACAATATTTGCATATGCCTTCTCTTCCGCCTCTGTTGCTGTCTTGGTTGCCACACCGCTGATTGGCTCCGTGTGGAATGTGCCTGTTACTGCGTAGGGAACGGAGAAGGTGTATTGTTTGGTCGTAATAGTCGCTATGATTCCGTCTGCTATCGCCAAAAACAGAGCTGCTAAATGAGTAGGTTTCATGTCCTCGATATTTTTTGTTAATTCAGCAGGCAACCACTCATTTATATCAGTCAAGGGAATTGTAATCTCCATTGCATAACGCCCCTTTATCAACCTTACACGAGACGTTGGACTACTCAAAAAGCGATTCACTTCATTTTCGAGCACCTTATAATTTGTCGGCGTCTGACTAATTAACTTACTAATAATCTGATTGCGTCGAGCGGGAAAATCAGTAGTGATCGGGCGAATCTCCAATTCATCTTCCCACTTATCCAGCCCCCATGTAGCTGTCTCAACAAAAAATTGATTTAGCACATCATCCATTACGCTGTTCAGCTCTTCAAAACGCCGATCGCCATCCTCCAGAATCGCGATAATTTCGGGCGACTCAGCAAAATGCTCAGGAAGATAGGATTTCATACGTTCCAATCTATTCATAGAGATCCACCGCCGATAAATACGGAATTTCTACGTCTTCGAGTTCCAAGTTGATCGGGAGGCCGTTGATCAGCACATCTGAATAGTCGCTGATCCACTTGTTTGCATAAAGAATATTGCTGACTGCTGCTACTTTAACAGCAGCTTTTTCGTTTAAGGGCAAGTCCTTAAATGACAAGCCTTTAAACATCAACTTCAATTCTTCTGCCACTTCAGCAGAAACAGCTTCAACCGTGTTTCCACGTAAAGAAACCTTCGCACGAATGATGATCACTTTATTCTGCGCGCTTTCGACTGTCAAGGTTGCTCCAATCGGCGCCTCGCCTTCGCCCATTCCTGGCACCGGATCGATATAGTCATTCACTGCTTGTACTAACTCAGGCGAAGCAGGCTTCATTTCGGAATTGACGATAATGACTTTTACAGTTCCTTCACCGGCCCATAACGGGAAGACTTTGGCTTTACCCACTCCCTCGACTTCCTCAGCCCATTTTTTATAATGGGCCTTGTTGGCACTGGTAGTCTTTCGTCTACGCTCAATCAAAAAGCGTTCAAGCAGAGATAGGTCCGATTCTTCTTCCTCGCCAGGGATAATGACCTCCCCAAGGATTGCGGTTTCCAACTTCGAAATGTTGCTGACTGGCAAAAGCTCCGAGTCATTCGGCGGCCGGTTGCCAATCGTGCCTTCCTCCTCACATTCAACTATTCCATTCTCGATAACCTGATAGAACAAATCATCAACAAAAAAACGCTCCCCATTCGCTACTGGAATGTTGAACGTTGCTCTTCTTTTTGCCTTTACCGCCGGATTTCTATCGACTCCCGCTTCACGCGCTCTTTTGTCCAACCATTCACCGCTGGAATCTTGCGCAAAGGCTAATTTTAGTATCCGATCCAGCCAAATATACATCTCTGCCATTTCCATGTTATTGACGGCAACAGCTGCATAGATAATACTGCTGGTCCGCTTGTCCAAGTGCAGTGGAATCTCCGGTAAAGACTTCTCCATCAGGTGCTCAAATGTCTTATGCTCGAACATCAATACACCTCCTGGATCGATAGATAGCCCTCTACCGTGTCGACTTCAAAACTCACATATAACGAATCTTCTTTTTCTGTAATACTGAATCCATATACCCGCTCGATTCGGTCATCATAAATCAATGCTTCTTCAATTAAGCGAGGAATTTCAGATTTTTTGAAGGCGATTGTATTCTCTGGATTTTCAACACATTCGTGGACCTCTTCGCCGATTTCATCTGGATAGACCGGATGAATAAAGCGCCGGGTCCGCAGTGTTAAGTAGATAAATTGCTCAATCGCTTCTATTCCGTCTATGATTTCACTTGTAATTCGATTTGTTTTAAAGTCGTAACGAAAAGTGGCAGACGGTTCCGGTGGACTATTATCGTCAAACTCAAAGCCATCTACATCAATTTCAGGCGAAATACTCATATCTATCACCTCTTTTATTCATACCTGACCACCCGATCTGCAATGTAATAAGCCTGGCCGCCTTGCAAAGCGGTAACCAGTACTTCATCACCCGCTTTTAGCTCATCTAAGAATGTGACTTCGGCTTCTGTCATGACGATTGCTTCGTATCCATGAACATGATTATCGGCCGACATTGTAAAACCTTTGATATCACTGCTTTTTATCTGCACTTTACGTTTATGCCGGGTAAGATGCTCTGCTACAATGATGATTTCTTTCGGGATTGGCAGCTTGGAATCATTTTTTAATTGAATGACCAATTCAGGCGGCCCCTGCGTGACAACCGCTCCCATCAATTCGACTGGGCTGTTAGCATTTACGCCTTTCAACGCATTTCTTTTAATAATATCTAACATCAGGACACCTCCGGCATGGCGTTATTGTCGATCAGAACAAGTGACATGACGTGGCGATTACCGTAAAACTCGTGCACATCGCTATCAATATAGAGGATCTTGTTCAGTTCAATTTCCTTCTCAATGACGCGCACTGGCTCGCCGCTTATTAGATCTGGAATACCTCTGGCTTCAATCGTCAGCTCCTTCTTGACGCCTTTCTTGCGCTTTAGCGCTTTATCTGCACGATTCTTCAGCTGCGCCTTGTTGACCTTGTCCGTGACCTTCTCATAGTACTGAAGGACACCGTATTTTTTCTTTCCTTCTTCGTCTTTTGCGGTTACGGAAATCTGCTTTTTCTCTTCGCCGGCCACCATAGTTACCTGCGTAGCTGTTTCCTCGATGCTGGTCGTGTAGTTATAATCTTCAATATTTACGCCTGTTTCTAGGACCCATACATCATCCGGCAGTTCGAGCGGGCGTAGCATAAACTTGCCCTTTTGCGAATACATGCGAAATCGCTTGCTTGTGGACTTCAGCGTTTCGATCATTGCATCCAGGATAATGTCATACAGGTTGGTCTCGTTTTTGTGAGTCCGTGTTTTCATGACGTGCCCTGTATTTACAATAGATCCGATCGGTATTTCGAATTCTTTCAGCAGAGTGGTGGCAATCTGGTCTGCTCGCTTATTGACAAATACACGTGCTGTCTCATTGAGCAAAAGGTACTGCATGATGTCATAAGCTACCACGGTCATCATGCCACCTTTAGTTCGGCCCCTTGCAAAGACAGTTCCGCGGAACAGCTCTTTTTTGAACCACTTGAACAGCAGCGTGTCACCCTCTTCGATTTTCACAATCTTGTGTCCTGTATTATGCTTGACAAGTATCCTGGCTTCGATTTTTCGAGCGGCATTGTAACGCTTCCCAGACCACTTAATAGACTCTGTCGGAATTTCCACTACTTCTTTAGGTGTAACCAAAAATAGCTCCATCATGATGGCAACCTCAGATTGAAACCAATATGAATCCAGCGGCCGGGCTGTTTCAGGTTGCGTTTGTCTCGCTTGATCAGCGCATCTTTATTCAGCTTCCAGATGTCATTCCAACGCTTACTGTCGTTATAGTACTTTCGAGCAATCGTGATCAGTGTCTCGCCCTTTTTCACAGTATGTGATTTAGGAACATTTTTGGTATTTGGCCTGGTCTTATTCGGTTTCTTCTGCGTTCTCGGCATCTTGCGCCGTTCAATAAATTGGTACTCTTTGAGCAACAACTCGAAGTCATAATCCCCGACATCCTTCTCGCCTTCGCGATACAGAAAATCCTCGATAGAAACAGCGTAGTTGATTGGGGTGCCCGTCACGATAAAGCGAGCAGGCTTGCCGCTGTTTTTCCATCGCTCAATCATCTTGATATAGTCCCACGGATACAGAGTCCCCGAATACTCCGTCAGAGGAGACTCTTCGCGAGGAAAGAAAGAGCTGAAGTGAAAAGTTTTCGCGGTAGGATCCTGAATAATCGTCACTTCGCCAAGCCTTGTAATCATCACGCTTTCGTTATCTGATCCGTTACTCACGTTTAAAACGCCTGGCATTACGGGAAAGCGCAACTTCTCTTTCCCGGTGCCAAACGTCAGCCACATTTCATATTTGCTTTTAGACATCGATCACCATCTCTCCTCCCTCGAATTCTTCGGCTAATAAAGCTTTCCGGATATATTCATATGCCACCTTGCCGACCTTCTCAGCATCCATATCGTTCGAGTAGTGATTGTCGCCTGTAATTTCTACTTTGATATCACGGATGCCGCTTCTGGATGAACCGCCTCCTCCTGCTGAAGAGGAAGTAGCAGCACGAAACTGGCTATCAGATAACGCGACCCTTTCTTCTTCAAATCCAATGCCTTCCGCATAAGCAGGGGCCTGTTTTAGATAAGATACTGTATTTCGGTGCGACAGCACTTCCGTTCCTCTTGGAAGATTCAGCAAGGTATCTGTCGCTGGAGATAGCGCCATTCGTCCGTTCGGGAATCGCATTAATTCCTCTCCGCCACCGTCACCGACGATTGCGTCACCACCCGGATGGAACCGCGTACCTTTTGCATAAGCTTTTGGGCCACCACCGGGTGCGCTGACCGTAGGAGTTGGAACACTTGCTATACGAGCCGCCAAGTTACTCAATGCCGACTTGACCGCCGTAGCTCCTGACTGAATTCCATTCAATGTCGATACCCAACCCGACGCTTGTCCAAGTATAGAAGCGAGCCTCATGGTGTTACCGTGAAGTAACGGTCCAGATCCGGCTAATGGCATAAATGCGCCTGCTACCACAACAGATGCGGTGCCAAGTACCATACCAAGTGCCATAGTGTTCTGGTTGGCCATAGCTCCCGAAGCAGCTAATGGTAGATATGCTCCAGCTACAATCACCGTAGATTCTCCGAGTATGAGCCCCAAGGCAGAAGTGTTCTGCGTTAGCATTGCCCCTGCGCTTTGTAGCGGGAAGAATGTGCCTGCAATCCATCCTGCAGCTTCTCCTGTCGTCATGGTCAATGCACTGATATTATGAACCAATCCTGCTGTCGTGCCTTGTAGTGGGTAGAATGCTCCCACTACCCAGCCAGATGCTTCGCCAGTGACCATCGTTATTGCACTAATGTTGTGCACGAGTCCCTGCGTTGCTCCCTGTAACGGATAAAAGGCACCAACAATCCAACCGGATGCCTCGCCTGTTACCATGGTGATCGCACTAATATTGTGCTGCAGGCCGTCTGTCATTCCTTGGAGAGGATAGAAAGCTCCTACCACCCAACCGGCGGCTTCGCCAGTGACCATCGTGATTGCATTAAGATTATGACTCAGCCCATCAGTGGCACCTTGTAACGGATAAAAGGCTCCCACTACCCAGCCAGACGCTTCGCCGGTCGTCATGGTGAGTGCGTCCATATTATGGGCTGCTCCCTGGGCTTTGTCTGCCATTGCGGATAGAGCGGCTGCTAATGCTTCAGCGTATTGGTTGAGTGCTGTGAAATCCGGAAGCTGTCCAGGAACTTCACTACCGACCGGCAAGGTCCCTCCTGCCATATTAGGCATTTCTTCCGCTTCCGCCTTTCCAGGGAAGAATCTGTCTTTGATCCAACCAGCTACCTTTTGACCAAGATCACTGCCGATCATACTTCCTCCGAACATTCCAAGGACGCCGCCGACGGCTGTGCCAAAACCGGGTACAATGGAACCGACTGACGCTCCGATAGCGGCCCCTGTAGTTCCGCCTGCCACTGCTCCTGCAAACCCCCCTGCCGCCTCTGCTTTTTCGCCTTTAGGTGCCATAGCGATTGTAGAAGCACCAAATAAGGTGCTTATAAGAGGGACACCCTTTACAAACTTGCCTAACTTCTCAATTCCTTTGGTTAACTTTGAATTTTTGGGGTTAAGCGTATCAACGAGACTCTTAGTTTCTTTAGAAGAACTTTTCGTTTGGCTGCCACTGACAGTTTTTTCAGCCTTTTGACTGACCGTCTTCGTTTTCTTCGTCGCGTTACCAGATTGCTTACGATCTGCTTTCGTTGTGACAGTCTGAGGCTTAGGTGTTGTATCCCTACTCCTTGCTTCAATCCACTTTCTAAGCGGTTCAGGATAAGGTGCGGACTTAGGAGCAGGACCTGGCCATGTCTTAGTGGTAAGAACGGTTTTTGTAGTTGGTCTTGGCTGTGGTTCCGGTTTATTCTTCCGATCTTTCATCGTCTCTGTATAGGAATCTCTTTTGGGAGGTATCACAGTAGTAGGTGTAGGTCTACCGCTCGTATTGCGGCCTGATGAGTTGTTACCTTTCCCGCCAGCATTTTTATTCGATGAATCAGATTTATGATTTCCAAAGATCGTTTTAGGTATATCAACAAAGATAGTCTTCACTAAATCCTTGATAGGCTTAAACTTCGTTAGAATGGTTGAAGCCATTCCTAATGCAATAGCATCAACTACCAAGGCACCGCCAATAGAGCCTGATTTCTGTAGCTCTTCATTTCCTGTCGCATATCCCCAAGCGGACTTTCCTGCATCAATATTGATGTCGCGTATTTTAGCACCGATCTTCATAGATAAATCCACTGGATCAATCGCTTCTAAGAACCCTGTAATAAAGCTTTTACCTGACGTAATACCAGCATCTACAAAAGCATTGCCAGTTTTATCAGACTCGCCACCAAGCAGTGTAAGAACAGCAGAACGAATAAAGCCACCATAAGTGCTACCAATACCTTCGCCTATACGAGCGGCATTGGCTTTACCTTTTGTTTCCCACCATTCCCCGACAACATCCTTTGTCGTGTCGGCTACTAAACGCCAGCGTGTTTCAAATGTCATATCACGGTATTTTTCCAATGATTCAAATCTAGCTTTAAAAGCAGGATCCTCTTCAAATTTCAGCTTCATTGTCTGAGTCCACTCTTTAAATTCATCCGGTTGCATTCTGGCCATAGCCTGAGCTGCATTTTCTCCAGGGAATAGTATCTTCATTTGATCTCCAATGAAATTAAAAGCCTGCTTAAACGGATTGAGTAAGTTCTTTGCAAAAACAGATCCTGACTTTTTCAGTTGTCTTGACATATCAGATAAAACGAAAGAATATTCTCCACGCCACTTCCTAAATGAAAGTAATGCGGGTTTGAATACATCTCGTAATCCTTCACCCCAAGGCATCAGAATAGAGTTACCGACAAACGATTTCAGTCCTAATAGCAAGTTGTTCATGTTTCCAGACATCTTTTCCATCATGCCATTGTATTTGCCGAATTCCTTCGTAACTTTTGGCCATAACTTCTTGATGTCTCCGCCACTTTCAGCTAGATCTTCAATTCGCTGCCTAGCTGCTCCACTAATAGCACCCATCTCTTGTAGTCTACTTGTAGCCGCACCGACTGGTCGTCCCGAATCGATACCATCGTACAGTCGGCCGAACCACATAGCTGTCTCTTCTAAATCGGTTTGCGTCCCGACCGCAACGTCACCAATTAACTCCATGCCTTTCGATGTCGCTAATGCATCACCAGTAAACGTCTGAAGAATACGACTTGATTTGAATATTTCATCTCTCGTTAACGGTGTTCTTCCCGCGAACTCTGTTAAATCCTTCATTCGCTTATCTGCAGCGCCTTTACTGCCTAGCATTACTTCGAATGAGGTGGTCAGGTCTTCTCTATCCGCTACCATTTTGATTGGTATGATGATACCTCCGCCGACTCCTCCGGCTACACCTAATAGCCCAAGCGTAGAAGTCGCAGCACTGGCAATTGCCCGAAGTGGCCGCGTTGCCAAATCCACTACACGGACTGTCGTACTGACAGCTTTGGGCACATTCCGCTGGGTAAAGTTAGACACGTTACGAATAGTACGGCTGGCCAAGTCATTTGCCCGTATTGTAATTCGGTATGCTTTTCCAAGTGAAGAGCGAGCGAGCCGCCCAACTTTCGTGATAACAGGCGAAGCCCGATCAATAGCTCGAATGGTCAACCTCCGCATTTTTGGAAATTTACGAGCGGCAAAGGTGTCGAATCTTCTCAATGCAGAAGTCGCTCGGTCTCGCACGGTAATCAACATGCGAACTGGCTTATTTAAACGGTCCCTTGCCCTTGCCAGCCGTTCGGTTTCACCCCGGATCGTCCGCATCTTACCGGAAATATTGTCCTTCATATCAAAACGAGCAGTCAGTTTGGCCATTATTTTTTACCTCCTTTCTTGTTCATCTTTTCAAGTTCAGTGCGCTCTTTTTCCAGCTGTTCGAGCTTATAGCTGATACAAGCGTTCATCAGCGCTTTAAAACCGCGTGGTGCTTCACGCCATTCTTGTAAATCAGAAGGGGAATAATTCTTCTCCATCATCAGAAAATAAAAATAGACAGCTTCCTTATTCCCCTCCTCGATTAGTTTTTTGCTGCTTCTTCCAGATCTTCGAGCGTGTCGTCAAAACCGTTGATTTCGTTTGCCGCGTGAAGCCATTCTGCATACTCCCCTGCAACGTGCAACATCTTCTTCGCTACTTCTATTGGGTCCTGTTGCTTGTAAGCTTTACGCAATTCTGCAGAGCGGAAATTTGGATACAATGTAGTTTCCACCGCGATCAGCGCCATGTAACGAGCTTGATTCAATCGCTCTCCGACTTTCTTCTTTCGAGAACCAGTGTAAACCGGCTCCATGCACATCTTTTCGATTTCTTCTACCCGGGCTGTCGAAATAGCTTTAAAACGGAATGGAATCACCTTGCCTTCTTTGTCTTTGAAACGTCTGGATACAGGACGCACTACTTCTTCCGTTTCTTCCACGTTTTCTGGCAGGAAGAACGATAAGTCATCCACTACCTGTGATAGCTCCATTTCCTCGCGCTCTACCTCGTCGTTATATTCAACTGCTTGTTTGTTTTCTGTCATGTCAATCTCTCCTTTTGTTTTGGTATGTAAAAAAGAGCGAATTTCTTCGCTCTTGATCAGTTAAAGTCATCTTCCAATTCTTCCGGCATATCGATATCTTCGAATGTGAACGGCACTTCTTCCTCGACTGGATCACCTTCAGCAGCCAGACTGGCCACTTTAGCGCTGTCGAAGTTTACATCATACAATGTGACACGCTCCGTTCCACGTCCAGAACCTTCATCATCCAGCACGGACTGGAATGTAAAGTACGGATCCGGTCCGCCCTTTGCGTATTCCATCATGATTCGAACAAACTTAGATGTTACCTTGTAGAAAGTAGCCGTTCCTGTACCGCTGCCCCCGGTCGCCTTATGGCCCATCATGCGGCGGCCCATAAGCGGAACTTCTACTTTGTTTTTTTCAATCGTTGCTTCGAATTCCTTGATATAAGCGAGTTCTTCACCATCAAGGAACAAACGGCCTTCTTTCCCGCTGATCGTGTTAAACGATCTCATTTTGCTAGTCATCAGTCATTTCCCTCCTTTTTCTGCATACAAAAAAGAGAGGCGATTATGCTGCAATCGCGCTCTCTTGTGAAATAGTGGTGTCGATATAGAATTTCTTCGCTGCATATACTGGTTGCGCATGGATTCCAATGTAGAAACCGTCACCGTCTTCCGTAATGCGAATATCGATATCCGTATTGGAGTCAAAGTTTTTGATAGCTCCTTCTTTCTGAAGCTCATTCATATACACCGTGATCAGCGTTCGAATATATTGCGCCCCATCATCACCTGTTCCAATGCTCCGATTTGCTTTGTTGCGAGTTTTAATCGCATGTTTAATCTCACGGGTTACATCATTGTTGATGCCATCCAGCACACGCATGATCTTGTTGTCAGAGAATTGCTTATCCTTTTCGTCCGTGAAGGATGTAAAGGAATTGATATCCATTTCAACCGTGACTTCCTTGTCCCTCGGATCATAAGAGAAAATGAATTCTCCGTTCTGGATTGCATCTTCTTTCGCATAAGTATCCATTCGCACCGGCACATCCACTGCGCCTTCATACTCCACAAACGTTAGTGATTTCAGAGAAGAAGCACTTGCGCTGGCTCCGGTAACCCAAGCGACTGATTCGGCAGTTGTCAGCTCACGCTCAATGAACTGCCCTTTCACGGCACCGGGAACTTTAATTGCCACGTTATTCGTCACGTTAGTAATTCCTTCAAAGTCAGCTGCGTAATTCGCCATCACGCCTCCCACTTTGATGCCCGCCTCATCGCGAAGACGCTTCACAAATGACGCAAACACTGCTTTTAGCTCTTCGTCATCATCAACCGGCAGACCGATCGTGTCGAAGTACTCCACTTCCGCCGCATCCATGAAGTCCATAAAATCCTCATTGGTCACTTCACCATTGGTTCCGCCCGAAAGAAACTTTCCTGCAGTCACTTCGAGCTGGCCGACGCCGGACAATTCGACATAATCATTCACCTGGAAATCAGTGATATTTTCAATCGTTTGTCTGACGACACGCTGCAGACCGAGGAATACGGTGATATCCTTTTTAGCAGGATCCAGTACGTTTTCCGCAATTCGAATTTGCAACTTGTTTCCAAGCTCTCCACCGTACTTTGCCGTTGCAGTAACACCTGTTCCTAGTTCAGCCGTTGCCTGTGTCCCCTCATTCAGACGATAGACCAGGACTGTCTTCGCTTCCTTCTTTGCTTCTTTTACAAGTAGCAGGGAAGGATCGTCAATTTCAGCACCCAGATATTTCACCGTATCCTTGTCTTCATTGATGGCAATAAAGCTTTTTGGCTTCCCCCAACTCAAGACAAACGGCAGGGCAGCTGTACCACGTTCGCCGATCTGCGCACGTTTCTTGGCCGCAGAACGAAAACGAAAATAAATACCCGCTAGAATCTTCTCTACACCTTTTTCAAAAGTTCCACCGTTCATTGTTCACCCTCCTTTTTCTTACCGACTTTTTTATTCAGGAACGTATCAATCATTTTCTTGGCTTCCGATTTCGTCACTTGATTTGACGGATAATTTCGGAATATACCGTCCAACACTTCCGGCTTCACGCCGAATAATTCCCGGCTGTGTTCCCGCAGCTGGTGAATATAAAAAAGAGACTCCCGCGATTCGCTTTGAACAGCGACAGGAATCTCTTCAATCATTTCTTTAACTTTTTTCTCTTTCGTCATCTTTTCACCCCACTATATAATTTGAAATGTTCGAGCGGCACATGCTCTGGACGGTCGTAGTGATAACGGCTATCCCAGTTGACCAGCAACGTGACTGCGCCTTCTGTTTGTCTAACATCAATCCGGTTGATCCGGACAAAATCACCTGCTGAACTACCATCTGGATTGATCAGAGGGATTTGTCCTCGTTTCCACCTCACAGTATCCGCAATCCTTTCCGCTTCAGCATAGGCCTGCTGTGCGTCCTTGTGGAATAGCTTCACAGGTAGCGTGTATGTTTTCAGGAATGTCGAAGTGGAATCATTGCCATCAAACGACTGCGGAATCGGAAAATACATGGACGGTACCATGAAATTCTGTGGAACTTCTTTTGTGTACACTTTTACAGGAAAAAGCTGATAAAAGTATGACATGATGGAGCCTACTTCAGGATTCAACCGCTCACCCCCTTAAAAATTTGCATCAATCCACTGCTGTAGCTTCTGATCTAAGTTTTTACCAAACATTTTCTCGAAGATCGCAAATGCGAAATCCCAGTAGTGCGTGCCAGGTACCCACTGTTGCTTGAGTAGCATGCCTGTATTGGCTCCTGGCTCATATACAAACCGGCTGCCACTCCAATGGCCGGGTACCCATCGCGTTTCGACACCGTCAGGATTGGTCATATGCCCATCGTTGACATAAACGGCATAGTTCACATTTGTCCCTACATCAATCGTCAAACCACCGTCAGACACGGTCCATATGTTATCCCCGTCACCTTTGCCAAATGAGTTCAACAGTCGGCCGGTATCAACCGTGCCAGTGCCAATGATTTCATCCTGTACCACGTCCAAAAACTCCATGCCCATCATATCCAGCCATAATGCCATCTCATCCCTTAATCCGCCATTAGAGGCATCATCCAGTGCTTTTAGAAAAGCGTCCAGTCCGTCAATTTCAAAATTTATAGATTCCCACTCCTGACTGCCACCACTTCGATATGGTGATTCTTGATTTTTCGTGGTATCTGTAACTTGAATTCTGTGTCATTCCATATCACCTTGTCATTGGCGCGGACATCAACGTTCGGCAGGAAATGAATGAGAAAGGACTGGAATACTTTTGGGTTCGGCTCGCTCTGTACAATAGACTGATTGCGTTCAGTGAAGTAGCAGCGCACTCCTGTATGATCTGGACTGTCATGGTATGAAAATGACTCATCCAAGTCAGCTCCTGGAATGCCGAAATCTCCCGTCCCTGTCTCTTTATGCAGATGATAAATGTCACAGCGGTGAGTCAGCAGTTTGACATAACTCATAGCGCCCGCATCCGCATGAAGAACCCTGTTTTGGACTCTGCTACCTTTGCATAATCTTCAAGCAGAGCAGTTACATCAGGCAGAGCCAGACTTGAGCCGTCTCCCATCGTGTAGGAGTAATCGCCGATTTTCTCGGACTTGTATCCCTTCGAAATGGATTCATCACTATTAATCAGCGCAAAATACTGCGCCACTTTCAGCACGGCAAGACGGATTTCAGCGGGCAGCGGCACATACTCCGCAAGCGGCTTCTCAACTCGCTTCTGTATATTCGCTTCCGCTTCCAGAATGTCCAGTTTCAGCAGTGTATCAGCGCGCTCTTTTACCGCTTCGAACGCGCTGTAATCTTTTAGTTCTAGTGGAGTAATGATCATGAAATCACTCCTTTGTTTTCTTGTTTTTTGACTCTTCCTGTTCTTCCTTCTTGGAATCTTTCACTTCTTCCAGGTCAGAATACAATTCTAAAAGATCATCACGTTCCTTTGCAGTCACTTCGACAGGTTCTTGAGCATAGAAAAAACGTCCTCCGCCAATGTGTAGAACGCCTGTTTTTTGTTTGTACTGTACTTTAGCCAATATTTATCATCCTTTCTTAAAGTTTTTCACCAGTCATGTACGCCACTGCTTCTACTTCGCGAACAACAGCGTCCAAGTATGAGTACAACACGTGATATGTCGCATCTTTTGCAGCAGCAGTCGCACCGTCAGCTGTACGAATATAACGTAACTGGCGTGTGAATACAGGCTTCAAGTTAGATTTCGGTGTCAACGCAGCAAAACCGCCTTGCATTTCTGCAACGACTTCTACTGGATATCCAGCAAGACGAGTGATTTTCCCATCTTGTAGAACTGCATCACCAAAGCCAGTCTGACGATTTGAAATCAGCGCCACAAGCTTGTCATTGGTCTTTTGTGTAATGAACCACGTGACATCCGAGAAGCTTTTGAATCGCTCCGGTAACAGTTGGATATGATGCACAAAATCCATGATAGTGGGTTCTGCTGCAACCAATTCCGTTTTATACGTCGATGCTTTCATCTTCTTAACGAAACCATCTAAAATTGAAAGGAATGGATCTGGTGTGCTAAGCGGCTCTTCTGCATCCACATCTCCATTAAAGATTAAATCTTGCAGATCGACCGCAAATTGCTGCTGAATCATGCTGATGATTTTCTGTTCCGCATTATCCCCACGAGCAGAAACAGAATAGAATACATCATCATTTTGTAACCATTCATCCCACTTCAGCTTCTTAACTGCATATGGGATCTTTCGGCTGGCAATGGATCCTGTGCCTGTTGGCAAGTCATCCTTACCCGCTTGACGAATACGACGGCGTCCAACACTAAGCGCGTCCAAGTTACCTGCAGCTACATTCCGATAAATCGGCAATAGTTTTGGTAACGTAGAAGCCATATTGATCGTATCAACCAGGAATGCTTCTGCATCACTGATCGCCATCGGAATATCAAGATTTTTCTTGATGCTTGCTACTGTTGATTCTTTGTTTAAAATTGTCTGATTGCTCATCGGCATATCATTTTCCCCCTTTTACATTAACCGAAATGGCGCATGTATCCTTTTTGAATTGGTGCTTCACCTTGATGATTGTCTGGATCCGCTTGATTTGAAACCCCTCTTGCTTTTTCGACCGCTTCTAAACGATTTGAAATAGGCTCCATCGCTTCTTTCAGCACTGCTTTGAACGATTCAAGCTCAGCGTTCTCTTCGACTGCTTTCGGTTCTGGTGGTGCTACCTCTTTCTCAATCGCATCTAGTCGCTCTGTGATAGGCGCCAGTGCTTCAGTTACTGCTTTTTGAATGTCTTCTGCTTTCATGTCCTCACCCTTTCGAATTTTTTCAGGTTTGATCTCTAATGACTTTGCAATATCGTCAGTTGATTTAATCTCTTGCAATATTGCCAGGAAATCTTGTACACCAGCTTCCAGTCGTTCGAAATCAGTAACGTCTGGTGTCCGATTTTCCCACAGCGAATCATAATAGGTACTCTCAATACCATCCCAGACAGCCCAAAGATTACGGCGCTTCTGGTTGTCCTCATAATGGTCACGGACCTCGCCTTTTTGGATCTTTTCGCCAGTAAAGAAGCTTTTCAGCAAATTAAAAAAGCCCTTCATCTCCGTGTCGTCTTCCGACTTGGAAACAAGCTTTTCATGTTCTTGCTTTTCGATTGTCTCGGCAGTGCCAGCCAGTGAGTATCCCGTGAATTCACCTTTTTGGATAGCTTCCCAAATTTCATCAGACGCTTTTGTCACGAGCACCCATGAACCTTTAGTGATCGCCTCTTCGCCAATCGTCATATCGACAGGCGCGATATATGACTCGACCACTTCGCCGACACCCGCTTCGAAGTCGTGCTGCGTGTCGATGTTGCGAGCATCTTTCATAAAGCCGTGTGCAGCCTTCTCGATTTCAGCAGCTGTCATGAAGTCTTCATGTGAGTCAATCGTATCTGGTTCATACACAACGCCGTAAACGAGCTTTTGCGCGTCCTCGTCTTGTTTATTGACAAACACCTTCACTTCTTTTTCGAATATTGGTTTTTCAGCCGACTTTGTGAGGAAAAACTGCTTCTTGTTTGCACCCTTGTCCACATATGAGACGTGCGTTATGTTGGCGTTGATTAGTTCTCTAGGCAATGTTATTCACCTCCTTTCAGTCATCGCGACCGGCTAAATTGAATGTAATTGCAGCCTCGCCAATTGGTTTGCCGTCTACATAAAACGTTCCAGCAGCGCGTCGGAAAAGCTGTTTTTGAACAGTTAAACTTCTCTCTGCCAGCCGCCTTGACAAGTCACTGCTTTCCATAAGGCTTCTGTATCCACTCATGAATACTCATCTCCTATTCATTCATTTCTGCCAGCACCTGCTGCCGGATCTCTTCTTTTTCTTCCGGACTCAATCGAATAATATCTTGATTCACGACCGGACCGATGACGCAGCCGCAATTCACACGATTCTTCGCGCTAAATGTTGTATCCCGCGGATACATCCCAAACTCGCCATCCACCAAGAACAACTCATCTACCCCGACCACTTCGCCATCCATTGCTACATGGGAAGGACGCGGCACGCTCTTCTTTGAGCCGCTATGCTTCCACTTCTTTCCCTCCACTGCAGGTGATTGCATGAATGATTCCCAGTTCGCCTGACTAGATGCTGCCAAAATTTCAGTACGTGCAGTGGCTCTAGCTCTCTTACGATCAAATTCAGGTAAATCCTTCAATCGCAATTCGGCTTGCTGAATCGACTCTCCATTTTGAATAGCGGCTATCAACTCAGATTCAATCGCCTTGTGTGTGTTCAGCTGCATGATTTCCCCTAGTTCCGTAGACCAAGACTCCACCCAGTTCGTTGTCCGTTTTGATAATGTTTGGAATGGCACATCTTCGTCAATCGACTCCATAATGACTTTGGCAAGCCCTTCCGTGGTTAACGTCAAAAAAGTGGCCGCTTCCACACCGTATAGTGCCGCGAATTCATCAGCAGCAAATAGATTGCTTTGGAAGTAGTTGAGCATAGCCCCCAATGTTATCTGGTCATCTTTAGAAACGAACGTTTGAAAAGCATCGAGAAAGAATTTCCGCTGTTGTCGTAGTAACTTTGCAGTCAATTTCTCGAATCCTTCTACAAGTTCTGGTATCTTGCTTAATTCTGGTATGTCATCGGGCAGAATGTCTGCGATATCCTCTTTGCCTTCCTCAGCTTTTCGAATGAATGTATCAATACTTTTGAGCAGTTTGTCTGCATTACTCATGACCGCATCGACTCCAAAACATCCCGCATGTCTTTCAGTAGGTCAATTAGGCTTTCCTGCTGATTTTCTGATTTAAAGATGCCATGAAGTCCATCGGATACATCAGACTGACTTTGCATCACTTGCATTGGCAAATCATATTCTTCAGGAAGGAACTCAACCTTTCTTCCGAGCACTTGACCAAGAAGCGGACGTAAATCATTCGGTGCCACTGCTTTCGCTTGAATAAATGGACCGAGAACTTTCGCAATTTCCACCGGATCATGGAAGTCTGCGCCTTTGATAGACAACTTCACATAACTGAATTCAAGTGGCTCCAGAAACAGAGTGTTCAAGATTCGCGCTAGAGTTTTCCTCTCCGGCTGGAATACTTGCTCTTCCGTTACCTTACGAGCCGTGTCAGCTGTCGCTCGGCTGAACTCCTGCGCTTCTCCTGTGTAAAGTGGAGGCAAGCGGAAGGAAGAACGAATTTTCTGCCGTGTGTTCTCGTCATACTCCAAGAATAGCGCATCCTGTTGCAGCACTTCAGCCAGTGATTTAATTTCAACTTTAGCTGGCGTTATTTTCTCTTCGCCGTTCGTTGCTGTTTCCGTTGCCATCCCCTGAACCTCCAGCAGCAAAAACTTATGCGCGTTGTCAGTACCAGATAAATCATCCATATAACCTTGTAACGCTTGATAAGATGCATCATCCAATTGACCGTTACTCACAGTGATAGCTGCAGGTATATGCCGACCATTAGTGAAGTACATCAGATTCAGTTCTTCCGCTTTACGAGCACCATATAGACTTATCAGATTTCCAAGCCAACGCGGTTTACCATACGTGTCACTGCCTATTTTAAAGTGATAAACTTCAGTAGCGCGTAAGTTTTCAGGTGTATTTTCATCAAATTTGCCTGTTTTAAGGTTCATGATGCGTGGATCACCGTACTCTTTGAAATACACTTTTTCTTGATCAATCATCTGGACATAGCGACGGAATCTTTTAGAGCGTATCACTTTCTTTTCTACGCCATACTCCAAGATGATGTACTCCACTTGTACAGGCTCCGTCTTTTTGCATACACGCATATATTGAGCATCTACATACTCAATGCCAACAGGCAATCCCACACCGTCACGGATAATCTCAATATAGCCATTCCCTGTTTTCTCGCGGTCTTCCAAGACGTAGCCAAGAATCAGCTCAGGTGATTCATCCAGATTCAGATAGCGAATGAACTCTCCAAGTCTTGTATTTTCTTTCTCTGCTTGCTCTTTGACACCTTTCTCGACTTCATCTGAATTAATATCCAACTTGTATTCAGACTCGACACCAAAGCCGACTATATTCGTTTTATATGCATCGATACATTGCTGCAAGATAGAGGAATATTCACCCATCAACCTTAGTTCAGTCAGATTGTATGGAGGAGTTAGAATATCAGTTCCATATAACCCTTCGAAATCATCTTTATGAATCTGTTTGGTTTCAGGTGAAACAGTAGCTTTAACTACTCTTGCTCGTACTGTTGATTCTGACAAAGTTTATCTCCTCCTTCCTTGCGGGCGGGCTGATGACGGCCGCCCTTGTGCTTCTTCTTTTAGATCTGTTACCTCATATCCGTCTAGTCCATACCATATGGCTTCAAATGTGTGTGGATCTATCCCGAATTCATCAGGAATGATATTACCCAGCTTATCCGTCGCGTATACCAAGTCCTCCATCTCGTGAATGGTATTTTCGCATTGGTCAGAACAGATGATTTTCTTGAATCGCTTCATCTTTTTAGTGTTCGCTAGACGAGAGCCTGGAAACTTATGAGCACCTTTAATGTTCAGACCTTGTTTTTTCAAATAGTAAATGGTTTTGGGTTCTGCTGAATCCGCCACAATTCGTTCTCCTGATGCCTCGAACTCTTTCAGGTCATCGAATAACTGTACGTCATCAATGCCCCGCTTGTAGTACTCCCAATAGATGTAAAGATAATGCTTTTCCGTGTCCACTACCATCCGAATAACAGCATTGTAAGAATCTACAAATCCGAAGTCCATACCAACTCGGTATATAGGTTTCCGGATCTCCTGCATGTCCTTCATCACTTGCTCATGCGGCACGATTTGGAACTGTGGAAGCACCCGCTTTCCGTTCACGCCAAAACGACCTTTCCGAGCAATCCGGTAAAGGTCAGGATCATATTCTTTCATCTCTTCCAGCTGCTCAATGTAGCTGTCGGGAAGGAACAGGTTATCATCCGCTGTCGAGTGGTGATAGTATGTGTCACCGACAATCATTGTGCGTTCCCTGTACAGGTCCTTGTCATCCAACACCAGACGTTTGTTCATTCTATCTTGGAAGAAGTGTAAATAGGTCCAGTTGTTCTCTCCAACCGGGTTAGTAGACAGAATCATATGCAACTTGAGCGATGGATGTCGCAGACGACCAAGTAACTCTTTGAAGCCTGCATACTTAACTTCTGAACATTCTTCCAACCAGATCAGCGACACGTTGTTAATGGACTTCAATTTTTCTGGACGGTCCATCCCTTTAAATATGATTTTAGAACCGTTAGGGAACCTGATTTGCATCGGTGACGTTACACAACGAATACGGTCAGACAACCCCAATTCTTCGACGATCTCACTTAATAAGGAGAACGTTGAATCTCTGTGAGTGTCGTACACTTCCCGAATGACTAATGCGGTCCGCTTTTCTTCTATTAGCTTTAGAATGATTTTCAACGCTACATGGTAGGATTTACTGGACCCGTAACCACCGACTAAGAAATGAAACTTCTGGTTCCAATCAAAAAGAAAGTCCTCAAAATGCGGGTTTGCCTCTTTTAGCACAACAACCATCAGCGATCACCCTTTCGAGTAATCATGATTTCGATTGGGCCTTCATCATCGTTGTCAGTGAGATTGTCGATTTCAGCACGCGTCTTGTCTATACCGGTTTGCATGGCTTCTAGCTTCAGCAAGCGTTCGTCATTATCATGGGCCATGTCACAGAATTGCTTAATGGATGTACGAAGCTCGCTGATCGCTCGGGATTGCGCGTTCATAAACGTAGCGTGACGTTCCCAAGCAAACTGGATCTCGTATTCCTGCTCGACTGGCACCTGAATCTCTTTGCCTTCAGCAGAGATGGCGTTCTCAACTTTCAGCTTCTTCAGCTCTTTGGCCGTGTCTTCCTGGTCACGAACGAACATGATCTGCTGTGCTCGGATGATGGCAGCATACTGAATCATGATTTGGTCCCACAGTAAATCTGCCGGATTGTCCTTGTCCATCATGCCCATGATTGCCAGTGTCTCCTGCGGGATGTATCGGCTGAACAGACCGTGCTTTAATGCAGCGGTGTTCCGTTCTGTAAATTGGTTCTTCGGATTGGGGTTGCCGCTACGGTTGCGCCGCCCCTTCTCACCGCCATTAGATGATACTCTTTTCATATTACTCCCTGAATCGTCCTTTGCATCGGTTGCAACTCTCTTACCTTTCTTGGTTGCATCGGTTGCATCCCTCGACCATCCCTCACGACTGCGACGACTCTTTAGTGTTCCCTCTTTTACACCGTGCTTTTCAGCCAGTGCTTTGAAGGTGATTTTTGTTGTTTCCCACTCTCTCTGAATCTCTTCCCAATTCGTCATCTACATCACTTCCGCCTCCAATATTTTCAGGCATAGAAAAAGCACCTCCGAAGAGATGCTACAAATTTTTAATAATTTCTCTTGTTTCGATTTCAATCGATATGTCACGAGTGAGTTGTACAATTGATTTTCCATTCTCAAACTCTGCAACAGTGCCTCTGAATTGTTTTATGCTAATGTTCATAGGTTCTACTGCAATTGTAGGATCTACTAAGAGTTCAGCTATATCCCTTAGAATATCAGCGCTTTCCTTTCGCGTTTTCATCTCATCCGTATTTTCGTTTTCCGGTACCATGAAATTCTCTCCTTTATTTTCAGGCATAGAAAAAGCACCTCCGAAGAGATGCTTTCAGCTTACTATTGCTTTTTTATCAATATAGGTTGTTCCACTCTCTTCAAACAGGTTGCCGTTTATTATACCGTAAACCTCCAAGTGGCCTCCAGAGTTTATCACATCTCCATTAATTGTACCGTTGATTTTCACAGAAGAATTTGATCGTAATAATAAATCTCCAACAACCATACCACTAATTAAAAAAACATTATTTTCAGCCACGACGACTTTTCCTACTATCATTCCGCTCAGCCTTGTGTCTTCAGATATCTGAACATCATTTTCGATCTTCCCATTCAATACTCTCACGTCTTCACCTCCCACTGACAATATTCGTCAAAGAAGGTGAATTTCCTCTTTTATTACCGGTTACATATAAGACGACAAGAGTCGTTTAACTATTCAAAAGTATTGGCTAAAAGTTTTTTAATTGGATGTTTCTCTCTTTTCTAATCGCCAAATCTGCATCAGAACGGCCTTCAAAAATGTAACAAGATAAAAGCCTTTCGTCTATTACTTTTCGCGGAAATTTCTTTTGGTATTCCAAGTAATTGTCAATAATACACCAGCACTTTATTCGTTTTTCAATACTCTCTTCGGAGGGATTCAAAGAAAAACTATTAGAAATAGCTATGAGAGTGTTTAATTCATCATCACTTATGTCAGAATAATTGTTTCTAGCAAATTGACTCAGACTCCACAACTCACCAAAATGTTTATCTTCATATTTTAATTTAGCGATTAATTCATATATCTCTTCACTATTGTAAAACCATTCACCGAACTTATGGTGTTCTGTAAATTTTCGATGTAAATGAAACTCTAATCTTTTTCCGCCTGTCGTTGTATGTAAAACTCTCAACTTCTCAGGGTTACCTGTCTGTAGTGCTTTAATTCTTTTTGAAACATTTGAAGCCGAACCAATTTTTATTGGTCCTCCTATTTCAGCCTGAACAAAATAGACATAATCCCAATTATTATCTGTTTCAATGTCCAACCAAATCAAATACTCATCCCCTTTTAATCCATATTATTCAGATTAAGGGGGAATTAGTCCTTCTAATGACTAAGACCGAAGGTGATTTCCGCACATTTTACAGCACGAAAGCAGAGCGAACTCACGCCCAACCTTCCGCGCCGACCTGCCTCCCAGTTTACACGCATTTTTTAGTCGCGGTCAAAATACCAGTTATTTGTCTACTTTGTCTCATTTGTCGCACGATTTCTGTCTTTTGCCGTTGCACGAAATCCTTTGATACATTCAGATGGAGAGCGATTTGTCGATATGTCATTTCGTCCAGCAGACAATCATAGATAATTTTTTGTCTTTCATCTTCTAAAATGTCTACAGCCGATTCTAAAGCATACACATACTTTTGATAGTCCTCAAGACGCTGGATCTGTCTCTTTTCACGTAAGTCCATTGCGTCCATCTCAGCAATACTTTTCCCTTTGCTACCTTTTGGCATAGCAGCGTCGATTCCATATTGAGCAACACCCCATGATTTCATCGGAAAAGTTGTGCCGTATATAATCCGTTGCAGTCGTCCGATCTCATTTTTCATCCATCTGTAATCTCGAATAAGCTGTGTTATTTGCTCCATCTGAAATCCCCCTTTTTATCGTCTACGAATTGCTCCACCTGGTCCACGTCTGTATGTATCTCGATTCGTTCCCATCATCTCTTCCCAATCACGTCGGTTCATCTGTTCTATTTTCTTGTTCTCTCTATCGTTTTTCGCATTAATACGCTCTCTATTTCTTTTGCGTTGTTCAAATTCAGCTACCTTCCTAAGTTGCTCTTGCATGCTTTTATTCATTCGTCATCCCTCCAACCGTGAAGGAAGGCGAGAAACGTTGCGCAAATCGCCATTGCTGCGTAACCATGAATAATTGTGTATTTAACGCCAAATTCCGTGAGTACAACAGTTGACAACCTAAACGCAATAGCCGCTTTCGCAATCCAAAACCCAATAAAGTTATAAGTCGCCGCAATAGCAAGTGTTCGTATGATATTTTTCACCATTTTTCATCACTCCTTTTTGAAATAAAAAAAGAGGACAACAAATGACGCAGCGCAATGCTGCAATCAAATGTTGTCCCCGGTTGTTCCAGTAGACTTTTTAATATTAAGAATAAATTTTTTCTTTTGTTCAATACTACATAATACAAAAACTAAATGAGGTGCTAATTTTGTATTACTACAAAGAAGAATTGATTAATCCCATCACCCCTCCCGATAGACCAGATCCAGCAGCAGCTAAAGTCCTGCAAGAAATTCTAGGTGGCCACTATGGAGAAATGCGAACCATGATGCAGTACTTCTTCCAAAGTTCTAATTTCCGCGGAAAAGACACACAATATCGAGATTTACTCCGCGGTATATTTTTGGAAGAAATTGCTCATGTCGAACTCGTGCAAAATACAATCAACCAATTGCTAAATGGCTCTGGCGAAACTGATTTACCAGGGAATAGTGGGAGTAATCATGCGCCGCTTGAAGATGCGGTAAGACATGCAAACCCTCATCATTTCATCATAGGCGCTCAAGCCTCTCTTCCCGTTGATGCCGCAGGAAATCCTTGGAATGGTTCTTGGGTTTATAGCCACGGCAATCTGATTGGTGATTTGCTGGATAACCTAGTATTGGAATCGACCGGTGTCTTACAAAAAACACGCATTTATGAAATGAGCTCCAATAAAACATTCCGTGAAACCTTAGCATTTCTTATAGTTAGAGACAATGCACATCAAAACGCATTCGCTAAAGCGTTAGAAACGCTAGGTGTAGATTGGGGAAAACTTTTCCCAGTCCCTAACTATGATATAAATAAATATCCTGAGTGCAGAAAATACGTGGAATTAGGATATCACAATGCTCAATTCAATTTCCGTTTAGATCCAACTAGAATCGCCGAAATTTATCAAGGACAATCACCAAGTAGAAATGAGGGTGAACTTAAAGTTACTCCTCCACCTGCAGGCTTCCCGGTTCCTTTGATGCCTGATATGCCTAATGAACATAGTCCCGGTATAAGTGATATGAATCGTTAATCGTCTGACCCCAAGTCGTATACTTGGGGTCATTTTTTCTTCAACTTCTTATCTTTTCGTATAGCTCACTTCGTAAAATAAAGGCTTATCATCTTGCCAAGTAATAACTTGCTTTCCAAATCCGTTGCCTGGCTTGTCCACCTTCTCCAATTGACCATCTTTCACTCGATACACCGCATTCTCTTCTAAATTCACCACTGCTGTTTTTCGCACAGGACCCCTCCATGTGTTAATATAGTGTCAGCCATGACGGGGAGAAATCTCTGTCTTTTTTATTTACAAACAACATCATCAATAAAAATAAAATCTTAATTGTTCTTGATTATCCATAGTTGCCAATAAAATATCTTTTTCACTAACATTAGAAATTGACATTTTATGTTCTAACCAAGCAATGTCTTTACCTATCTGGCTTAATTCAGCGAGATCTATTTTCCCTTCCTTGATAATCGTCTTCGGAATAGAAAAAGGATCTTTTACTAATTGAATATCTTTCGGAGTTAATGCCTGAAGTTGCGGCGATAAGAAAAAAGAAATGGTTCCATCAGGTTCCCACATTGCAAGGGCGACTTGATTAATTTCTGCAACTTTTGCTTTTCTAGCTTCTGATAATAAATGGTCTATTGTGATCCTTGCTTTACCCAATTCTTTATACAGAATTTCTCCATTTTTTATTAAAGGGAAAGGAGATGGTTCTAACCATTTTCCAAATCCTCTCGACTTCAAAGAAACAAATACACTTAGCAAGTAAAGAGCAATTAGCATCCCTGTCGTAATAATTGAACCTTTTAATCCTAACTGCTCGTCTGATAAAGGGTGTGCAAGTATATTTCCAAGTATCAAGGCTATAGTAAAATCAAGAAGCCTTAACTGCGCAATTGAGCGGCGTCCCAATAATTTGGTTGCCAAAAGTAAAACGGAAAATGAAACTATTGCACGTAATATCCATTGAATACTTGAAAGATTTTCTTGACCATAAAAAAACTCCACTTATATTTCCACTCCGTTTCTCTTTCAACATTTCAAATTATTGTTGCCATAAAATTTAAAAACATGCGTGTTTCCCATAGGATACCTCTTTGTGTATTACAATGTTGTCAGCCATGACGGGAGAGATCCTGTCTTTTTTTGTTTACGCAAGTTCACTTTTCAATTCGTTTACACAGCCTGGAAAGAACCCTTCCTCAAAATAACCACGATGTTCTTTTATCACTATTTCGCATGGTGAACACAAATAGTAGTTATAAAAATCACCCTCGAATACTCCTGAATTATTTATCGCCTTTTCACCTTTAGGAATCAAATCCTGGCATCCAAGGCATCGGTGGTCTTTCCGTGTCTTATTAACCTTCCTATGATTGTTGAAAGAACTCATTACTACACCCCTCAATTCCCCCACAATCCAAACTTCCGCTGTTCAATCTCACCCTTCATCTCCTGATCCATAACGAGCAATGCCACACTCCGCCTGTTCGTTTTCAGCTCCTTGGCCAAGTCATTAATCGGCACACCGTCACTCCACCTCTCGCGAAAATGAAGTAACTCGCTTTCTTTCCACGTCCACTTGATTTCAATATCTTCCAGAATTAAGATTGTCGGTTCATTTCTTGCGCTGACCATTTTGCTCCCTCCTAGCCACATTTTGCGCATACCGCAATTGCTGAAACATGTACGGGTCATCATAGTTGCCGCCTGATGATAGCCAGTCCGCTATGCGTTGGTGTAAGTCCTGTACTACCGATAACGGCAGTTGTTCTTGCAATTTATTAATTTCATAGATTGGATTTAGTTCCATGATGTAACTCCTGTTGTCTATTTATTTTCGCTCGCTCTTTCCAGTCGGAATTTTTTGTAGTATCCTGACAAAAAAAGGAGTGTTTTAAATGTTTGATTTCACACCCATCGAAGAGGAATTGAAGATTAAAATTGAAGCTCTGGATATGAAAATTGTTTATTTATATTATCTTGAAAAATACTCGATTAGAGAGGTTTCAAGAGAGCTAGGTTGCTCCACCCATGTAGTCAAAGATGCTTTGGTTTATGGCGTTCGCAGTAAAAAGGAAGCCTGTGCATTAAGATCAACTGAAGAATTCAAAGCGAAAATGAGCAAGATAAACACCGGTGAAAAACATCCAAAAGCAAAGCTTACTGAATCCGACGTAATCGCTATTCGCGATAAATTTTCAGAGCTGTTTAATCTTGGGATCTACACCAAAGCTCACATTTACCGGGGCTTAGCTGCTGAATATGACGTTAAAATTCCGACAATACTTTCCATCATTCAAAGGCGTAACTGGAAGCATATTTAACCCAAAACTTGCCACGTTTATTGACTGTCGGACACGTTAAAACTGCAATCACACCAAATGGTGAGTGTAGGCCGCTTCGAGCGGCCATCTCTTTGATGCGTTTCATGTTCCGAACTCAAACCCAAAAGCTTTAATTAAAGTCAAGACTAAAACGGTTAATAATGAATAAGATTCATTATTTATGACATTATTATGAATTCACTTTTTTCACTCATAATTCGACACTCTTTACATATTGAGTCGGCTACTATAGAAAAGGTTGTTGTATTTCAACCATGGCGCAGATGAATCGAGCTAATAATATTGGATGAGAGGGATTGTAATGATCAGCTTCTGGTTAAAGAAAATATTGAAATTGAGAATTGAGTTAAAAAGAAAGGACATGTATAAAAAAGCGAAAAATTTAGGTTTCACACATCCACTAGTAGTAAAATGCAGCCAAGAATTGGATGTATTACTAAATAATTATTTAGATCAATCTGTTAAATGAAGGGAGGAATATTTATTAATCCACTGCGTCACCCCTGATTCCCTCTAATAAACCCAAATACATACGCGGTAATAAAGATCAAACCGCCAACTAAATACACTTCTGTCATTCCCTCACCCATTCCTTATGCTTCAAACGAACGACGATCAACTCTTGTCCGATTGCCTTTTCAAACAGTTTTCTTCGTAGCGGAAAATCTCTGGTAACAGGACCACCCTTCACGTCGATATACTCAATCCAGCCGTTCGTGTATGTAACCTTGAAGTCGGCTGTGTATCCCGCGCCTGTCTTCTCACGCTTGCCTTTGCCGCTACACAATTTACAATTGATTGGTTTACCTGTTCTCTCGCTATCGCGCTTTCCTGAGCCTGTACAACGCTTGCAAACGACTGTGTATTTATCAATGATGGCAAATTGCGGATGCGGTTCGATATCTTCTACGGCTGGATCACGCTTTAGATAGTCGTAGTAAGCAGCCTCTGTCAGTGAATCGAATGTAATCCCATCAACTTCAATGCTTTTCTTGTGAAACTGACGCGACTTCTTCGGTCGTTTGAGTGATTGCCTCATACGCCCACCTTTTCCTGATACTCGATTTCCTCATCCAACGTAATCTGTCTCTTCAAGAACTCCGCTTCCGCCTCATCGTGTTTTCGTTTGCAGACCGGACCGAATCCGACGTTGATGCTTTCCGACGTTTTGAGCGGCTTGTTGCACCGTTTACACTTTGACATGATGTATCTCCTTCCCGTGGTATACCGTTTTTGTTGATTTGTAGTGAAGGTTTCTCGCGCCATTGAACGCGATACCCCTCACTCTTAAACTGATTCACTTCACGATTAGACAAGTGTCCAAAAATGACCAGCGGTTGCTTGTAATCGTCTTTAATTAACATTGCTAACATCTGGATCACTCCTACAAGATTAGTAGCCTGTCGTTTGCCGTTAGTGATTTATCTTATTTTTCGAGTAGTAAGCTTGTTCGATTTGTTCCATCTCGAAGCCGAGCAATTCTCCCAAGCCCACGAACACGCTGAACATAGAGCCGAAAGTTCCTACCGTATCCTCCGGTGGTTCTTTAATGTGGTCTTCAAGTGCGTGGGCTTGAAACATTAACCTGGAGATCGTATACGTAATTTTGTCATTCGATTTCATCGGGAATACATAAATATCCTCATGTGAAAGTTCAATCCCAATCGACAAGATAAAATGCAGGCAGTCCACGTATTCTTCGAGGAGTGGGTTCTTGTCGTACTTTGCTATGCTCGAAAAACCATTTTGACCGTGCTGTTTTTCTTCATGGTGAGAATACGCCTTAGTACGCGGCTCCCGGTTCTCGCTCCAAAACTTAAACCCGCGCCATTCATTCGCTAATTCTCCCAACTCCACCTGCAACGCCAGAATCTTTTCTGGTAGCAAATTCTGTCCTTCCAATCCCTTTTCCTTCACAATCCGTTTGTCCAATATGTCTTGCGTTTCAAATAATCTAGTTAAATTCATCTTCATTATCTCTCCTTCATCCATCCGTCAAATTCTCGATTCGCACAATCCGAACATAATCGACTGGTGCAACAATAACTGTGTACCTGTGCGACTTGCTCCCGTCCGCAGATGTGACATTCGATGGTTTTTGATACATTCCTCGATCGCTCTGCTTTGATTGCTCGTATAGCCTTACTGTTTCCGCTTCTGATTTTCAACGTCATGTTGTTGTCCCCTTTCAAAGTTTCATAGATTAAAAAGGCAAGTCGTCTTTTTCTGCATCATAAGTCGGCGCATCATACTGTTGTGCTTGTCCACCATAGCCGCCTTGCCCTGTCTGATAGCTCGATTGAGTATTTGTCTGTCCTTGTCGATTCGGCTGTTGTGAAGCTTGTTGTGCGTTATTTGCGTTGCTTGATTTCGGTTCAAGGAATTGTGTACTTTCTGCAACGACTTCTGTCGTGTAAACACGCTTGCCATCTTGTCCCTCGAAACTGCCAGTGGTGATACGGCCGTCTACTCCCGCGAGACTGCCTTTCTTCAAGAAGTTCGCTATGTTCTCGGCTTGTTTTCTCCATGCTACGCACTGAATAAAGTCCGCCTGTTGCTCTCCACCCTCGCTTTTAAACGGACGGTTGCAGGCTAATGTAAACCTGCATACCGCGACACCACTTTGCGTATACTTCAATTCAGGATCTTTCGTGAGACGTCCAACTAAAACGACACGGTTTAACATTGCGCCACCTCTACCTCTGTAATAATTCGGTGATTTACCCATACATCAGAAACATATACCTGCATATCATCTGCTCGGTCTGAGATAAAACCCCCGTTGCCTATTTTGCCGTGAACTTCATATCTACCAGATTCTAAAATCAGTTCCCCACCGTCGTTGTACATGTCGACATGCAACTCAACAAACTGTTTAGCATTTCCAATCATGCCGTCATCCCCTTCCTCATAGCCATAGCCGCCTCTGCCTGTTGCAACTTGATTTCCAATGCGTCCATTTCGCGTTTAATCTTCTGCCAGTCGACTTTATCTGGAAGCGGAACCGTATAGATCCCGCTGTTGTTTGTCCATGTCATTCTGCATCCTCCTAGTAAAATAGTTCATCTCGATAGTCATGATCTGGCGTGAAGATCTCTATCACTTCTGCGTTTTCACTCATTCGCGAGACAGATCGTGCGCCAATTACTTTTTTTAATGATTCTTTGTCGAAGTTGGTTGTGTACACCGTCGACTTACCTTTTCGTAAATCAATCAGGCTAACCCATTCGCCGCTCGACCAAGATAATTCATCAGCTTTTCTTGTTTCGACTCCCACATCATCAATAATCACTATGTCGAATTCCGAAAACTGCTTTTCAAAACGTTCCTGTGCTACCTGATTGCCAAACATGCTCTTTAGCTTGTTGAACAACTTCTTGGATTCGATGAAGGCCACTTTCTGACCTTGATGCTTGAGCGTTCGCGCAATCGCTTTAGAAAGATGGGTCTTACCTGTTCCTGGAGTTCCAGACAAGCGTAGGTTCTTCGGCTTCCCCTCTAAAAGTTCCTTTACATAGGCGGTTGCCTTTTCCTTAGCTGCTGTCGCTTCTGGAGTCACATCTTCAAAGTTCTTGAATCCTGCCTTGTCATCTGCATCGATGTAGTACCAATCACCGTCCACTACGTCTTGGCGCTTCTGAATCAACTGAATTCCTACGTCTTTTGCGTGAGCTAGTTTTTCGCAGTCATGGCAGATTGGCCAGACATTCTCTTGTAACCAATCTCCGTTATAGCAATACACCCACGCTTGCTTTGTGTTGCGCTCACATCTAGGGCATTTAACATTTTCCATTCGGACTTCTGATACGCCTTGCACATAGTCAGGGTGTATCTTGAAAAATAGATCTTCCACCTTCCGAACTCCCAACCGCTCGAATACCGTTTCAAATGCACTAACCAATTTAACCCCTCCTAGTAAGGTAGATCCGTGTAATCAATTTCCTTTTTGTTCTTTTGGTGCTCTTCCACCATTCTTCTTTGTCGTTCCAAGGTTTCTGGTGAAGCTTCAAAGAGTGAGTGAACAATTCCTCTGGATGGATTACTATTAGCTTTACGCTTTTCATCATTCTCTACATCTTCTATAGTTTTGTAGTTTTGAGTTTTCCAACTGTCGACGATCGCTCTTGCGTATTTGAATTTATTATTCGCGTTAGCTTCTACTGATTTTTTCAGAGCTAGCAGAACTAACTCTGAATTACTCTCGTCAACCAGATATCCGATTTGCTGACTAACATACGGTGAAATCAATCCAATATTTTGTTCGTGAAATTTGATGACTTCACCGAAATATTCGTCAACCATCAGCAACCCCTTGTTGTTGTCTTTAATACTTTCTTTATAGTTATCTTTAACCTTTCTTTCTTGGGTATCGTCTTGCACACTAGTACTAGTATCGTTCTGTACACTAGTGCTAGTAGCACCTTGCACACTAGTATCAGTATCGACTCGCACACTAGTATCGTTCTGCACACTAGTATCGTCTTGCACACTATTAAATATGGTGTATTTCTCTATTTTCCATGAGTTATAATTCTTGTTGAACATGTAAGAATTAGTTGCATTCGCTCCACCTTGTTCTATTTTTACTATCACGTTAGATTCGACTAACTTCTTCAGGGAATCATTTATTCTTGTTCTTCCTAACCCTGTATGATTCATAAGAAAAGTCAGTGATAATTGATGGGATTTCCTCTGAAATCCGTAAGTGTACCGCCAAACACACATGACTATTTTCATTTCATTTAAAGTGAATTTGTATCTTTGCACCGACTCTAAAATCTCGTTAGCTATCCTCGTAAATCCATTTTCAGTTTGTGGACTGCTCAACCACCTCACATCCTTTTTTCGTTATTTCTAAGCTACATACACTAACTTCCCAGTAGCAGCCTGTACCGCTTGTTTAAATTCGATTCCATTACTGTTTGAATCAGATAGATGTAGCAAATGAATCTCCTGGACTCTTGATAGATCGTTAGCTTTCAAAAAGACCAATAGGTTTTCGAGCGAGAAATGCGAATTCATTATTCGTTCTGCTAGAAATAGTGGTATAGATCCGTCCGCTATCTTCCGATTAATTATTTCTAGTGAGTAGTTACATTCGATAAGTAAATGTGTAATTCCAGTAAATTTATACTTAATGTAATAAGTGTCGCTGGCGAACAATATACGTTCTCCACCTTCACTTTCAATCAGGAATCCGAAAGGTTCTGCTGCATCATGTTGTAAATCAAAACCAAGTACCTTCCAAGAACCAATCTGCACAGCCTCTTTGTTTTTCATGGTCTTTATCCGGTGGTGCTCGATGCCTATAGCGTCCTTAGTGCCTTGCGACATATAAATGTCTAGCCCTCGATTCGCAACGTCTTGCACAGCCTTACAGTGATCTTTGTGGTCATGACTCACAAGAACCGCTTCTATTTCGCTAGTTTTGAAATTTAATCCTCTTTGAATGTCCTTAAACGAGATGCCGCATTCTATAAGCAAGGAAGTGCGGGAATCGCTAATGTGATAGCAATTCCCCGTACTTCCTGTTGCGAGTGTTTGGATCGTAATCATTAGAATCCAGGCCCATCCGACGTGACTGTTACTGGTTCAGGTTCCTTTGGTGTCGATTTCTGTGTCGGTACCTCTTTTGCAGGTTGGATGATTTCACCAGTTGTCGGTTCAACAAAATCCAATACTTCTTTATTCGCATTTTGGTCAATTTCATGTTGTGGATTGATTTCGCGTAAAGGTTTATCGTCTTCAAATTCGTTTTCTGTCGTGCGATTAATTGCACCAATGAATAGATCGCTGTCATCTGAAGTATTGATAAACGCTTTAGACGCTCGATTGATTACAGTTCGTTTCGCCATCTCTTGCGGATACTTGTTTTGTACAGTCTGCATAGATGATTGGGACCATGATGTTTGAATTTCTGCCATGGTCATCACAGTCAGGAATTGCACGCCATCATCTCGCTCGATAATGCAATAAGCCCCAAGAATGTCTTCTTTCTTTCCGGTAGCCGCCATCCAGTCAACGCTATGAGATTTAAAGGCTAGTTGTCCTCTCTCGTTGTACTCCACGTTGAATTCTTCGCCTTTCCAGATGACGTTAGCCCATACATCCTTTACACCGTTCAAGCGCTTTAGCACCGCTTGTGTGCCGTGGTATGAACGAGTGAACTGCATTTTGTCACCGTATACGATGAAATAGCCTTGATTCTTGGCTACACTCAATGCCTGGATCGCCATATCTTGAAGGGAGAATGCAACACTTTCTGGCGTCGCACTATCCATCAAAGATGTTTTCTTTTTGAAATCTACTTCTGTAAGCTTGAAATAAGCCGCTTGTACCGCATTCACAATGGAGTAGTTTTCAGGGATGTTAATCTGATTGTTTTCAACCATTGCTTTCACTTTGTTGGCGACCTTAGTCACCAGTTCGTTTTTCTTTTCTGCTGGTTGCATTTGTTGGGTTTCTTGTAGTTGGTTAGTCATTTATTTTTTCCTCCTTATTAACTTCTTTTCTTTCTAGTAGAGTTACCGATCCTGTATATTCACCGGAATTTATCATGGTAAGAAATAACATCCGTTCCGTCAGGGAGTTGAACATAATTGTGTTTCTCCCATGTCTTCCTGAAAGCGTCACTCCATATTTAGTCGTTTCCATTACGCCACCACGCTTTCTTCATTCGACTTCGTTTCAATCCGCAATCGCTTGTCTGGCTCTGATACAACCAAACTGATTAGCTGGGAATCTGTGTCCGCAATGCGTGTGACTGCTTCGGCATTGTCCACAAATATCGGGACTCTGAAGCCGTAATGATTTGATAGAGTTCGGATAATATCCAAGCCGACATTGATCTTCGCTGCGTTGTTAAGTCCGGAACCATAAGGGACACCTTTATACGTCGTTTCACACACGTCAACCAGAGTTCCATCAACTTGTTTGTGAGTTAATTTAAAGCGTGCAATCTTGAATTTACTGTTGATTTTCTCATCCAACATATCTACTTTGATTCGAGTAAATTCTTCAATCAGGAATAATTCCTTTTCAACATTTTCGAAATCCTTCGCGAGTTGTTCCTGTTGCTCTTCCAGTTCAGCAATGCGCTTTTTGGACGTTTCCGCCTGTTCATGTTTTGCGATTTGTCCGTTCAGTTCGGAGCGCTTTGCTTTGAGTGTAACTACTTCCTTCTCGATTTCCGCAACAGCTTCAGTTGCATTCGCCTCGAGGGATTTGATTTCTTCTTGGACAGCGGACATTTCCGCAACCTTGTCCGTGTACTTAGGGTTCGTTCGAGCGTTCTTCACTTCATCGCGCAATTCGTTTAGCTGGATGTTCAGCTTGTTGATCGACTCTTCTTTCTTCGCAATATCGTCTTGCAGTTGCGCAACGACTTTCTCTGATTCCGTGATTCGATTCAGTGTTTCTTCTTTGTCTGCCGCAATCGCTTTACCCATCTTTCGGATGTGCTCTAACTTGCTGGACTTTATGGTGTTAAACTCCGCTACCGCCTTATCTCTAGCGGCTGCCAGTTGCTCTTCTGGTATGGCTTGTCCGCACGTCGGACACTCACACGCTTCTTTGTGTTCAAGTTGTTTAGCGTCCTCCGTCGCAAAGTCTTCCCGTAAAGCGACCAACTTCTTGTCAAACTCGACTACATCTTTTTTACCTACATCTATCTGATGGTTTGCATCATCCAGTTTTCTTTGCATAATCGCTTGATTGGATTTCTTTTCTTGGATCTTAGCGGTCACCTGGTAGCCCTTGTCAGTTGCTTCTGATTCCAGTTCGCGCTTGATGGACTCAAGATCCATTTCAATCTGTCGTAAATCGTTCTTTTTATTCGTAACAGCCGAACCGTTTTTAATGTTGTTGATTTGAGTAGATGCCGCATCAATCTCTTTTTCTACTTTTGCGATTTCTACTTCTATAGAAGAGACATCAATACTCCCTTCCGAAAGCATGTTATTAATCTCGCTGATTCTTGTTGGAATGCTTTTGATTTCATCATTGATTTTCTTCTTCTTAGCAGCAATCACTTTTTTGTGGTCCTCGATTTTTCGACCATTCAGAATGCCGGTCAATTCTTGTAACTTTTTGTTAGCAGAAATAACTTCTTCATCAGTTAAATCTCCGGTAATATCCAAAAGCACTTCGCGTCGCTTCTCCCACTTGAACTGCTCGTTGAAGTAAGTAGGTGAAGTCAAAAGCTTAAATACCTCTTCGTCAATCAATTCTTTAATTGCCTCGTTGTATTTCTTTTCTGGTGTTGGGACTTCATCAATGAAGTATTTGTTTTTGTTTCCTTTAAACGTCACTTCAAGCGCATTTCTCTTTTGAGTCCAGTCCTCGTAATGAACTTTTTTCAATACCATCGGGTGACCGTCTACCAGGAACGACGCTTCAACTTCGTGTTCCAAGTTGTTCATTTCTTGACCGTCAGGCGTCAGTGTTTTAAGAGAGAACTTCGTTTGGTTTTGGCTGTTTTTGTTGAACAAAAGCCACAAAAACGCATCGTACAAAGACGTCTTACCTGTTTCGTTATCCCCGAAGATTGTTGCATCGTTACCGTTTACGTTGAGTTCAAATTCCTTGATCCCCTTGAAGTTCTTCAATGTGAGATTCATCAATTTAATATTTTTCAAAATGTTCTCCTCCTTGTGATTTTCGGGATTCCGCGCTATAATAGCGCCAAGTAGTTTTATAAGGAATCCCGAACTCGCTGCTCTAACAGCGGGTTTTATTTTTGTTCTTCTTCGACCTCTGCAACTGATAACTCGTGATAGCAGTCGTCGCACGTTTGTGGGTATCCGACTTCATTTCCGATAAACTCACCACAACGTTCGCAACACACGCCCCCGATAATCATTTCAGCGTATTCACCCATTCAAATCGCCTCCTCAAAACGAATGATTTCCGCGTCTTTACGAATCGCATAGACCTTCATGTGATCACCGTAATTGTTGTAATACGTTTGAGCAGCATCCAGTACACTGTCTTCAAATGTCATCACGTAGACCGAATCGATTTCTTGCATAAAGACGATTTCCCACTGGTACGTTTTCATCTTCTTCACACTCCTCTCCAAGTTGGTGATCAGCATCTTCCCATAACCGCCCAATCATAAATGCGATAATCGGAAGCATGATGGAACAGATCAGCGCGTATTCGAAATCCGTCATGTCATCAACCCCTTTCTATTCGATGGATGTGAATCCCATCAAGAAGACCAGGTCTACGAGTTTCCAATTCGCAGTGGAAATGATCCAATGGCTAACCAACCAACCTGAGCTTCTTGATAGGAGCCAAAGCTCCCAATCTGTGGTATACTAAAAGTACATAAATTCTAGTTTTGCCGATTTGACGTTGGATCCGTCAGTCGGCTTTTTTGCGCGTAAATTGCATGGCTTGTGCGTTGATTCCTTGCGCGATCAACTTGGCTGCCAGTGCATGCGTGCTACTGTCTGCGCGCTTCATATGTTGCATAACCCTCACTTGCTTAAACATTTCTAGCAATGTCTCCGCACGGAATACCGCTTCCTCCATGTCGTCGGTCCAGTTACATAACTCCAATGCTTCGATTTGATGCATGGCCATCTTCTTTAAATCAGCTGCTCTTTCAATGTCTGCTCTACGATAATTTGTTAGTTTCATAGTGTCCTCCTAAAATAAAAAGTGAATAGCTCCTACTACCATCGTGCTGACGGTATTGATAATGTCCGGCAATGTGTGCAATACTTCTGTCCCGTATAGGAAGGCAATGCCCAAGTCGACTGTCTGCGTCTGTACTGTCCAATCTCGGAAGATATCTAATGCTGGGTACTTCTCGCCCCGCTCGATTTTTGATACATCTGACTGGTTGATGTTCAGCGCGAATGCCAGCTCCTCTTGTTTCAAGCCTTGACTCTTGCGGCATTGCCTTAAAAATTTCCCGATTTCCATTGACTCACCCCCCTCTCGATATTCCAGATCGGAATATATGCCGTTGAAGCATATAAGCCAGTGTGGAATTTAATACTTTCGCAAGGTGTTGTATTCTAGTAATAGACCTACTCATAACCCTCGTGTTACGCTTCGTACGCAACCTCTGAATCTAGTGGAGCAAACCCCTCCGCTCTGCTAGATCACTTCTAAGCTATCCGTTTAGGGATCCACGCTTCTACGTAATAGATTGCCGATTGTAAATCTTTACGTAGAACATCTTTATATGAAGCAACACCGAAACGGTCTTTAATTTCTCGATATAGTTCACGAAACAGTTTTCTTCTTGCTTGATCTTCACTTTCAATCTCATAAACCCGAGCGCCCACCGCTCTTTGTAATCTTCGTTGCATGCGGTAATCCAACGTCATCTGATTGTCAATCTTGTCCTCCAGCTCCTCTACCTTGCCCTTGATTTCTTCAACTTCCTGAGCAGTTTCCAGTGTTAGCTGCATGGATGCCATCAGTTGCTCTTTGGGTGAAAGTACTTTTGGCAAATGCAATTCCTTCTCCATTTCTTCAAATCTAGTAACATATGCCGCCGTAAATAGAATGCCTTTTTCACCGGTCAATTTATTCGCCACCATGTCACAACCTTTCCGAGTGAGAAGGAAACATGGCCGTATCTCTTTTTTAGCGTCCTGGTACGTATGGGGAATAAAGAAATCTAACGAGCGCAGATCTGCGCCGGTTAAAACACTGATGTAATTACGAATGGAACGAAGAACTTCTTTGTGTTGTTGTTCAACTGCTTCCGCTACATCTCTGCTGTCAGTGACTAGTTGTCCATTAAGTGCCACGACATTTAACTGATTCATAAAAACATCCCCCTTAAAGTAGGTATTTTGTTCCTCCGTGTCGAATAGTGACATTGAAGGGTGGTGATATTAATGGCTACAAACGTTTATGCCTGCTTATGCGGTGATTGGGTAAATCTAAACGATGATCCCGATTGTAAGATGGGTGGGAATTTATCGTCGCCTTCAATTTGGTGGGAAGAAGGTGCAGAAATATGGAGTCCTTTCAAAAGAGCTGTTGAACACACCATGTACCAACTAGACCATGTTCATATTCTTTACAAAGGAAAAGACTATCGAATCAATCCGATGTATCTCCAAATCGTCGAAGGTTAAATTCGACTTCCAAACTTCGTTTCAGTTGCGTCGTGTTGCCAAGCCTCACCTTGGCAGCCTGGCTACTGAACACCATGTCTACTTGTTGCTTGATTCTTCCCCACTCAGAACTTGATATTCCGTTCAACAGATTTACAAGTTCTTCGATTGTTTGCTTTTCCATCCCTCTCACCTCCTACATAGAAGATTCACATCCCTGTTCATCCACTAAAGTTATAAACCAAGTCATAATTACTGCGTTTCTTAATCCATTCGAGCAACTGATCCGTTACAATCTTGGCGTGACCGAAATCATGAGTGACTGGAAAGCCTTGAATTTTTGCTGCACGGTGCACTGTTGTATAACTCACCCCCAGCAAGTCTGCAGCCTCTTGCAATGATAGTAAGATTGGTAGTTGACGTTCGCGCAATGCTTCGGCAACCGCCCGATTTACCGCTGCATTGATAAGCTCATTTAATTCTGTTGCATTTGTTACAATCACTTCTGACATCTTTCTCCCTCCTATCCGACATTGTTTTGTTTCACTTCGTTACATTTCGTATCAAAAAAAATAGTCCAATCAAAACCCATAACTAGAGCAATAGATTTCGCGACATGCACACTAGGGTTTCTATCGCCAGCCTCAATCATAGTGTAGTAGGCGCGTTCGATGTTAGACCGTTCCGCGACACTCTGCTGGGTCAAACCTTTCTTAACGCGCAAATCTTTCAACCACTTTCTCATCTTATCCACCTCCACTTGTTGCGATTCGTTACTTTTATTATAGTATCGTTATGTTACATTGTCAACTTAAAAATTAAATTATGTTTCTTTTCGTTACGTACTATTGTGGTAACACTATGTTACTGGCATATTAAAGGTAGTAGGAGGTTTAAATATGCTAAGTGTTAGGCTTATTTCATTAAGAAAATCCCATAAAAAAACTCAGCAAGACGTGGCTGACTATTTAGGCTTAACTCGCCCCGCTTATACAGCGTATGAACGAGGAAATAGACAACCCGATTATACAATTCTTCAAAAATTAGCAGATTACTATGATGTTACAACTGACTACCTATTGGGGCGTTCTGATAATCCTGGTTCAAATCCAGTAGTAGTCGCTGGACAAGAAATCAATCTAACGGCCGAAGAACTCCAACTCTTCAACGAACTAAAAAAACACCCTGTCATGTTTCATGACTTGGCGTCTGATCCGGAGAAGAAAGTGAGGGAGCTTTTGAAGATGTATAAGATGAAGAAGATGTTTTTGGAAGATGATAGCGAAGAATATGGCGATGGATTTGGGGATTTTGAAGATTAAATGAAGGTAATACCACGGTTTAACCAACCGTGTTTATTTTTACATAGAGTATGGTAGTATCTCACTATGATATTTTTGTGAGACAAACTGATCAGGAGGGGTTTATGTGCTTAAAAGAACCTTAATTACAACGGCTGGAATAATGCTCACCTTATCACTTTCAGCCTGCGGAGATTCATCTGTAGCTACTGAAGATACAAGCGAAAAAACTAATAAGGAAAACCTTGTCTCAAAAAGTAGCGAGTCTCAAAAAAATGAAAGTTTAAATAAGGAAAAGAAAATTGTCGAACCAATTCAATTAATGCCTTCAAGTCAAAATGAGCATTTGAAAGATTATGTAACATCTATAGATAGTCCTTTGATTGAATATCAAGAACAAGAAATTAAAATTATTGGTATCGATTTCGGAAAAAAAGGCATCCCTAGTATATTAGGCATAAAAGAAGTTTCAGGAGAATATATTGGTAGTTTTTCTGTTCTTAAAGGTATGAATTCTGACAGCAAAAGAGATGCTGAGCTCATCTTATTTCTCGAGTTACAATCACAAAAGGATATCGAACCAAGGTCAGGAATACCAGCGGTACTACCTGAAATAGTAGTTACAGATGATCGAGATGATAATGCGAAAGAAGTTGCCAAAGTTCCAAATTCTACTACAGAAGTTTATTACCAAAAGGGAGAAAACGTAATTGCGGCTGTTGGATTCGCTGTGTATTCGGATGCTGAATCATTCGTAATTGACATTGAAGGAAATAGGTTTCTGGTAAATGAATTAAATTATAGAACAAAAGACGAATTTTAAAGGTCGTGAGCGCATGCAGCTAAGACAACACACCGACTACTGGGAGGAACGGGCCGACAAGGTCCTCTCCCATTTTTCATATACATATCCAGATGAAATCGATTTGTATGACATCTGTTGGCGTTACGGTATACGAGTATTGCCCTTGGACTCCCCTTCTATAGAAGGAATAGCAATTAATAAACATTTAAAGGCCTTCTCCATACCGAAGGATCATGCACGACGTGGGACCATCTTCATTAAAGAAGGATTGGACGCTATTGAAACGAAACTTCTGCTTGCGGAAGAGTTCTGTCACTTGTATGCACATCATCAAACACAACTAAGTGTGGATCAGTACACCATCGGCAAGTGTGAGAACCAGGCGAAGCGTATGGCCGCCTATCTGCTGATGCCAGGGGAATTCATTGAAGATGTATATGCAGATGCATATGAAGCACCTGTGGTGATTTCGGACATTGCGGATTATTTTCTGGTGACTGATGAAGTTGCTGCTTATCGGATGGAGTTGGAGTTTCAGCATAAGGTGGATGGGTTTGTTGTGTCGCGTGGGAAGTTGGGGACGTTGGAGTGGATTGAGTAAAGGAGAGATGAAGAATGGCTAAGATTAAAGTAAGTAACCCTATCTCCCCCAAGGATTTAGGGAAAGCTAACAAAGACATTATTGTAAAGAAAGTTTATGGTATAAAGGTTAAAAAGTTCAGAAATATGTTTGATGCAAATATTGAACTATCTGACCGAATAACATTGATTTCTGGTCATAATGGGACAATGAAATCTACGCTTATAGGATTATTCGTTCAAAACTTTAACTCTGACGAAAAGGACCTTTTCGGTGGTGAGTTAAAGACGCAATTTAGGGAAATATTTAAACTTTCTTCAGTGTTCGATAAAGAGAAATATGAATATGATTTAATTATACAAGAAGAATCAGGACTTGATGTAAAAATCCCTGTTTATACTAAACCTAGGAGTAGTAATGATCCAAAACCCAGAATAGTCACTGGGGGTAATACCAAAAACGATGGTAATCTTATATATAATACAAATTATTTAAATTTGAATCGTCTATATTCAATACATACTACAAACTCAAAACCCCTTGAAATTGACTTAACTGAAAAGGAAGAAGACTTTGTTGCAAGGTTTTATAATATTGTTCTACAGAAAGAGACCTATATGAAAATGGAATCTGTTAGTGACAAACAAATAAAGAAAACTTTTGCACCAGCTGGTGGGAAATATAACTATGAATCCATCTCATCCGGAGAAGACAACTTAGGCAGGATTGCAAATAGCTTAATAACTTTCATGAGAATAAGCAAAACCAAGAACGTCCAAGGGTGCTTCAATGGAATTTTGTGTATTGATGAAATAGAAACGAGCCTTCATCCGGTAGCCCAAAAAAATTTATTCAACTTTCTGTATAAATGGTCCAATCAATATAAAGTCCAAGTGATTGTAACTTCACACTCATTACCTTTAATCAGGCATGCAATAGAAAGCGAACAGTTAGGAAAAGAAATTAATACATATTATCTTTCAACTTTATATACTGATCATATAGAGGTAATTAAAAGCCCAGCCTATGAAAATATTTACCAAGAGCTCACTTTTGAATTTACTGATCACACAAAAATAGTCATTCCCAAAATAGATATTCTATGCGAAGATGATTTAGCAAAAAAATTTATGCGATATATGATTTCGAAACAAGATATTATAAAAAGAATTAACTTTGTATCATTTGATGATACTGAGGGATTTCCTTTTTCTTTTTTAGTTAAACTATGTAATACTGCTAGTTCTTTTGTAAAGAATACCTTAATAATCTTCGATGCAGATGTCAAAGCAGAGGATCTTAAAATAATCAAAAAGCAAGAGAATATATTGAAACTCCCCAATCATCAGGAATCCTTACCGATAGAAAAACTGTTTGTGAAGTATATTTATAATCGAGATAAAAATGATGAAATGTATTCAAAAATTCTATGCATCCCTAGAGCTGCATTTATCCAAACGCTGAATAATGCTAACATATACATCACGGATGAAAATTCTTTTAAAACTATCGAGTCACGTCATTTTAAAAAGTGGTTCAAGGAAAATGAATGGATTGTTAAAAAGTTATTTAATAATTTCTCAAAAAACGTCGAAGGTAGAGAAGAATTCGTTAATGATCTAGTACAAAAACTGAATTTTATTAACAAAAGAAATGGATATCCCGAAATAAGTTTATAAATTACCATTATTCTATCAAATCGGATTGGTTGGCCAAGAAATTCTATTTTTGATAAAGTATATGTGAGGTGAACAAAATGACTAACCTATCTCCTTTAAGATATCCAGGCGGGAAAAATAAGACATACCAATATGTAAAGCATTTAGTAACAGAAAACAATATAAAAACCTATATCGAACCTTTTGCTGGAGGAGCAGCCGTTGCCCTCCGACTTTTGGCAAATGATGATGTAAAACAGATAATAATAAACGATTTTGATAGAGGTATATACGCACTATGGAACACTATTGTCAATAATACTGATCAATTAATACAGCTAATTCGAGAGACCCCTATTACAATGACTCAATGGTATTTACAAAAAGAAGTTCAAAATAACAAAGAAAATGCTGATGAACTTTCATTAGCATTTTCCACCTTATTCTTGAATAGAACTAATTTTTCTGGAATCATTAAAGCTGGAGTTTTAGGCGGAAAGAATCAAGACGGTAAAAACAAAATTGATTGTCGTTTTAATAAAGAAAATATAATTTCTAGGATTGAAAAAATAGCTTCACTTGGTCATCGCATTAAAGTATTTAACTATGATGCAAAAGATTTCATTGAACTAGTAATTAAAAACACTAGATATTCTTTAACTTTTTTCGATCCTCCGTATTATGATAAAGGACCTGACTTATATACAAATTTTTATACTCACGACGATCATGTAGAATTAGCTAAGATGATAAAAAGTAAAATGAGAAATAGATACTGGATATTAACTTATGACATCGCTACAGAAATCGAAAAGTTATATGTGAAATTTGGACCAAAAAAATATTATTTAAATTATTCAATCGCTTCACCAGCAAAAGGTCAAGAATTTATCTTCTTTTCTAATAAAATAGATCAAGGAGATATTGGTAATCACTTAAATCTTGTATCCTATTAAAAAAGCTCATCTCCTATGGTGGGTTTTTCTTTTAACATTGAACAGAACGTATATTCTTAAAAAGAGTTTATTGTTCGAAAGGAGAAATCAATATGTACTGTCGTAAATTAAGCAATGGTAAATGGTCTTGCACCACTGACGCTACACCTAATCCCCTAACTGGCCAGAGGCGACAAGTAACACGCCGTGGCGACACAAAGAAAGAAGCATTACAAAGAGCCCAGGTAGCTGCAGAGGAATTATCTAAACAAAGACAACCACAAAAAAGAATCGTCCAGGAAGTTTATGACGACTGGTTAAATGTATACAGAGAAACGGTTAAAGCTTCATCAGTAAAAGCTAGAATGGTGGCAATGCGTCCCTTTATTGATAAGCATGGCAACCACTTGATCAGCAAGTTACAAATAAACGACATACAGAAATTCTTAGTTGAAAGGCGCGATACAGATATTTCGAAACATCATATCGCCTCGACTCGAACCGCATTGAACTTAATGTTCGAATTTGCTTTTAAAAATGATTATGTCGAAAAGAACATAGTGAAAGACACTGTAATTCCCAAAGCTAATAAGAAATCACAGCAACTCGTTAACTTAAAGAAAAAGTATCTCGAAAAGGATGAGATCCAGAGCTTCTTATCAGGTGTAAAATCTTCTGGCAGAAGAAACGCTTATCCGTTGGCACTCACCATGCTTTCTACCGGCTTACGTGTCGGGGAGGCATTAGCACTTACTTGGGATGATATTGACCTGGAAAAGCATAGGCTGGTGGTCAGCAAAACGTTGTTTGAAAAGGCTTCTGATGAAGGTGGATTTGAATTGGTGCCTCCGAAAACAGAAGACTCAAATCGTACCGTATCCTTTAACAAGGATCTCGCCGAAGAACTAAAGAAGATGAAGGTCCAATATAATAAAGAAAAATTGATAGGTTTACGAGATCCTAAATCCGTGTGGTGCAATCTAGTCTTTACAGGTAGGAGTCAGCAGCCTGTCCGCGCTGTCACAATCGCTGCGGTTTTCAACAAAATATATAAGGCGTATGGAATAAAAGATGTTAGCGGTACTCATATCTTGCGGCACACACATATCACCATGCTCGTCGAAGCCGGTGTGGACTTGCCTGTCATCATGGAGCGTGTCGGACACTCGAACATAAATATCACCCTCGACATTTACACGCATGTCACGAAAAAAATGCAGAAGCAAAGTGACGACAAAATTAATGAGTATTTCCGCCAATTTATCTAAAATCAAAATAAATGTGGTTTTTCTGTGGTTTTTTGACTTACCAAGTCAACTATAAACCCCTGCGAGCGCTGTAGTTGCGCTCTTCCCACTCTCCAACGTTTAAGATGATCATCATTTCAATTAACGTAAAACCTTTTTCATTCTTCCGCAACATTTTTCCTCCTTTTAGATACTGTCGATCATCTTATAAACAGGTAATAAAATAGATAAATAGGATAATAAAATACAAACCGCCAGAACACCAAATAAGGCAGGCTGTAAAATCGTTATCCACTGAGTAATCTTCTCCTCCAACTGTTCACTCGTATGTTCGCTATATAGCATAAGTTCTTTCGGTAAGTAACCGCTATCGGCTCCGTGTTTTGCAAAATCTGCTAGACGTGGTGAGAGTCCATTTGTTAAACGAATGGCTTCATGTAAGGATTCCCCATAAATGACGTGTTCACTTAGTTCATTCGTGATAACGGATAATATAGGATCCTCTGTCTGCTCCACTAGAACAGCTAATGCGTTTTGCATGGAAAGACCAGATTGTAATAAGCTTCCAAGCTCACTAGCGAAATCCCTAGTTTTCATTTCACAGTAGAATATTCTGATTCGTGGGATTTTCAATATATAGCGCAAAACATCAGAAGGAGATAATCTTCTTAACCACAAGCGAACTACTAGAAAACCGACAGCAAATATAATAGCCATAACTAGCAAGAGGTCTGGTATCGATGAAACGAGTTTCGGTAGTAATTGGACGAATCCTCCATTGTCATTTGCCCGCATTACAGTCAATGCTTCAAAATTCGGTAAGAAAAATTGCCGAAACGCGACCAATAAAATTAATAAGAAAGAAAACAATACACTTGGATACGCCAACAGTTTACGAACTTGCTTCTGCTTCTCCATCTTTCTGTTGACACGATCCGCCACTTCTTTCAACGCGCGGATCAAGTTGCCATCTACTTCCGCAATAACGATCGGCAACATTATACTTTTACCGAAACCTAAACTCTTCAGAATATGCGAAACACCATATCCCATCTTCAACTCTTCTTCTACTTGCAGAAGTTTTTCCTCATACTCTTTCGTGTGATAAGGCAATATCAGAATGAGTCCTTCATGAAAGGTATATCCTTCTTGTAATAACACTGACAGTCGTACTAGAAACTCCGCCGGCTTTGTTAATTTTTTATTGGAAGATGGACTAAATAATCTAATCCGTTCCATACAGCACCTTTTCATACAAAGCTTGTTGTACTTCAATTTTCTTATTAACAGGAGTCGTAAACCGTAGACCATTCACCGTTGATTCCGTAGCTAATTGAAGATCTGACTCTTGCAATATTTCAAAAACTGCCGCCGCTTCCCCAGACTGTTGTATAATCAGTCGCTGAGCGGATATTGCAATAATGGTCTGTCTGAGCTCTTCCACTTGAATTCCAAGGTCTAGTAAGCGATACAAGCAACCTACCGGATCTTTCGCATGGATTGTGCTAAGTACTAAGTGTCCTGTCAACGCCGCTTCAACCGCGATTTTAGCTGTCTCAGCGTCACGTATTTCACCAATCATGATGACATCGGGTGAATGACGCAAAATCGCTTTTAACCCAGCGGAATAGGAAATACCAGAACGTTCATTCACTTGAATTTGTAGCAGATGACTATGATTGTTCTCTACTGGATCTTCGAGTGAAATGACATGACGCTTAAGTTCGGATACACAATGGGAAGTTAAGGAATATAATGTAGTCGTTTTACCAGAACCAGTTGGTCCGGTGACAAGAAACAGTCCCTGTTTATAAGCGGCAGCTTCAGTCAATTGCTGTGTCCATTCAGGATTGAGACATAGCTGGTTGAGCGTAACGATTTTATCGTGTTTCTGAATACGGATCGCGACACTTTCCCTCAATTGAATAGATGGAATTGTCGAGACGCGAAAAGAGAAGTTGCAGTCTACGATAGACCGGTGGAAGGAACCACTTTGCGGACGACGTTGTTCGCTTATATCTAAAGAAGATAAGAATTTATAGAATGAAATTAACCGTCCGCCTAATGTATGAGGATACTGCCCGATTTTCGAAAAATACGAGTGCTTGCGAATTGTCACATCATATCCTTCTACCGTAGGCACAAAATGAATATCTGTCGCTTCAGAATTAATTGCTTTCTCAAGCAATTCTAAACATGTTTTTTCTATAATGTTCTTTTCAGTTTCCATAGTTCTCTCCTTTCTCCATTCGACAAAAGACCACTTTTTATCTTAGAAAGAAGTATATATGGAAATTAAATTGTTTAAAAACGTATGACATTTAAGTCAATTCATTTTTCATAGCCCATATGGGGTCATAATTCATTTCTTTACGTCAATTTGATATCAAAAACCAATTTTCACATTATTTTCATCATAGGTTCTGTTATACTATTAACAGCTACTATCTTAATCTGTTCGGACAAGTACACTCTTTTGACACAATGTAAAATCGATTGGAGTTTACTTTTAGGCTGACGTTCTATTATAATGGATAAGAGCTTATTGTAATGTTGTGAAGGAGGGATTCTTAGATGGATAATATGTTTAAACTTTTAGGATTCTGGTCAGGTATTTTTGCGGTAATGTTCTTTGTAGGAAATATGATTCCAGCTGCTTTACTTATGGTAGCAGGCACAATCTTCTTTATTCTACTTGGATACTTGAAGCTTTCAGAGCGTATGTATGTTTACCTATTCGGAGCATACCTGATGATCTTCATGGTTGGTTTTAGTTACTATTCTATTTTCATTCACGTACCTGGCGGAGGACACTAATCCGTACATACAAAAAACAGCTTTCTCAATGGAAAGCTGTTTTTTGTATGCTTTATTTTGATCAAAATCCGTGTAAGTATGGATTTTGGTCTTTTTCAATTCCGATTGTTGTCGCAGGTCCATGTCCTGGATAGACCAACATCTCGTCGTCAAGTGACAATAATTTTTCGTGAATCGCTTTGAGCAATGTTTCCGTATCGCCACCAGGCAAGTCGGTACGGCCTACGCTTCCTTGGAACAATGTATCTCCTACGATTGCGAACCCTTCATCTTCAAAGATATAACAAACGCTTCCAGGCGAGTGTCCAGGCACATGACGTAGCTCCATCTTAAACGGACCCACTTCCAAATACTTTTCATCATGAAGTAGTACGTCAGCAGGATGACAAATCACGTCAGGTAATACGGGGTATTTAGCAGAACCGTTTAACTCGGGACTCCCAAGCCATTTCTTTTCCGCCACATGCAAATACACAGGGATATCAAAAGCAGTCCGAATCTTTTCCACCGCTCCGATATGGTCAAAGTGTGCATGCGTCAGCAAAATGGCAACTGGCTTCAAAGATAACTTTCGTAATTCCGATAGTAATGCCTCTCCATCTCCACCTGGGTCGAAAACTAAACAATTTTTCTCTTCGTCTTCCAATATGTAACAATTCGTCTGAATTGGACCTAATGGACGTATATGTATCCTCATTTAACTCACCTCTAAGTCTAATATTAATGAATATGGACACAAACTTCAAATAATCGTCATTATTTAATCTCGACAAAACGATTCATTAACAGTACAATAGAGGAGGAATATCGCTTATGGCATTCATTTTTTCAATGTTGAAAGGAGTGTCTACTCAATGAATTTATTAGTCATCATTTTTGGATTGATTGCAATTTTAGCAGTCTTTGGAACGGTCCAAGCTTTTAAAGAGCGGAATCTGTTAAGTATAGTATTCAATGTGGTAACGGTTGTAGTTATCGGAGGATTTACGATCGCTACTGTTATATATTCTGGATACCCGCCACAACTACACAAATAAGTTCCTAAAAATAAGGACACCCTTTCATTGGGGATGTCCTTATTTTTTTGATTCGCTAGTAGATAGTATTGGCGCTTCGGCGGAACGCATTCTAGCTTGCCTTTCATTCCCCACGTAAAAACAGTAACTCCCCAAATTTATTCTTGCGGCTTGATCTCCAACCACTTTACCGTCTCACCGGTCTCTATATCCATCCAAGTATCCAAACTATATCCAATGAGACACTTGTCGCCTTTGCAATCTAAGGCGCCGCCTCCCTGTAGTTCTTGGCGCTTTACTTCCTTACCGTCCTGTATCTTCACTAGAAAACTGGTTGGTCTCATCTCGGTTTGATTGGTAACAGTCATCATTAATGTAGTACCATCCGAAAATACAGCGTGATCCATCACGAATGAATCATCTTGGGAAAACCAGGAATATTTCTCTTTCCCGTTTGCATCTATTACAGTGTATCGTATCTGCTCGCCTTCAAATGATTCAATCAATACTTGATCTGAAGAGGTATGGAATTGGTTGGCGTTATTCGCGAGTATAGTCTCTTCTCCCGTAGACAGCGCTTGTTTTATTACCACTACGTCTTCCATGTACACCAACTCTTCCGCACCTAGCCAACGGGGAAACGGATCAGGTAGTTCTACCGCTACCAATGTATCGTCATTCGCGTCATAGCGCATGATTTCGTAACTCCAATCATCAGAGAAAGCGGTGATCAGTAATTGTGAAGCATCGAATTCGTTCCATTGAATTTCAAGTTCCGAGGATTCTACCGACACTTCATTTAATGGAGTACCCGCATGATCGAGTATATGTATGACAGCTTCTGTTGAGTCGTCTGCTGTTTTGACTAGCAGTTGCGAAGCAGTAGGATGAACTTGCACTTCAGAGATCGTTGCAGTGGCCGTAAATAAGGTATGTATATCACCCGTCTTCAAATCAAACGACAGCAGACGGTCTTTAGCGTCTTTTTGATTGACGAATAAAATCGTCATTTCGTTCAACCAGCCTGCAACAAAACGAATATCATCTTGTGAAGCTGTAAGTTTTTCTACTGGCTCGGCTTCTTTTTCTACTAGTTGTTCTTCGGTTTCAACATCTTCAGATTGCGTACATGACATTAAAAACAATGCACACACTATTGAGATAAGAATTCTTTTCACTTTTTCACTTCCTCTTCAGTTGGTTAAAAAAGAGCTGCGCGGCATAGGCAGCCGCGCAGCTCATCAATTTATTTACTTTCTTTCATTTCAGGACTGCCATCTGGTCTTTCTTTAAAGCGAAGCAAGTCACCGTTGATGATAGCATCTGAATAATTCAATTCAGTATTCGCACGCTCAATATACGGCTCACATTGCGCTTCATCTATTGCTGGTTCTCCTGTTTCGATGTCATAGCAAACTTCCTGAGCGTAAATATTTTTGTCTGTGACAAAACGGCCGTCACGGAAAATCACAAATGGTTCATGATCTGGTGAAAATAAATCGGAACCGAATTGCATATCTGCTTTCGTATCAATTCCCAGTAGGTGAAGAATAGTAGGTCGGATATCTACCTGTCCGCCAAGCTCATGCATCTTCTTACCTTCACCAGAACCTGGTATATGAATGAATAATGGAACCTTTTGAAGCTCTGCATTATCAAATGGTGTAATTTCTTTATCCATATACATACCCATTGCTTTATTGTGGTTCTCGGAAATACCATAGTGATCTCCGTACATGACAATGATCGAGTTTTCATACAAACCGCTTTCCTTCAAGTCCTCAAAGAACTCCTTAACTGCTTCGTCCATATATCGAACTGTTTGGAAATACTTATTCAACGTGTTGGAATTTGATGTGTATTCAGGAATTAATTTATCCTGCTCATCCAAATCAAATGGATGATGGTTTGTTAGTGTAATCATTCGTGTAGCAAATGGTTGCTTGATATCTTTCATCAAGTCAACTGACTGGCGGAAAAACGGAATATCTTTCATTCCCCAGTTGACTGCTTCATCTTCACCAATTGTGTAGCTATCCACATCGTAGAACTTCTGTACGTTAAGTGCTTTATACATAATATCACGGTTCCAGAAACTCTTACTGTTTGCGTGCATGACACTTGTAGCATAACCATTCTCGCCTAGACGTTCAGACAGCGAGTTATATGTGTTACCACTATGCGTGAAAAATACTGCACTACCGTTACGTCCATATAATGAGTTCTCTACGATAAACTCAGAATCGGATGTTTTGCCTAACCCAGTTTGTTGATAAAAGTTGTCAAAGTAGAATGTATCTTTATCGTTTGTTAATCCATTTAAGAATGGAGTAATTTCATGTCCATCCATATCATTGTTAATAACAAAGTTTTGTAAGGATTCAAGTGAAACGATAATTACGTTCTTGCCTTTTGCAGTACCAAACATTTTCGGATCTGGTTGCGCATGGTTAGCTTTGACGTAGTTCTCAATTTCTGTCAACTCTGTACCATCAGCAAATGTACGCTGTGCATGGGATTTGGATTGAACGAATAAATCATATAGATGGTAGTTGTACGTACCAAGGTTTTTAACGAGTAATTCGCGATCAAAGCTTCTTGTCAATAACTGTGGTCGCTGTGTTTCTGCAAGCGCCAAATTGAACATCATCAACGTAGCAGCGGCGGCAAAGTACACTTTCCGTCCCATTTTACTGCTTGATTCTTGAACTGGTTCTGGACCTTGTTTGAAGAAGCGAATAACTACTAAAATGATCAAAACATCCGAGAAAAAGAATAGATCAAGGAAACGCAAGTTCTCGGTAATTGAAGAACTTAAATCTGCAAAGTTACTCGTCTGGAACAATAAAGGCAGTGTAATAAAGTCTGTAAAGAAACGATAGAACACAGCATTGGCAAACATGATAAAAGAAGTAATGAAACTGACCGCTAATATATATCGGTTACGTATTTTTGTCTTTTTAATAAAGAAAGCCACCCCATAAATAAACAATAGAAATGCTAGGGGGTTAATTAGTAAGATAAATTGTTGCATAGCATTATCGATCTTCATATTGAAACTGGTGAAATACCCGATGTAGGTAGTCAACCAAGTTGCGATTACAGCGATAATGAGTACGGAATGCTTAGGCCATGAAAATTTTCTCATTCCATCTCTTCCTTTCGTTTCGTTTAGATACTGTTTTTTTATTGTCAGCGTATATATATACGTTTGACTGAGTGAAAAGTTTCACATAATACGAGGAATGAGTAGTTTGTATGATATCAGCTAGTTGTTAGCTGGTTTGTTCTCTTCGCAAAACAAGCAATGCTTGAATATATGTTTGTTGATCAATAAATTGATGATCATACAGTTCTTTGACTTCGGACTCCATTACTATACTGTCCTGTCTTTTATTTCCTGTATAAATGATTACACCAAACCGTTTAAGCAATTTCATCACATCATAAAATTCATTCATTCACGTCACGAGCTTTCTGACAATCTATAATATGTTTGTCTGTGTAAATATAGGACACCGGAACGTCATGCGGCTCCTTAACTATATTATGGCGGATTTGACAGTCAAATGCCAGCGATATCGTTTCAAATGGAAAATTTATCAAATAGCGATCGTAGTAACCCCCACCGAATCCAATCCGATAACCAGTCTCTGAATACACGACGCCGGGCACGATTTGTAAGTCAATTTCCTCTGGTTTTACAGACTCTGTTATATCTATTTTCGGTTCTCTCAAGTCCATATAGACTACTTCTGTTTGATCAAATGAATCAATCAAACGAAAATCCATTTCCCTCGTAGAGGAGATACATCGAGGAATCGCAACTCGCTTCCCGGCTTGCCAAGCGATTTCTATCAAACGACGCGTGTCCACTTCCGGAAATCTAGATAATGTGATTCCGATTGTTTCTGCATACTTAAATTCATCCGAAGCAAGAACTTTTTCTACTATACTAGCTGATTTTTGTTCGTGATCAGATGGAGTTAATTGATGTAATTGCTGTATAACCTGTTTTCGAAGATGCTGCTTTTCCACTGTACTACCTCCCGTAAGAAAAAACCAAAACCGAAGCAGGTTTTGGTTTTAATGATTATTTCGTTTCACGGTGCAAAGTTTGCTTTTTTTCACGTGAGCAATATTTCATCATTTCAATACGTTCTGGATTGTTACGCTTGTTTTTCTTAGTAATATAATTACGCTCTGCACATTCTGTACAAGCGAGTGTTACGTTTACGCGCATTACTGTCCCTCCCACTCAATAGCTATAGATATAAGTAAAACATGAGCATGATTTATACGACTAATATATTATACCATAGATTCAATCATTGTACAGCAAAAAAAATCAAATATCATTCATCATATGCTTATGGTATTATGAAGGAAATTCTAGCTATGCGGGAGGGAAACACTATGGATATCCCCTTAATATTACTCAGTATTGGTGTATTGGCTGTTATACTATCGTTTTTTATCGGAAATAAGACTCGTTCGATGGATGATGAATTGGAAGCTGTTTCGATTAGCCTTCATCAGGAAATGAGTAATCTGAAAAAAAGAGTGCGGTTGCTTGAAGAGGAATTGATGGTTGCATCCCCGACTTCCGAGCCCATTTCACCAGCACCTCAAAAAACGATACACGCAATTATAGTCAATCAAATTATCTCTCTTCACAAACAAGGCTACACGGTCCCCGAGATTGCCAAACGCGCTTCACTTAGTGAAAAGGAAGTAACGGACGTGCTACATTCCAAAGGAGTGCGATTGTCATGATCAAGGAAATATTGCGCGCTGTAGGTATTGGTTGTTTGATAGCTGGTGGCATTCTGTATTTCGTACAACAACAAACATCCGAAGGTTCGTTGCAAAAGCAATTAGCAGATTCAAAAGAAGAAATAGCCATTCTAAAAAAAGAACTGGCGATTGCACAGACATTGTCGCGGAAAGATGCTATCCGTCAACCAGAATCTGAACAAGATACGATTCCAGAGAAAAGTGAAGCGGAGGAAATTGTCACGAAGAGCTTCACGGTTAAAGCAGGCATTACACCTGCCGAGTTATCACGTGAATTAGAAAAAGAAAAATTAATAAAAAACGCGGAAGAATTCGAATTATATATAATTGAAAATGATTACACACGAAAAATCAAAACCGGTACATACGAATTACGCTCTGATATGCGCTTTCCTGAGATTGCTAAAATCTTTTTACACCTATAAAAAAGACGAAAACCATTTGGTTTTCGTCTTTTTTGTATTGATCAATCCTTGTTATTTCTGTATCTTCACATCCGGAGACGCGTTGTCAGCCTGTAAACTTCTCTGTCTTTTTTGTTCAAAGAATACATCGAGTGCTTCTTTGGCTATTTCACTTGCCGTAGCGGATGGATAGCGTTTCGTATTCGTTGAAATATAGGGAATGATTACTGAATACGCAACTTCAGGTCGATCAGCAGGGGCATATCCTACATGGGACAAGTTAATTGTCGGAATAACAGGATTGGATTTATTACCCGTGTAATAGAATGATTCGGCGGTACCCGTCTTTCCGGCTCCTGTATAGGGTGCGCCCGCTAGTAAACCGGATGCAGTACCATTCGCGCCATAGTATACATAATGCATGCCTTTCTTCACTTGATCGATTTCCGCTTGTGAGTTTTTCAGATGATTTAACACTTTTATGGGTGTTTCTTCAACTAATTCTCCGAGTACTTCCCCATCCGGAGAAGGTTCACGAATTTCTTTCAAAATTTTCGGTGCTATTCGATTTCCATCAGCGGCAATGGTTGCCACATATTGCGCCATTTGCAGAGGAGTATACGTATCAAACTGGCCAATTGAGAAGTCGAGGAGCTTTCCGGGAATCGTTTCCGTACCCGTAACGCCTGTATATTCGCCAGGTAAATCAATGCCTGTTTTTACACCTAAACCAAATGCCGCAAAGTTTTCACGGAATGTATCAAATGCTTTCTTGTCGATTGGTAATCCTTGACCCGGTCGGTATGTTGCCTTTCCTAACCCCATCGCAATACGGAACATATACACGTTGGAAGAACGACCGATAGCGGAAATGTCGTTTAATGCAACCCGTCCATTCGGATTAAATAAGGACCGTTTGTACCTGCCGCCAATATTGATCGGTTGGTCAATTTTCACTTCACCGATTTTAACGGCTCCTTCATTGTATCCTGTAAGCATGGTTGCCAATTTCACTGTAGATCCCACTTCATACGCAGAAGTAAATGTACCAAATGTGTAATCTTGTATTGCCCATCGTCCTGTCGATTCATCTTTTACTACTTTCTTTCCGACAAGAGACAGAATTTCTCCATTGTTTGGGTCCAACATGACAAGGAATGCTGATTCCAACGCACCTGTATTCGGACCTTGTTTTAAACGCAATAATTTATTGGATACGACATCTTCAAGCGCTTTCTGCAAATTGGTGTCTGTAGTCAAGATCAGATCTTTACCAGGCTTTCCTTCTTTCACCGTTTTCGTTTCAACGACTTTTCCTGTGCGGTCTTTGATATTCTTCACAATCGTCTTTTGACCTTTCAGTAAGTCTTCGTAATACAATTCCAAATAACTTCGTCCGACGCGATCATTTCGCGAATAATCTCGCGCTAGGAAATAGTTTAAGTGAGAACGAGGAATGCCTTCTATCGGACTCGTCGTAGATCCTAGAATTGCACTATCTGATTTCTTAACTCGATCCCAGTCCGTAGTCGTATTGACGCCCGGCAGTTGATCCAATCTTTCAGACACCACAGCAAGCTCTTTATCGGTAACGCCATCGCTCTTGATGATTTGTGGGGAGTAGGCGTAACCTGCCATCATTTCTCGATAAATTGCGAGTACTTCTAAATCTTCCGCTGTTAATGTAGCTAGTTCTTCGTCCGTGATCCGGTCGCGTGTCAGCTGGTTAATCTCTCGTTGAATATCTTTCTGAGATTTATTGTCGTCTTTACTGAGCTTATTTTGTTCTTTTTTAGGTACTTTATCAGCTGCTTTTACAGGATTCAATAAAATCCAGAAATCCCGTTTATCGCCTATTGTCACGCGCTTTGTATCTTGATCAATCAACTTCGCAATTTTTCTAGCAAGCGCAAGCATTTCTTTTGTTGTCGTGGAGGATGTTTTCGTATACGTGATAGCATTTTTCGCTTCATTGTCGACGAGTACTTTCCCGGTACGGTCGAAAATTCTTCCACGCGGTGTGCTCGTGTTGACCGCAATTTCCTCTGTTCGTTCAAGACTGCGTGCATAATCCTCCCCTTTGACGATTTGCATATAACCTAAACGGAATATGAGTAAGGAAAAAAGGACAAAAATCGCTACAAATAAAAAATTCATTCGAAATGCAATATGTTGACGTTGACTCGTTTTTGGCGACTCCGTCTTTTTTTGGTTTCTCTTCAACAGGAATCTCCTTTCTCAGGAAGTTTATGTATAAGAATTATAGCATGAAAACAATAAAGAACACACATCTAGACGAACTAGATGTGTGTCAGGTTTCAATTACTTATTGTCTTGGTAACGCTTTTCAACTTCATCCCAGTTGACTACGTTCCAGAATGCAGAAATGTAGTCAGGACGGCGGTTTTGGTAGTTTAAGTAGTACGCATGCTCCCAAACGTCCAACCCTAGCAATGGTGTTTTACCATCCATATAAGGTGAGTCTTGGTTAGGAGTTGATGTGACTTCAATTTCACCGTTGTTTACAACAAGCCAAGCCCAACCTGAACCGAAGCGAGTTGTTGCAGCTTTAGCGAACTCTTCTTTGAAAGCGTCAAAGCTACCGAACTTTTTGTCGATTGCTTCTGCAACTTCCCCAGTTGGGTTGCCGCCACCGTTTGGTGAAAGGATTGTCCAGAACAATGAGTGGTTAGAGTGCCCGCCACCGTTATTGCGGACTGCTGTACGCTTGTCCTCTGGAACTTTGTCCAAGTTTGCAACTAATTCGTCAACAGGCATGTTAAGAAGTTCTTCGTGACCTTCTAGTGCGTTGTTCACGTTCGTTACATACGTGTTGTGGTGTTTCGTGTGATGGATGTTCATCGTTTCTTTGTCGATGTGTGGCTCCAACGCATCATATGCGTATGGTAGTTCTGGTAATGTATAAGCCATTTTCCATTCCTCCTCTAAATTATCTCTGTTTTGCCCTACCACTTCACATTATCAAAATATGAGCCAGCATTCAAAGAAAATGGACTGTTAACGGAGAAAAAATAGGAATATGACAATCATAACTACCATAATAGTACCTTTTACAGCAACGGAAGTCAGAAAACCAACAACAGAGCCGACTCCCGTGCGAAAAGCTTGTTTGATCCCGGAACGTGTAAAAACTAGTTCTGCAAGGATTGCGCCAAGAAAAGGTCCAGCTAAAATACCCACAACCGGAATGACGAATGGACCAATAAGCAGCCCAATCGTACTTCCCCACATTCCTGCTTTGCTACCACCAAAACGTTTAACACCGACGAGATTTGCGATCGTATCCGCGCCAAATAATAGCAAAACGAATAATACTTGGATTACCCAAAACAACCACGTTAACTCTTCAAATGAAACGATTGCGCCATAAAGCAGGAAGCCTACCAATAAAAACACAACAGATGGAATGACAGGATAGATCAATCCGACAAACGCGATCGCAAACATAAGAATTGCCAATGTCCAACCGATCCATAACATAGTCGTCACTCCTTTAATTCATTATGCGTGCTTGCCTAAAATGGCTTCTGCAATATTCACTGCATGGTCACCAATTCGCTCAAGGTTCGACACGATATCGACGAATACCATACCCGCTTGCGCACTACAATGTCCTTCATTCAAACGTACAATATGGTTTTTACGGAATCGACGTTCCATATTATCAATTAAATCTTCTTTTTCTGAAACAACACGTGCAAGATCTGTGTCGTTTTGATCCAATGATTCAATTGCTTTTTGTACAGTTTCGATTGTCAATGTGAACATTTCTGTTAAATCTTCCAACGCATCGTCTGTCAGCTTCAGTTTATTAGTTTCACGTAAATCTATCAGCTCTATAATGTTTTCGAAATGATCACCAATACGCTCAATATCCCGAACAGAATCCATCAATAACACATGGCGGCCGGATTCAGCCGGTGAAACGATTGCTACTGACACTTCAACTAAATAGTCTGTAATTTTGCGGTCGAGATTGTTGATGGCATCTTCAATTTGATACGCTGTTTCTGCGTGTTTTTTCTGGCCTGTCTTCAAATACTCGAATGATTCCTGAAGACCACGGACACTGAAGTCACCCATGCGAACAATTTCTTCTTTAGCTTGGCCTATTGCCACAGCTGGTGATTGTGCGATAAAACGACGATCAAGATGTTTCGGTTTATATTCGATCGTCACATCCTCACCCGGTATCATCTTAGTGACGAGATAAGCCCAAGCAGCAATGAACGGAAATTGAATGATAGTATTGGCGACGTTGAACGAACCGTGCGCAAATGCGATTTGCATTTTGCTTTCGAGGTTCAAAACACCAGAAATCCATTCGACATACGCCGTAAATGGTATGAGCAGGATCATAAAGATGATGGTACCGACGATATTAAATAGTACATGCACAGCTGCTGCGCGTCTTGCTGCAACAGATGCACCAAGTGCCGCAAGTACCGCAGTAATTGTCGTCCCGATGTTATCACCGAAAAGAATCGGCAATGCTGCTTTCATTGTTACTAGATCTTCAGCATAGAGTCCTTGCAAGATCCCAACAGTTGCACTGGAACTTTGCACGATTAGTGTAAAGATTGTTCCCGCAACGACACCTAACAATGAATGTTCACTCATTGCGAGAGTGAAATCGGCAAATGCTTCTAATGAACGTAAGGGTTTCATTCCGTCGCTCATTAATTCGAGCCCTAAGAACAATCCTCCGAAGCCGAAGATGACTTCACCCAAGTTTTTGATTTTAGCTTTACGTACGAAGAAGATCAGGAAGGCCCCAAATGCCATGATCGGTAACGCATACGCACCAACGTCTAGACCGATAATAAATGCAGTCACAGTTGTACCGATATTGGCGCCCATGATAACACCGATCGCCTGACGAAGTGTCATGAACCCAGCACTTACTAGACCGACTGTAATAACAGTTGTTCCAGAACTAGATTGGATTAACACGGTTACGATAATACCAACTAGAACACCCATAAATGGATTGGTTGTGAAACGGTCTAAGATTTCACGAAGTCTGTCCCCTGCAGCCTTTTGCAATCCGTCCCCCATGTACTTAATTGCAAATAGGAAAATTCCTAATCCACCAAGAAATTGGAACACCACTTCCTGCCAGTTCACTTCCATTGAATTGTCAACCTCCATTAAACGTTTTATGTATGATTTCTAACTGCCCTTCACTACGTAAATGCGTCGTGAAGTTTCAACTTATTATGCAAGTTGTATACATCAAATGTAAAGTATCCGACGGCAATCTTTACATCACCTTAACAATGCAGCAATAAAATGTCATAAGAATGTCGAAATTTCTGCAAAGCTGTATGTTTTAAATAAATGGTAGACTGTATGTAGAAAGGGAGGCCGGCTCAGTGAAATTTCATCAACTCTTTAAAGCTTCATTACACGAACCGAAAAAACTTGCAGCGTTTCGCATGTTATCAATCGGTAAAGTCATTCAATACATATTTGTGTTTATTTTTCTTTACACCGGTGTGTCGTTTTTACAATTTGTACTAGGTGATCATACACTGTTCCAGTCATCTCCTGAATTAGCGGAAATCGGCGAAACAATCGGCTTTTTGATCTATCCAATCGCGTTTGTGTTGCAATTGGTCATTATTACGTCGTATTTATTTATTCGCATCAGTATTTTTGCTATCATAGGGGTATTGCTATTGAAACTATTGCGTCGCCGTGGTGAATTCCGTTTTATGTGGCGAACAGCAGCGATTGCCGCAACATTACCCATCTTGCTGACGATGGCATTTGAATTTGTTCAAGCCATGCAATCGTATAGCTTGTGGCTTGCATCTTTAGTCCATCTACTCTTTGTGTGGAGAGCAGCAGTCTATTATCCAAAACTCCCACGATGAATAGACTTCCTCTTGTCTGCATAGTGTAGTGCAGGAGGGATGCATGATGAGAATTTTACTGATCGCACTTGCTGTATTCTGCACAGTTCATTTTGTTCGAATGGATTTAACGGAAGGGACAATCCCTCTTGCAGCCTTTTTTGATGATGAATCGTCCTGTATAGAGGAAACTTCAAATCATTCAATTGTCATTCGAGTGGTTGAAGGTGATACAATAGAATCGTTATTTGCATTATATCCAGATTCAACACAAAACTTTCTTGAGAGGTTGGAGCAATTTTATTCCATGAACCCTCATCTCAAACGCCAACAATTTCTAGCTGGCGAACAAATTAAGTTGCCTATCGGTGAACAAGTGGAATCGGCTTGCGAAGAAGGCGAATAAGGATAATTTTATATTCCATCGAATTTCGATGGTATTTACTCATTTGAAGGAGAGAGACATAATGACTGAAATGATTCATCGTTCCAATACCCGTCCCGTAAAAGTCGGTAATTTGACAATAGGGGGAAGCAATGAGCTGTTTATGCAAAGCATGACGACGACAAAAACACATGATGTCGAAGCAACAGTTGCAGAAATTAAACGTTTGGAGGATGCAGGCTGCCAAATCGTACGTGTAGCATGTCCCGATGAGCGTGCAGCGTATTCGATTGGTGAAATCAAAAAGCAGATCAATATTCCGTTAGTAGTGGATATTCACTTTGACTATAAATTAGCATTGATTGCAATTGAACAAGGTGCAGATAAAATTCGTATCAATCCAGGTAATATCGGCCGTAAAGAAAAAGTAGAAGCTGTTGTCAACGCGGCAAAGGCGAAAGGTATACCGATTCGTATCGGTGTCAACGCAGGTTCACTCGAGAAAAAAATTCTTGAAAAGTACGGCTACCCTACAGCACAAGGTATGGTCGAAAGTGCATTGCATCATATCAAAATCCTCGAAGATTTGGATTTCCACGATATTATCGTGTCACTTAAAGCTTCTGACGTTAACTTGGCGATCGAAGCGTACAAGCTAGCGGCAGCGGCATTCGATTATCCGTTACACTTAGGTATTACAGAATCGGGTACGTTATTCGCGGGTTCGATTAAGAGCGCAGCAGGACTTGGTTCTCTTCTATCTTCAGGGATCGGTAACACGATGCGTGTATCGTTAAGTGCGGATCCGGTTCAGGAAATCAAAGTAGCGAAAGAGTTGCTGAAAGTATTCGGTTTATCGTCTAACTCTGCAACATTAATTTCTTGCCCTACATGCGGCCGTATCGAAATCGACTTGATCTCGATTGCCAATGAAGTAGAAGAATATATCTCGAACATTAAAGCGCCATTAAAAGTAGCAGTTCTTGGCTGTGCAGTAAACGGACCAGGTGAAGCACGTGAAGCAGATATTGGAATCGCCGGTGCTCGTGGTGAAGGATTACTCTTCATGCATGGTAAAACCGTACGTAAAGTTCCTGAAGAGACAATGGTCGAGGAATTGAAAAAAGAAATCGACATTTTGGCTGAGGAGTATTTTGAGAAGAAGAGACAAGAAGAAGCACTTGCAGCACAAGGTAGCGTTTCTGAATGAGGGATATTCGTTTCGGGATCGATATTGACGGAACGGTAACTACTCCGACAGCCCTTCTCCCCCACATCAACAAACATTTCGGTTCCAATCTGACACTCGATGATATTAAAGAGTATGATTTGACGAAAGCGTTTGATGTGGATCCTATACAGTTTGGGCAATGGTACAAGGAAACGGAAGAATTGATCTATCAGACTTCCCCTGCTCAAGAATTTGCACAAGAAGTCTTAACGAATTGGCAGAAACAGTTCGAGTTGTTTTATATTTCGGCACGTGGTCGAAATGTACTCGAGTCTACAACGAACTGGTTTCATGAGCAACAAATACCTTATGACCACGTAGAGTTGATTGGCACACATCATAAAATTGAGACGGCTAGGCAATTCAACGTAGATGTATTCCTCGAGGACAAGCATGACAATGCAGTTGGGATTCATGAAGAATTGGATATTCCGGTGTTCTTGTTTGATACACCTTATAACCAGGATCCAATTCCAAAAGGTGTCATACGTGTAGCGAATTGGAAACAAGCTGATCAGTACGTTAGGCAGCTGTTTCACGCGACTGAAATGATAAAGAGTAAGTGATCGGAAGAGCATCGCACATTGCGGTGCTTTTTTTCGTAGTATACTTCTATTTCTGCACCTTACCTTGATTCTCACATGTATAATAATGTGAAAATCCAGGTAAAATAAACCGGAATGATCTTACCGTTTACTTCCATCCAAATACTAGTACATAATAAAAGGCAGTACATCATGAACATAAAATGATGTACTGCCTTTTTTAACCTACCCAGCTATACAATTTGGACATCTACCATAAATCTCGAACTTATGCCCTTCTATTTCATACTCGGACAAATTGACTGTCACACTATCCATCGGGCAAATCGGAATGGATTTCGTACCACCACACGTTGTACAAATGAAATGATGGTGATGGTGATCCGTAGCGCATTGCATGCGAAATAGTCGCTCGCCGTTCAATTCAGTCTCATCTAAAATTCCAAGCTTTGAGAACATGGCAAGATTCCGATAAATCGTATCAAAACTAATGCCTGGATTATCCTGCTCCACAGCTACTCGGACTTCCATAGCTGTCACATACCGATCCGCTTGATCAAAAAACTGCAATAATATCTCGCGATTTCTTGTTCGTTTATAATCATATTTCAATAGAATATCCCATGCTTCATCTATTGACATAGCCTAACGCCACCTTTCCTGCTTCTCATGACCGTACTTTTTTCCAGAAAAGTACTAACAGTAAAATGAACACCGATGTAACTACAATGGTCCCACCAGGCGCGATATCTAAGTAATACGCAGAAATCAGTCCGATGACCACCGCAATTTCCCCGAATAGTATGGAATATACCAGTGCACCTTTATAACTTTTGGCTACTTGGATAGCTGCCGCCACAGGCAATGTCATCAACGAAGAGACAAGCAAAATTCCAACGATTCGCATCGATGCACCAATAACTAGCGCTGTGATAATCATAAATGCTGCCTGAATGACGCGTTCATTAATTCCCGAAACTCGTGCATATTCGGGATCAAATGCCAATGAAAATAGCTCTTTATATAAGAAATAGATAAATGCAATCACCATAACAGCTATTAACATAACAATATATAAATCTTGCCGACTCACGGCGGATACCGATCCAAATAAATAACCGACTAAATCTGTGCCGAATCCTTTGGCAAGAGAAATGAATATGGCCCCAAAACCAATTCCGGCAGATAAAATAATCGGAATCGCCAGTTCCTCAAAGCTTTTATACACTCTGCGCAATCGCTCGATCAATAAAGATCCGACTACCGCAGCGCCCATTCCTAAATATACTGGATTAAGCGCTGCAAAGAACAATACTTGCTGACTTAAATAGAGACTGCCTGCAATCCCTGCAAGTGCTACGTGACTAAGCGCATCTGAAATCATAGACATCCGACGCACTACGATAAATAAGCCGAGCATGGGAGCGATTAGACCGATAATCAGCCCGGATAAAATAGCATTTTGTAAAAACTCATAGGTGAAAATAGCTTCAATCATTTAACCGGCTCCGTTTCTTTTTGATGGAGCCGACGAATAGGATGACCGTACCAACCAGACAATTCCGCCTCACTCATTTTTTCATAGTCAGCATGGACACCATGGAAATGGATAGAACGATTCAAGCATGCAATATGCGTTGCGAGCTTCGTTACGACATCGATTTCATGTGTCACGAGTAAAATCGCTATTCCGTACTCACGATTCAGTTCGCTAAGCATAGAATAGAAGGATTCAACGTTTTGTCTGTCGATTCCGACTGTTGGCTCATCCATGATCAGCAAATCGGGGTGACTCACGAGGGCTCTAGCAATAAAGACACGCTGTTGCTGACCACCTGACAGATCACCTATACTTTCATCTTTACGGTCTGCCATTTTCACTATATGTAACGCATCAATGGCTTGCTGTTCATCTTCTTTATCGAATCGCTTAAACAGTCCCTTTTTGGCAGTCAAACCACTTTTTACCACTTCCAATACAGTTGCAGGGAACTTCGTCGTAAATGCGTTAGACTTTTGAGAGACATAGCCGATTCTTTGTTGTTGGTTAAACGAATCAATCGGCCCGCCAAACAATTCAATGGTTCCTTGTGACGGTTTTAGCAACCCTAGTATGATCTTTAACAATGTGGATTTACCCGAACCATTTGGTCCAATTAATGCCCAAAACTCCCCTTGTTTCACTTCTAGACTGACATCAGAAAGCGCAATGGAATGGTTAAATTTATGCGTTATATGCTCTAAGTTAATAATGGAATTTGTCATATACATATCCCTTCCTTTAATTCGGAATCATTCCGATTACTTTATGAATTATATAGTAAGATGCGGAGGGATACAACCAATTGAAAGGAATTGATGAAGATGGATTTACTTCAGTTAATTCAGGAAATTAAACAGTTGCCCGATCAGGAAGCTGTAGATTACGCGGCAAGTTATGGTGTAGAGTTGTCTACTAAAGAAGTGCGGCAGTTACGTCCTTTGCTGGATGAAGTTTCATTCACTTGGCTATTTACAGGCATTCCAACCGCATTTATCGAAAAAGTCACTTCGATCATTGGATATGAGAAGACGATGCTGTATTTGGAATACTATAAACTTCAATAGAAAAAGCGTTGCGGTTACGCAACGCTTAAAGCTTTTAGTTATGCAATTCTTCCAATCGAGCAGGAGTGAATTGATGGTTTTTTAACATGTCAATCTCCACAGCATACGGTGCCTTTTTACTTGCTTTATCCATTCCAATGAAAGGTGTTTCCAAAATTTTTGGAACGTCTTTAAACGCTGGATGATGAACGATATAAGCTAACGGTTCAAAGCCAATATGTCCCATGCCGATATTTTCGTGGCGGTCTTTTCCAGCACCACAAATGTTCTTACTGTCGTTCACATGAATAACGGAAATTCGGTCTAATCCAATAATGTCGTTAAATTGATCCAAGACACCTGTGAAGTCATTGACAATGTCATAGCCCGCATCATGGACGTGGCATGTATCAAAACAAACGGATAGCCGTTCATTATACTTCACGCCGTCGATGATCTTCGCAATTTCGTCAAAACTTCTCCCACATTCTGTTCCTTTACCAGCCATCGTTTCAAGTGCAATCCGAACATTTGCGTCTTCAGATAATACTTCATTCAAGCCTTCAATAATCTTTTCGATACCTATTTCTGTTCCAGCACCCACATGAGCTCCTGGATGAAGAACGATTTGATTGGCACCAAGTGCTTCAGTGCGCTGAATTTCCTGTTGCAAAAAGTCTACGCCTAGGCGGAACGTTTCAGGCTTCGTGGTATTCGCAAGATTGATAATATATGGTGCATGGATGACGAGATTTGATTGACCATTTGTCTCCATGCTCTGTGTACCACTTTCAATATTCAATTCTTCAATTGGTTTACGTCTCGTGTTCTGAGGCGCTCCCGTATAGATCATGAATGTATTGGCTCCATAACTTAAAGCTTCTTCACTTGAACCAAGCAGCATCTTTTTACCACTCATGGATACGTGAGAACCTAGAAGGACATCATTTTGTGTCATGATTTCTTCTTTATTCTCCTTTGTCTTCTTTTAAAGTTTTCTTTTTGTTCAGCCATCTTCTTTTTGTAGCCTGGCTTTACTTTATCTGGTTTTCGAATATAGGAATCCGCTTTTTTATCAATTTCATCTACTTCACGCACGCGCTTCTTACGCGCTTGACGCTCTTTCACTTCAATCCATTCACCGTTTTTCACATCTTCGTGTATGAAAGGAATTCCAAGCTTTTCAATTTGATTAATTGCGTCTTCATCAGACGGTTCGTATAACGTAATTGCATGACCTTGCATGCCCGCACGTGCAGTACGTCCTACGCGGTGAACGAAGAATTCCAGATCATCTGGCAATTCAAAGTTAATGACGTGACTGACACCGGGAATATCGATCCCTCTTGCTGCTAAATCAGTTGCCACAATGTATTGATACTCTAGATCACGTACTTTCTTCATAACACGTGTACGTTCACGAGGTGTTAAATCACCATGGATTTTCCCAGGCTTATGGCCATGCTCTGCTAAATAGGTAGCTAGTTGATCGGCATTTTGCTTAGTGTTCATGAAGATAATCGCAAGATATGGCTGTAGGGCATCCATCACGTGAAGTAATTTCTTGTTTTTATCCATACTTCTAACAGGAACTAATGAATAATGCATATTCTCCGTCAACGGTTTTTTATCATCCATCCGCACATGAACAGGTGAGTTCATATACTTCGATAAGAAGGGCTTCAATTTTTCAGGAATCGTTGCAGAGAATACATACATGCTGATCTTCTCCGGCATTCTGGAAGCAAACTTATCAATGTCTTCAATGAAACCCATGTCGAATGCTAGGTCCGCTTCATCAATTACGAGCTGAGTGGCAGTGTGGATCGGTAATGCGCCGGTTTCCGACATATCTTGGATACGCCCTGGTGTACCGACGATGATGTGCGGTGTGCTCTTCAATCGTACAGCAGAGCGTTTTTTATCAGTACCGCCAATCAGGATCGCACTTTTAATATCCGTTCCTTCGATTAGCTTTTTTAATTCATCATGAAGCTGAACAGCTAATTCACGTGTCGGTGCTGTAATGACCGTCTGCAGTTCATCCTGCTCCGGCTTAAGCTTTTCAACAAGTGGAATAAGAAAACTATGGGATTTCCCTGTTCCTGTATGAGCTTGCCCGATTGCACTTGTATTTTTCATGATCAACGGAATCATTTCTTTTTGAATGGGTGTTGGTTCTTCAAACCCTAATTTTTGAATGGCTTCCCTCAAAAATGGTTTGAATTGATAATCAGTAAATTTAGACATATCGTTCCTCCTCTAGATAAATCTTATTGTACCATGATTCGGTGCCATCAGTGGTTTTTTTCGCATAGGATATAGGGGAAACAACTAAAAAATTAGAAAGGAGTTCGTGATGAGATATCAATCATTTTATCCGTTCAGCAATCAGCCACCTCAGTCTAGGATGACACCTAACACTCCGCCTATTCAACAAAGTGCACCCATGCCTTTCCCCCAAGGCATGCAAGGGAATCCCAGGGGTCCGCGGGAAATGCGTGGTAGTGCTCCGCAACAGCAAGCAGGCATGCAAGAAAACGGTCCTTCACGGGCTGAACAATATATGCAAACCGCCAATCGTTTTTTCAATACCGCCCAACAATTTGCACCATTAGTTCAGCAGTTTGCACCACTTGTCCAGAATTTACCGGCTATGTGGCGATTATATAAAGGGGTACAATCTATGCCGGACGCACCGACAGCTTCTTCCGCTCCACGTCCAAGTGGTCCGCGAACGTCTAGTCCTGTACCTCCTCAAGCCACTAATCAGCCATCTTTACCGCGAATTTTTCAACCTCCCTTCTGAACTCTTTGAATCGTTCACGAATCTCCGCTATAATGAAAGAGAAGTTAGTAGAGGAGTGGAGTGGAATAAATGAAAGTACTCAAGATATCACCAAGAGGTTATTGTTACGGTGTAGTTGATGCGATGGTCATTGCGAGGAATGCTGCGCTAGATCCTACCCTGCCGAGACCCATTTATATATTAGGCATGATCGTCCACAACAAACACGTTACAGATGCATTCGAAGAAGACGGAATTATAACGTTGGACGGCGAAAACCGCCTGGAAATTTTACGCAAAGTAGATAAGGGAACTGTAATCTACACAGCACACGGTGTTTCACCTGAAGTTCGCCAATTAGCGAAAGAAAAAGGATTGGTCGCAATCGATGCAACATGTCCTGACGTTTCCGTTACACACGACTTAATTGAAGAAAAAGTAGCTGAAGGCTATGACATTCTTTATATCGGCAAAAAGCACCATCCGGAACCAGAAGGCGCTATTGGCGTTGCCCCCGATTCTGTTCACTTAATTGAGCGTCTTGAAGATATTGATAACTTAGAGATTACCAATGACAAACTACTGGTTACAAATCAAACAACCATGAGTCAATGGGATGTTGCACATCTTATGGAAGAGTTGCAACGTAAATTCCCTCACATCGAAGTTCATCAAGAAATTTGTCTAGCTACACAAGTTCGTCAAGAAGCTGTAGCAGAACAAGCCGGCGAGGCAGAGTTGCTGATCGTTGTTGGAGATCCAAAAAGTAATAACTCCAACCGTTTAACGCAAGTATCAGTAGAAATTGCAAACACACCTTCATACCGCGTCTCAGACGTCTCAGAAATTGATCCTGCATGGTTAATGGACATTGAGACAGTAGCGGTCACGGCAGGCGCTTCTACACCTACAATAATCGTTAGAGAAGTTATATCGTTCCTAAACGAATTTGACCCAGAAGATCCTACAACACATCATCCGGAGAGAAAGTTTAAGCTTGAAAAAATCTTGCCGAAAGTCAAGAACCCGACTCCTGTTATCCGGATCGAGCCATAAGCAACGAAAAAACCGTCGAGTTTATGCTCGACGGTTTTATTTACGATAGGAATTGAAAAGGCTCCGTAATGACTTTCGATTCAATAAATTCAACAGGTAATTTATTTTCTTTACACAGTTCTGTCATTTTATTCGCAACGCCAGCAATCATAATTTTTTCGATATTATGACCTGGGTCTACAATGGCAAGATCGAGTACTTGCGCGTCTTGCGCGACGTGATAATACATATCCCCTGTCACGAATACATCGGCTCCTTTTCTCTTCGCAGCCGTAATGTACTTATTTCCATCGCCACCGAGAACCGCCACTTTACGAATTTTTCTCTCCGGATCACCTACGAAACGTAATGCGGGAACTTCGAATACATCTTTTACATGTTGTGCGAATTCCTTTAACGTCATCTCATTAGCGATTTGTCCGATACGCCCGATCCCTTGCTCATTCGTTTTCTGCTGCATTTTTACTAAATCAAATGCCGGTTCTTCATAAGGATGCGCGGCAAACATTGCTTTGATGACTTTAACTTGCTGACTTTCTGCAAAAACGACTTCAATTCGCTCTTCATCTACCAGCGTCGGCTCGCCTACTTCTCCGATTGCCGGATTTGCTCCCGCAACCGGTGTAAATCGTCCAATACCTTGTGTGCTAAAACTGCATGCCTGGTAATCGCCAATCGCACCCGCTCCCGCAGATGCCAATTTCTGACGCAATGCATCAGCATTTTCTAACGGGCAAAATACCGCGAGTTTCATCAAATGTTCAGAATTCGTCACATCGATCGGTTCCGTCTGCTGTATGCCAAGACGTTCCGCTAGCATATCATTGACACCACCTGCTGCAATATCCAGATTGGTATGAGCAGCGTAGACCGCAATATTATGCTTGATACATTTCTCAATCATTTTCCCTTGTGGTGTATCGGTCAAAATAGATTTAACGGGACGGAACAATGGAGGGTGGTGGGCAATCACGAGAGTTGCCCCATTTTCAATTGCCTCATCAATCACTTGTTCGTTGACGTCTAGCGTAACTAGAACTTTATCTACGGGACGATTCAATTGGCCGATGTGCAATCCAATTGGATCTCCTTCAAATGCAAGTCGCTTCGGTGACCACTTTTCAAATAGTTCAATGATCTGATATCCATTACTTTTCTTCATGTGCTAACACCTTCCTGACTAATTCTATATTTTCTTGTATATTTGCTTTTTTTTGCTTAATTTCTTCTGTTTGTTCTGCGTTATCAAGGGCTTTTATGACCCGCTGCCATTCCAGCATTTCCCGTTCCCATTTCACGCGGAACACGGTAGATAGTTTACGTCGTAAAACCGGCCCGACGAGCAAATCCGTTCTCGTGTAATCAGCCGTTCCTCTTTCTAACACGAGGACTTCATAAATTTTACTGTCTTCTTGTAGAATCTCTTCGTCTACAATAATAAATCCATTTGCTACAGCCCATTCCCGAATCGCGATCGCATGCAGATTAGGTTGCGCGATGATCCGCTGTACATGCGTCAGACGATCCTTACCCGCTTCTAGGATGGAAGTAATCAATGTTCCACCCATACCGGCAATCGTTACGGTCTCGACATGGTCAGCATCTTCTATCGCTTGTAAACCATTTGCTAGACGCACTTCAATACGGTCCGCAAAACCATGAAGATCTACATTGCGCGTCGCCGCTTCAAAGGGACCTGTCACTACTTCTCCTGCGATAGCCTTACGTATCTTGCCTTTGTTCATTAAATAGCACGGAAGATAGGCATGATCACTACCAATATCCGCAAGCACAGTATGATTCGGTACAAAACTGGCCACCATCGCCAGACGTTCCGATAATTGATTGGTATTCATGGTTCCCCGCCTTTCATTCTTATCTATTGTATAATCGCTACTCATTTCGTGCAATGCAAAAGAGCCAGTAAACCAAGAGTTACTCCGGTTTACTGGCTCTTTAAATTAAGTAGACAATCAATCTAATGATAAAATGTAATCAACCATTTCATCTATGTTCTCATCAGGAACTAGTCCAGCTGGCATTGCAGTTCCAGCAACACCGTTTTTGATTGCATCATGTGCTTCTTTTGCGTCAAGTGAGCTATTTAAAGCCGGCCCCATTCCGCCAGCCAAGCCATCGCCGTGACAACTAATACACTTCTGCTGAGCAACTGCCTCTGCGTCAAATTCGCCAGTGTTTGCACTTTCTTCTTCAGTTGTTTGCTCAGTGCCTTCTTCGTTAGCTCCAGCAATTTCCTTTTTTTGATCTAGGCCATAAAGTGACATGAAGAAAACCAGTCCAATTCCGAGCGCGAAAATTAGGAAAAATGGTACAACAGGATTTTTATTCATTGGATTACCCTCCTTCACCAGAATCTATTCTGTAAAAGATACAGTATACAATTAACATTGTACTGTATCTATAAGAAAACTGAAAGTGTTATTGGACGACTTTTCGTCTTTTGTGACAGAATCGCCATAATTCGCAATTCAGCAACCTAGTTGTCTAGCGATGACCATCCGCTGTACTTCTGAAGTACCTTCTCCAATTTCAAGAAGCTTGGCATCACGTAAATAACGTTCGACTTCGTACTCACGCATATAGCCATAGCCACCGTGTATTTGGATCGCTTCATCGGCAACTTCCATAGCAATTTCGGAAGCATATAATTTACACATCGAGGCTTCTTTTGTAAACATTCTACCTTGGTCTTTCAGCCAGGCCGCTTTATACACCATAGTCCGTGCAAGTTCAATCTTCATCGCCATATCAGCCAGTTTGAATTGTGTAATTTGGAAAGAGGATAACGTCTTTCCGAATTGCTTACGTTCTTTTGAATAGTTCAAAGCCCTCTCATAAGCTGCCTGTGCAATACCTACTGCCATAGCACCGATCCCGATACGACCACCGTCAAGTGTTACAAGGAATTGCTGAAGCCCTTTTCCACTCTCGCCAAGTAGATTCTCTTCTGGAACTACTACATCTTCAAGCAATAATTCTGTTGTATTGGAAGCATGCAAGCCCATCTTTTCATAGTTATCGATAATTTTAAAGCCTTTTAAATCCGTCGGTACGATAATTGCGCTAATCTCTTTCTTGCCGTCTTCACGACCCGTCACAGCCGTCAATGCTAGGTGTTTAGCGTAGCTTGCATTGGTAATATAGACCTTTGAGCCGTTGATCGTATACTGCCCGTTAGAAAGCACAGCAGACGTCTCTGTTCCACCAGCATCAGATCCAGCATTAGGCTCTGTCAAACCGAAAGCCCCAAAGGATTCGCCAGTACAGATCGGCGTTAGATACTTCTGCTTTTGCTCTTTTGTTCCAAATAAGTTGAGAGGTGCACCGCCTAGTGAAATATGAGCGGAATACGTAATACCCGTCGATGCACATGCACGGCTCAATTCTTCCGTAACAATAGCAAAACTGATCGTGTCTGCCCCACCACCCCCGTATTTCTCGGGAAATGGTAAGCCCATCATGCCCATTTCTGAAAGCTTTTGAAAAATTTCCACCGGGAACTTTCCCGAGCGATCACGATCTACTGCACCTGGCGCTACTTCCTCATTTGAAAAATCTCTCATCAGTTTTTTCACCATTTGCTGTTCTTGAGTTAAATCAAAGTTCATCATGATCATCCTCTCTCCACTTATACCGTTCTATTAAACTTGTAAGCCCTTACATGTTAGTATATAGAAAAAGAACGGAATATAACAATACCTCATTACATTCCGTCCGTTTATATAGATAATAGTAAAAATGCGACTACTGTCAATAGACCTAGTGAGCCTGAAATAGTGAAGTATAGTAACTTTAATATTCTTCCAGTAAATAACCATAAACCGCAATTCAACACGAGGAGTCCGATCAATAATGTCGTGTCCCCATTAAAAAATGCAGTCCAAATCTTCAATGACATCATCAATAAAAGAAAAGCCATCGATATGTAGAGAAATGGTGCAAAACCTTTCTTACTGAATGTTTTTCCCGATACGAACGTTAGGAAAATCAAAGCCAATACAGCTGCAACAGTCAATGTGGCGACTGGATATTCCGTCAGTACAAACATAGCAACTGATGCTACACCTGCAAGCAATAAGCTAATAAGCAAAATCATAAATTGTTTGACTCGCAACTTTCTGCGTTCCATTTGAAGTGTGGAAGATTCTTTCTCTGCCACTTCGTCCGGATCTTCTCCTTGTGCATACAAGGTTATGAGGAAATCACAATAATGCTCAGGCAGGAGTTTATTGGCTTTCCAATACCGGATTTCAGAAATGATGATCTGTTTCTTATCTATAGCCATCCTTTCTCCTCCAATAGTATCAATCTTCTTTTTTAAAATAAAGAATAAAAAGCATCGGCTATTTCCAGCCGATGCACCTATTATTCTAAGAAGTCTTTAAGTCGTTTGCTGCGTGATGGGTGGCGTAACTTTCTAAGTGCTTTTGCTTCGATCTGACGAATACGCTCACGCGTAACACCAAATACTTTGCCCACTTCTTCAAGCGTACGTGTGCGTCCATCGTCTAGACCAAAACGTAAACGTAATACATTTTCTTCACGATCTGTTAATGTATCTAAAACATCTTCAAGTTGTTCCTTTAACAATTCATACGCTGCATGGTCTGAAGGAGACTGCGCTTCTGAGTCTTCGATAAAATCACCAAGATGAGAGTCGTCTTCTTCACCAATTGGCGTTTCCAATGAAACGGGCTCTTGAGCAATCTTCAATATTTCACGAACTTTTTCTGGAGTCAAGTCCATTTCTTCTCCGATTTCTTCCGGGGACGGCTCTCGTCCTAAATCTTGGAGCAATTGACGCTGAACACGAATCAATTTATTGATCGTTTCCACCATATGCACAGGAATACGAATGGTACGTGCCTGATCCGCAATTGCGCGTGTGATTGCCTGACGGATCCACCAAGTTGCATACGTACTGAATTTAAAGCCTTTCGTATGGTCAAATTTCTCAACGGCTTTAATAAGACCCATATTCCCTTCTTGAATCAAATCTAGGAATAGCATACCGCGACCGACATAGCGTTTTGCAATACTGACAACTAAACGTAAGTTCGCTTCAGCCAATTTCTTTTTGGCATTCTCACCACGAATAATAGTAGCATCTAATGCAGGTGTCATTTTCCCTGTTTCCTCAAGCTCTGTTTCAGCAGCTAAACCATCGATAATCCGAATCGCTAATTCTACTTCTTCTTTACCTGTCAATAAATCTACTCGTCCTATTTCTTTTAAATACATACGGACTGGATCGTTGATTCTTACGCCAGGTGGTACACTTAAATCATTTAAATCAAATTGCTCTTCTTTTTCAGCCTTGGGATCAGCTTCTTCTTTTCTATCCATTTCGATTTCTTGCGCTTCAATCTGATCTAAAAACTCTTCAAATTGGTCTGGCTCCATTTCGAAGGATGCCAGTTTTTCTGTTACATCCTCTAATGTTAGTTCACCTGTTTTTTTACCTGCTTCAATAATTGCTGCTTTTGCTTCTTCAAGAGTCAATTCTACTTCTCCCGTTTGTTCTTCTTTTGTCATAGTGACTATACCTCCTTACAGAACCTTTAACGATCTCACAAGCTGGATTACTTCCGAGGCCAACTCCATTGCTTTAAGTAGGTCGTTCCTTTTTTCTGCTTCTTTAGATTCGTGCCGCTTTTGATCAATTAGACGTTTAATTTGATTTCTTTTTAAATGACGGATACAGTCATTTACTTCTTGTGTGGTATGCTCCTTTGAACGTTCAGTTAAGATGGCTTCCATGACGACTTTCTTCAGTTGCCGGTCTTCCAACATTTCTGCAAATCGCTGATAGTTTGGCAAATCATATTGTTCATAAAACGCTGCCAACTTAAAGAATATTTTGATGACATCATCTCTTACAAATAAATCTTGAAGTTCCAGTCGTTTTTCCTCGAATAGATCTGCGTCCATCAGCAGATGTGCAAGAAGTAATTGTTCCGCGCGATCTGTTTCTGCACGATTCGCCGGGACTCTCGTAACTTGTACAGTTCTGTTTTCATCAGGACTTGAATCATGCGATTGTTTCGATTGTTTCGCCTTTTTTGCAATCGACTTAGTAAATTCTTGTTCAAGTGACTCTTTTGAAGCATGTGTTTCATTGTGGAGTTGCTGGATCAATAAATCTTTCTCAATAGGAGAACAACGGTGAGCCAGTTCGTCAAATACTTCATGTACGTATTGCTTGATATCATGATCAACGGACAAATTTTTATCTCTTCTATAGTAGGCCGCTACGAAAGAAATATAGGACAACGCTTGATCAAGCACCTTTTCCGAAAATACTTCTGAACCATGCTGACTAATATAATCATCAGGATCCATTTTGTCTGGCAAAGTGGCAACGAGTACGTCCATTGCGCTATCCATCAATTGGTCAGCAAATCGTTTGGCAGCCCCCCAGCCAGCTGAGTCACCATCACAGCAAATGACTATTTTTTTTGCCATTCGCTTTAATTTCACGATATGATGCGCGGATAATGCAGTACCCATAACAGCCACCGTATTTCCTATTCCGCCACGATCTGCTGCAATCGTATCCATGAAACCTTCGAATAGTACTACTTTACCCGTTTTTCGAACATTAAGACGTGCTCGGTGAAAATTAAACAAAACCTTACTTTTTTCAAAGACGGGAGTTTCTGGACTATTGATATATTTAGCGTCAGAAGAAGAATCCTCCAACCTTCTGCCGGAGAATGCGATTGTTGCACCATTATCATCCTGAATCGGAAACATGATCCTTCCCCTGAAACGGTCAAAATAACCTGAGCCATCTTCTTTATGGAAACAAAGTCCTGCCGTTTCCATTTCTTGCATATCAAAACCTTGTCTCTTCAGCAGTGCCGATAAGGCATCTGACTGAACGGGAGACCATCCTATTTCATACTGTTCTATCTCATCACGCGTAAATCCTCTTTTTTCTAGATATTCTAATGCTTTTTCGCCTTCTATGGTGTTTAAGAGCAGATGGCTATAAAAATTAGCAGCCAGTGTGTAGGCTTTCAGCATTTTTTGATTAGACGAGGATTTTGACGCTTGGTTGTCTGTTTGGGAACTTTCCAACTCTAATCCCATTCGACTGCCTAGTTTGACGATGGAGTCAATGAATGATCGATTTTCCATATCCATCATGAACGTGATGGCATTACCGCTTGCACCGCAACCAAAACAATGAAATAACTGCTTATCTTCGGAAACAGAGAAAGACGGGCTACCTTCTTCATGGAATGGGCAGAGTCCAAACCAGTTTTTACCTCTTTTTGCTAATTGGACATATTCGCTGATCAAATCGACAATGTCAGTTCCTGAACGGATTTCCTCAATTGTATCGTCAGATATTCTTGTCATTCTATCACCATTTCCACTCTATATACATAAATTCTAGACGTTTTCCAAAAATCCTTCTTTATCGACATTTTTTGCTATAACTATTTTCAGTATCTGCAATTATGTCACATTTATGACATGTTAGCCGAGTAGACACACACACAGAAAAAAGAAGACCCAACTAGTTCGTTCAGTTGGCCTTCCTTGCTGAAAATGCTTTAAGAATCGTATTGGCTGTCTCTTCTACCGCGCGATTCGTCACATCGATGACTTCACAACCGACACGCGTAGTAATTTCATTGAAATAGTCCATCTCTTGTTGAATACGTGCTATTTTCGCATAGTTTGCATCATCTTTCAAGCCTAATGCCTCCAAGCGAGATTTCCGAATCGAATTTAATTGCTCAACGGAAATACATAGGCCAAAGCACTTTGTAGGGTCAATGGAGAAAAGTTCTGATGGTGGGTCTACTTCTGGCATAAGGGGCACGTTGGCCACTTTAAAACCTTTATTCGCAAGATATTGAGATAAAGGAGTTTTGGATGTTCGCGACACACCGATTAGAACCATGTCTGCTTCCAATATACCACGCGTGTCTCTTCCGTCATCATAGCGAACTGCAAACTCGATGGCTTCGATTTTTTTGAAATAGTCATCATCTAACTTCCTGACAAGACCCGGCTCTTCAAATGGTTCTTGTTTCAATTGGTCCCCCATCTTCTCAATCAATGGACCGAGTAAGTCTACGAAAGGGACTTCCAATTCTTCACAAAGTACATATAGCTGTTCCCTCATCTGGCTTTTGACCAAAGTAAAGACAATCAACGCTTGCTGTTGCTTTGCCAAGAAAACAATTTCTTCTAATTGTGAATTCTCTTCTATATACGAAAACCTTTTTATTGAAACCGTCTCTAAATCATGACGAAACTGACTCGCAGCCGCTTTCGTCACAAGACCTGCAGTTTCCCCGACGGAATCGGAGACAATGAATAATGTGAATTTTGTCATGTAGTCACTCCTCACACATCTTGATCTTCCACTAATGAAAGAAAAGCGGCAGTAATATTTGTTTTTGTCACTCGTCCCATTACTTCAAGTCCGTTTTTACGCTCTTGAACTATAGGTAATGAATCGATTTGGCTGTCCATCATTTTTTTGGCAACGGAAATGAGTGTATCTTCTTTTTTGCAATATGTGACATTCGGCATTCTTGTCATAATGACATGCACGGGTATCTTTTCTAGTTCTGTTCTTCCGATGCTCGTTCTCAACAGATCCTTACGTGATACAACGCCTGTCAATAACGACTGCTGGTCCACTACGAATAGTGTTCCAACATCCTCTAAAAACAGTTGGCAAATCGCGTCATATACTGATAGATTTTCAGTAATGACGACTGGCCTCGATTGATAATTAGCTACAATCATATCCACCATGCCATCCGCAACGGATTTAATAGGTTTCTTACCTGAATAGAAATAACCTACACGCGGTCGTGCATCCAAAAATCCAGCCATCGTCAAGATTGCTAAATCTGGCCGGATCGTAGCGCGTGCTAAATGTAAACGTTCAGCAATTTGCTCTCCTGTAATCGGACCGTTTCCTTTGACGATGTCGAGGATTTCATTCTGACGTGTATTTAATTCCAAACATGTCACCGCCTTCAGACTTCAAAGTTGTATTTACTGCCTAATTATATATCAACACGCTCGCTATTGCGAAGAAAGGAGAAGCATGCTAAACTAATTTTGAATCAAGTAAACGAAGAACGGTCAATAAGTAGTGTATATTTTGAGCGAGCAGGGATAGTGAAAGCCTGTACCTACACGAAACGGCAGCCGGGAGTTGAAACATTCATTATGAAAGTGGGTTGAAAAACCAATCGGGGTGGAACCGCGGGTTATCATGCACTCGTCCCCGGACATGATCTATGTCCGGAGACGTGTGCTTATTTTAATTGGAGGCGTTTAGAATGTTATCTATGGAACAAGTAGTCAATCTTTCAAAACAACGGGGATTCGTATTCCCAGGGTCTGATATTTATGGCGGTTTAGCGAACACTTGGGATTACGGTCCACTAGGTGTCGAACTGAAAAACAATATCAAGCGTGCCTGGTGGCAGAAATTCATCCAGGAATCACCTTATAACGTAGGTCTTGATTCCGCAATCCTGATGAACCCAAGAGTTTGGGAAGCATCCGGTCATATTGGAAACTTCAACGATCCGATGATTGATTGTAAAAAATGTAATACCCGTCACCGTGCAGATAAATTAATTGAAGAAGCATTGGACGCAAAGGGAATTGAAATGGTCGTTGATGGCCTACCGTTTGATAAAATGTTCGATTTGATTCAAGAACACGAAATCAAATGTCCTACATGTGGTGCGTTGGATTATACAGAAATCCGTCAATTCAACTTAATGTTCAAAACAAGCCAAGGTGTAACAGATTCCTCTGCTAACGAAATCTTCCTACGTCCTGAAACAGCACAAGGTATCTTCGTGAACTTCAAAAATGTTCAACGCTCTATGAGAAAGAAAGTACCTTTTGGTATTGCACAAGTAGGAAAAAGTTTCCGTAACGAAATCACACCGGGTAACTTCACATTCCGTACTCGTGAATTCGAACAAATGGAACTTGAATTCTTCTGTAAGCCAGGCGACGATGAGCAGTGGTATAAGTACTGGATTGACCAGTCTGAAGGATTATTATTGAAACTCGGTTTGAAGAAAGATAATATTCGTCTTCGCGAACACAATGAAGATGAGCTATCCCACTATTCTAAAGGAACTGTGGACATCGAATACAAATTCCCATTTGGCTGGGGAGAGCTATGGGGAATCGCTAACCGTACAGACTTCGATTTGAAGCGTCATATGGAATATTCAGGCGAGGATTTCCATTATCAAGATCCAATTACGAATGAAAAATACGTACCGTACTGTATCGAGCCTTCCGTTGGTGCGGACCGCGTAACGTTGGCTTTCCTATGTGACGCATTCGATACGGAGGAACTTGAAGACGGCGATACACGTACCGTTCTTCGTTTCCACCCAGCATTAGCGCCAATCAAAGCAGCAGTCCTTCCATTGTCCAAAAAACTTGCGGATGATGCAGAAAAAGTATATGCAGAGCTTTCAAAGCATTTCACAGTACAATATGATGATTCCCAATCCATCGGACGTCGTTACCGTCGTCAAGATGAAATCGGAACTCCATTCTGTATTACATTTGACTTTGATTCACTAGAAGACCAACAAGTGACTGTTCGTCACCGTGATTCTATGGAACAAGAACGCATGCCTATTGCAGATGTTACAGCATATATTCAGAAACACCTACAATTCTAATCATAGGAAAGCCCAGGAGAAGTTGGCATCAGCCTTCCTCTTCTGGGCTTTCTTTAGTTCGTTCTTTTGGTTTTTGCAATTCAGGTGTACGTTCCAATTGCTCAATGAACTTTCTGGATTTTAGAAAGATCCCGGTTTGCTCCTGATAAATCGTTGATACAAGCTTCGCCATAAATGTCTTTGTCGGTTTCTTTAATGTCAGCTTACCAATCTGATCGAGCGGAACATTATAAAACATTCGGATCAATTTAATTTGTGTAGGTGACAGCCGAATAATATAAGGATCGACGTGAAAGCAGCGATGACAGAGAAAACCTATCTGCTGGAAAGAAAATGCGAATTCACCTTCTGTAGCGCCACAACTTGCACACTCGTGAAGTATAGGGTGTATTCCAGCAACCGGCAGCATCTTCCACTGAACGAACAGTGTGATGGCTTCTGCGTCATAGCCTTCTTCCATAGCGTTAAATGACTCGTCAAGCAAACGAAATATGCTAGCATTCGGCTGTTCAGATTCCGTTAGGCGATCAAGCAACTCTACAATCAAGCCCGCATATGCAGTCGTCTCTAAATCTGAGCGAATGTGACGAACGCTACTGATAAGCTCGCCTTGCTCAAGCGATCCCATGCCCCTGCTTGCACGAACAAGAAAATAGCCGTGCGTAAAGGTTTGTGTAATAGCCGCTAAGCGACTCGCGGGCTTTTTCGCACCTCTTGCCATCGCCGTGATCTTTCCTGCTTCTCTCGTATAGATCGTCACGATTTTATTGGATTCTCCGTAAGGGATACTTTTGATAATAAAGCCTTCCAACTTATTCAGCAATACGCTCTCTCCTTTAGCAGGACAGACAGCTTAGTAGTCTTCCTCGTTAAATCCGAATTCTTTCAAACGACTTGGCCGGTTACGCCAGTCTTTCTGGACTTTCACCCATAGCTCCAAATATACTTTATGTCCAAGCAACATTTCGATATCTTTTCTTGCCTTCACACCGATTTCTTTTAAGAGCTTACCACCTTTACCGATGACTATCCCTTTTTGTGAATCACGTTCCACAATGATTGTCGCGCGGATATGCGTTTTGTCAGTTACGGGGTCTTGCTCGATGCTTTCAATCGCTACCGCAATCGAGTGCGGAATTTCTTCGCGTGTAGTGTGCAACACTTTTTCACGAATCATTTCGGAAATGATGAAACGCTCTGGGTGATCCGTCACTTGCTCTGCATCATAAAATTGTGGGCCTTCTTCTAGATAACTTTCTAGCGTTTCCACCAATCGTTCAATATTATTACCGTTTAGCGCAGAGATTGGAACTACTTCCGCAAATTTCATTTCATTTGTATACGATGTAATGATCTCGAATAATTGATCAGGATGCACAAGGTCGATTTTATTGATGACCAAAAATACAGGAGTCTTGGATTTCTCGAGCCATTCCATAATAAATCTATCACCTGTACCGATTTTTTCATCCGCATTGACCATAAACATGATGACGTCGACTTCGCTTAGCGTACTGCGTGTCACTTTCAACATGAAGTCGCCTAGGCGGTGTTTCGGTTTGTGAACACCTGGTGTATCGATGAAAATCATCTGAGATGTATCGGTTGTCACAATTCCCTGTACTTTGTTTCGTGTAGTTTGCGGCTTGTCGCTCATAATCGCAATTTTTTGACCGACCATGCGGTTGATAAATGTAGATTTCCCTACATTGGGACGTCCGATGATGGAAATAAAGCCTGACTTAAAGTTGTTCTTCTGCATAATCTAAATCCTCCTTGGAAAAAGCACCCGGCAATAGCTGGTCTACTGTTGTTTCGTGTATATCACCTTTCAAATTCGTCAAGTATACAGGCATGTTCGGTGCGCAAAATTCCGCAATGACTTGACGGCAAGAACCGCACGGCGCAATTGGACCTTCCGTATCGCCAATTACTGTGATTGACTTGAACAATGTAACACCTTCAGATACCGCTTTGAAAATAGCTGTTCTCTCTGCACAATTGGATAAACCATACGCAGAGTTTTCAATATTGCATCCACGATATATGGTACCGTCACTAGCCTCTAATGCAGCACCTACTGGAAATTTTGAATAGGGCACATAGGCCGTTTTCATCGCTTGCTTTGCTTCATTCATTAATTGTTCTACTTGCATCTACATACCATCCCTTCATTCGATCAATTTATCCAAACCATTTCGGAAAGAAAATTATACAGCCGACAATCGCGCTGGCTATGGCAAACACGAAAACTGATCCAGCTGCAATATCTTTTGCTTTTTTCGCTAGTGGATGGAATTCCGTTGTGACAAGATCCACTACATATTCCACTGCTGTATTCATCAATTCAAGCGCCATCACCCCTGCAATGACGATAAAAATGATCATCCATTCTGTTTGTGACAGACCGGTGAACCAACCCGCAATCAACACGATTATTGCGGATAACCCATGAGATTTCATATTCCGACCTTGCCTAAAGCCGTCTTTAATGCCTTGCCACGCATAGAGGAATGATTTCAAGAATTTCTGCATAGACTCACTGCCGATCCAAACCGAATGCAGTTAAAATCTCTGTCTGCCTGCCGAACATCTCACGTTCTTCCCCTTCATCGAGATGATCATATCCGAGTAAATGCAAGAATCCGTGTAATGCAAGAAACCCGAGTTCCCGCTCGAACGAGTGATTATATTCAATAGCCTGACGTTTTGCTGTATCGATGGAAATCACGATATCCCCCAATACAACAGGCATATCGCTTTCTTGAACAATTGCCACTTCTCCTTCCGACAACTCTTCTAGCGCAAATGAAATAACGTCGGTTGGACGGTCTTTGCCCCTGTACTCAGCATTCACAGCTTGAATGGATTCATCATCCATAAACGTAATAGACAACTCATACAGACCTTCCATTTTCTCCATTCTTGACGCGTGAGTCAACAAATCCTTGATCAAAGCTTCCGAACTCGGTTCCACGATTTCTGTTTCATCTTCGAAATAAAAATCTATCATAGTTGCTCTGCTCCTTTACTTATCGGGATATTCAATCCGATTATGGAAGATCCCATTTAACGTTTCATTAATGGCTTGTTTCACTAGTTTAATTTCTTTTAACGACAAATCACATTCATCAAATTGATCATCTTCTAATTTCCCCCGCACAATCGCGTTGACGAGCGTTGCAATTTTTTCAGGTGTCGGTTCTTTCATAGAACGCACCGCAGCTTCCACACTGTCTGCAATCATGATCACTGCATTTTCTTTCGTTTGCGGTTTTGGACCAGGATAACGGAACTCGTCTTCATTCACATCGGGATTGGTTTCTTTCGCTTTCTGATAAAAGAATCTGACACTACACGTTCCATGATGCTGTCTTGCAATAGCTATAAGCTCTTTTGGCATACGATGCTTTTCCAAAATTTCCGCTCCATCTTCCGCGTGGGCTATAATCATATCACGACTTTTCTCGGGTGTCAGTGCATCATGTAGATTACGGCCATTATGTTGATTTTCAATGAAGAATCCTGGATGTATAGTCTTCCCGATATCGTGATAATAGCTGCCAACACGCGCGAGCAACCCATTGGCTCCAATTGCCTCACACGCCGCATCCGCTATATTCGCAACCATAATGCTGTGATGATATGTCCCCGGCGTCTCCACTAAGATTTTCTTTAGTAGCGGATGATTAGGATTCGAGAGCTCCACTAAACGCATATTAGAAAGCAAGTGAAAACTCGACTCGAAAAATGGTAATAACCCCATCGTCAAAGCCCCAGACAACAAACCTGATGAGATGGCTGCCACGGCATAGAAAATCAGTTCGGGTGTTGTATAACTAGTCTGTGTCATCAATAAATAAAATATGATGAACATCATATTTGATCCCGCCACACCGAGACTTGTCTGTAAAATCGTTGAGCGTCTACCATGTTCACTTAGTAAATAAATACTCACAATCCCACCGAATAAAATATACAGCGCTACTTCCATTTGCATAATTGCAGCCAAGCCTTCTTGCATCATGATACCGGCTGTCGCAGACGTAATAATCGTTGCAAGTACTGCTGAACGCTCGTTAATTAATAGCTTGATCAGCATCGGCACGAGAGCCGTCGGAAATAAAAACGCAATGAGGACATCAAACTCACGATCAATGTAGCCGACGATTTTCATTAAAACGACGGATAGTAGGAAAATGCTATAGAAAATACCTAGTGCTTTCTTTTTAAATGCCTCATCTCTTTTGGACTTGCCGAAGTGTATGGCAATCAAACCCGATACGAACAAAATAAACAAAACAATGCCGAACATCGGTTTAAGAGAAGACTGATTAGTTAGGACTCCTGAAAGCTTGAGCTGGTGATACACATCACGATCGATCAATTGTCCTTCACGGACGATGACTTGTCCTTGTAAAATACGAATGGCTTCAACTGAAGCCCGCGCATCCGTCTGATTCTTAACAGTCAATTCTTCATCGACTACCTCTGTTTCCACTACTGCCATTCGCCCGAGGGATAGCGCAACATCAAGCAAATCTCTCGGGAATGTAGTAGTTTCACGAATTCTGCGCTCCACTTCATAGCGATGAATCGGCACTTGTTCAGCTTTAAACGGCTTCGATAACTCTCTTCCCACTACAAGTGTCAGTAATTCATGCAAATTATTTAGATCATTTTGTTCAGCCGTAAGTAGCTGCTTAAGTTGGTCATGTGTAACGGGTAAAAAAGTTTGTTCTTTTTCCAGTCCTTCCAACTTCTCTTGAAGTAACTTCATTTTAGAACTTGACGTCATGCTAGGATCTTCTGTCGCTTCGACTTTGACATCACTGACTGCAGTAAAGATGGAACCGAGGATAGCTTGGCGGTTTTTCATAACATCCTCTGAGAAACGATAGGAATTAGGTACCGCCTGTTCTGCCCGTACACGTTCAAGTTCGGTTTTTTCGATATCTTCTATTGTTTTAGGTGAACGTATAGTTTTCGGTGAAATTTCAAAAGCCGAAATTTCGTACGTTTCGTTTTGTGTACTGCCATACATTAGAAAAAACAATACGATACTGGAAAGAGAGACGACAAGAAGCAAAAGAAAGGTAAATTTCACTTTTCTTAGTTGTGAAAATAGTTCCTTTAAAGCTGTCATGCAGTTGCCTCCTTTTCGGCAAATGTTCCGCACATGAATGTGTAACTATGTATATTCATCATTCAAAAAAAGCAGTCAATTAATTAGTTGACTGCTCTTTCTCATATGCATCAATGATCTTCGCTACAATCGGATGTCGGACTACGTCACCTTGTTCCAAATACATGAATTGGATATCTTGTACGTTCTTCAAAATATGTTCTGCAACATTTAGTCCAGAATCTACACCACGAGGTAAATCAATTTGCGTTTTATCACCTGTGATGACCATTTTCGATCCAAAACCAAGACGTGTCAAAAACATTTTCATCTGGGCTTTCGTAGTGTTTTGTGCTTCGTCCAAAATAACGAATGCATCGTCAAGCGTTCTTCCACGCATGTACGCAAGTGGTGCAATTTCAATGACGCCACGTTCCATAAGACGTTCTGTATGTTCGGCTCCTAGCACATCGTGTAACGCGTCGTAAAGAGGACGAAGGTACGGGTCAACTTTTTCTTTCAAATCGCCTGGAAGGAATCCTAAGCTCTCTCCTGCTTCAACAGCAGGTCGGGTCAACACAATTCGCTTTACTGAACCCGTTTTCATTGCCTGCACCGCCATCACGACAGCGAGATACGTCTTTCCTGTTCCAGCAGGTCCGATACAAAATACGAGATCTCTTGAACGAATTGCCTGGACATATTCTCTTTGTCCAATGGTCTTTGCACGAATGACTTTCCCCTTTGTATTGCGTGCAATTTCTTCATCGTATAAAGAAGAGAAATATTCAATCGTGCCGTTTTTTGCCATCTCTATTGCTGTTGCCACATCGCGTAAATTAATATTAATCCCTTTACGGATCACTTTCAGTAACTGCTCGAGCAATGTTTTCGCAGCTACCGCCTGTTCTTCTGCTCCACTGATCGAGATATTTTCACCTCTAGTGTGGATTGAAACTTTCAATTCCTCTTCAATTAAGTTCATGTTCTGATCGGAAATGCCTAGAAGCATAATCGCTTCGTTCGGTTCTTCAATATGAAGTTGAAGTAAATGTTCGCTCAATATTTTCAGTCTCCTTGAGTTATAGGTCGTTTTTCAGCAATGTTTTCATTAAGTAAAAATAGTATAGTCCCACTCACTTTATCATTAGTAAAGGATACATGTAAAATGTTTTCTTCTTTAATTATGCGCTCATTTGTTTTTTTTGACAATAAATCATACTTGATCAATGGCAATATGATGGTCTCTTCCATTCCTTTTTTCAAAAACACTTCCTGAATATGCGTTTCTTTCAGCTTATCCATCACAATAGGGTTTCTAAAACGTATATCTTTTATCTGCTTACCTGTCCATGGCTTTTGCCAACTGATATCCAAATTCTCTTCTCCTTGAATCGAATAACTAATCGTACGGGGTAATTCAAAATGACATTCCAACCAGTAGTCAGCAAATACTTCCCCGTCTGCCCCTACTACAGTCGTTTTCTCTCCTTGTTCTAGAATACCTGTTGCTAGCATATCCCCTTTTTTTACAGTTTGATGAATAATACTCGCTCTTTCTCCTCTTGTTAATGCAAAGCGTGTAATGACTCCTCCTGTTTTTGCTACTAGATGGGATGGCTTTTCTTTCACTTCTTCTTTCACTTCAGTGGAAAGTGGAGCAAGCATCGGTGAAACAGTTAACGAAGTACCTGTCTTTGAGAACCGGATCCACGATAGAGAGGGTTCATCTTGCATCAGCAGTCGACGAATTTCATCTTCTTCCGGTAATTTGGATAATAAAGTAGGCGCAGTAATTCGCGCTTTCTGCATCTTGGTTTCCATTCGTTGCGCAATTTCCGGAACATCACTTTCCACTGTGATGTTCCACAGAAACAACGAGGCAACTAGCGGGATGACACAGACGATTAAGAACAATAAAGATGCGAATAATCGATGCTGAACTGTATCCTGACCTTTACGCCTGATTTGTACTTTCACACGGTATTTCCTTCTATAACGACGGATAATATGAATTCCTTTTGAATCCGTCTCAAAAAACATTGCACTTCCAGAGACATACAAGCTGCTGATCTTGACATGCTCTCTTTGTAACCTACTCAGAAAAACAGAACCGTTACGAACATCTTTCACCTGAACTTCAAATCGTTTAGGACTCATGGCTGTTTCCTTCTTCAGGTGTAAAACGCACCGTCACTTCCTGCAGTTCGTCGATCGATATATGGGCGTGTTGTTCAGTCAGCATTAGAACCGTTACATCTTCTCCTTTGACAGTCATGACATAGTCATTCGTTTGAAAGGATACGGATTGTTCGCTTAATGCAAGCAAGCGATAGTTGCCAGTAATCCGCAATGAGTTGAATTCATCTAAAATAATGGATGGATGAAGTGCGAATAATTTTTTCATGAAAAAACCCCCTGTCTCATCCTATGAAAAGACAGGGGGCGGCATGATTACCGTTTTGATTTTGGTGGACCTAAAATTTCTGCATAGACAATCCCTTGCATGATCTGCTGCGGAGTTTTCGGAATCAAGTCTTCCTGCAAAATCGGTTCATCTTCTAACATGATCTTCCCTCCATGTAGTTTACCTCTGCCCGTTTGACGTTCAGGACGTGACGCGGAAGCAGACTTAGCTGGCTTTTTAGGTTCTGCATAGAAGATTTCTGACTGAGGCGCCTGCGTCTTTACAGGCTGTTCAGGTTCTTTCGTTTCTTGTTGAAGATCTTGGAATTCCTTTTGAATATCTTCGAATAGGTTCCTAGATAATTCCTTCAACGAACGCGGCTTCTCTTCAGGAGTTGCATGGGTCCGCTGAGTTTCTCTCTGATTCATTTGACGTTGAGTTGGTTGTGCTGGCCATTGCTGACTTGGCGGTCGTTTCGGTTTTTGACCTGGTTTTTCTTGGTCTTTCTTTTTACCGAATAAAGATCCGAGAGCCAGCATAATGACTAAAATTATCAGTTGTTCCATTATGCATCCCCTTCCCGGGAATTCATCTCGTTATAATTAATCTTTCTTTGGTTGTTGATCCGAACCTGTTTTGCTGATAGAATCCCGCATGCTTGTATCTGCTTGGATATTTTTATAATTCATATAATCCATGATTCCGATATTTCCTGAACGCAAAGCTTCTGCCATAGCTAAAGGTACTTCGGCTTCCGCACCCACAACTTTCGAGCGCATCTCTTGAGTCTTCGCCTTCATCTCTTGTTCACTTGCAACAGCCATCGCACGGCGTTCTTCCGCTTTTGCTTGGGCAATGTTTTTATCCGCCATCGCTTGTTCAGTCTGAAGTTCCGCTCCGATGTTTTTACCGATATCTACGTCGGCAATATCAATCGAGAGAATTTCAAACGCTGTACCTGAATCTAAACCTTTTTTCAGAACAGTCTGGGAAATCATATCCGGATTTTCCAGTACTTTTGCGTGGCTGATAGAAGAACCGATTGTCGATACGATACCTTCACCAACACGCGCAACGACAGTTTCTTCCCCTGCTCCACCGACTAGACGGTCGATGTTTGCACGGACTGTGATTCGAGCTTTCGCTTTAACTTCGATACCGTTCATCGCAACACCTGCGATAAATGGTGTTTCGATTACTTTCGGGTTAACGGACATTTGAACTGCTTCCAAAACGTCACGTCCTGCCAAGTCAATTGCTTGTGCTCTTTCGAAAGTCAAGTCGATGTTCGCACGTTGCGCAGCAATCAATGCATTTACAACGCGGTCAACATTACCACCCGCAAGGTAATGGCTTTCCAACTGGTTGATTGATACTGTTAGACCCGCTTTATGTGCTTTGATTAACGGGTTAACTACCCTGCTCGGGATAACCCGACGTAAACGCATACCGACTAACGTGAAGATACTTACCCGTACGCCTGCCGCCATTGCGGAAATCCATAGCGTGACTGGCACAAATGTAAAGAATACCGCCAGTACGATGATGATAATGAAGACTGCAGCTACCAGTCCGATTGTTCCTAGTCCCATCATAAGCCTTGTTCCTCCTCTTTCTTCTCTCTTACTACAATTCTGAAACCTTCTACTGCTACGACAACTACTTGTTTACCACTCTCGATATAACGACCTTCTGATACTACATCGATTCGTTCACCGTCCAACTCGGCGACACCTGATGGATAAAGTGGTGTAATGGTTGTGGCAACTTTCTGCAACAATTCATTACGATTTTTGTTGGAGACGTAACCGCTTTCCGTATCCATCGTATCCATTAAAATGATTTTGTTCAACAGATGAAGTTTTTTACCGAAGAATTTCATAATAACCACTACTCCTATACATGCTACGGCTATCGCAATTAGCACCGAGATTGCCATGAATGCCAAGTTTGTGCCTGCCAATAAAATACTTCCTATGATAGCTAAGATTCCGAAGATCCCCGCTATCCCCCCTGCAACAAAGAATTCGGCAATTATAAGGGCGACGCCGAGCAGGAATAATAACAATGTTTCATAACCCGCAAGACCCGCTACTGTGTGTCCGTAGAAGAATAAAAACAGAGCGGTTAACCCCATGCTTCCCGGCACACCAAAGCCTGGTGAATATAATTCAACAATCAGTCCGAGACTTGCAACGGAAAGTAAAATCGGTACTACGACCGGATGGGTGATGAATCGCGCCATTTTCTCTGTAAACGTTTCCGTTGTAGAAATAACTTCCGCGCCTTCCAAATCTAGCTTCTTAAGTAGCTCATCAAATGTAGCCACTGTACCTTCACTGTACTTCACTTGTTCGGCTTCGTCAGCAGTGAGAGTCAGAAGTTCCCCTTTTTGTGCACGCAAGTCTGGCAGATCGATATCGGGATTTGCCATGGCTAGTGCATATTGTGGATCACGGCCTGAGTGCTTTGCGGCATTTTTCATTTGCGCCAACCAATAACTATTGGCTTTCGTTTCTGCTGCATTTCCAGATCCATCGATGACTTGTGCAGCACCGATCGAACCGTTTGGCGTCATGTAGATTTCATCTGCATACAGCGCTAGGAAAGCCCCAGCAGATAGCGCCCGATCGTTGATGAAGGCAATAATTTTTACATCATCAGTCGTTTTCATCAGCTTGGCGATTTGGTCAGCAGCGTCTACAAACCCTCCAGGAGTGTCTATATCCAACACAATCGTCTCTGCACCTTCAGCTTTGGCTTCTTTAAATGAACGCTGTAGAAATGCATGCAGCCCCTTTTCTACTTCTTGGTGAAGGGGTACGCGATATACTTTTGTTTCAGCTGCGTCTGAGTGTATAAAAGGCAACGCGATTGTACCGATGAATAAAATGAGCAGAAAAACTGACCTAATCATTTTAGACATTATTTTCTCACCTCTCTCTACTGCCTATTATACTTACTATTTACGTTTGAAGAAGCATTTGGTTTCATTTAATCGCAATTAAATAAAAGTTTTTCTTTCTGTTGTGTCATAGCTTGTTAGTATATGGATTAAATATGGTTGAACTACTCCTATAAATGGCTTAGTAAATTCCAGACAATAAAATAAACCGAAAATCCATGGAAGGATTTTCGGTTTATAAGAAATTACATTAGTAGGTAATATCAAAATTCAATGTAGGCAGAAATTAGAACTTGCGCTTACGTGCAGCTTCAGATTTCTTTTTACGTTTTACACTTGGCTTATCATAGAATTCACGCTTTCTACTCTCTTGTATTGTACCACTCTTGGATACAGTACGTTTGAAGCGGCGAAGAGCGTCTTCAAGTGATTCATTTTTGCGAACGACTGTCTTAGTCATATCTCTTGTCCCTCCCTCCAAACACACACTTCGAAACATAGCACTTTGCTATGTACTATAAAATTATATCGTATCTTTTCTATTTGGTCAATAAAAACTATTAGAATATCATGAGAAGTTTTACGAATTACTCTTTTACCGTAATCAATAATCGGCTGATGATGATAGGCCTTGCATGATGGAAACACCTGAACTCGCACCAATTCGCGTTGCACCCGACTCCACCATACGATCTACGTCTTCTGCACTGCGCACACCGCCACTCGCCTTGACTCCAATTGCGGGTCCTACTACAGCACGCATCAGCTTCACGTCTTCTGGAGTTGCACCGCCAGTAGAGAATCCAGTCGATGTTTTAACGAAGTCCGCTCCTGCAAGCACTGCCAGTTCACATGCTGTACGTTTTTGGATATCGTCCAGCAAGGATGTTTCAATTATCACTTTTACTAAAGCCTGACCTTTGGCGGCTTCTACAACGGCTGCAATGTCATTTTGTACTTGTTCAAGCAATCCACTTTGTAATGCACCAATATTAATGACCATATCTACTTCCGTGGCCCCGTTAGCAATCGCGTCTTTTGTCTCAAACGCTTTAACTTCAGATGTGCTTGCACCTAAAGGGAAGCCAATCACAGTGCAGACTTTTACTTCCGTGCTTTGTAAAGCTTCTGCAGCTGTTTTGACCCAAGTCGGATTAATACATACTGAAGCGAAAGAATATTTCTTAGCCTCTTCACATAATTCCAATACTTGCTGTTTTGTTGCCTCTGCCTTTAACAGCGTATGATCGATATAAGCGGCATAGTTTGTAGTCAATGAAAGCGCTCCTTTTTTTTCGTATCGTTTTTTTCAGTATAACAAAGCTTACATTTCGTTGCACGAAAAAGACCACCCATTACAGGTGGTCCATATTAAATCGTTATTTTTTCTTCTGTAAGTACACGGACAGGTTGACCTTCACTGTAAGGATAGCCTGCTTTCGTAATTTTCACTTTTATAATTTGTCCGATCATCGTTTCGTCTGCAGGCAAGACTACTTTCAAATAATTATCTGTATAGCCTACATAGAGATCCTGATCAGTGTCGTCTTTAAAGCTTTCTTCTGGAATAACTTCGAGTACTTCGCCTTCAAAACGAGAAGCGTAATTTTTTGCTAATTGATCGTTCAATGTTAATAAACGGTGGACGCGTTCGTTTTTCACACTTTCGTCGACTTGATCTTCCATGCGAGCAGCAGGTGTGCCAGTTCTCTTCGAATAAGGGAACACATGGAGCTCAGAAAACTTATGGTCACGAATAAAGGTATAGGTTTCCATAAACTCTTCTTCTGTTTCACCCGGGAAACCTACGATGACGTCAGATGTAATAGCGAGATCCGGCAACGCTTCGTTCAGGCGCTTTAGACGATCAGAAAAGAACTCCATTGTGTATTTACGGCGCATCCGTTTTAGTACAGTATCTGAACCTGACTGAATAGGAATATGCAAGTGGCGTACAACAATATTAGAGTCGCGTAATACATCGATTACTTCGTCTGTTAATTGGCTCGCTTCGATTGAACTAATACGGAGACGTTTCAATCCTTTTACTTGCTGTTCCAAGTCACGCAACAGACGAGCTAAGTTATAGCCTTTTAGATCCTCACCGTAACCACCTGTATGAATACCCGTCAAGACGATTTCAAGATAGCCCGCATCGACAAGTTGCTGTGCTTGATGAATCACTTCTTCAGGATCACGTGAGCGCATTAATCCTCTAGCCCACGGAATGATACAGAATGTACAGAAGTTATTACAACCTTCTTGTATTTTTAACGAAGCACGTGTGCGATCAGTGAAGGACGGTACGTCGAGTTCTTCATAGACACGGTTTTTCATAATGTTGCGCACCGCATTAATCGGTTGGCGCTCTTCACGGAATTGGTCAATCAGCCCAAGTAGTTTTGAACGATCTTGTGTACCTACTACAATATCCACACCTGGAATCGCCATAATTTCTGCTGGTGATGTTTGCGCATAACAACCCGTTACACAGATGACTGCGTCTGGATTTTTACGAATGGCACGACGGATCACTTGTCGGCTCTTTTTATCACCGGTATTCGTTACTGTACATGTATTAATAACATAGACATCAGAATTCTGATCAAATTCTACTCTTTCATAGTTTGCTTCTTGGAACAGTTGCCAAATAGCTTCTGTTTCATAATGATTCACTTTACAGCCTAGTGTATACAGAGATACGGTTTTTGGAAGCTCGTTACCCATATATATTTTTCATCCTTTCATTACACTCAATAAAAATCTTGACTTATCCTATAATATCACAAATGTGCATAATGGGACTAACCTTTTAGATCATCAATTATTAACGATGGGTTGTTAAATTGAGCACAACGCAACCTCACTAGAAAGAAAAATGGTCTGCAAACCTCAAAAAATCCCCACTTGTTAGTCGATACTACAAAAAAGTGGCGAACTTACAAACATGGTTTTCTACAAGAGCAAAGTTATAACTTATCAAAAAACTACCCGGGGATTGTCGTAAAAAATCCAATTATCTGGAATAGGAAATTGGTTAAATCCATTTCCGGTGTCGTATGGATCATGTTCAAAAACATGATCACTTATTAGTGTGGAAAACAGGACGGTGTACTTGTCAAAGTAGGGTGAAATACACAACATTAGACTGTTCTTCCCGCAGTGAGTACTTGAAAAAGTAACTTTCCATCCCTATGCAACATTGTACAAACGTCTGGACAGCCCTAGATCCGTGACCACAGCGTCAGTCTAAACATCCCCGAGGCCGGTTTCGATTATAGCCCTTAAACACTGTTAGATCAATTGTTCTTATAAGCCTTGTGTAAAATTTGTGTAAAATTGTTTAAGTTTATACTTTTGTCCGCTTACTCTTTCGGTAGAGTAAGCGTTTTTTATACAACGACTTCCCCGATATTTCTGTTTTCTCAACTTACTCATTTTCCTTAACCCACTCATTCAACCACTCAATTTCCTCGAAGGACAAGTTCTGTTCTTCTTCTTCTTCTTCTTCTTCTTCTTCTGTTTCTCTTTCTATTACATGGTGCCAATTCGCTTCTTCCCATTCTAAATTGGCTTCCCACTCACGCATTACTTTAACTGCCTTTTCTGTTTCTAGTTGTCGCCTAGTTTTGAATGGTATTATTTTCGCCATTTTTGCCACCTCTTCCGACTTGTTCTGTTCCTTCTATAATCGTTTCAATCGAAAGAATCAAAAAGCCCAAACTATAAAATAGCACGGTGTTTAACAAAATTATGCAGAATGGGTTGAAGGGATTGAAACATTATATAGTAATAAATATCATGTATAATGAAATCACTATCCAACAATCGGCCCAGACTAACGAAGATTATAATTTGAAAAATGATCAATCCTTATTCAAAAGCTGCATCAAAGATTGTCTAAAAAAACCAAGTGTGAGGTTATTAGAACAATTGAAACCATTAAAGTTAATCTTTACACAAATAGCATTTATTAGATAGCAGTTCAAATAAATTTACATAGAAGGAAGGTCGCGTTTTGAAAAAAGATAAATATTTTGAAATTGCGCTAAATTCAAGTACGAGTAAAATATTTAATGAATTAAAAAATATAAAGGAATCTTCAGAGGCGAAGAAAAATGAAATCCGGCGTCGATGGATATGGGAGTTAATTCAAAACGCTTCTGATTGTACGCCTAAGGATAGTACTATTAACATATCTTTAGAAATTACAGATGATAGAATTTCCTTCAGTCATGATGGAACGCCTTTTTCATACGAAAATCTACTGTCTTTAATAACTCAAATTTCTACAAAACAACAATCTGAAGAAAATTTGACAGGAAAATTTGGTACAGGATTTATGTCTACTTTTTTATTGTCAGCTATCGTAGAAATTGAAGGTACTTTTATTCGTGAAGATGGTACCTGGACTGATATGAATTTTATCGTTGACCGCACTGATGGAGACTATCCCGATATTAGAAGGAAAACAGAAAAAATGTTAAGTGATTTGGAACTTTTAAATAACGGTACTAATGAAACTGTGGAGAAAATAAATAAAACAAAATTTATTTACAATCTTAACGGAACCTCTGAATCAATAGCAACGGTACAACAAGGCGCAGAAGATTTACAAACAACATTGCCTTATCTTTTAGCATTTAACGAAAACATTCATTCTATAAATTATAATGGTGAGACTTATGAAAGAGAAAAAATCATTTCATTACCAACTCCGCTGAACGTCAATATTTTTGCGTTGAAAACGGGCAATGTGGATACAGATAGTCTGAAGAATTTATTCTTTTTAACACAAAATAACGTAACAATCGCTTGCCCTGTGAAATATGACCTTGAAAATGGCTTATTTTCGTTTTTAACTATCCCTGAGAACATGCCAAAGTTATTTTGTAATTTTCCCTTAATTGGAAGTGAAGAATACGCCTTTCCTATCATTGTAAATTCTGACCTCTTTGACGTTGAAATAGATCGCGATGCAATAAGAGATGGCAATGCGGATAATAAAAAGATAATCGAAGAAGCGGTTTCTTTATATAAAAAATTAGTAGATTATTGCGCTGAAAATGTTAATACTAGAAATGAATTTAATATATGTTTATTGAAAAGTGGCCAGTATTCTGGTCTACAAAAGTATTGCTATGATGAAATAATGGGTTATATAGAGAAGAAGCCTCTTATACCGATAAACAACCCTTCTTATGATTACGAAAGAATGTCTTATTTAGACGATTCAGGAGACTTTCAAATCTATCTACCAAAAGCCAAAAAGGAAGACGATGATATTTCGTTTTGGAAATTATTCACTGATAGAAGGAACTTTTATGTACCTACAGTTGAAACCTTCTTAGGTTGGAGAAAGATTTTTGGTGGCAACTTCTATTTAAAAAATTTCAATTCAATGTTTGAAGAAATGAATCTTACCGAATTTTATGGATATGTAAATGACGAAAAAAAAACATATGAATGGTTAGATAATTTTTACTCATTATGGATTGATGATGAAGGTGTGGAACAGGTAATTAATTCTGCATTTGTTCCCACGCAGGATAAAAACTTTTATCCTTTTAATAATGTCTTTTACGATTCAAATATCAACGAAGAATTAAAAAGAATTTCATTTGAGTTTGATCCCTCTTATAAAAAGAAGCTGTTGGACCCTAATATTTCTGCATTTAATTCTTATTATCAAAATAATCCTTTGAAGCAAAAAAATACAGAGTCCTGTGCTAAGAAAATCGAAATTAAAGTGACTGATATTCTTTCTGAAGAGACCATTAATCAAGCAGAGCGAAAAGTACAAGCCATTTTTAATAAACTGACTGACTTCTTTTTACAGGAATCTGAACTATCCGAAAAGTTATTCCCTAAGATTTTCTCTAAAAGAATGATGTTATCTTCACCTGAAGAAACTTTGCGAAGAATGAAAATTGCCGAAAAGGTTGAGCGAAATGGGATTGATATAGAAGGTTTAGATGAGCTCTTAAAAAACCAACAACAAATCAAAAACATACTAGCAAACCCTGACTTAAATACCGAAGAAATAAGGGAATTATTAAACCATATTGTAACATCGACACCAGAAATGCGTAAATACTTCGAAGCCTTATTAGCAAGAAGCGTTTCGAATGTCTATAATTATTTAAAAGATTCACCAAAATATACCCTTCCAACAACCTTAGAAGAATGGCAAAGTCACCAATATACAGAAACGATATTCCCTATAAAAAAAGATGGTAAAGAACTCACAATTGTCATTCGTCCAACTGATGGCGACCAAATTATTTTTTATGGTGAAGGAGAATTAGAAGTTCTTGATAGCACGGAGTATGAGTTGTGGACAGATAACGGGACTGAGCAAAAGAGTATAACATTGGGTGATCTTCTCAAAACAACCGGTATCACAAAGATTCCTCTTAGAAAATTATAAAAGTCAGAGGTGCAACAATATTGAGAACAAAAGATGAAATTATACAAGCTATAAGAAATAGCGACAGAAATAACAAAGTATATATACACCCGACTTTAACTCCCGAAAAAGCAGCTAAATATATTTCTGCTTTTTCAAATAAAAGTGGGGGAGATATTATTTTGGGTATACATGATGATGGCCGAACGCTGAGAGTTAAAAATTATTCAGTCCCCTTCCAAGTAGAAAATGTACTAAAACTTTTAAATATCAATATAAACTGTATATTTGAACCTTTTCAATTTGAAGGCAAAAAACTTATATATATATCCATTGATAAATCAATGGATATAGTCAAAGCCAATGATATTCCTTTTATAATTAGCCCGGATGGAGAGTTGGTAGAATTGAAAATAAAAACCGTATTCCTTTCTTATTGTCATGATGATGCAGACCTTGCAGATATTGTTGAAAATAGTTTAAATAAGCATAATGATATTAGCGTAAGTAGAGACATAAACATAAATAAATACAGAGACGATTTGGATGAGTTCATGAAAACAATTAGAAATCATGATTTTGTTGTTTCAATTGTAACTAGTAAATATTTAGAGTCTTTAAACTGTATGTATGAAATTACAGAGTTAATGAAGGACCCTAATTTTAATGATAAGTTATTATTCATTATCGTTAACAAAGATGACGCAAAATATTATAAGGAACAGAATAAATATAATAATTTTGAAGCGGGCATTTATGAATTTAGTAGGCGTTTATCATACATCACGTACTGGAACAATAAAAAGGAAGAAATGGAGCAGAGCCTTAAAAGTGCAGGCCTTCCTTCCGAAATGATTGCCGAATTTGCACTCGAAAAGAGAAAATTGGTATCTATAATCCCCTCAACAAGTAGCTTTATGAGTTTATTGCAAAATAAAATAGGCAGGACATTTAAAGAAATTAAAAAAAATGACTTTAAAGAAATTTTAGATATAATTAAAGATTGATTATCGCGGGGATGCCTCACTTTTAATATCTAATGTAGATGTAACATAAGGCTGTGCTGCAATTGGGCGTGATTGTGGAACAAAAAAGTAACTCTACAACTTTAAAAAAGCTCAGATTTAAGTCTGAGCCTTTTTGCGTTCTATTTATACTGTTGATTCGTTGTTGAAGAATCTGATAATTGATTGAGTATTGCAGATGAATTGAGCCACTTATGCGTAGTTTTGAGCCATCCATTGCGGAGATAAGAGCCACCTTTTGCGAAACTGAGAGCCACAATATAGTACAACCTCCGAGCCACAGCGGAGCTATTTGCCATTGATACTTTGCATTTACTGGAAGGGGTTAGGGTCCCCCAGCGAATGCATAAAATCGATTTGTCCGTGTTATTATGTTTGAGTAGATGTGCCTTTTAGCATTATTTTTATCACACCTGCGATTGCTTCACAACCACAGACAAAATTTACAGTCAATGGTGGCGGACCACAAAATCTACAGAGTTATTGCTAAATATTGATGGATCTTCTTTCCGCAAACAGTGCCTCAAAACTTCGCCATTGCTGGCTCTTTCTGTTCACAAATCTCAGTTTAAGTGCTTTTTCAATGCCAAAAATAAAGGGGTGAAGTCGAGGTGATGTGAATTGATTAGGAAAAACAGAAATATTAAAAGAGGAAAGGTAGTGTATTCTCTCATTGACAGTCAACAACTTGCTTTCCTCTTTTTAAGGCGTCCGATATGTTTCGATACTTACTCTTCCATACAGCCAATGTTGAACGACTGACACCGATATTATGACCAATCTGTTTATCAGTTAAGTCGTCTCTTGCCCAATCTTTAAGCTTGATTAGTCCTTCTTGCTTCAACCGTTCTTGGAATACATACCAGTAGGTGCACATTTGTTTTAAATCCTATATCGCTCCATTATTCCTTAGATTAGTCATAATTTGGGGATTATCATTTTCCACACTATAGAAAAACACTTCATCTACATAATTTTCAATATCCCATTTTTTTATGCTCCACTCATTTGTAGTGATTAATATTATTTTACTTGAATTAGTAAGATTAAGCTCGTTCAAAAAATTACTATATCTCTTTGGGTCATCTAATACCAACTGAACTGGATGGAATACAGTGTATGTGGTCTCGTTACCTTTAGGATTGTTTGCCGTATGGGTAGCATAGCTACTTATATTAACAAGCATCCGCCCTAAATCATAATTGGTGGTTGATTTAATGGCCTCAGGTAATAACTTTTTATTAAAAGCACTATTGATATGATCTGAAGCGTATGCCATAGAACTTGTTCTAATGATACCTTTTTTAAATTTTCTTTCCAAACAACCTAACACCACTCTTACTTTAGCATCATTATCATAACCTCTCACCAGTAGTATTCTCTTGGACTTATCATTTAGAAAATCCATTACAGCAGAAATAGCAAGATCCTTATCAGTCATATTTATATTTCCCTCCTTCTACGATTATAGCAAACTGGGTATTAAAATCCCACATGCTAAAAACGCTGTAAATTTGGATATGTTATAATTTATGTACATTAATTTTTACAACATATTTTATTTATATAGCGATATACGAGGAGGGTTATAATGATTAAAATAATTGGCACTGTTGAATTTCTTACTTCTAAGTCAGAAAGTTATTATAATATCCATCAGAGAAATGCTCGTATTGAACCTTTTAAAACCCAAAACCGATTCGATTACGACGGGACTCCCGGTTATAAAATAACTTGCAAATTTGAAGTTTTATTAGAAGAAGATTCCCTTTGTAAGTCTAAAAATGATTACGCCGGAAAAATTAAACCTTTCTTAGATTCTCTCCTTGATACAACTATAATTCTTAATACTCACCATTATAATATAAGTCAAGTAGGTACTCCCATAAAGCATATAACAGATTACTTTTAATCCCTCATCACCCGTTTCAGAAATAGTCTTTTTTAGAATGGTGAAAATCCTCTTAATTGAAGTAGTAATGATAAAAGCAGAATGTATAACTATTAAACATCTGCTTTAAAATGGAGGGCGATAATTTAGTCCATGATGAACTCGTTCTTTTGGCGATTAAGATTATTAATGAGCAACTAGAAGATAAAGAGTTTAAATGATGATAAAAACCATGGGAATGGCTATATTCCCATGGTTTTTTAAGCGGCGTCAATCTAGTGGCATACTCATCCGCAAACAGTGGCTCAAAACTCCGCACTGCCGGCTCCATACGTCCGCAATATTCAATTGATTTGCTATTTCTATTGTTATTAACCCTTTTCTTTTTGGATGCTGAACCCGTTACTGTAATTGAAAGCTTATAGCTTTTATTTTATATTTCAAAAGCAGTAAAACTACCTGCGTCGTCAAAATCCTTAATAAGAACTACCTTGTCTGAAAACTGCCCTACTGTTTTTGTGTTGTTTCCTATTACTAGGGATAGCACATTGAATTTCTTTTCTTTTTTATTTTTATTGAATTCTTCAAGAAATGAATCTCTTACTCTATCTTCACCATCAGTAACGAAAACTAAATCGGCTTGTTTAAAACGACTTTCGTTTATTACATTCAATGCTCTATTAAGAGGAAGTGCAAAGTCCGTACCTCCCCCTAAGAAGGTTTGGGCTATATTGATCATATCTGAACTTTTTATTTTCCCTCTCTCATATTTAAAGATTTGTGTACGAGTAGAGAACAATATCAAACAAAAATCCCTTCTCTGTTTTCTTGCAATCGACATGAGCGCTAACGTAAATCCTTTTGATTGGGTATCTAGCTTGTGCATACTGCCTGACTGATCCAGACAAAGCACAATTGGACCTTTCCCTAATACCTCATGTCCTTTCTGTTCATATTGCATCGTTTGGCCTTCCACAAAGCGACGTAGGAAGTCGTTCTTCGTTATTGGATGTGTGTATAAGCCTAACTCCATCGGCAATAGTCTTTCAATATCGTTACCTAATGTAACCCCACTTCTTTCCATTGAATCATTATGTTTGGATTTTTGCTTTCTACGGGCTATCTGTTTAAATCGACCAGTCCAATCTGCAATTTCTTTCATCTGTTTATTAGATGCGATTTTTTCAGCTAATGAAATTTGGTCCCGTAAAGGAACTTTTTTCAGTTCTGCATCACCACTACCAGCACTCGTGCCTCCAAGTAATGATTTCAAGCTATCTTTCGTCTGTTTCGTTTCCTGCATAGCTTGAGACATCGCTTCTGAAAAACTATGGCTGTTGTTCTGTAACGTCTGTTGAAGTTGACCTTCCAAGTCTGACATTGCTTCTTTTAAGTCTTCTTGTAACTCCTCACTACCATTTCCGGCCCCATTTTGTGGTTCCTGCTTTTGAAGTTGCCTTTGCATCGCCTGTATTTCTTGCATTTGTTTTCGTAAATCTTCATCCTGTTCTTTTTGTTCAATTAACCATTCATTCGTTTTCTCCCCAAATTTCACAGTTCCGATGGCTGAAGATAAATCATCTAACCGAGTAAAATTTCGATAGTTTTCAAACGAATCATCATTCATGATTTTTTCCATAAACGATTTGTTAATTTGCAAATCATCAGGGATCTCCTCTTCACTCAATTCAGGTTTCATCTTGTATAAAGAAGCCCATATGTCACCAAGTAACGGTTCAAACATAGGTAACTCCCCATCAACGCTTAACTTTTGAAGTCCTTGCGACATATTATAAATTTCTTTGAATCGTCTTTTATCGAAGGTATCTGTATTTAACACAGAATGATTTTCATTTCTAATTCTAGTTGATTTCAAATAAAACACTCCCTTTTATTTTTTCGAAAAAGAAATGCCAAGAAGTATCCTTAGCATTCCAATTATCTTCATCAATGTTTTTTTAGAATGGCATTTGTACAGTTGATTTTTCACTTACAGTACCAAAATCCATTGGCTCCAAAATACTGTCAAGAATTTCTTGTTGCATCGCTTTCACTTTATCAAGTAAAGAGTCAATATCTGCATCTCTACTTTGATTATGCTTTTTCAATTTATTTAAATCCGCAACCAATGACTTCAGTTTTTGGGTTGCTTCCATACCAGCGTCAGTAGAAGCATCCGTCTGCATGGAAGAAAATATTTCACTTGCCTCTTCCTGAATCGTATCAAGTTTTCGAGTAACCACGTCTTGTGCGTGGCTACGAACAATCAGAGAAACGTTATCCTTTTGATCAACCGTTTCCCAAAGGGCATTTTCAAGAATGACAATATCATCTACCTTTACAACTTGCCTTTGGTTTATCAAAGCCTTCGCTTGAAGTACCGATAGGGATTGTTTAAAGCGTCTGTCAGAAGGGCGTATGCCTTCATCACGCAATTCATTTCGGATTTTTGAAAGAGTTTCATACACTTCATCTGGTATTGTAACCATGTCTGTAAAAAACTGAAGTTGAACCAACTCATCCATTGTCAAGGAGGGCATGACCTGATTTTGGTCGGCACCCTTCATCATAGAAACAAAATTCGTTTCATCTGCAATATAGTCTAGCTCAAACCGAAGTAAGAACCTGTCGAAAAGTGCTTCAAGTCCTTCTCCTTCTTCGGGATATTCATTTGAAGCCCCAATAACAGATATCAAAGGAACCTTTACCGGCGTTCCGTTATTATAGAAGAGCCGTTCGTTTATAAGTGTCAGCAAACTATTCAAGATTGCCGAGTTCGCTTTGAATATTTCGTCAAGGAAAACAAGATTTGCTTCTGGCATTTTAGTTGCGGTATTCCTCTTGTACGCTCCCTGTTCCAGGTCCTTTAATGACAACGGGCCAAATACTTCTTCGGGTGTGCTAAATCTTGTCAGCAACCATTGGAAGTATTCTGTTCCCTGTACGATTTTTGCTAACTCAACCGACAATGCCGATTTCGCGGTTCCGGCAGGTCCAATCATGAGCATATGCTGCCTTGAAAGTAGAGCAACGAGAATCCCTTCAACTTCTTTCTCACGCTCAAAAAACTTTGCATTGAGTGCATTTTTTATTTCCTCTAACCTTGCAAAATTTGTGTTTGTCATTTTGAAAAACCCCTTTGTTTTTTAGTTTAAATAGAAAAAGGAAACCGGTTTCTATTGCAACCGAACTTCCTTTTATAAGAATCCTTTCAGTTTTTCGCTGAAAGAATAAACAATTCTTGTTCTTTTATCGATAGCTCACGCATCTTCATCTGCAACTCCTGTTCTTTCAATTCATTTGAACGTTCGAGTTCTTGAGCAATCTTCTTAACGTGATGCACATAATCAACAACATCTCTTTCATAGAATTTTCTTCCCATTACCGTTTGATAAAACTCTGTCATTTTAATCTCTCCATTCCGTTACTTTTTAAAGTTCCACAACCATTTTTGACACCGCAGCACGAATCGTCATAATTTTATTTTCTAGCGTATCTGCTTCATTAGCGACAATGCCTTTGTAATTTCGATAGTTCGCAATTACGGACTTCGCATTTTCAATAATCTCTTTCACTTGTCCTTTTTTCAGCCCTGCACTCGACTTACAATCATGTAAAATAGATTCTAAATGGTCATTTAGCTTCGTGTTCACCATTTGCCGATTGTCGAATGTATTTACAACGGGTATTTTGAACCCTTCACTGTTCTCAAGAGAGGACGTGAAGTTTACAAGCTGATTTAGACCCTCCGTATGCGAATCTGGGACAAAATAAACGCCACCATTTGGACGTACAGGTGTGGGTGCCAGCGATTGAAGTATTTTACTCACCATTACTCTTACTTGCTGAGCTGAATAATGGTCTTTATAAATATTGAAATTACGCTCTGCTTCAAAGCACAGCTCTTTTGCAATTTCGTTCTCCGTTATAAACGTCAGAGAACTATTCTGCTTATCTAGCGTGATTACTCCTGCTTTACTATTGTAGTTAAGGCGTTTACCTGCCTGATCCACTTTTTCCACTACAATGTTTCTTTGCACGTGGCTTTTGTCCGAGAACACTTCACGTATAAGGTAGTTCTCGAATACCCCAGCATGTCCTGTAGATTTTCTAGTCTCTATCTCTTTAGTACTTCTTCGGAAAGCATCAGCTGGACGAATCGCATTTGGCATCCATTCAACAGGCAAACCTGATTGAACGAGTGCTTGCTCTAAATCATTCATTTTGACTAATTGCTTGCCAACCGAGAACCACATGAGGTGGCCGAGAATACCGTCTTGCTGCTTGTTTTGAACAGCTGTCATATTATCAAGATTAATAGACATACCTAACAACCCTTTCTATTTTTGTATTTTAGATAAATAAAAAAACGCATTTACACCTAGCGATTGCTAAGTAAATGCGTTTTAAATAACCCGATTTGTTCGTCAACAAATTCTTTTCTATCTCCCTTCTATAGTTTTTGAAAGCAAAAAACCGACCACTCCTGAATAGGAATAATCGGTTTTAATATAGTTCACGCAAAATGCGTAAGTATCTCTTCTGATATGCAAAAGCAATTTATGGACGTCGAATACGTCTGCCTAACTTCTCCTTTAAATAAGGAATACAAAGGCTGAAAATTTGTGCCGAATCTCTTTCTGCTTACGCAAAAAGTGTAACGACTTTCACTAGAAGAACAGTGACTTAATAACATAAAGAATATATATTTACCTTAACAAAACCCATGCCCGATAGCAACTACATTAGAATTAACGATCCTTCCATTGATTTCCAGAGCAATTTATTGTCAACCATTTTATCAATGAATATTATATCTTTGTAGAATTTAAAGGTAACTGAGATATGACACCACTGCCTATTTTAGCAAAACGTTCAATCCTTGCACCAATTTCATCACGCACACGCTGGAGGAACGCCCATTTCTCTTCATCGGTTCCTTCCGCTTTCACAGGGTCATCAAATCCCCAATGATTACGTTTTACATGAGGGGTGTCAGGAAAGCTGTAGGAATAGTAGAAGTTCTCCAAGGTATTTCGGCTCTATTTGTATTCATATTGCTATCCAGCACAACAAGATAATTTGGATACATCTTTATCAAACGTAAGGGCTGCTAATTTCAATCCTTCTGCCATTGTCAAATAGGGAGCAAGAGTTTCTCGTAGATCCTCTACTGTCAATCCAAATTTTACAGCTAATGTTGCCGCATAGATTACCTCTCCTGCGTTTTCCGAAACTATATGAACGCCTAACACTTTTAATGTTTTTGCATCTGCTATTAATTTAAAAACACCTATTGTTTCCCGATTAACAAGGGCTCTCGGTATGGCATCTAACGGCAAGACAGACGTTTTCACCTCAAGTCCTTTTTCTTTTGCTTGCTGTTCAGTTAAACCAACCGTTGCAATCGAAGGATTAGTAAACGTAACAGCTGGAACAACTTCTAAATTCACCTTTTGATTTAGGTCTCCGATTGCATTACGCGCAGCAAGTCCACCTTGATAAGCAGCTACATAAACAAATTGAGGACCAAGCGTTACATCTCCGGCTGCGTAAATTTTGGAATTGGAAGTTTTAGAATATTCATCAATGACGATTTCACCACGAGACCCAACGTCAACACATGCCGCATGTAAGTTCAAAGATTCTGTATTTGGCTTTCTTCCCGTTGCTACAAGCAATTGTTCTGCTTCAATAATTCGCTTTTCACCATTTATCTCTACATGAACTTTTTTAATGTCTCCTTCCTGTTCTACACGTCCATAGGTTGCTCCTGTAACTAAATTAATTCCCTGTTCTGTTAAGGCCTGAGTAATCGCTTCTGAAATTTCAGGATCGTATTTTTTTAATAGACGCTCACTTCTTTGTATCAATGTTACTTCCGAGCCTAAATTATGAAATAGTTGTCCCAGTTCCAGCCCGATATATCCGGAACCAAGCACTGTGAGACGCTTTGGAACCTTCTTTAATTCAAGTAACGAAGTGCTTGTTAAATAATCTACTTCATTCAATCCTGTAATATTTGGAACAGATGGAGATGCACCTGTAGCTATTAAAAATCTTTTCGCAGTTATTTGGTTGCCATTCACTACAATTGTATTATCATTGAGAAATGTCGCTTCACCATTTATTAATTCAAAGCCATAATCATCAATTAAATTCACATATTTTTCATTGCGAAGTGTACTTACTAATTCATCTTTTTGTTTTACTAATGAGGCTAAATCAACATTTTGTGCTGTAGTGTGTAACCCTGTAAATGGATTTTTTTTTGCTGAATGATTGATTTCTCCTGCTCTTAACAAAGTCTTAGACGGAACACATCCGATATTAACGCAAGTTCCTCCCACCGTTCCACGTTCAATCATTGCAACTTTAGCACCGTAACCCACAGCTTCAATGGCAGATGAAAAGGCTGCTGCACCAGAACCAATAATGATGTAGTCATAATCATCTTCGCAACCTAAATCAACTTTTACTTGTGTTTGTAAATCTTCAATTCCACCTGGATGATATTTGGCTTCAGCAATCGCATTTTTCGCTGTTTCAACTTCTACGTCATTTTGAAGTTCAAATACAGCTTCCCCACGGCGAAAATCAACTTCAATACGCTTTGCACCTATATTTTGAAGCGCAACAGCCACATGCTCTTCACAATCCTTACATGTCATTTCTTGAACGCTAATCCGATATCTTTTCAATACTATTCCTCCGTCCTTAAATTTCTAGTAAAGTTTCAATAATAGGGCATTCATAAATATCTTTGTTTGAGGGACATCTTTCTTTTAGGTCAATTAGCATTTCTTCGATTCTTTTGAGATCTTGAATTTTCCGTTGAATGTCCTCTATCTTATAAACTGTGAAATCATACATATCACGGCACTTTGCTTCATCACGATCTACCACGCCTAAAAGCTTATCAATTTCATTTAAAGTAAAACCTAATTCCTGAATGTGCTTAATGAAATTTAATCGGTCAACGGTTTGTTCTGTGTATATTCGATATCCTGACTCTGTACGAGAAGGTTTCGGAATTAATCCTAATCGTTCATAATACCGAATGGTTTCTTTATTAACGTTACATTTCTCCGCCAGTTCTCCAATATAAATCTCCATTTGTTTCACCTCATACGTAGTATAAACCCTGTACCTTAGTACAGGGTCAATATATATCTAGCTTCCCCCAAAATAGCACCACCTAACAGGGATGCCAATTTGTATTTTTTGAAATTATTCGGCTTGTTAATTCAAGTTTAATACCTCTGGAATTAACGTGTTACAATATATAGAATACCATTTTTAATTGACACTTTTATAGACTCGTCATTACTAAAAAGGATCTCCGGTAATTAACTCCTTCTTGTCTGATGGTTTGTTTCATCTTATTTATTTCGACATTTGGGTAGGTACTCATCGCCCTCTACATAAAAATGGTAGTGGAGACCAAGGCATTGGTCTCCACTACCATCCTTAATAATAAAACAAATATGCACCCATCAGACAAAAACTGATTAATGTAACCAGTAAACTATAGATATTCGATGATTGCCTAATTGATTCAGTTAGGATTTCCTTAATCGTCACCATATATATAGTTCCAACTGTCAAACTTATTAAGAATGCCCATAATAGATTATTTTGCATGCCTATCATTTCCCCAATTAGTGCCCCAAGCGCAATGGGAACAGCTACGAAAATAGAGAGAAAAAATAACATATAAATACTAGACCCAGCTATAAATAATGGAGTAAAAAGTATCATACCTTCGGGAATATTGTGCAATATTAGTGCTTGTAATAAAGCTATGCTTAACTGAGATTGTTCACTGGCTCCAAGAACTATTCCCATAGGTAGATTATGGATAGAGATAATTAGAGCTAGGAATAAACCTAGCCTTCTATTATGATGTTTGTGTGATGCCTTTGTAATTACAGAGTTCTTATGAACCCCTATATGGATGAGTTTGAATATAAAAACTCCTGCTAAAAAACCCAACAAAAAAATAAGCCAATTACCCAGTTGTATAGCTTCCGGTGCGATTTCAAAACTAATTAACCCTAAAATTAGCCCAGTGCATACCGCGTAGATAGTACCAATGCTTTTCTTAAAACCATTAATAAGACCAGCAATAACCCCTCCTACGCCAATTCCAGCAAAAGTTGATAAAAAACCGATAAACCAGACATGAGTCAAAAAACCATCCTTCGATTGTTTGTCTCTATGTTTATATGGGTATTGACTTGAAATTATGCTAAGCCCTATTTACAACAGGACAACTCAGCACCCTTGAATTCCATCCTCATGAAAGTATTCTGATATATTGGCTAGCAATTAAGTGATTAGATATTCAATTCCTGATGCTGAAGATTCGATTTTTCAATTTGAATCGTCGTATGTTCAATTTTGTAGTTGTCAAGAATTAGATTAATGGCCTTTTGAAGAATAACTTGTTCATCCGATTCTTCACCAATTAGAATGTGACAGGTTAAAGAATCTAATCCAGAGGTAATTGTCCAAATATGAAGATCATGAACATTTTCCACGCCTTTGATATTTTCCAATAAAGCTAAAACTTCTTTTTTATTAATCATCAACGGTGAACCTTCCATTAGGATATGAATACTTTGTTTGAGTACGCTCCATGCACTTTTTAAAATCAATAACGCAACGACCATCGAGATGATCGGGTCTGCAATATACCAGTCGAACAGAAGCATAAGCAGACCAGCCAATATTGCACCAACCGAACCTAAAGCGTCGCCGATTATGTGTATATACGCACTTTTTAAGTTGATATTTTCTTTTACATCGGCTTTTTTAAGAAGAGTCACCGCACTAAGTAGATTAGCAGCTAATCCGATGAATGCAATGATTATCATCGTTCCACTTGCGACAGTTGGTGGGTCGTTAAAACGTTGAATTGCTTCTTTGACAATAAACCCAGCAATCACAAATAACGTAACTCCGTTAAATAAGGCAGCTAGAATTTCAAACCGATAATAACCATACGTTTTATTCGAGGAAGGTGGTCTACTTGCAAACCATATTGCCATAAGACTTAAAGCCATTGAGCTTGCATCGGAAAGCATATGACCACTATCTGATAGCAAGGCCAAACTATTCGTAAAAAGTCCACCGAAAAACTCCAAAATCATAATAATCGTTGTAATAGATAAGGCAATGATGAGACCCCGTTTATTCCCTTCTCGTTTTTCCGCAAAATGATTATGTTGATGATTTTCCATTCAAGCGTCCTCCCTACGTGGCTATGTCCTTCATGTGTTCAATTATATACTTCGCATCGTAACCCACTCCCTGTAGCAAAGATGAACCCCTACGTGATTGCCACGGTAAACCTAAAAAGTAGAGACCCTGTATCGGGCTTACACCCCTGTTGTGTATAATGTTTTTCTGTCCATCAATCACGCCATCAACTTTTAACCATTCATAATCTTGTTTGAATCCAGTTGCCCAAATAATGTTATTCACTTCAAGCGTAGTTGAATCCTCAAATGTAACCTTCTTGTACTCAACATTTATGACTTTTCCTTTCAACGAAACTCCCCAATCTTTTATGGCGTGTTTTAATTGACCTCCGAAGATAGGATCCCCCTTTTTTTGTAACATATCCCCAATAAATGACGTGTTTGTTACTTTTAATATTCCCAATTTATCAAACCACCAAAACACACTTTTCCCACCTATCATTAATGGAAAATAATGTGGTTTTTTACTTATCGCCAAATATGTTTCTTTTTCTTCTGACAACTCTACTGCGATTTGAGCACCGCTATTTCCACCCCCGACAACAAGAACATTTCCTTGTTGAAGCTGATTAGGGTTCTTATACTCGGATGAATGTAGCTGTAGGATATTTTCGCTAAGGGAATTCGAAAAGGCGGGAATCCACTTCTTTTGAAATGGTCCTGTGGCAACCACAACATTCGTCGTATAAAATATACCTTTTGTTGTTTCTACACAAAAACCTTCTTCATTTTTTGTTACGTACAGAACCTCGGTATTCAATTCAACAGGTAATTCAAACGTGTCCGTATAGCGTTCTATGTAATCCACAATTTCATCCTTTGACGGAAACCCCTGTTGATTGCCTTCTATGGTAAGACCGGGCAATGAACTAAACATTCTAGGTGTAAATAACTTTAATGAGTCGTATCTATTTTTCCAAACCTCTCCCAAAGCCTCCCCTTTATCAATAATTAAAAAACGTTTATTGTTTTGTTTTAAATAATATCCTATCGCAAGTCCAGCTTGTCCTGCTCCTATAACAATGGTCTCATACCGCATAAGTTTCTCCCCTAAAAAGGTATTTTCAAACACAAAGAAGCCAAATGAAACAACTATAGCTTCTTTGGCTTCTTTCATAAATTTCTTTACTCAATAGACTTCTTTGGTTTAAGGAAAAACATACAAACAGCAATAATCACAAATGCCACTAATGCTAAAAATGGTATCGTAACAAACCCAAACCAATTTATATACTCGGCACTACAAGGCACACCACTCACACACGGCTTGATTCCGCCAAACCCGGGTATCTTCTGCTCCAAATAATGCATGAGCGATATGCTTCCTCCAATAAGTGCTAACGGAAGCACGAACTTTTTAACGGTACTATCATTCTGGAACGTTCCAATCCCTAATATCAAAGTAAGGGGGTACATGAGAATCCGCTGATACCAACATAGCTCGCACGGAATATACCCTTTCATTTCACTGAAGTACAGGCTACCGAACATTGCTATTAATGAGACAACCCATGCAACATATAATAAGAATCCCTTTGGTTTTGATTTTTCTTTTATTTTCCCCATCACTTTCCATCCTTAATCTCTTGTTCTATTGCTGTCTTAATGGCTTCGTAATCAAAAGGATCCTCCAACATTTTCCCGTTTATCACAATCGTCGGAGTCATTGAAACACCGGATTCTCTTACTAAATCTTCATCGATCTTAACGCTCTCCCTAGTCGCTTCTTGTTCCATGTCTTCTTTTAGCAGTGTTTGATCAATCTCAGGAAATTCACTTGCAATTTCAAGAATTCTTTCGGAAGTTATCCATGGTCCATCATGGTTTTCAACTGGCTGTGCATCAAACATCGCCTGATGGAAGTTCCAATACAAATCCGGGCTCCGCTCATATACGGATTCAGCGGCAATCGAAGCTAAAGTCGATTCTTTTCCGTGAAACAATACATTTATGAAGGAAAATTCAACTTTTCCTGTTTCGATATAATCATCAACTAATTTCGGATATATCATTTCCCCCCATGCTTTACATGACGGACATTTAAAGTCTCCAAATTCAACAACCGTTACAGGAGCGTCTTTCTCCCCAATTGAGGGCTGTCCAGTTACATCGATTTGTTTTATTTCTATTGGCAAAGATTCCTGTTTATTGCTTAATACAACAACCGCCGCCAAAATTCCTATTGCTACGAGTGTTAACACAACTGCAAATTTCATGTTTGAATTCTTATTCCGTTTCACCTCATACCTCTTCTCTATTATTTTTCTTTCCAATTAGTGAATACTTGCCATTAGCCCGAAATACAGAGCAAGGATACAGAACATCCCCATGAAAAAAGGAACAACTGCGGGCGCCTTTTTCCTGAAGCTGTATATGATAAGCCACATGAAGATGAGGGCTACCATGAAAAACAATGTATTTATTGTATTTAACCCAAATTGCAAACTCATAGTCGGCTCAATGATCCCTGAATAAAAATAATCAAACATAGCAGAGGGACCACTACCAGCAAGGGTTGTCTCAATACTATGAGGTGGTTCCTGTTGTCCCAAAACCGCTGTCGAAACAAAGGTGAAAAATAGTAGAATGCTTTCAAACTTCAACCACGGTATTGGGTTAATTTGCTCTTGTCGCTTCAATTTACGTCTAATCCAAAATCCATTTATGAAAGCGAAAAATAAAACAGGGATGATGGTCAGATGCTTCACCAATAAGGCTTGTCCATAGGGTAGCATCCATGCGTCCCCATACTCATTTACATCAATCACCAACGTCATGAGAAATAACCCAGTTCCCGTAATCGTGAGAAAACACGCGATTGCCAAAGGGGTAAACCACTTTAAATAAGAAAGCCAATTCTCTTGGTTTTTTGAACACCAGCCTACGATGAGAAGAATTCCAACCCACACTGTAACGGCTAAAAAATGTAACGAATGAGAAACGAAGCCGCTCCATTCAGTAAGGGATGCTGCGTGACTCGCCCATCCCAATGCCAAGAGCAGGATGAAGGTAAAGGCAAGAGAAATAGCAGCCAATACTTTGCTTTTCAATACTGGAAAGAGCGAAACAAAAAGGTAAAAGAAAATTGCAAGTATGACAGTGACATTCCAGGCCTTTCCTACTTCGAAACCGCCGAGAACGTTTTGCATCGTCAACATCAAACCTATATCTTCATATAGAAATACAACCAACCTAATCACGGGGGCAACTGAAAAGAACACAACTCCTAACACAGAGAGTTGAATCAGACGTTTTGGGATACGTATTTCCGGTTTCAGTCGTGCCGGAATAAATTGAATGATAAATGCACCCATTAATAGCGAGAAACAGAGATATAACAAACTTTCAGAAATATAAATCCAAATCATTTACTTTGCCTTCTTCCTATGATCCAGCCGAAAAAGCCACCGGCAATAGTAAATAAAATAACTAGGATTACAACGAGTACATCATTCGACGCTATTTTTGATGTATCTTCTGTTGCCTGCTCTACAGGTTTTTCTATTGATTCTTCCAGTGGAGTAGTAGGTGTTTCTTCGGTTTCTTCAGGCACTGCTGGATCTTCCATTTCGTCTTGACTTACCGTGAATGAATAAGTCCCTTGTATCGGATGACCATCTGCACCAATAATCTTCCATTCGACTGTATATTTACCGTTATCCAACGGTGACATGAATCCCCCTGTCATCACATTATCACTCGCTTGGGTATTACTGATGACCACTTCCTCTTTATTCTCGTTAAAAACTTTCACTGTACTGGTCGTTTCAATTTTTGTATTAAATTCCAATACAATTTCATGAACGTCTTCAGAAACGTCTTCCCTATCCGCCGGTGAAGAACTGGTCAAACCCGTATGTGCATAGCTAACAGACGAAAATGCCAGCAGAAAAATCAGCATTGCACTAAGTATTTTCTTCATTTTTTCAGCCTCCTAAATCTGGTAGTAGTGCCGTTCTTTCTGATTTCATTTTAACAGAAAACACATACATTAAAACAACCATTTGAGTATTATTATTGACAATTTTTCACCGATTGCATACACTAAAGTTAATCAAATGAATATTTGAATGAGGTGAAAAGATGACGGAAAAAATTAAAGAACAAATTGGCCCTACAACGGATTCATGTGAGACGTATTGTTATGACGAAACAGTTGTTAACCGCGTCAGCGATCGGATTGACGAAATCAGTGGTGTCGAATTACTGTTTAAAGCTCTTGCAGATGCCAATCGCTTGAAGATCGCATATGCATTGACACTGGAAGAAAAAATGTGCGTCTATGATGTCGCCAATGTATTAAAGACATCCACTGCAAACGCTTCCCATCATTTGCGTTATTTACGCGATATGGGGATTGCCGCTTCCAAAAAAGAAGGTAAGCTTGTCTTCTACTCTTTGGTTGACGAACATGTCCATCAATTAGTGAATATTGCACTTGAACATTCGAAAGAAGGTTGGTACAAATGAGTTCAGACAAAAATGTTTATAGACTGCAAGGACTATCCTGTATGAGTTGCGCAGCTAAATTCGAAAAAAACATTCGTGAGATTGAGACAGTTGAGGATATCCAATTGAATTTCGGTGCGTCCAAAATAACTGTTTTGGGAGATGCATCTGTTCAACAATTAGAAAAAGCCGGTGAGTTCGATGGCATTAAAGTTTATCCTGAAAAACAACGGATTGTTGAAGAGAAAGAGCCATTCTGGAAAAAACGTGAGAATAAGACGTCCATTGTATCACTGTTTCTGTTGATTCTTGGCTTTATAACAGCTTCAGTCACGGGAGAAGGTAGCGCTTCATCCATCCTACTCTTTGCTACAGCCATTCTTGTCGGTGGATATGATCTGTTTAAAGTCGGGCTACGCAATCTGACTAAATTGGAATTCGATATGAATACCTTGATGACAATTGCAGTGATTGGCGCGGTAATAATCGGTGAATGGAAAGAAGGAGCTCTTGTCGTCTTTCTTTTCGCAGTAAGCGAAGCCCTTGAAAGTTATTCGATAGATAAGGCTCGAAATTCAATCCGCTCACTTATGGACATTGCACCAAATACAGCAATCATCAGACGCGGGAATAATGAGCTTGAGGTTGATGTTGAAGATATCCAGATTGACGATATTATGATTATCAAACCCGGTCAGAAGCTAGCGATGGACGGAGAAGTTGTAAAAGGAAACTCTTCCATCAATCAGGCAGCCATAACCGGAGAATCCGTTCCTGTCCATAAAGTTTCCGGTAACGAGGTATTTGCGGGAACAATAAATGGAGAAGGTTCCTTAGAAGTACGTGTAACAAAACGAGTAGAAGATACGACAATCGCCAAGATTATCCACTTAGTAGAGGAAGCTCAAGCCGAAAAGGCTCCTTCCCAGCAGTTTGTGGACAGATTCGCTAAATATTATACGCCGGCAATAATGATCCTCTCCCTTCTCATTATTGTTATCCCACCTTTATTTTTAGGCGGTGTATGGAGTGAGTGGTTTTATAGAGGACTCGTCGTACTTGTTGTAGGATGTCCATGTGCATTGGTCATTTCAACTCCTGTTGCAATTGTGACAGCGATTGGCAATGCGGCACGGAATGGTGTGCTTATAAAAGGTGGAATCCACTTGGAAGAAACCGGACGTTTAAAAGTAGTAGCATTTGACAAGACAGGAACCCTAACGAAAGGTACACCTGAGGTAACAGATATTGTTTCTCTTGGAGATATGAGTACAAAGGATATACTTCAAATTTCAGCATCTGTTGAGAAATTCTCACAACACCCATTAGCTTCTGCCATTATCAGAGAAGCGGATAAACAGAATTTGGAATTAATAACCGTTGATGATTTTCAATCGATTACGGGTAAAGGTGTCAAAGCGACTGTTAAGAATGAACTTGTCCATATTGGGAACCCCAACTTATTCAGGGAGTTACGAAAACTACCTGAGAAATACGAAGAACAAATTGAAACCCTTCAAAAAGAAGGCAAAACAGTAATGTTGTTAGGCTTCGAAAATGAACTAAAAGGCTTGATCGCAGTTGCCGATCAGGTTAGAGAAAGCAGTTTGACAATTATTAAAAAGCTGTATCAGTTAGGAATTAAAAAAACGATTATGCTAACGGGAGATAATCTAGCTACAGCAAATGCCATAGGCAACCAGCTCGGTCTCTCTGAAGTGAAAGCAGAATTGATGCCCCAAGATAAATTGGATACGATTAAGTCTCTTCGTGAACAATTCGGAAAGGTAGCAATGGTTGGCGATGGTGTCAATGATGCCCCCGCCTTAGCAAGTGCGACCGTAGGGATTGCGATGGGTGGAGCGGGTACTGACACAGCCTTGGAAACCGCGGATATTGCATTAATGGCTGACGACTTAGAAAAGTTACCGTATACAATCGGTCTAAGCCGTAAAACGTTAAACATTATTTTGCAGAACGTTTCCTTTGCCTTAGGTATTAAGTTAATCGCCCTACTGTTGGTTATTCCAGGTTGGTTAACATTATGGATGGCAATTTTCGCAGACGTGGGTGCCACTATAATCGTTGTATTGAATTCTCTTCGATTAATGAGATCGAAGTATTAACTATTTGAAAACCAATTGATGAAGTTTTAATAAACTTGGAAAAGATTATAACCTTAGCCCCTGTTGAATATGCACGAATTGTTGAAGTTCGGGGGGGACGAAGCTAAAGATAGCCTTGATTAATCTAAACTCAATCAACTTGTTGATTTGTTAAATCCATGCTATCGTAGTTCAACTACAAATTTAAGGAGTGATAAGTATGTTTCACCTTATATTTCACCCAAAACTATATTTTAAAATCCCAAACCCTCGACTGGTATCAGTCGAGGGTTTTTCTTGCTCAAGGGAAACTTTTCTATTTGATGTGCTAAACCTACGAATTATCATTCCAATTTCGAATTCGCAATCATTTATGTTGGTTGGTAATTAAGAAACCGATGGAGGGACCAAAAAAAATGGACAATCAGAAGTATAATGATCTGAAATTAGGCGAACGCGGAGCAATCATTAGTATTATTGCTTATGTTTTTCTTTCTGTAATAAAGTTGATTGCTGGATATATGAGTGATTCTGCTGCGTTGAAAGCAGATGGTCTAAACAATACCACCGATATTGTTGCATCCATTGCTATTCTCGTCGGTCTAAGACTTTCACAAAGACCACCTGACAAGGATCATCATTATGGTCATTGGAAGAACGAAACAATTGCCTCAATGGTCGCATCTTTTATTATGTTAGCGGTTGGTATTCAAGTGTTAAATGACGCTATTTCCTCTATGTTTCAAAGCGGAAAAGAGGCCCCTCACGTTGGTGCTGCTTATGTAGGAGTTTTCTCTACAATAGTCATGTATTTTGTCTATCGTTATAATAAAAAATTAGCGAATAAAATTAATAGTAAAGCCGTCATGGCAGCCGCAAAGGATAATATTTCAGATGCTTGGGTAAGTCTTGGAACTGTCATAGGTATACTTGGTTCTCAATTAAATATGCCTTGGCTTGATACGCTTACTGCTATTATAGTAGGACTGCTAATTTGTAAAACAGCTTGGGGTATCTTCACACAAGCTTCCCATGAACTTTCGGATGGGTTTGATGTAGATAAAATAAAACTTTATCAGAATGTAATCGCAAAAGTGGATGGAGTTACAGGTATAAAAGAAATTAAAGGTAGAAACTACGGGAATAATGAGGTAATAGATGTTGTGATTCTTGTCAATTCGACGTTAAATATTAAGAAAGCCCATAGCGTAGCAACGCGAGTTGAAAAAGTCTTGATAAAAGACTATGGAGTATACGATGTTCATGTACATGTAGAACCAAATTAATACACTAAAATTGTTCCAAAAATAAATATTTATATCCTTCGCATTTCTTTTTTAAAAAATCCTGGGATTCTAGGGATTTTTCGCCTCCCTGTCTTGGTCGACTTAAAAATAATATTTACCTGTGGGAAGCTTCATTTTAATGCAATTATAACAAGCTTAAAGCGTGTTTCGTCATTAGAACCGGGCGGATTTGTTTCATACCCATTATGTAGAAATAAGAACAACGGAAGATGATGGTCATACACATGCAATTAAAGGATTTACTCAACCTTCGAAAGATTAATAACAAAAGGTATTAAGGTAAGAAACACTCTTATTACGTGGGAATAGCACGGGATCAAATTTTATAATAAAAAGAGAACCGTGAAAAGTATTGTGAGTACTTCACGATTCTGACTGGATGATGTTTAAAGTAATTATGCTAGTTGCATCGTTGTAATACAAGTATTATCGCCTTCAAATGTAGAGATGTTTGATTCAACCGTTTTGCTGTCATAAGTAATTTTTACCTTGAAATTTTTATCACGCGGTAACCATAGATCGATAAATCCATTTTCTAGGGAGGTGATCGTTTCGTCTACTACGACATTGCCATCTTCGTCTTGAATATGCACGTCGAAGTCTTTTTCAACTAGTTCTCCTTGACACCCTGTTAAACTATGGATTGCACAAGGATGTGTAGTTTCAACAAATGGTGCAATAGAAACGAAGAATTCATCACTTGGCAAGTCGAATGTAGTTTCTTTGCCGTTGTCATTAACAATTAGTTCATGAGATGAAATAGATGCTGTTACATCGTCTTCAAAACTTCCAACGCTATACTCATGTACCTTTTCTTTTGTATCTTTGACTTCACTTCCATCCGATGAATCATTGCTGCAAGCGACTAACATAAAGCTTAGCAATAAACTGAATGCTATGAGTAATCTTTTCTTCATAATTAATTTCTCTCCTATTCTTTATATGAAAAATTATAGGTCATCGAATTGATTTAACTTTAATTCAATCTAAAAAAGAACTTACATCAAGTATATTTTATCATATCTCATTTATAAATATCGCAAGTTAACCGAACTGTCACACTTTAAATTGGGTAGTTGCCTATTTGAAAATCAACTTTTAATCGTGTTAAATGATAGAATTGAAGGTATGAGGTGCTTCTATCAAAAAAATGCCCCATAAAACCGATAAATTTTGGCTTATGGGGCATTTTTATTCTACTTTGTAATAAAGTTATTTAGCTGATAGTTCACTTTCCGTTACCCATTTATGATTTGTAACTTCTTCTCCACCGGTAGTCGGAGTATAGTCAATCATATATACTGTAGTTTTTTCTGCTGAATCAATTTCAGCTAATGCTCCTTCCATCCCTTTCATATGGTCTGCCTCCACGGTGACCTCGGTTCCCTGTTCCAAAGTTTTGTCGTCATCATCTTTAACTTCTTCTTGAATAACCCATTTATGATTTTCCACTCTTTCTCCGCCAGTTACCGGGGTATACGAGATAGCGTAAGCCGTAGTATCATAAGCACCCACAATTGTCGCTACAGCCCCATCCATTCCTTCCATATGGTCTGTTTTAATAATTGCTTCGCTTCCCACTTCATAGGTTGGATTTTCTGCCACCTTCAAGCTTTCAAGGACTTCACCTGAGCTCGAATGGTTCATCTCCATCTTCATGTCTTCCTGTTTGGGTTCGTTATTATTGTTTTGACTTTCCTCGTTGCCTGTACTATTTCCACACCCACTTAAACCAATAATCATAGCGATACTTAAAAAAAGTAGTTGTTTTTTCATTTAAATAACACTTCCTTATCCTGGGTAATTATCAAGTAAAAGAAGCTATCCCAAGAAAGCCTTTTCAACTTCTTGAAATAGCTACTTTGTTGGTTACGTTTTCTGTATATTGCTTAAGCTACCATTTGTCGGCATGCCTCCGCACACTTACGGCAAGATTCAGCACAGCGTTGGCAATGATCGTGATCATGTTTTGCACACTCTTCTGCACAACGTTCGCAAACTTCTGCACATAGTTCTAAAATCTGTTTAGTAAATGGGCTATTTCGCGTCATTGCTTGTGCGGCAAACGCACATATATCTGCACATTCACGGTCCAAGCGGATACAATCAGCCATCATCTTCATATCGTCCTCTTTCAAGCATGCATCAAAACAAACGTTACATGCTTCTAGACATTCTAAACAAGCTTTCAGACATTCTTCGTATTTCGTATTCATGGACTCACCTCCTGCTATTTTTGCAATCAGTGATATTTTTCCCTTAAAAGACGTTTTAAAACTAAAAAGAAGAAACTCCTTAAAAAATCCTTATTTCACTTTATTTGTTGGACTCCAAACAAACAGATCACTTTTCTCTGTGCCAATAATAATCGCTTAGCACGTCCGCCAACGCTTCAGTAGTCCGATGAAGTTCTTCTACCGTATTATCGACACCACCAATTTCTACAATAACGGAGTTTGGGGAAATGTCTTGGTTATATACTCCATTGCCTTGGCTACTGTCCTTTTTTATTATTCCTTTTGACAAACCGGGATACTGAGTAGCGAGAAGTTTATCTAGACCTTCAGTAAACGAAAGATTCTTCGTAAATTCTTCATGTCCAGTACCAACTACAAATAAGAGCCGTGCATAATTTTCCCCATTCATTTCTAGCGTGGTAGAATCTTTGCGCAATGAATCACGATGTAAATCCAGAAAAATGTCTAAATCTTTATTTTCGACACGGGCAGACCGAACCAATTCTTCTGATAAATCATATGAACTATTATAGCCCAACTCTCTCAAACTTAATTCTTGAACAATATCAGTTGAATCCACTTTCGTTCCCACCCCTCTTCTCTCTAGTGCCTTACCCAGCATTTCACCGACCAACGTAATATTTGCTTTTGAGTGATAAGCATCTTCCGGTTTATCGGTGTCTTTTAAATAAGGTAAAAAAGATTCCCTGTTATGGGTGTGATAAATATAAATAACATCTCTGCCAAATGTCGAGTGGATTGAATCTTTTGTAATTCTTTTAGGTGATTTCATATTTTCAAAGATAGCATCAATATTCTTGAAAGTAAGATCCTTATCTATTAAAAGATTTTTCATGGCTGGCTCGAATTCATCTCTATCTGGCCGTTTCAACCGACTCTTCACCTTATCTTTTTCATTGGACCTTTCGTTTAAAGAAACGTTCGTTTCACTTAATGATTCGAGAAAATCGGAAGAAGCATTCAACGTCCCCATGCCGAAATTAGAAAAAGGATTCACTTTACCCAGTAAAGGATTTTCTTCGATTTCATCACGCGACAAGTAGTATGACAGCAATAAAACAACTAAGAACCATATAAAAAATAGAATAATTGCCAAATATAAAAGGACGATTAATAAAGATTTTTTCTTTTTCTTAGTGTACTTTTTGACCTTTGGAAACATAATGTAGCCTACCTTTAGAAAGAATGAAAACATTCATTTTTTATATAACTATAAATTTAATTTTAAAACAGCTAGTGTGAACCAATACACACTAGCTGCTTTAATAACGAATTACGTATCATTTTTCTACATGTTTTGGTGTAAAATTTACCGATTTCCATAAATAATTGAATTGAAGTTTATTCCACTTCTACCTGTCCCATCATGCCGTTATCTTCATGTTCGAGAATATGGCAATGGAACATATAGACACCTTTGTGCTTGAATTGTATAGCTATTTTTACACGCTCATCTGGTTTTATGGAGATAGTGTCTTTCCATCCCTGTTCATTTTCCGGCGGCTCTTCTCCGTCTCTGGAAATTATTTTAAATTGCGTTCCATGAATGTGGAATGGATGAATCATTCCACCCATCATGTCGGGTTTATTGTAAATTTCCCACACTTCAGTAACCCCTTGCTGTTGTGTGAAATCAATTCTTTCCGGATCAAACTTCTTTCCATTTATCGTTACCTTGTCCATCATCCCAAACAATTCCACTTTCTTTGTGACTGGTAAATTCTTCTCTTCTTCTGTCAATACAAAATCATTCAACTCTTCTGAAATTCCACTAATCACTTCGTCTTGATCAGAAACCTTAAATGGTAAAAGGACAGACCCATCCTCATTTACCAACGCCAAGTCATTTGAAGTATTGAGCTGTGAAAAATCGACAATGATTTCCGCTCTTTCCGAAGGCGTAAGTGTGACTTCATTTAAAGTAACCGGTTCGTTCAAGAAACCGCCATCCGTTGCGATTTGAACAAAAGAATCACCTGTATTCAATTTAAATGTGTAATTCCTCGCATTCGATCCATTTAATAAACGAAGACGTACTTTTTCTTTGTTTACAGTCAACTTGGGATTCAACGTCCCGTTGATCAGTAAGGTATCGCCAATTGTCCCGTCTTCATTTTTTGCGGCACTAAAATTCAATTGTTTCTTATCATCAAATATTCGATCTTGGAAAATCAAAGGAAAATCATTATTCCCATAATCAGTTGGCAATCCAAGACTTTTCGAATTTTCATCCTCGATATAAATCAATCCCGCAAGTCCATTGTATACCTGTTCAGCGGTTTTCCCTTCTGGATGGGGATGAAACCATAACGTTGACGCTTCTTGTGTCACTTCAAATTCAATCACCTTTTCTTCTCCCGGCTTAACCACATCATGCGGTCCACCATCCGCATCAGCAGATACTTCCAATCCATGCCAGTGAAAAGTCGTCTCTTCATCCAGTTCGTTTATCGTTCTAATTTTAACTTTGTCACCTTTTTCAAAACGGAGCATCGGCCCTAAAAACGACCCGTTATATCCATACGTTGTCGATTCAGTACCATCGAATATTTCGGTTTTTCCTTTTTGTGCTCGAACCGTATATACGACTCCATCCTCATTATCAGTTTCAAGCATAGAAGGGATTTTTAATTCATTTTCCCCTGTTGAGTCGTTTAAACTTACCACCTCATCATGGCTCATATGTCCCTCCATCATGTCACCCATAGTGGAATGATCCATTTCCTCCATGTCTTGATCCATTTCCTCGGCAGGTTGCGGATTGTTATTGCTACAACCGCCAATAACCAATAAACTAATTGCCGCCGCGGCAATCTTTATCTTTATTCCCATCAAGTATTTCCCCTTTCAGCTGCTATATTACTTTTTTAGTGTAACAAGAAAATATGAAAAAAATATGCATATTGCAGTGAAGTAGTTAGAAAGAAGATATTTGATAAAATCGAAATAATTTATCTCTTAATTGAATTGCGCAATTTAAAGATACGAAGACTGATCTCGGCTGTGGATTTTAGAAATTGGGTCAAAAAAAGCCGCATTTCTACGTCAAACGCGGCCGTTCACTTAAAATATTGCCCATTCACAAAAAGATATATAAATATTTTACCTAATGCTAATTAATTTTAAATCAACTATGTTGCTTACGCTTCCCAAACGGAGTCGTGCCTCTTGGCTTGTAAACCGATAGTATGATGATTACGAGCAACACAAGTAGACCTACCCCGGCGTGGAATAGTTCGCCCCACAAGCCGCTAGGATCGGCACTTCCCGTCTCTTTCGCTACATTTGCTAGGAAGCTCACTGTCTGCATATTTAGCAGCAAGACCGTTGTGGCTATAGCGGTGAGCAGTAGTTTGAAAAGGACCCAATAATGCTTTACTAAGCCCCACTTAGTACCCAATGACATAACAAACCCGGTTAGTAGTGAGATGAGAGCCAACGGGACGATGGCGAACCAGCCAATCAACTCCATCGCAATCCAAGCAGCATGCACCGTCTTGGCATCTTCTTTTATAAGGGCAGCGACGACAAGAACTAGGAATCCAATGACCGCGCCGAGCCAGCCAATCGAAGAAGTGATATGGGCAGTGAGCGCGAACTTACGTAGGCCAGGTTTCATGACCACTGCTGTTTCACTCCCTGTTCCACATTGCTAGAAGACGGTATGTGACGACCAGGACCATGTTCACCACCGCTAATAACCATTATTGCAACAGCAAGTAGTACTAAAATAATCACGACAACCCCAGACACCTTTACCCACCGCGGTGTACCCGTAGTAGATTTGCGATCCGACATATTCGTATCCTCCTCTGCCGTATGACTTGATATTGATTTTTTTATTTATATTTTCCTCCCTTGTATTCATCGTTTTTTAATGCCCAATCAGTATAGCAATTTTTTATGAACGGACGATGAACAGAGAATTATGCATTCCTATGTTTATTTGATTTATTCATAGCTAATGGGAGTGTAAATGTAAAGATTGTCCCTCTTCCTACTTCACTTTCCACTTGAATGTCGGTTTGATGAAGGACTAATATGTGCTTAACAATGGACAAGCCTAGTCCTGTACCCGCCTTTTTAGTTCGGGCCTTATCTACTTTATAAAACCGTTTCCAAATAGATTGAATGTTTTCTTGACTAATTCCCGGCCCATAATCTCGAATTGAAACTACCGCTTGGTGTTCCTTTTTCAAAAACACTTCGATAGAACTCTCGTGTTTGGAATAGTGTACAGCATTTTGAATCAAATTAACGATCACTTGATCAATTCGATCCGGGTCAGCATATACGTAGATATCTTCTACTTCATCAGATATTAATCCCACATTTAGTTTTTTATTTTCAAATTCAGTTTCCATACGAGCCATCACTAAGCGAACCAGCTCTGATAAATTAAAGCGTACAGGGTGAATTTCCAACTGCCCCGATTCGATTTGGGACATATCGAGAAGATCATTGACCAGCTTAATCATTCGTTCAGTTTGTTCTTTCATAATGGTAAAATAATGACGCTTTCGAGCATTGGGGATTTTATCATCCAGAAACGCACTGGCGAATCCATGAATTGAAGTAAGAGGGGAGCGTAAATCATGGGAAACATTAGCGACAAAATCCTTTCTCATCTGGTCTGTGCTAGCCAACTCATGCGCCATATAATTGAACGTTTCGCCCAGTTCGCCAAGCTCGTCACTCGTCCTGATATTGACTCTCTGATTAAATTCTCCCCTAGCAATAAGAAGCGCAACCCGATTCATTTCTCGAAGTGGAGCGGTAATTCTTTTCGTCAGGTAATAAGTAAATATGCCTGTAATCGTTATTGAAATAATCGAAGATGAGATAAACAAATATTTCATTTGGTTAAAACCTTCGGGATTTAAATGCATATCAGTTAGTTTATTCTGAAATAACAAATAAGAAGCCACCGCAAAAACGAGATGTGACACAATTAAAATGGCTATATATGTGAAGAATAGCTTCACAAAAATACTGTTTATCTTGATCACTCGTTGGCCACCTCAAATTTATAGCCAACTCCTCTAATCGTTTTCACCCTCCAATAAGCGTTGGCATTCCCTAATTTGTCTCGAATCCTTTTAATATGTACATCGACCGTTCTTGGATCCCCCTCATAATCCAACCCCCATATTTTTTCCAGAAGCTGCTGACGTGTGAATACTTGATCTGGATGTGAGGTGAGAAAATACAGTAGCTCCATTTCCTTGGGTGGTAACACAATCTCCCGTTTATCGTAGGTCACCTTATATTGTTTAAAATCAATCTTCAACAAGGGAAGTTCAATAATCTCATTTGTACCTAACATTGGATAAGCCCGCCGCATCACCGCATTTATCCGTGCCATCAGTTCGTTTGGATCAAAAGGTTTTACCATGTAATCATCTGCTCCTAGGTTGAAACCTTTAAGTTTGTCATAGGTTTCGCCTTTCCCAGTCAACATGATAATGGGTGTTTTATCAAATCTCCTTATTTCCTTGCAAACTTCCCAACCATCCATTTCAGGCATCATAATATCTAGAATGACAAGATCAGGATCATTGTCATAAAACATTTCTAATCCCGCCATTCCATCGTTCGCGATGCTAACGAGATATCCACTTTTTTCAGCGTATAAAATAATCAAATCACAAATATAAGGATCATCTTCAATGACAAGAACTTTGATTTGCTTGTTCATTCATCGGCCTCCTCTTATTCATTTATGTCTTATAGTAACATCTTTTTATGAACGGAAAGTGAACACAATAACAGACCACCCACTTCGGCACACTAATAACTGTCATGACTTTGTCTTACTTTCTCCATAGATAATGGATATTTGATAGCTATCATTATGTATAAGAGGGATACAAGGAAATCAATCCCAAAACAAATAGGAGGTATTCATTTTGAAAAAATGGTTATTGGCAACAGTTTTATTAAGTGTTTTGTTTGTTCTTGCTGCTTGCGGTGGAAAAGATACAAGTGACTCAACCGGACAGGTAGAGAACACCGCCCCTTCAGAAACTTCAACCGTCAGCAATGAAATCAATATCACAGGGATTAATTTTGAATTTGATCAGGCGGAATATACTGTCAAGGCTGGCGAGGAGGTTAAAGTAATATTTGCAAACGAAGAAGGAATGCACGGGATTGCTATCGATGAACTTGATGTGGACATAAAAGATGATGGTGAAGCAACTTTTACACCTACAGAGCCGGGTGAATATACTATCTACTGTAATATTCCATGTGGGGCGGGACATGCCGATATGAAGTCAACGCTAATTGTCACATAAACTAATAACTGCTAAGCAATTTTGGATGCGCTTCCGTGATTGTTTTTCACGATTTTAGAATGAAAAAGAGTAGGATTAGGAATAATTTCCCGGTCCTACTCTTTTTAATGCTTATATTTCCACTCGCTTCAATCGTACAAATCATCTACATTCATTACTTCAAATTAACTTTTTGTAGACGTAACGCATTTAACACCAGAGATACTGAACTGAATGCCATTGCCGTAATCGGTATCCAGATCGTATTGTAAATGAATTCTAAAAGTAAGTTCTCCTTAATATTCCGTATTGTTTTTCGGCTCATGGTAATTGCATCCGTAACACTATTTAAATCTTCGAGCATTAGTGGAATGCTGGCTGCCTCTATGGCGATATCCGTATCGGTCCCGACCGCCATTTCGACTCTTCTGTAATTTCATTCGGATTTAAGAGGGAATGGTTTTCAAAATCCCGCACTAGCAGTAACATCGGCTACTAAAGTATGTAATCCCATAAATGAATTATTACTAGCAAAATCACCAGAGAATATGTCAACATATAAATGGCTATTTCTCCTTAAACGAAGAAATAGCCATCATCCTTAAGCGATTACGAACCTTGAATTTCTTTTTTTGGTCGCGCCTCCGCTTTGAAAAGTGGAAAGGCTATTCCCGCAGCAAATAATGCCGCAATTCCAAACACAACAAATGCCGTCATCATTCCCCAATGAAGTACGCCACTAAAAATGAGACTTCCCAAACCAAATCCTACGAACAACATAAATACATTTAGCCCCATTGCCACTCCTCGATTCGGATGAAGATTGGTCACGATTCCTGCCAAAAGCGGCTGTGTCATATCATACCCGAGTGAAAGGATAGCCACCACTAAATTCATCGCAATGAGGGGGAGATTCAAGGCAAATGTGAGTGCAGACAGACCTGAAATAACAATGCCTATCGGTATTAACTTACTCCTGCCAAAGCGATCAGCTAGGCGACCGATTAATGGACCGAGCAAAAGACCGGGAATTCCATAGCCGAGAAGAGAAAGTCCTATCCTCGTTTCATTCAATCCATAATGATTAGCAAAATAAAATCCTAACCAAGTAAAGATCCCTGAATGAAAAATACCATTGAATAAAACAAAGGAATAGGTTCGAATACTCCTTTTTGAAGTAAATAACGCTTTATAAGTTCCAATAAGCTTGCCAAAATCTACGAAACCTTCCTTGGAGGACTTTTTCTCCATGAGGAACCGGTAAGGGAAAAGGATAACCAATATCAATACAGACAAAACAGCTACGCCTAGAAAGAGTCCTTGCCAAGTAATGATAGGCTCAAGTATAGCACCAAAGGCAGCACCAAACGCCATACCCCCGGCCATGGCACCAAAGAGCCATCCCAATGCCCTTCCTCGTTCATGGTAAGGGAATAAATGCCCAACCAAGGCTAAGGCAATCGGGACAACTCCTGCCGCACCAAGCCCCGTTAACAAACGTAGGACAATCATCGCTGAAACGGATTTAACCAGAGCTGTTAAGGCAGTAAGAAGAATGAAAGCGATGAGTGAACCAAATATCACTGGTCGCTGGCCAAAACGATCTGAAAGTATACCATAAACCAGTGTCGTAACTCCGTAAGTAATCAAGTACGCTGGAACGATAAGTCCGGAAACTTTGATAGAAACGTGAAATTCATTGGAGAACATTGGAATAAGCGGAGCAACCATGAACGCCTGGAAGAAAATGAGAAGGGTTGCTCCGGATAGCACCCATAGTAGTTGATTTTTTTTATGATTTTTCTCCATTCATAATAACCCCTTTTTAAAATCATTCAAAGATAGTAAATAACGTACCACACTATTTTTAAAAATATAATTTCTTTTTCTGGTACTATAAAAAACCATTCCAACTCTTGAAAGGAGTTGGAATGGACTCTTTTTATTATTCTTTTTGTGTTAATTCTTTAAATTCACTTTCTGAAGACGTAACGCATTCAACACAACAGATACCGAACTAAATGCCATCGCAGCGCCCGCAACCCAAGGCGCTAACAGACCAATTGCCGCAATTGGGATTCCAACCGTGTTGTAGAAGAAAGCGAAAAATAAGTTTTGTTTGATGTTACGCATTGTTTTTCTGCTCATAATAATCGCATCTGCAACACTGTTTAAATCGCCACGCATAAGCGTAATATCTGCCGCTTCAATCGCAATGTCTGTACCTGTACCGACAGCCATTCCAATATCAGCCATCGCAAGTGCTGGGGCATCATTAATTCCGTCGCCGACCATGGCAACTTTCTTGCCTTGATCTTGTAGCTTTTTAATTTCATCACTTTTTTGTTCTGGTAACACTTCTGCGATCACATGGGATAGACCGACTTGGCTAGCAATGGCCTCTGCGGTTCTTTGATTATCACCTGTTAGCATAATGACGTCCAGACCCAATTCCTGCATTCGTTTAATTGCTTCTTTAGACGTCTCTTTCACCGTATCTGCAACTGCAACGACACCCGCAAGTTGTTGATCTACAGCAATGAGCATTGCTGTTTTCCCGTCACGTTCAAGTTTTTCCATGGAAGCTTCAGAATTTAAAATGGCTATTTTTTGTTCTTTCATCAATTTTCTTGTGCCAACCAATACTTCTCTACCACTAACAATGGCTCGAATACCATAGCCTGGTAATGCTTCAAAATCTGTAGCTTCAAGAAGGGATAGCCCTTTTTCTTTCGTGCCAAGGACAATCGCCTGTGCCAATGGATGCTCGGATTGATTTTCTGCTGTTGCAACTAACTGTAGAACTTCATCTTCTGTAAAACCCTCTGTCACTGTAATATCTGTTAAAGCAGGTTCTCCTTTTGTAACTGTTCCTGTTTTATCCAATACAACCGTATCGATAGAACGTGTATTCTCTAAATGTTCTCCGCCTTTAAAGAGTAAACCCATTTCGGCAGCTCTACCCGAACCTGCCATAATCGACGTCGGTGTTGCCAGACCTAGCGCACACGGACAAGCAATTACCAAAATCGTAATTGTTGGAATAAGTGCCGAACGGAAATCACCGGGTGTTACCGCAAAATACCAGATAAAGAATGTAGCAATCGCGATAACAACAACTATCGGCACAAAAATGCCGGAAATTCGATCGGCCAAACGTTGAATATCTGCCTTGGATCCTTGTGCTTCTTCAACTACTTTTACAATTTGTGCTAATGCTGTATCTTTCCCCACTTTTGTCGCTTTAATTTGTAATGAACCATTCTTATTGATGGTCGCACCAATAACAACGTCACCAGCAACTTTATCAATCGGAATACTTTCACCCGTAATCATCGATTCATCAATTGCAGAACGCCCCTCGATAATTTCCCCGTCCACTGGAATACTTTCTCCGGGCCTAACAAGGATTGTATCCCCTGTGACGACTTGTTCAATTGGTAGCTCTTGTTCAACACCGTCTCTTAAAACTCTAGCTGTTTTTGCTTGTAACCCTAATAATTTTTGAATCGCTTGGCTTGTTTTTCCTTTTGCACGCACTTCAAATAATTTACCTAATACGATTAGTGTAATAATGACCGCTGCCGCTTCAAAATACAGTCCTGGATCTCCGACACTTCCTGCATTCATCCATTCAAACGATAAATAAAGACTGTAGAAATACGCCGCACTTGTACCGAGTGCAACCAATACGTCCATATTGGCACTTTTATTTCTAAGCGAATTAAATGCACCTTTATAAAACTGGGCACCAACGATGAATTGAACCGGTGTCGCAAGTGCAAGTTGTACCCACGGATTCATGAAAATTGCGGGCAGGTAGATAAACGATAGAAATTCAAAATGTGCAACCATCGTCCATAACAAAGGAAATGTTAAAATAGCCGAAAAAATGAACTTATTCTGCTGCTTTTTGATTTCTTTTTCTTGATGATCTATCTTGTCTTTCCCGTCTTGCTTGGGCATTAATTCATAGCCCATTTTCTTAACAGCTGTAATCATATCGGTCGTTTCAACTTGTTTACTATCATATTCGACAGCGATTGTTTCGAGTGCAAAGTTGACGTTGGCACTTGAAACACCATCCATTTTACTAATTCTTTTTTCAATTTTCGTTGCACATGCCGAGCAAGTCATCCCCGAAATATCAAATGTTTCTTTTTCTTGAACGATACTATAGCCAAGTTTTTCAACTCTCTCCATGAATTCATTCACATTGGTTTTATCAGGGTCATAGACAATCGTAGACCTTTCCATTGCATAGTTGACGTTTGCTTTTTCGACACCTTCAATTTGCGACAAACCTTTTTCGATACTGTTTGCACAAGCAGAACAAGTCATACCATTAATTTGCAAGGTTTTTTCTGTTGTAGCCATTTACTCTCCTCCTATACTTGATGGGGGTATATAATTTTGAAAAAGAAAGATTATACCGATATGGTACAATCCTATCCACCGACTTATACCCCCATGTGGTGTAAGCGGAAATTCTTTTATATGTTAGACAAGATCGTAGCCTTGATCTTCAATCGTTTCTTTAATTTGAGCCAATGTCGCTGCATTGTCGAATTCCACAGACACTTCATTATTGTTTAGGTCTACTTTAACTGCGGAAACACCCGCAAGTTCCCCGACATTCGTTTCGATTGAATTCACACAGTGATTACATGACATACCTTCTACTTTTAAGATTTCTTTCATATTAAACGCCTCCTATTTTGTTGTTATTATTAATTTAACATACCCCGTACCAGTATGTCAAGTGAGATATCTTACTATATTTCTTATTTTGTCATTGTTTTCATGACACTCATCAACTCTTTAATCGCCGCTTCACCATCTTGCCCTTTAATTGCGTTCGCTACACAATGATGTGTATGATCTTCCAGCAGAGCTAATGAAACTTTATTCATCGCTGATTGAATCGCGCTAATCTGATGTAAAATATCTACACAATAACGGTCATTCTCAACCATTTGATGAACGCCTCTCACTTGTCCCTCGACACGTTTTAATCGATTAAGAAGCTGTTGCTTATTTGGCTGAACTGTTGTTTTCGAAGTTTCTTGCATGATCTTCCCTCCTTGTATAAGTACTTATACCCTGTACCCCTATAATAACACTCTCCTTTTTCAAGGTCAATTTATAAGCAGATGTGATTTCATTAGGCAGCATTCCACTTTTCAAACTTTTCGGACTGATCTCCATTCTTCCACTAACAAAAACATAAAAAGGGCGTACATCTTTTATATTGGATGTACGCCCACGCTATATATAATAGAATCCTTATTTGTGAGATACTGCGGTGAATACGGCCGCAGCGAATTCTGCACGAGTCGCTTCTTTTCCTACACTAAATCCTGGTTTCTGAAAGACTTGTGTCTGATCAAGTGTCTTCAATGCACGAATTGCTTCTGAAGCCCAGTGACTTGTCGGGACAACATTATGATTAGATGCGACTTGTGATTTACCATCGATTTGTCCCTGAAGATCGAATGCCCGATCGACGATAGCTGCAAGATGTGCAAGTGTCAGTTTGTCGTTAATGCCGAATTCACCTGTTCCATAACCTTGAAGGATTCCCGCTTCATTCATAGCCGCAATGTCAGCCGAAAATGGGTGATTTGGCGCGACATCCTTAAATGTCACACCAGTTGATGCTTCTAATTTAAGCTCCCGATTTATCATTGCAGCTGCTTGTCCCCGAGTAATCGAACTTTCAGGTTTGAATGTGGAGTCTCCATAGCCAGTTATAACCCCACTTTTGTTTAGTGCAATGATTGCCTCGAAAGCAGGATGCTTTGTCGATAAATCTTTAAACACATCACTCATCTGCTCAGCAGGTGTTTCCTTTACTGATTCAACAGCTTCTTTCGTGTTTAATACACGTTTTGCCCCCGCGTATTTAGGCGCCCAATATGGATCTGTCTTTAGATTCGCCTTCATGACCCCACGGCTTTTCGCCGATATGAACTCGTCATTCCCTAAATAAATTCCAGTATGGGAAATACCTTTCTTGTACGTATTTGCAAAGAACACTAAATCTCCTGGTTGTAACTTGTCCTTACTAACCGCAGTTCCCACTTTGAACTGATCCGCGGATGTTCTCGGTAGGCTAATGTTGAAATTATTAAATACATATCTGATATAACCCGAACAGTCAAATCCAGAAGTGGTTGTCCCTCCGAACTTATAAGGTGTACCGGAAAACTTTTTCGCATAGGTTGCAATCTCATTTGAAGTTGCCGCACTAACTTTATTTGACGATATAAATGGTATTATACTAATAAGAAACACAGCCATTAGTATTTGAACAAATCGTTTTCTCATTCTCCACCTCAACTATTTTATTGATGTCTTTTTTCGACATCTTTATTTATCTCTTCCTGTATAACTTTAGCATAATAACTATCATTTTCACTTTACAATCGCAATACATTCGCATGACAAAACTAAGGATTAATTAAGGAGAATTAGTGCAATGTTTTAGCAATTTATTTTGCATCTTCTATATGCTAAGCACAAAAAAACGCCTAGATTTATAATCTAAACGATTTTTTATATCCACGATTTTCATTGACGGTTCCCACCACACTGTGTTCGGGTATTCTCTAGTAAATGAACAAAAAAGTCATACAATAGTCTAAAGTCTGGCCCTAGTTTCATCTATTATAGATTATCAACAAGTTCTTTTATCGTTTTTTCGTCCATCGGTCCAATAATCTTATGCTTAATTGTTCCATCCGTGCTAATCATATACGTCGTAGGAATTGTCATAACCCTATACATATCCATTACTTCACCATCATTATCAAGCGGAATAGGAAATGTTAGCCCATACGCATCGACAAATTTCTCGATGCTTACGAGCCCTCGCTCTTCCGTCGTCAAATTAACCGCGATGATTTCTACGTTCGCGGAATCCTTATTTTTCGCGTAATAATTTTGCATATGCGGCATTTCCGCCTTACACGGACCACACCACGATGCCCAGAAATTAAGAATAACTTTTTTCCCCTTATAATCCGTCAGCTTGATTATGTCACCCGAAAGAGTAGAAAGTTCAAAATCAGGCGGTGTATTTCCTTCTTCTAGCCCGGACTCGTACTCAGTCGTTGTAGTATCCGCTCCAACAACAATCGCATCGATTGGCTCTGCTGTTTTCATATTCGACTTAACCGTCATCACAATCAACATACCGATAATTAAAGCTGTTATTACAAGACCAACAGTTCGTTTCTTCACAACGTCCCTCCATAATTTTTTCAATCTACTAGCTAAGACCTTTGCAACCCGCCCGCCTTTCTTTTTAGGCTTTTATAAACTTTTGAACTGATATAAAACTCCCCCAGACACCAATAAAGAGACCCATGAATAAAAGAAGCCCATTCAGCTGATAAATAAATGGCGTCACACTAAGAAGTTGAAGGAATTCTCCTTCCAGTTTCGGTTCAAGAAACTCGTATAGATTAAAATAAGTTATTGTCATAATTAACATTGGCAAAATTGCTCCGAGAATCCCAAGCCACATACCTTCAAAGAGGAATGGAATTCGGACGAAATTTCTTGTTGCACCGACAAGCTTCATAATTTCGATTTCCCTTCCTCGTGCAACAATCGTAATACGAATCGTATTCGAAATGAGGAACATTGCCGTAAAAAAGAGCGCAACGATAAGAACGAGACCAACATTACGGCCTGTATTCAACACTTTAAACAATTTCTCGATTTTTCCTTCACCGTAAATAACTTTGTACGCATCATCGTACAATCCAATTTCCTTTGCGATAGTTGCCGTTTGCTGCGGATTCGATGCTTTCACGTAAAACACATGACGAAGGGGGTTATCTTGTTTATATAAACCAAGTTCGTCTCCATATCCTTTGATCATCTTTTCTAGTTCCTCAGCATTAGAAATAAATTGGATGCTTTCTACACCGTTTGTCTCAATAATCTTTTGTTCAAGTACCGACACCGCCGATTCATCAGCAGCAAGATCTATTAAAACTTTTATTTCCACATCTTTTTCAATATCATCTGCCACTTTATTTAAATTCATCATAAGGACAATAAAGACACCGACGAGGAGAAGTGTGACAGTAACTGCGCTAACAGACGCTAAAGTCATCCATCTGTTACGATCTAGGCTTTTGAAACTCTCCCGAAGATGTCGTCTGAATGTTCTAGCTTTCATAGCCATAGCCACCTCCGACTTCATCTCGGGTGATTAATCCACCTTCAATCGCAATGACTCGGTGCTTCATCGTATTGACAATCTCTTTATTATGAGTAGCCATCACAATCGTCGTACCGCGGGCATTAATTCGTTCAAGCATCTCCATAATCTCCCATGATATGGCTGGGTCGAGGTTGCCTGTCGGCTCATCTGCAATAACGACTTTTGGGGTGTTAACAATTGAACGTGCAATGGATACACGTTGCTGCTCTCCGCCTGACAATTCATTCGGAAACATCCGTGACTTATGCGTAAGTCCGACAAGTCCTAGAACATCATTCACTTTTTTTCGAATTTGTTCTGGCGATTCCTCGATTACTTCAAGTGCGAATGCTATGTTTTCATATACATTGAGTTTTGGCAAAAGCTTAAAGTCTTGAAACACGACGCCGACTTTTCTTCGCAAATAAGGAACCTGACTATTTCGTAGCGTCGCTAAATTAATATCATCTATGATGATGTCACCACTTGTTGGCACTTCTTCACGGTACATCATTTTTATAAATGTCGATTTTCCAGCGCCACTGGGACCGACAACAAATACAAATTCTCCACGTTTAATTTCTATATTTATGCCGTTTGATGCAACGACACCGTTCGGGTATTTCTTGTAAACCTTTTTCATTATAATCATCCTAATACCGCCTTAATATTAATCTACATCTTTTAAACAAGCATTATGTTTAAGTTTCTCCCCCACTGATGCACTTGCGACTAATAACTATTTTTCAAGACTATCTCTCCTCCTTACAGAATTTTATTTTACTCTGTATTTATGCACTTTTAAGGGAGAAGCTAAGATAAGTTCGTAAAAAAGAAATTGCGAGAGCCCTTAATAGCTCCAAAAGGAAGTTATCAAGGGCTCTTTGAGTAAAATTAATATTAATGACCAGGGTGTCCGGCGCCGATGCCGATTTAGAAAGCCGGAATTACTCATATTTTTAAATTTTTGACACTTGGATCATGTATGTTTAATCCTATTTAAACTAATTAAAGAACAGTGTTGAAAAAGCGATACTTCAATGTCTGATTTTGTCCTATTTAAGTAAAACTTGAGAGACAGCCTTTGCAAGTACAGCCGTTGTCCTATTTAGTTCTGCTTCATCATTTCCAATTCCACCTATTTCAACGAGCATAAGACGTTTATGAAGATCCTGATTATATTTTCCATCTACACCATGCCCTGATTTAAATACGATTTTCTTAGTTATATTTGGAACGATCTGTTCCATTTCGAGCATCAGTCTTTCAGCTAATTCCTGATTCAATTTGAAATTAGCGTGATCACCACCGATAACGAAAACAACTTGCGCAAACTTTTCTCCTTTATAAGTGACTGTCGTCCTATCCGCTTTAAGCGAATCCCGATGAATGTCGACTATTATATCGTAATCCCCATCATTCAAGGCTTTCTGTACATATGGCCGAACAACATCATACGATTTATGATACGGAATTCCCGCTTTATTCATTTCGGCCGTAACATCAACGTCAATAATATCCGTCCCCACTCCATTAACCTCCAACTGGGTTTTTACTTTTTCACTGAGAGCCATAATATTCACTTCCTGATGGGAAACAGCAATTTTCCCATCATGCTCTAGAGTGATCGGTTCAAATGCTTCATGTGAATGAGTATTATATAAAAGGGCACGCATGTCTGTTTGTACTTCGGATTCTGTTTCGAAGATGTTTGCTGCATAAACTAATTTTCCCTCATCGGTATGAACAACTACTCCCTCTTCAGGTGTTGTCTTCGGAATCATTTCCAAAATGATAGGGAATAAGAAGAGGATAAAAATGAGTGAGCACCAGATTTTCAACGATTTTTTCATGGACAACCCTCCGTCAACCAATATATGTAGCTTGGGTATGTTAAAGTATTTAAGCTACAATAAATCGTCCAATCATCCCTAATTCCTCATGCCCTGGAATCGTACAATAAAATTCATAAATGCCAGATTCAGTTAAAGTAAATGTTAATGTCTCCGTTTTTTCAGGTGCAGCATGTAGATGCAACATATCTTTATTTCCCCCATGATTGTGTTTGGTTCCCTTTATCATGCTAAAGGAGGAAGTCCGGATTTCAATGTCGTGCTCAACCTTATCCAGATTTGTAAGAGCTAGTGTGACTGGTTTATTTTTTTCTACAATAATTTCATTTTTTGAGTACTTCATTTCAGCAGTTTCTATAGCAATAACTTGGCTATTCTGATTAAATTCCTCTGTATTATTAATTGTCGGTGAGTGTCCGCTATGATGTAAATCCGAATTCATCAGTTTCTCGTTCCCTTCCGCCAATGAATTTCCCGCTATCATATACACTACGATTAAAAATGAAAGCAAGAGTGGTTTTAACAACCATCTTTTATTTTTTATTTTAGTTTTTTGAGGAGTTTTTAAAATGATAATCACAAAAACTGTACTAATGGATAGAAATAAAAATATCTGTATTAAGTTGATTGACTCGCTTACATTAATCATTTCACCTAACATTGCCCCCATCATGCCACCCATCAATCCGGCCATTACTCCTTCTAACACGGAGAGGATTCCGAAACAAAACCCACACAAAGCACCCGCAAGTATGCCTATGGCAATTGATAGTATTGTTGAAAAATATAAATTCCCTTGATAGGTTACACCTAATAGAACGCCGGCGGTCAAACCAACATTCATCCCAAAAAACATTGATATAATCATTCCTTGCATAGATCGAAATGTTTTTTTCCAGATTATCGCTAGCGTAACGACGACAAATGTTAACAAACCAAGCGAACCTAATATAAATAATTCATAGTTCCCCATCATACCCCACCTTTTTTAAGCTATAAAATATTTATGTTTACCTAGTGCAACGAAAGGTTATATACCTTATAAGGGTATGTAATATGAACAGTCTAAATGACTGATATGCGGGAATATTTGTGTGTTCCATAGGATAAAAACTACTTAGGTTGTGCATAATTTCTGCATCTTTAATGAGTATACTCAAGAAATACTGGTAATTAGATAAATCAGAAAGGAGTTAATTGTATGTCAAATCATTCACATCATCACCATGAAACTAATGGGAACCATCATCACGAGGAAATAGATTCTCATGAAGGGCATCACGGACACCATGATCATCACGCACATATGGTAGAGGATTTCAAAAAGCGATTTTACATTTCACTAATTATTACAATCCCTATTTTGATTCTGTCACCGATGATTCAAATGTTTCTTAGTGTTGACTGGCGCTTCGCGGGAGACTTGTACATTTTATTTGCACTCTCAACATTTGTATTCTTTTATGGAGGATGGCCTTTCCTTACAGGGGCAAAGGACGAGCTGAAAGATAGAAATCCCGGCATGATGACGCTGATTACATTGGCTATAATCGTGGCTTACGTATACAGTACAGCTGCGGTATTTGGTTTTGCAGAAAACGATTTCTTTTGGGAATTGGCTACACTAGTTGATATTATGCTTCTTGGTCACTGGATTGAAATGCGTTCTGTAATGGGGGCTTCAAAAGCTTTGGAAGAGCTTGCCAAGCTGATGCCTTCTGAAGCGCATCTGATTGACGAGGACGGCAATATTAAAGAAGTTGACGTAACCGAGTTAAAACATGGGGATCATGTACTCGTCAAGCCTGGAGAGAAAATACCGGTGGATGGACAAATACTTGAAGGCAAGTCAACAATTGATGAGTCAATGCTGACAGGTGAATCGGTTCCAGTTGATAAGGAAGCAGGTTTGGAAGCCATTGGCGGATCAATAAACGGCGAAGGTTCGCTTGTCATTTCCGTTATGAAGATAGGGAGCGAGTCTTATCTCTCACAAGTAATTACCTTAGTTAAGGAAGCTCAAGAATCCAAATCACGAGCCCAGGACCTTGCCAATAGGGCTGCAAAGTGGTTGTTCTACGGCGCACTGGCGGCAGGTCTGATTACTTTCTTGATTTGGACTTCACTTGGGTATCCTGTTTCATTCGCTATGGAAAGAATGGTGACAGTTCTAATCATTGCGTGTCCACATGCTTTAGGGCTAGCAGCCCCGTTAGTAGTTGCCGTCTCAACATCCATTGCAGCTAAAAATGGACTTCTCATACGAAATCGAGCAGCTTTTGAAGGCGCCCGAAATATTGAAGCTGTCGTTTTCGATAAAACAGGTACACTTACGAAAGGTGAGTTCGGTGTAACGAATATCTACACATTTGGAGATTTCAGTGAAGAAAATGTCATTTCCTATGCCGCCGCAGTCGAGGCTCAATCCCAACACCCCCTTGCAAAAGGTGTAACCAGGAAAGCCGATGAAATGGGCATCTCTCTTCAACGAGTGGAGAATTTCCAATCATTGACCGGTAAAGGTCTTGAAGGGACAGTAGATGGAAAGCAGGTCTTAGTCGTCAGTCCCAGCTATGTAAAAGAACTGAACCTTGAATTTGATAACGTTCAATTCGATAAGTGGTCATCGGAAGGAAAAACTGTGGTATTCACGTTGATTGACAGCAAACTTTCCGGGATGATCGCCCTTGCAGATATTGTCCGCGAAACAGCTGTAGATGCCATTAACAAGCTAAAAGAAATGAACGTCAAATCAATTATGCTGACAGGCGATAATGTAAAAGTGGCACATTATGTAGGTGAGCAACTTGGAATGGAAGAAATTTTTGCTGAAGTCCTTCCGCATGAGAAGTCTGAGAAAATTGAGCATATCCAAAATGTTGAGCGTCTTCGAACTGCAATGACTGGAGATGGGGTAAACGATGCCCCCGCTCTAGCGAAAGCAGATCTCGGTATTGCGGTAGGCGCTGGAACTGATGTAGCCATTGAAACAGCTGATGTCGTTCTTGTCAAAAGCAATCCGCTTGATGTTGTAAATATTATAAAGCTTTCGAGGGCTACCTATCGCAAAATGACGCAAAACTTGTGGTGGGCTGCTGGTTATAATATTCTTGCAATTCCGTTGGCTGCGGGTGCTCTCTACAAATTCGGAATTGTTCTGAGCCCGGCAGTCGGTGCTATATTAATGTCCCTAAGCACCGTTATCGTAGCGATTAATGCACGCTTGTTGAAAATCTGATGTAGTGATAATAATTGTATAGCATTTTCCGATACAAAAACTCCATGGATATTCTCCATGGAGTTTTGTCTGCTTCTTTCTCAATTGTGTAATTTTGTTTATTGCTAATAAAAACCTGGTTCCCCTCTAGAAGCGATTCTAATTACAAAAGTACTTTTCTAATCATCTTGGTAATTTACATCCACTTTCTGGATATAACGCCTGATAATAAAAATGACGACTGCGGTGACAACAGCTACTACAGACACAAGCTGCGCCGCCCGAAGTTCACCTAAGACATATAGGCTATCCGTCCGGATCCCTTCGATGAAGAACCGCCCGATGGAATACCAAACGAGGTAAAACAAGAATATTTCGCCGCGCTTTAAGTTCACTCTGCGCAACAAAATAATGATGATAAGCCCCACAAGGTTCCATAGCGATTCGTAAAGGAATGTCGGATGATACGTCACGCCTTCAATCGTCATTTGATTCATGATCCAATCCGGAATAATTGTCGTCTCAAGAAACTTTTCGGAAACGGGGCCACCGTGCGCTTCTTGGTTCATGAAATTGCCCCAACGGCCGATTAATTGGCCGATCAGAAGCCCAGCAGCAGCAATGTCGACTGTTTTCCAGAAGGAAATGCCCCGGCGTTTAGTATAAACATACGTCGTAATAAATGCACCGATCAGCGCACCATGGATAGCGATGCCACCTTCCCAAATTTGAATGATTTGCCCCGGGTTTTCTTTGTAATAATCCCAGGAGAAGATGACATAGTAGATCCGTGCACTGATGATTGAAATCGGAACCGCCCAAATAAGTAGATCCGTCAGAAAATCTGGATGCATCCCACGTTTCACCATTTCCTTCTGGACAACAATAAATGCAAGGACTATACCGAGCGCGATTAGAATCCCATACCAACGAATCCCTATGGGTCCAAGTGAAAATGCGACCGGATTAATTGTAAGTAGATTAATCATGTATCAACCTCTCTCCTCCCGATTTGATTTATCTGAGGTGTGTCTTTGTCATGCGTATGAATGCAGTCCCGCAATAATCAAGTTAACAGCAATTAAGTTGAACATGATGATGATGAAACCAATGACTGCGAGCCATGCCGATTTCTTGCCTTCCCATCCACGGGAGAGCCGTAGATGAAGATAGGCTGCATAGAATAGCCATGTAATAAGTGCCCATACTTCTTTCGGGTCCCATCCCCAAAATCTGGACCACGCTTCATGTGCCCAAATCATTGCGAAAATAAGCGCCCCAAGTGTGAAAACTGGGAATCCGATTAAGACAGAACGGTAACCAATTTCGTCCATAACTTGAGAATTTGCCTTTTTCGCAAACGGCTGGAACAATGTCGCGACTGGACGACGTAAAATAAGTCTAAGCAACAAATAAAGCACAATACCCGTTGCAACCGACCATACAAGCGTCGTTAATGTCTTTCCGTTGACGATTGCAGGCATTTCCGCAAGTGGCGTCATTTTATCTGGTGTAAGCGATTCGTACTCATTCATACCGAATAACGGCGGATAATTATAGACAACTTGGGCTTGTTGTTCATTTTGATTAACATAAGTGAATTTCGCTTCATATCCCATAACAGCAAATGTCGAAGAAGATAAGATGAAACCGACAACAAGTATTAGTGTGAACATAACTGATTCCAACCAAAACCGCTGCTTCGACTTTTTCGTCAAGTCGATATTTTTCAACAGGTACACGAGTCCTGCCACTGCACTGATTGCAAGAATCGCCTCACCGATTGCAGCTGTAATTACGTGAACCGTCAACCAATAGCTTTGTAACGCTGGGATGAGCGGTGAAAGTTCCCTCGGGAACATACTTGCATATCCGATGATAATGACTGCAAGTGGCAACGCGAACAAGCCAAGCGATGGCGTTCTGTAAATGAAAAACAATAAGATGAACGCCCCAACAATCATCATTCCAAATGCAGTCGTAAACTCAAACATATTACTAACTGGGGCTTGTCCGTGTCCAGTAGCTATCCAACGTAAAACAAAGTATCCCAAATGCGATATGAATCCAATGATTGTAATTACAATCGCAATATTTCCCCATCGGTTGTTTTGATAGGTTGCTTCCGAATTTGTACCTTTTACCGCTCCACCAAAAAACATCGTGGCAACAAGATAGGCAATAAATGAGACTAGAAGCAAATTAGCACTTAAAGACGCAAGTTCCATTATGAATTGTCCCCTTTCACTTCATCCGAACTGGACTCAGCATCTTGCCTATCTTCGTACAGTGGCAGGTTTGCAAAATCTTTCACTTTATCCAGATCCTTTTTTAACCCAAACCAGTTTTTATTTGTATGGCCAGCAACGAATAGTTCATCACCTTCGCCTTTTTGAATCCATATCCTTCTATGATTCCAATAAGATCCTTGAGCGACTCCAATCATAAAAATAATTCCTCCAAGAAGTAAAATATATAATGTCTTGTCTTTACGGATTACGAGTCCGGTAGCATCACGTGTTTCAGCACTAAGAAACGTTGCTTTGTAATCATTCATTTCCGTTTCAAGTGTATGACGTATCTCTACAAAACTCATTTCACCATCCGGTTTTGCAGGTGTTACCATTTTGAAAATGAATGCAGGATTGTTCGGTATTGGTGACTTTGATTTCGGCTCACCATCTTCCATGCCATCAAAATCCGGATAAAAATCCTTCAATTCCACATACGTGCCTTCTCCTAGACGGTAAGTTGGTTCGGGATTGATAAGGTCAACAGTGAATTCCCCAAGTGATGTATCCGATGCTTTTTCTGTTAGCTGGAAAGTCATCGATTTCAGTTCATCGAGTTGATAATCCATCTGGAAAACATTAAATCCGTCAAAATTAAGCGGTTTGTTTACGATGATTGAATAATCTTTGACAAACTCCAACTGTTCGGACTGACCTGGAAGGCCACTCTCCGTTTCTTTATATAACGTGACATCCGATTGGTAATTACTCACGATTGTTCCAACTCGGTCTATTGCCTGACTGAAAACAGCGTCGTCTTCTTTTGAATAAGTATCGAGAATGAATTGATTGTTTTCTAAATAGTATCCCGGTGCACCTGGGATAGCACGTGTCTCTCCCTCGCGAAGCCACAGTGTTTCATCGACATAAAAACCCGGAAGGCCTCGCAGTAGCACACCAAGAAGAAAGATGATTAGCCCAGTATGGTTGACGTATGGACCCCATCTTGAAAATCGACCTCTTTCTGCTAAAATCGCCCCATCTTCCGTTTTCACTTTGTAACGAAGCGCTTTTAGTTTCTCTTCCGCTTTTGTCATTGACATATCGGCATCAGCAACTGTGCCTAAACCGTAAATCCGTTGTCTTCTCATGAATGAGACATGGCGCTTCGTGCGTTGCTTTTTCAATGATTTGTATAACGGAATCACCCTATCAATACTAGCAATGATGATGGAAATACCGAGCATTCCAATCAACGTAATAAACCACCAGCTGTTGTACATATCATAAAATCCAAGTTTATAATACAGAACGCCGGCAGTACCATAATGCTTTTCATAATAGGCCGCGATGTCCACTTCTCTTACAGCAGGAACAAATAATTTTTGCGGGAACAGTGTTCCAATTGCTGAAGTGGCAAGAACTACAATAATAATACTAACGCCTATTTTAACACTAGAGAAAAAGTTCCAAATTTTATCGACAATAGACTTTTTATATGTTTGGGATCTTCTTGCAGAACCTTCGTATCTCATGTCGATAAGCTTACTTTTTTTCGCCTCTTCTGTTTGTGGCCTTCCACATCGCTCACAAAGTACTGTACCAAATGGGTTTTCGTGGCCACATTGGCATGTGATTTTGCTCATTTTGAATTGACTCCTTCATCTTTTTCATATTTATGAATGAGAGTATCTAGCGGTATATTAGAACTCCATAATCCTCCTGAATCTAATGGTACAGAAAAATTATGCAGTATTAGTGCAATGCATTAGACAAGTATGTGAACGACTTTAATCAAGACCCTCTTATTTATAAATTCCTTCAGCAATATATAAAAGTCCATAGAAAAAAGCCCGTACATGCGACGGACTTTAAATGTGAACTATTACATAATTGACTGTACCTTTTATAACACGATAAAAACCAATTATCCTTAGGGCTAATTTCATCAGAATCCCATAAATCCACCGAAAAATGGGCTAATCCATATAATGATGTATGTTAAACCATCGAAGAAAAGGAGAATACCGAGTGCAATCATTAAGTAGCCCCCGACTTTCGTTATTATTCGGTTGTATTTCTGGATCCATTTAACACGAGTGATAAAAATTGAGAGCAAGAAAAATGGAATTGCAAACCCTAAAACATAGACAAGCATATACCACATTCCAGACCCCGGATTTTGTGCGGCCATCATGAAAACAGCTCCCGTGATAGGTCCAGTACATGGAGTCCATCCCGCTGCAAATGCAAGTCCTATAAGGAATGTGCCAAAATAACCGGCCGGTCGATTCTTAAATTGTAATTTCTTCTCCTTCATAAGAAACTTAGGCGTAAAGAAACCTAAAATCATCAAACCAAAGATGACAATAAAAATCGCACCTATCTGACGGAGTAAATCTTGATACTGATAAAAAAACGTACCGACAAGCGATGAGCTATAACCGAGAAAAATGAAGATAACCGAAAAACCGACTAGGAAAACAATCGTATGGAGGATTCCACTTTTCCGAGACTTCCCTTTATCCGTGTTCATCTCATCAAGTGACATTCCCGTTATATAAGATATAAAAGCTGGATATAACGGTAGTGTGCACGGGGATATAAAGTTTAAAAGACCAGCGCCAAATGCAAGAAACAAGTTCAAATCTGCCAACATCTATATTAATCTCCTCTCTGCCGAATACCCAAAAGTTGTAGACAATTTCCCGCTTGCCCAGTGCAAGAAACTTTATCGATCAAATTCCCCAATAAGTGATGGTATCTGCTATTCCTATGATGATAAGGATAGCACCAGCCAAACGTTGCACAATTCTTCCTGCCTTCATGCTTTTCTTCATAATGAGTCGCTTCGCATCAAAGAGCCATATTAAAAGAAATAGGACAATGAGCGGAAGCGATGTTGCCACACCGAAAACAACGGGCAAGACAAGACCATAGGAAGTAGTCACAACCAAGGGCATAAGCCAAACGAAAAAAAGTACAAACATAGTTGGACAGAAGGCAAGCGAAAAACTTGCGCCCAACATAAAAGAACCTAACTTCCCATTCCGTAGACGCATAGGAATGCGCATCGTTATTTTTTGAAGGAATCCTAGCTTAAGGATACCAAGCAAAACAAGACCGGTAATGATAATAAGCGGACCTATCACTTTACGGAACAATGGAAAGTATTCTGTTAATGAATTTTCGAATGATTCACCAAAGAACCATACGAATAGTCCAAGAAAACTGAACACGACTACTTTCCCAATAATAAAGGCCACAATTTCTCCCATGTCATTCTTCATTTGAATGGTACGGTTTCCATATAAAGTAATTGCGCTCATATTTCCTGTAAGCTGGCAAGGAGCGACAGCCCCAATCAAGCCCAAAAGAAGCGCAACCACAAGAGGATATTGTTCAAAGGAATTTATAAGAATGGTCACCGGTTCAGTTATTACTTGACTGATTTTCGACATCAATCCATACATTTAGTAAGCACCGTCCATTTTCTTATTTCATCAATTCACTATTTTCAGCAAGTGTATTCCAATTGGCCCCTTCATCCATTGTCAAGAAAATATCATTATTATACGTTGCGATGACAATCTCTTTCTCATCCTCCGGATTAACTGCAATAAAAACGATAGGACTCATTTTTTCATCGGGAAGTTGAATCGACATTTCTTTATCGTTCGCAAATGAGAATGATTGGAGTTGTACCGTTTCATTTTCATAGCTCGAATAGTACCCTCCACCTTCAGTCAAAGTTACAGCTAGAACCATTTTCGCATCGTTAAAAAGTGCAAAATTTTCGCCGTAGTCACTCGAAAGGAATATACCATCTTTACTTCCGATGGCAATCATCTCTTTCTGTGACGGGTGAGCCGCCAAATTCGAGATGAATTCCGAGTTGAATTCATTCATAGAGGCCTCATTCCAAGTGGATCCTTCATCCAAAGTATAATGAAGTCCTCCTGTCATCTCTTCTGTAGGCATTTCATTCAGTACATAGATAGCGTTTGAGTCATAACCTGCTGCAAGGTAGTGAAAATCAATTTCCCCATAGAATGCTAATTGTTCAAAGCTAGCACCCCTATCCGTACTTTTGACAAGACCAAGTGGATTTTTATAGTCAGATCCTGGCTCTGGATGACCACTTGAGAAAAAACCTTCACGTATGGCTTGGAAACCCATATAATCGTGCTTTTCGCTGTTTGCTTCTTTCCAACCTTCTTCATCATATTCATAAAGGCCATCATGAGTAGAAATTACAATTTTTGGCCCCCCATTTATATATCCCAAGCCATGTAAGTGTTCAAATTTACTATTTTCCACTTTTTCAAAAGCATACGGTTCACTTTCTTTGCTACAAGCCGAGATGACGACGAGCAGTGATAGTAATCCGGCGACAATTCTCATTTTTTTCATCATGATATTTCTCCCTTAACTCCATTTATATCCAATTCCCCATACTGTCTTTAAAAATTCATCAATGGGAAATCCAGTAGTTTTTAATTTGTCTCTCAGGTTACGTATATGCGAGTCCACTGTCCGGATATCCGTGTACGTGTTATAATCCCATGCAGCATGTAATAATTGTTCCCGTGTATAAGTCTTTGTTGGCCGCGAGATCAAAGCTTCAACAATAAAAAACTCTTTTAGCGTCAGCGGCACTTTCAAGTCCCTATATTGTAATGAATATGTTTCTTTATCTAGCCTAAAGTCACCATAAATAATCATTTCTGTCTCTTTTTCTTCCTTGGGAAAACGGCGCAACAGTGCATTTACCCTTGCCGACAATTCTCGTTCATCAAAAGGTTTTGTAATATAATCGTCAGCGCCGCTCTCTAATCCTTTTACCAAATCAAGCTTATCGGTCCTAGCCGTCAACATGATGACAGGGACATCAGAAAACTCGCGGATTTTTTCGCACACCTCCCAACCATCCATTTCCGGCATCATAATATCCAAAAGTACAAGACTAACTTTCTCCTTCTTAAGTATTCCTAATGCCTTCTTTCCACTTGTCTCTTTGATACATTTGAAGCCATGGGGAATTAGAAATAATTCAATGAGATCTAACATCCTTTGCTCATCATCAATTAGTAAGATTGTTCTCATGTAGGTGTATCCCCCTCATATTATGATGGTGAACGTACTCCCTCTTCCTAAGGTACTTTCCACTTCAATGCTTCCATTGTGGGCATCGACAAGTTCTTTTACGATTGCCAGACCAATACCTGACCCACCTGATGTACGAGAGCGTGATTTTTCCACTCGATAAAGTTTTTCAAAAATGAACGGGGTCTCTTCGGACGGGATTCCGATTCCGAAATCCGCAACGGAAATGGCTACTTTCTCCCCTTTCTTGAAAACCTTTATTGTGACTACCGATTGCTCTATTGAATATTTCAAAGCATTATCAAGTAAGTTCAAAATTATTTGCTCTAATCTCAAAGGATCTGCATGGATTTCGAAATCCTCGTCACAAATTACCTCTAGGCTCAGTTTCTTCAAATTAAAAGAAGGTCCAACAAGCTGGAGGATATCTTCAAAGAACGGACATACCTTAAAATATTCCTTCGACACCGTGAAAGTATTTTCATCCATTTTCGCTAAATCCAATAAGTTTTTAACAAGTTCTTTCATACGGTCCGACTCTTCCGCGATAATTTCAAGATAATGTTTACGATCCTTCTCATTTACCCCTTGTCTCATAGCCACTTTCGAATAGCCGATTAAGTACGTCAACGGCGTACTTAATTCATGAGCAATTGAGGCTAAGAACTCATTACGTTCCGTTTTTAATCGCTCCAAGTCGTTCGCAAGCTTTTGAATAGAACCTGACAATTCGCCAAGCTCGTCATTACCAATGAACGGAAGGCTTACATCGAAATCTCCTTCGCTCAATTTCTCCGTCGCTTCCTTCATTCGGATTAATGGACGTGTAAGGAATTTGGAAAGAGCAGCGTAAATAATAAGTAAAACGACTATACTCGTCACACCTGCCAAACCAAAATACATGTTCAACTTACCGACTAACTGTTCAATTGGACGTGTACTTTGAAACATGATTATATAACCTGAATGGCTTGAATCTACTTTATATGGATGTGCACTAATGATATATGGCAACCCTTCCCAGTCCGAAGCTAGAATCTGATCGTTCTTCAAATCAATATCTTTTGCTGTAGGAAGGTATTTTTCCAGTACCTCTATGTTTTCTTCTGAGCTTTGAATGATATCGCCTTGGCTATCTGTAATTATGACTTCCCGATCTCCGCCTTTTTCCATCAATACAATATGTTTCATTGTTGTATCTGAATAATGTTCGATAAGTACATCCCGATGATTTGAACCCACTGCCAATAATCGGGAGAACTCCTCGTCGATCCGTGAATGAATGATATTCTGATGGAGATATCCAATAAGGGATATTTCCATGATCAGTACAGCAATGAAAAAATAAGCAGTTAGCTTGGTAGAGATTCTGTTCAATTGAACATTCGCCCCTCTCCTGAAATTTAGTATAAAGAACAATTATGAAATAAATATGCAGAAACGGCTGAATATGACGAAAAGAAATGATTCTATCTACAATCATGACAGATTTGTGACTGCATAGTTTTTTGATAGATCTTTAGTATAATAATAATCATAAATAAAGACAGTCCAGGTATGCCGTTCATATCCTGCAAGTTCTTGAAGGGAGCAACCGTAAGTTGAATAACAAAAAGAAGAATCGTTTCATGATGCGGTTAATTGTTTTAATCGTATTGACAAGTGCTATAGTATTTACAATATACAACAGCTTAACAAAAGAAAAACATGATGTATTAAAAGTTGGAGATGATGCGCCTGATTTCGCATTAGTTGACTTAAACGGTGAAAGCCATCAACTCTCTGATTATAAAGGTCAAGGCGTCTTCCTAAACTTTTGGGGGACTTGGTGTGCACCGTGTAAAAAGGAAATGCCTGCGATGGGGCGACAATATGAGGTTTATAAAGATCAAGGGGTTCAAATATTAGCTGTCAATATCGCAGAGTCTGACTTGAAAGTTCGAACATTCGCCGAACAATACGGAATGGTTTTCCCGACCTTAATTGATAAAACAAAAGGTGTAATGCAGTCTTATAACATTAAACCTCTGCCCACTACTCTCCTTATCAATCCAGAAGGCAAGATTGTAAAGATTATAACAGGAGAAATGTCCGAAGAGGACATTAAAGGATATATGGAGCAAATAAAGCCTATTTAAAACAGGCATAAATCATTCTGATATTGTCACGGGGTATTAGAAAAAAGGCAATCATTCCATCAACGTGATTATTGCGGATGAATTGAGCCACTTGTGCGGAGTTTTGAGCCAGTGATTGCGGAAGATAGAGCCACCGTTTGCGGACGGGAGAGCCAGCAATATAAATAAGAACAAACTCTTGTATAATAAAAGTTGCATGCAATCAAGCAGGACACTATTGTGGATTTAAAATAAAGTCACGACGTTTATAAAAAAGTTGCGAAACTTTACCCCTTTGGATTTTTTATCTAAAGGGGTATTTCCTTGTAAAAGACTTACTTAATTAAGTAGTTCAGTGTAAACTGAATTTATAGGAATAATTGAAATGATATATGTAATTTGTGAATGATTTCACTTAAACTAACTGGCAGTAGAGTTGAACAAGGACTAAAAATCACGTAAAACACAAAAAAGGACACCCTATGCTCCTTTTGGATGTCCTTTACTAAACATCTATCTACTTGATTCAAACGTACGTACTCGATGTGCAGATTCTTTTTTGCCGTGTAGGAAGTAGTAAAGGACAGACATTGCAAAGACGAGGATACCCAAAATTGCATACAGTCCATTAAAACCAGTTATTGGAATGACTAATCCAAGAATAGTCGGACCAAATCCATTACCTAAATCAAAAAAGATAAAGAAGGTTGCTGTGGCAAGCCCCATACGGTGGGGTTCAGCCAAATTAACCGCTATTGTCTGACTGACTGACGAAATGTTACCAAAACCAAGACCGATTAAAGCACCTGCCAATAAGAAGGTTATGCTATTGCTTGCTGAACTGAGAAGTAGCATTCCGGCTCCAAACAGGATAATGGCGGGATACATGATAAAGTTTGCTCCTTTTTTGTCCATCATCCGGCCGGTGAATGGTCGTGAAACTAATACAGAAGCCGTATATACAATAAAGAAAAAGCTTGCCGTATCCACCAAATCCAACTCGATAGCATATAAATTTATATATGAAAGAACGCTGGAGAAACTGAAGGTCATCGTAAGGATAATGATGGCAATGGGAAGTGCTTTAGGCTCAATGAAGCTGGAAAGCTTAAATCCTGCATTTGATTTCTCCACTTTCGGTGTTTTTGATACAGGGATATTAACGAAAAATCCGGTTACTAAACTAATAATCCCTAAAACAAGGCCAAGACTAAAAATCATGTTGAAGCTTGTATGCTGAGTCATGTAAAGGCCGATGAATGGACCGAGTCCAGTAGCCAGTGCTGTACTTACAGCAAAGTAGCCAATTCCTTCCCCTCTCCGCGATTTCGGGAGTGTAAGGGCGACAATCGTACCAATCACGGTAGTCGCTATCCCCACTGTAATACCGTTTAAAAGCCGGCTCATTATGAGAAAGGAAATCCCGTAATCTATAAAGTATAACAATGTAGTTAATGTGAAAAAGATTAACCCGATGATTAATATTCTTTTTTGTCCAATTTTATTCATTATAGGACTAGTAAACAAGCGACCGATTAATGCCCCGATAATGAAAATCCCGGCAACAAGACCAGCTTGACCTGTAGATGCATTGAATTCATTTACGGCATAAAGGGCGATGGTTGCATTTAATAAAAAGAATATTAACGTTAAGAAAAAATTCACTAAAGAAAGAATGATAAAATCTTTCGTCCACAATCTAGGTTTTGTTTCCATTCGTTTATCTCCTTTCTCTAAAATAACTTGTCCATTTTTAAAACTAGAAGGAGTATGATTCGCCGTCCTCTGGTACTAAAACATGGGTAGACATTCCCTTTTCCTCAATAAAACCTTTTAATTCTTCTCTGGATAATGTCCAATGATTGACGGCTTCCATATGGACAGAAATAATTTTTGCGTTCGGTGCAGCTTTATGCACATCATAGATATCCTCTTTCCCCATAACTAGGGAACCACCTTCAAGGAATTGATTATCTCCACCATTTACTACAATGATGTCTGGATCATGTGTATTAATTACTTCTTGGACGCCTTCATACCAAACTGTATCACCAGCCACATATAGAGTTTTTTCAGTTGGGTGTTTGAAGACAACGCCACAGACCTTGCCAGCAAGTTCTACCATTTCTCCTCTTCCATGCTCGCCTTTCGTTTTAATTAAATGAATGTCCTCAAAGATTGAGTCCTTCTGTAAAACTTCTATATTTTGGAAACCAGCATTTCTAATCTCTTTCTCATCTTCTTCATTTTGCACAAACATTTTGATCTCTTTTGACAATGCCTCCTTAGCAGCATCATCCCAATGGTCATAATGTAAATGAGTAATAATGACAGCATCAACATTAATGATATTCTCAATGGATGTGGGTAAGCTGACTAAAGGATTGTTTTGAACTTGTCTTGCTGAATGTGGAAAAGGTGGGTAAGCCCCCTTTTCTGCTAAAAATGGATCTATTAAAAATCTTTTGCCTGCATATTCGACAACTAATGTTGCATTACGAATGTGGTGTATATTCATGATTGATTAACTCCTTTTCTTTGAACTACGTATATTATATACTGTAATCAAATCACGAATACATAGATGAATTAAAGTCTTTTCACCGTTTGACTTTACTATTGAAAGGAGTTAAATAAATGTTAGATAAAACAGATATGCTTATCTTAGATGAACTATCTCAGAATAGTCGAATCACGATGAAAGGATTGGGTGAAAAAGTCCATCTGACTGGACCTGCTACTTCGGCTAGAGTTGCGAAGTTAGAAGAAAATGGAGTGATTGAGGGTTATTCAATTAAAGTAAATAATGTAAAATTAGGTTGTTCTATACATGCCTTTATTACAATTTTTAACAAAAACGATTATCACCAACCTTTCCTATCATTCATAAAAACACAAGAACAGTACGTATTGAATAATTATAAAATCAGTGGCGATGGTTGTTATCTTCTTGAATGTAGATTTCCGTCCAATGAACTATTAGATAAATTTTTAATGGAATTAAATAAATATACAAATTATAAATTATCTATTGTTATTAATAAATCATAGTTAAATGAGGGTTTGTGAATAAATGTACTTAAATTAACTGGTGCTTTAGTGGAATATTCGCTTTCCGAAATAATCAATCTTTTTTTAAAAAAACCAAACTTAAATCTGCTGGATAAGAACCCATTTTGATCAATCTTTTGTTATTAAAATGGGTTCTTATTACTTATTGTAAAATAGGGTTTGGGAGGTGCTTATGATCAAACCTCTTTTTAAAGCTACACAAGTGGCTCCCTCACCCGCATTCACTGGCTCTATTGTCCGCAACTCCGCACAGCTGGCTCAATCTGTCCGCAATACTCAATCAACGGAATGATTGCCTTCCTCCTTTTATAAGAATCAATTAACAACTTGCACGCTAAAGACTTCTGACACTTGTATTCTCTTTATTCCAAATGGATTTTCGAGAATAACAACATTAGATTGTAAATCAATATCTTCAACTATCCCTTGATGTTGAATGATTAATCCGTTAGCCCATGTTTTAACTAGGGTTTCGCATTTCTTCTTATATGCTAATTCGAGCTCTTCTTGAACCAATTGAAAATCCCACTCGTTCAGTTCCGGTCTTTCAGTATAATGATCCTGATCCATCCATTTTCGTAATTCGACTACATGCTCAGGTAGCATCATTCCCTGCCACTTGATGTTCCCACGGTCGCGAATCATACTACTATCACCTATCCTTTATGTCCACCGACTAATTTTGATCTTTTAATAGCCGTCCCTGCATCTGTTAGTGAAACAGCCCTTAGGATTGCTGTTGACCCATAACGAGTCCTGATTTCATCCATAGTTGTACCAAGTTGTCGCACTTGCCATTTTTTCGTATCAAATAAACTCAATTGCATCGAATGCTCATCTTCCAATTTTGTAATCGAAACGGATATTTGACGAACTGCTCGCTTATCATAGTTTTCATTCAATAAAACCATACAGACTTTGTAAATTTTCATTGTATCGTTGGTCGCTTCATCAATCGTGCGAGATCGTTGAAACCCGCCACCAAAGGCATTTTTACTATAGCCGATACCGAGCGATATTGTGCGTCCAGCCTGGTAATTCTCTCTAGCTCTTCTTGCTACGTCCTCACACATTTCTAGAAGAACCGCATTCACTTCTTCTCGCGAATTATAGTCCCTAAGAAGAATTTGGCTCTTCCCATAACTAACTTGACCTTCGAGGATTGGTGCACCCATCTCGGAAAGGTCAATTCCCCATGCGTGATGGTACAATTGATTTCCCAATACGCCAAACTTCTTTTCAAGATTTTGTAAATTGGCATGAGCCAAGTCGCCAACCGAAAATATCCCCATATTGTTCAAAGACTTTTCCGTTTGGCGACCAATCCCCCACATTTCACTTAATGGGGAAACTGACCATAGTTTTGTTGGTACATCCTCAAAGGTCCATTTCGAAAAGCCTGTTTTCTTCGCTTCTAAATCAAGTGCAAGCTTTGCCATTAACATGTTCGGTCCCATACCAGCCGTGGATGGTAATTTTAGCGTCTCCAATATTTCTTTTTGAATATCTTTAACAGTTTGTACTGGGTCTCCCCACAACTTCTCGGTTCCTGTAAGATCAATGAAGCTTTCATCAATACTATATACGTGGATTGCTTCAACAGGAACATATTTATGAAGTATGCGGGTAACAGCCATCGACATTTCTAAAAAATAACCCATTTTTGGATCGAATAACTTAATGTCCGGGTGGTGTGGGATTTCGTACATACGAGTACCTGTTTTCACGCGAAATCTTTTTTTCATTGAAGGAGACGCTGCAAGCACGACAGAACCTTTTCGCTCTAGATTACCAACGACCGCAATCGGCACTTTTTGAACATCCAAATTATGCAGTGAAGCCATACAACTAGCGTAAAAACTCATCATATCTATACATGCGATGTTTCGGTTTGGAAATTTATCGTAGTCAATCATACAACCATCCGCTCTCTTGAAGTGACGGGAACGAGCGCAAGGATGTTATCAATTTTAAATGTACGATTGGATTTTCGTAAATAGCAATAAGCCCTGAATGAAACCTCGCCAACCTGCATCACTTTGATTCTTCGCTTACTAATTGCACCGCCTTTCGACATGTATATCATATCTAAGATGTAATTCCGTTCCACCGACTTAATCAACTCAATACGCATGTTTGTTCCCTCCTCTTTTAATCAGTATACGGAATGTACGTTCGTAACACAACGAAAAATAAACACTTAACAAAAGTTACCAGAAGTGGACTCTTTGTTAAGTGTTGTACTCGATTGTTTTCTTTTCTCTCAATACACTGGAAGTTAATTAATAAAAATATTACTATTGAGAACGTTAAATAAACTGTAAGGTTTCCCTTTCTCAATAGCATTTTTCCTTCCTTATGCTACAACTTTATTCGTTTGGGGCCTCTTCGTTCGAATCAGATGATATTGTTATATCATACAAATCCTCGATACTGTTCAGAATCCTGACGCCAGGTCTTCCTTCTCTTCCGATGTCACCAAAATGAAGGTGAAATCCATTAGGATTATCATCAATGAATTTGCGATCAAAATTACGGGCAGGTGTGTAAATCCTTAACTCTTGTTGATTATCAAAGTTCTGACGTCTTTTAACCGCATACCCTAATTCTGGATGTTTGTCATACTCCGTTTCCGAATATAAAGGTGCATCATCCAAACCTTTATATTCTACCGCATGCATCCATCCCCCCTTAAATCTAGGATCGTTTTCTAGTAACCCTTGTTCCAAATCTTTTACACCATGAAAAAAAGCAATTCTTCTTCCTTGAAATTCATTTTTGAAGGAATCTATGATATCTGAAGGAATTCGTTTTTCTTGAAACTGATCAACCGTAATGTAAAAGAAACAACTCATGTAAACATCAAGCATGTCCCGATCAATTTTCGCCAGAAACTCCCGGTCAAATTTTCCCTTTTGTCCTCGTCGAATGTTCAAGTAATTATTTCTCGGCTTTGGAGGATGAATATAATATCCATCTAATCGATCTCCAAATGCTCCATTTACTCCGTCTTCTCCCCATTTGCGGAAAATATCAGCGTGAGAAAAGTAAAGGTTATGTCTTTCCTCGATATCATCCACATGTTGAGGATCATCCCTGATGGCTTTCAGAAGTAATAACGGCGTGTTTGATAATGCGGGTTTTCTGTTCAAATTCAAATCGGTTACCCTATTTCATCTAATTTGCAAAATGTTTTTTTAATGCCTTTATTAAATATTCAACCTTCGAAATCTTTATTAAACTTAAGCATCAGTAAAAGTGTACAACTAAGCAAGTATCCTTATTAAAGACGATTCATTTTCTCCAACATTTCTTTTTTTGTGGGGTTTGTATATAACATCGTCGTATGAATATTTGAATGTCCGGCTTGATTCGCCACTTCATGAATACTCATGCCTTTCTCAATCGCATTTGAACAGAAAAAATGCCGTAGATCATGTGGAGTTATATCTTTTCCAATCTTGGCTGAATAAGTATTAAACAACCTATTCACAACAGTACGATCTAACCTTCTGTTTCGATTGCTTGGAAAAAGGAATTCGCAATCTATTCCTTTATCTTTTCTTTCCCCCAGCCAAGACTGTAAGGCAATTTTCACTTTCTCCCCCATAAAAACTGTTCTAGATTTATCTCCCTTCCCGTCTACAATAAGTATTTCACGGGATACCAAGTTAATATCAGTTACTTTTAAATTGAGTGTCTCTGAAATGCGTAATCCGCCATAGGCTAGAACAGTTACGATTGCATAATTTCTTGCCTTTCCACTATCCAGTACTAACTGACGAAACATTTCTGCATCCTGAAATTCAACTTTTGCAAGGGACGCATACTGCTGCTGAACTTTAACGAAATCACTTTTTTCAATAACCAGATCCGATTGTTTTTTTGTATGAATTAAAAACTCGTTGAATTTTACCAAACCGCTTAATTTCGTGTTAATCGTTTTAGGTCCTACGGCTTCAATTGTTTTAAGATAAGATATATATTCCCGCATATTTTCCCGGTGCAACTTTGTGAATGAAACGCCTTTTGATTCATCGAACCATTTTATATATCCATTAACGGATTGAGTGTATCCTTTGATGGTATTTTCACTTAGGTCACTTGAATTTAAATATTCCTGGAAAGCTTCCATCATAATATCATCTCCTGTAAATTATGTTGCATTTATTTTTCATTATAATTTATAAACTATGTTGCATTATAACCTTAATCCTATCTAATAAAACACAAAAATACAACATAATTTATTTTATGTTGCAAAAATAAAACACTCACTATTTACTCTGAATGTTTATGATTATCTCTTCCGATACGCCAAAGCGATTTTCGAAAGTATATTTCATACGCATAACCCTCTCTTTAAATAAAAGAGTTGAATGTTTATCAATGCTAGATAAGGTATACAAAAAATTCAAGAACTTCATTATAAAACTTAGATAGACAACTGAATGAGCTGGAAGTATATCTAAAACATTAGCTTAAATGGATGTGCGGTCTATTGTTGTTTTGAATAAACTTTGATTATAAGAATTGTGGAAAGCCATATTTAGTAGCAAAGAACCCATTTTTAACAAAGAATGATCAAAATGGGTTTAATGTATTAGTTGATGACTCTTTTTAAAAAAGCTTGATTACTATTTATAATTTATAATTCTTTTGAAATTAGGGCATTATTAAATTCGTTCCAATTATAATACTTAAAATTAAAATCATTCGAAGTTAAATAGAAATTTTCTCGTGCAGTAATAATTAATGATTCTACCTTATACTCATCATCGTAATCTATTTGCCAAAAACGTGTTACAGATTTTATATTTAATTCTAAAATTTCATGTCTAGCATTTACCTTCTCAATAGTTTTCTTACTAGTTAACCGTCTTGTATCCTTACTTATCATTTCTTTAAATGAAATTGCTGGCTGATAATACTTAACTTCAATATTATAAATAATCTTTTTGTCTTTATCAACAGCTAGAATATCAATATCACCTAAATGGTATAGAACATTCTCTTCACTATCATTAAGTATACTTTTTATTTCAAATCTGGGAAGAGTAACTCTTTCACCTTTGATTCTCCTTTTCTCAACAGGTAAGGTATACCCATTTTCTAACAAAACGTCTGCGACACTCGCTACAAAGTAACTTGTCATATGTTGATTTATTTCATTTAACTCACTATTCATTAATTCTAAATTATTTTTATAGCTATCTATAAAGTAATATGTGAAGTGACTTGAATGATGAAGTGCTTTAAAAATCGCTGCATTTTGAAATAAATCATATGCCCCAAAAATTAATAGGTTATCCACAATATTGATAGATTTCAATTCATAAAGTATTCTCTTAGAATTTAGATCTTCTTCGCTATTAACTTCTTTTAAGGAAAATAAGTCTATTACTTTTTCAAACTGTGAGTATTTGATTTCAAATGATTCTTTAACAATTTCATAGAATTCCCGTTTGTCTATTATAATTAACTGACATGAATGAATTTCAAATCTATAAGAATCAAATAACTTGTTGTTTTTAAAAGCAGTAAGGGAGACAGCATTAATTTCTTCTGAAGTCAGACCATATTTTTCATTCAAAAACTTATCTACTTTATTTTTCAAAGTTGCTAAATCCTTATCTTCATCTATTAACTTTAGCTGCAACGCTTTGTTTTTTATTGTATAATTTTCAGGTTTTTCAATATGAGGACTAGATCTTGCTTTTTCATAATATACATCGATTATTTCCTCTTGTTTTTGACGCTTTAAAATTTCTGATATAGTAATTTCTTCACTAACATTTTTAAAAACACCAAATTTCATATTCTCTAAATTGGTTAATACTCTTGCTAAAGAAATGGCTGTTATTAGATTACAATACCCATCTTCACGCTCCCCAATTGATGCCCCCCTGTACTCGATAATTTTATGAGCTAGCTCTATTAATAAATTAGCTACACTGTACTCATTCATTAATAACCAATAGCTTTCATCGGCAGAATCTATTCCAGCTCTAAAATATTGACGTTGCATAAGTATTACCGCTAATAAATCTCCACGTGTATAAAATGATAAATGTAATTTAATAATACTTCTTATTTCTTTGTAAAGATCCTCAATTGTTGCAGTACTATATGTTCTTTCTGAAAAACGTAGTTTTAGATATTCTTCTGTTTTTATAAAGAGAACACCTTCTTTTTCTATTGAATCAAACCATGATATTAGCCCATTAGAAAGAGAGTATTTTAAAAACTCCCGATTGCAATCACTACAATATGGTGTGTTGGAACTTATTGAAATTACATTTCGACATTCTAAACAATTCATATGCGATGCGCCTCCATTTGTATAAATTGATCATTTCTACTTGACGGTTACACAAACCAATCATCCCACCCAATTGCTAAACTATCTACCAAACCCTGACTAACTTTTTAATTATGATCCTAATATATGACACCCTAGGAACCTATTCTTTGGCATCTCCGATTGAGGCGTCAAAACCCAAAAGTATGGCACCCGAAAGTGTTTTAGATAAAGACACAGTTCAGGAGTACTCTATTTTGGAATTTGTAAATATTGTTGCTTTAGAATAAAGTTTGATCAAATTGATCCTAATAACTTTACTAAATGAACAAAAGGAAAGAGAGTGTTTCGAAAAAAGAAGAATCACTTCTGTGACCCTTCTTCTGTTAAAACACCCTTTAATGGAAGAATACTTTACTGGTATAAGTTAGTATTATTCTTAACTAATTTGCTCAAATATCAGTTGAAAACTCAATGGTATTTGCGGTACGGTTAGACATTGATTCATCAAAGAGTTTCTTTACTACATGTAAGGTCATATTTATACCTGCTGAGATTCCGGCTGCAGTTACAACATTTCCTTGATCCACATATTTTACTTCCTTGACGACGTTTATGTCTGGATAACTTTTCTCTAAAAAACTTAATGCTGCTTTATTGGTTGTTGCTGACCTTTCTTGTAATAATCCAGCTTTAGCAAGAAAGAAAGCTCCTGTGCACACTGATATAACTAATTTTTCTTTACCATAACTCGCAATCCAGTTAATAATACTTTGATTTTCTTGAACAGTTATTATAGCCCCTAAAGGACCACCCGGAACAACTATTACATCAAAATCTGGAGCATTTTGAAAACTAAAATCTGGTTGTACTATTAAACCATTATGTACCTTAATTGATTCACCATTTTCTGATATAGTATTTACTAAGAATGGTTTTTCTTTCAGATCTAATTGATTCATAAATAACTTTCGTACATCCTCATCCTTGTAAGTAGACATGTTAAAAACTTCGTAGGGACCTGTAAAATCTAAAGCATCAACATCATCAAATAATAATATCCCAACACTGAACTGTTTCATAATTCCGAAAACCTCCTTTTAACAAGCATATACCCGCCAAGGGTAATTGTAAAAGATTATTTCCACCCGCGGTTATTCAATAATATGATCCTGTACCACGATTGGGGTTTTACAACCCCAACAAAGGAATAAAAGAAAATCCTATTTAATTTAAACCAGATTTTTGGTCAAACTTTATTACAATTCATCAAACTTTTTCCTTAACGATTAGACATTTTCATAAATTATAAAACTTTATTTCAAAGCCACAAACATACAGAAAAAGGTCGTATTGCTAAAATGACATCCTAAAGAAATTGATTACGCACATGCCAAAGAAGTTAAAGCTACATATGAAAATACACCTAAGATTTCGACTGAACAGTAGAGTATCAGTAACAAAATCTTAGGTGTATAATTTTCGGAATCTTGCTATATATGTAATTAATACGGTCCTAAGAAACGTACTCCATTGAAATGAATCATATGGGAAGGCGCATCAGCAACCCAAACTTCTGTCTCCCAAGCTATGTCGCTTAAATACCTAGCCATTAATGCTCGGCTTGGAAATGCCGTTACATAGACAATACCGACTTTTGAGTCTTTGAATAACTTCTCTAACTCACCATGTCGTTTTCCATCAACAGGTCCATGACTTGTTACTGATTCTACTAATATCAACCACTCTCTTTCAGCACAGTAGATTATTACATCAGGCATCTTACCATGAGCATTTACCTCTATGCCCAATTCTTTAAGACCTGATTCATCGAAATAACCTAGCTTCTCACCCGTATCCCCCGCATATATGAGGACACCGCCGGGTACGAAACGAGGTCCAAAGTCTTCGATGATTGATTTAATCAACTCACTATGTTCACCCGGAGTAATAAGTATTTCCTTTCCTGGTGCGATTTGAACCGGAATTTTGTTTTGCTCTCTTTCTTTTGCATACCTTTCCACTAACGTCTTTCGACCTTCAAGATACTCTGAAAGTGCCAGCTCCCACTCAACAGTACCGTACTTCTTAATGAGTTCTAATGTTTCTTCCTCAATTTGATAAACTGCCTTGGGGCTATTTACAGGTCTATCCGGTTTATCAGGGTTGTATCTTGCAATTCCCGCATCCACGAATTGATGCATTGAAGCTCTTCTAAAGGTCTCACGTGTATTCGGGGCATATACCTTACCGTACTGCTCTTTACTGAAGTCCATCATGGGCGTGATTCCAATCAATCTTTTTTTTGATTGATGCCACATCTCCTCTGGACTAAGATCTAGTAATGCCAATAAACAAAGGCCTGATCTTTCGTTCTGTTGGGCTTTTGGTAAACCAAGTTCCTTTAATATTTCCATTGCCTGGGTGATATTTGAATGTATTGTTTCCACTACAATACCTCCTTCAACTTATTATCAATGTCTTCTTGTGTTATATCATCTTTTGAAGATAAAGACCAACTTCCAAGAAGAACCAAAATTTCAGTTGAAGGGAAAAACATTGCTCTAAGATCGGTCGCATTCACTTGTGTATGCCCATTAAATAATCTAAAATACTTATCCACCAAAGTAGAGCTTAAATAAACATCTAAGCCAAAAGCCAGTTCCCGTTGCATACCATTTTTCTCTTTATGCAACACATTTAAGCCATTGTCAAAACCGAGTACGGGCGAGTTAAATATATCTGGAATGACAACCCCAGATATCACTCTTTTACGCTCTTCCTTTGAAGAACGTCTTCTAATGATGGTATAAAATCCATTTGGATAAAACATTTTTTCAGTATCGTCATTTCTTACAATCGCATTAGGCTTTTTCGAATTTTCTTTTACCCATTTAACACCGTCTGGCTCGATATGTGTTGGATAGAGCAAAGGAACAGTTCCATCTTCTGGCATCATCCGTAGATTTTCTTTTGTTCTGAAACCTACAACAGGTCCAGTTGATACACTTATACCCAAATCCTTTAATGAGTACTTAACGGACGGGAACAATTCCACAATACTTTCCTCCTGTGATGTAGGAATGTGGAAAAAGCTCTCTTCATCACCTTTTTGAACAACCTTATCAAATGGATAATAGGTCTCATTATAATCGGTAAAGCTGTCGTCCTTTGATGTGGAAATCTTCACCTGACCCTGATTCCCTCCACGCTCTAACATCATGATCACATTTTCTTGTAGAACTGCATCGTCTTTGAATGCTTTATCACGGGATTCAAATAAGTGGAGATGTTTTATTGTTGTTTTTTCTAATATTAATTGTCTAAATGGCTTGTAGTACGGTCCGTTACAGAAACTACGGGGGATAATTGCTACAACTTGCCCACCTTCAGCTAACAATTTGATTGCTAGACTTACAAAGGCCGAATATAAATTGACTGTCTCAATCTCTACACTTCTAAGTAATTTGCGATGTAATGAATTACTTCTAATCTTCCTGTATGGAGGATTTAAAATCGCGTGAGTAAACCCAAAATCCAATTGACGAAACATACCGAGTTGTTTATCTAATACGCTGACTCCCCATTCGATAAAATCTTCGGGTACTTCTAGTGACTCAAGAGCCAATTTACCACGAAAAGGAGAAAGTGTATCTTGTATACGATGTCCTAAAATATTGTCTACCTCGACTAATGTACACTCCGCACTGAAAGTTTTCTGTTCCGATACTAATCTCTCCATTAGTGCGGCTGTTAGTGTTCCAATCCCCGCACCTGCATCTAATATCTTAGGGTTCTCTAACTTATCTTTATCAAACAATGATGCCATGAATCTTGCTACAGAAACTGGCGTTAGATACTGACTATACTCCGCTTTATTGACAAGCAAATTATTTAGTTCTATACGCTCCCTATCAAGCACTTCAATCGTTTCACTCATGACTTCACCTTCTTTATGTTTTTATGATTTAATATATCTCTTTCCATTATAACATCGAAATCAAGCTTCTTTGTTATTTAATGCAGTTTGCTTCGAGTTTAACGGTTACCTGAAATCGCTTGTAACATTTTCGACTCTATTTGTTAGCTGTTGTAGTATAGTTTTATTGTTTTTACAAAGCATAAAAGTATAGATAACAAAAACAGAGGGAACTTGGTATGAGTCCCCTCTGCTGAGTATGCTGTTTTACAATTTACTTAATATTTTCAGAAACGCATCTATCGTTAAAGATTTTGTAACAATTTTAAATCATTACCATGTCCAGTCTTATCCCCCCACTAAATTGTCAATACTCTTCGGGTAACATTGCGATACAGACTAACTCATCACCGTAGTCGTCAGTTACCAACCAAATATTTTCAGGTATGTTTAATTCAGTTAGATCCAATTCGCCAAAGATATTTTCATTTCCATCTGTTATGATCACTTTATCGCCTTCCTTTTTGAAGGTAATAAAATAACTTTGTTCGTAAAACTCTCTAGCAATCCGAAACATAACAGCAAGAATATTAGTGTATTTTCCGTCCTCTTCAATCAAACCATTTATTCCTCTTGTTAGCAAAGGTCTGAATGCCTTCTCCATATTTGTTTTCCTCCAATTTTATTAACACCCATATTTTTCATCTGTTAAAACTGGCTACTCACTTCGCTAAAACCGTCCATGCCTTCATGTCATAGTCGTCTAGTTCTTCCACAGTCAATTCACGTTCGTATGCAACGATCCCGTGTCTCCCTTCAGCTTCAATCACTTCTACGAAACCCTTTGGCTGGCATCCAATTGATACAGGACGTAGCAGCATTTCATACCAATACTTCATACAAATCATCCTTTCAAATGTATTAATAAAAAAACAAAAGACGTTCCATTGAATACACAAGGAACGCCTTTCACATAAATTTAGTCAATCATACCAAATATGTTTTCTTTGATCTAAAGCTCTTACGCAATCTATCGTTTGACACTTTCCAATTTCCTTAGTCAATCCACCGGTACTTTCTCCATCTCGGCAAGTTAAATAAAGTACCTCTACCCCATTGGGGGTATTTAAGATGGCTACCCACGACGAGTCATATCCTTGACGTAATTCAGTTCGGAACAAGTGCAACAAGGAAATACTTTCTGTCGGAACTTGAATCTGCAATACCATACCCTTTATTTTTTCATCCATAAGGCTTTTTGTTTCCATTACCTTTCTCTTGGATTCATTTATTACATATTGCAAATCCTTTTTTCTTTTTCCAACTTCACAATTCTTTTCTCCCGATACGTTGATATAACCCATTCCACGTTGTACGAATTAGTTAACCGGAAATTTTCTTGATCAAGTGCTTTATTTGCTTCCTGTAATTTTTCAATTTCTATGTTCTTTCTATTAAAATGGTTCCATACTTTTGAAAATAAGTTTTTCATTTTGCATTCTCCTCGGATCTAATTTTGATGAAAAATAAAGAGCGTAAATTAATACGCTCTTTGTCAGATTTTATTTACATATACCCTTTTTCTTTAAGTGATAAGAATTGATGGTCTCCTATAATCACATGATCTAAAAGCTCGACTCCCATCACACTGCCAGCTTCAGCCAGTCTCTTAGTAACTTCAATGTCTTCCGGTGAAGGATCTGGCGATCCGCTGGGATGATTGTGCCCGCAAATTATGGATGCAGCACTATGTTTTACAGCTTCGCGATAGATCTCGCGTGGATGTACTATCGAGGAATTTAAGCTACCGATAAAAATCGTCTTTTTATGAAGCACTTCATTTTTTACATTTAAAAATAATACTACAAAATGCTCCTGCGTAAGAGATGTCATGTCGGCCATTAAATAAGACGCTGCATCTTCAGGCGACCTAATTGTATAACGTTTTTCATTCTTTCCAGCATTCCGTACTTTTTTAGCAAGAAGCATTCCCGAATGAACCTTCAGAGCTTCATTATGTGTCATGCCTTCCTCTTCTAATTCCGAAACAGTCATTTCGACTAAGGCTCTTATCCCGCGCCCCGCTAATCGACCTGTAAATTCAGGTGTTGAAGATGGTCCGATTAGCACGGCAAGAATGTCTTGCAACTCTATGACGCTTTCTGAACCAATTGCATTGTATGTTGCGACTGCTTCACGAGCAGAAGTAATATATTTTATTGTTGTCATTTTTGATAGTCCTCTCTCACACAAAGCTAGTACCGAGTGGCACTAGCGTTCATGTGCCACTCATTCCTTGCCCGGTGGAAGGCTTTTTATGTTATAATGAATCTACATTGTTTTAAAGAATTACTTTTTACGAGACGAGAATCTTCTTGTCTCTTTTTTTTCGCCCATTTTTGCTACAATGGCATCATCCCAACCCAACTTTTTCAGGTTAGAAGCAGTAATGTTCAACACTTTCCATGGATTAACACCTTCAAGAACCATGTTCTGCGCTAATTCTTTCAGCCCTTCTTCATTGAAACTCCATGATGCAGATATGCTATAATCCCAAATCACGTCACCGGTATCAATTGGACCATTAACATCAACGAATGCTTTCAATTCAACTTTCATTGCTTTCGCAGCTGCTTCGACCCGTTCAATTTCCTTACCTAGTTTTATTGCATAATCCATGCTTTTAACTTCTTCTGTTTTTGCGAGTACCATGATTAAACTCCTCCTTTAAATTCCAATACTTCCGCTACCAATAACCTTCACATCACCGTTTTCAATGGACAAGAAAATATCTTGAATATCGGTAAGCAAATTCAGCTTTTTAACTTCTCCTTTGCCATCCAGTTGGTAGATACCACCAAACTTAAAGACAAGAAATTTCCGTTCTTTCTTTTCATCTATATAACAGATGAAAGATTTCTTCACACCTCCTTTTTTAACATTGGAAATAAGACTCTCTAATTGTTTTCCAACCATTTAAATCACTCCATTCCCTCTTTATTTTTAAAAACAAAAAAAGCCGACCGCATCCCGAAGGATTCAATCGACTTTTAATATATATCACGCAAAAATGCGTAAATACCCCATGTGATTATGCCCGAAAGCAATTTTTTGACGTGCAATTACATCTGCCTAGCTTTTCTCGAAATGAGAATTCAAAGGCTGCAACATTTGTGTCGAATCTCCTTTTAGAAAATTAAAAGGTATAACGACTTTCATCAAAATGCGATGACTTGGAAACTAATAGAATATAGATTAAGTTTATCAAATCAAAGTAGCAGTCGCAACACTTTGGAATACGTGTATCTAGTAACCCCCATAGATATTGTTTTACTAATGACCTTATGAGAAAAAGAGGCTGGCTGAATGGTAGTCAATCAATTCGACTTTGATTTTTAATATTTCAAAACCCATTCACTTTTCCTAAACTCTAAGTTTACGAACCGTCAATAAACCTGCTGAGTATTTCATTCTTCTTTTTAAAATCAGGATTACTTAGGATTGTATCAATAAAGGCAGTATCAGTTAGATTAAACAAATTAATTCTCTGTAATCCATAATCTCCCAATGGAGTAGGGTTTTATATCTGCATTAGTTCTTAACCATTCAGCAAAGTATCTTGATTCATCATTGGTACTTTTCACACACTCTAATTTTGTTCTCTGTATATATAACTTAGATTTAGAGATATTCAGTGGTATTAATTTGCTCCATTGAATTTTGTATAACAGAGGCATCATTTGGCTCAAACAGAACTAAATTTGTACCATTTTGATGAACAGTACTTCTAAATATCATTCCTGCATACCCTTGCTCATTCATATAATTAGCAAGAGCATGGAAAGGAGCATACTCATATTTTTTTACTTCTTGCTCATTACTATTAATAGGTTTAAAAATCTGGTCATTAGCAAACATATTAAAGTAAACATTAGCTAGTATATAAGATAGTTTTTCTTTATCTACTGAAAAGCCATTCACTGCATGTTTATATATGTATTCAATTAACCCTGCCTCTGAATTAGGAATACTGCTGTCACCACAGATATTTATTACTTTCTTGTTTTTTGCTGATTCATTAATTTTAAACTTACATATTGTAGCTACAGAATTTTCAGTTGCTCTAATTTCTTTCAAAACAGTTTTTACTGAATGTTTTTTAGTTATATTTTCATCTTTGCCTGAAATACCTGCATAGAGAAATGCTTTTCCTGGGGGATTCATTCTGTTATTACCTTTTGCAAATTCAATTTTAGGTACCATTCTTTCATAATTATCAAGGTCAATGTCCTCTGATACTCCTCTATACATATGTTTTATGTCAGAAAGATTAACCTCAAAGAGTTTACAAGTCACCTTGAAAAAGTTATCAAATACTTCAAAGAAAATATAGTCATTTATTAACCTATTCAAATCATCATATTCAACTACACCATTATGTAAGTCCTCTTTTAAACTGATCCATTGCTCAGTCATTAGCTGAACATTACTATCAAAATCCTTTTTAGCCACTTATCTAACCTCACTTAGCTTTTATATATGTCCATCAGGAAAAGCCCCGTAAAAATCAATGGTACTTTTTATATTTGGTATTTCTTCTAGCAATTCGAAAGCTCTCTCAACAGCATCCTCAGGTAAAGCATTATAAAAATGCTGCCCTAAGTGTCCTTTTTCTTCATTTAATGTTGAAAGCAATATAACAAGGTCCTGATATTTCTTTTCTACTCTAGGTAAAGCATTTTTATATGCCCATTGGATTGCTTGACTATATTTAAAATTAGCTGTAGATGAATCCAATTCTAAATGATTAGACTGATTTACCCTTTGGTAAAAAACATTTCTTTCATCCTCACTTAAATAATCAGCTACTTTATTTAAAGCACTGGCTTTTTTTATTTTTAATTTATTCTCATTATCCTCATATTTTCTTATGTTCTCAATCTCAATAGTTACTTTCTGAGCTTGTTCTTCTGTTACACCGTAACCTAAGTACTCTATTGCCTTTCTTACAAAGTTATCTGTCCTATACATATAAAATTTCTGTTGGGTTTTATTTAGAAACTCCTGAATTAGTTGAGGATGAGGTCTTTTAATTTTACCTCCATGTATCTCCCACCAATCCTCTTTCCTATCCTCAGTAATATAAATTATAGGTTTTGGATTTTCCTCAGTTTTTGCTTTGTCAATCAACTGATTCCATACTATTAAATCACCATATAACTGCTGATACCTAAAATCACCATAGGTTCTATAGACTTGTTTATCATCAGTTTTGTCTTTAAATCCCGGAGGAATATTATGTTGGTATCTTTCTTTCCCCTCTTTCTCAATAGCATTAATTTTTTCTTGAGAGTATGGTTCACCAACAATTCCATCAAGCAAATCCAATAAATCCTGTTGAATAGTATTAGAGTTTGGCAATTCCCCAATTTCTCCCTCTATCATTTCTTGGAGTTTCTTATTTGATTGTTCCATGTCATCAATAAAAAACTCGTATTTTTCTGTCATTATGTAAGGATGTTTACTTTTTACTTTACCTAAAGTCTTTTTAGCTTCCTCTTTTAGTTTCCTTAAATCTTTTTCTAATAAATCATAGCCCTCCTTTTGTTTGTACATATTGTCCTCATAATTAAAAAAGTATTCTAGGGCTACTTGATGAGGAATCCATAACCTTTCATTTACTTTTAATTTCTTTAATATATCTAATAAGCTCTTAGTAGACTCCTTAGATGTATATTTGTAAAAGTTTATCAATATATTTGTATCAACTACAATGATTGCTTTTTCCCATAAATCTTTAAATTCTTCTTCTGTATAACCAATAAATCCTTTAAATTGCTCTAACAAAGATATTCACCCACTTATTTTACCATTTACATAATGATAACAGAAAAAGGAAGAGCTTTGACACCTCCCTTTAATTAATTCTTAGCTGTTTTCCATAACTACCTTTTAAGTGAAATGTAGAAAATGAGGACTTATATTTGTCATTCACACATTTAAACTTTACCTTTTGCATCTCATCATTTCCATTGTGTTGGAATGATGTTAGCTTAGGCCCTTGAAATTAATCACAGAGAGGACATTTTCCTTTAACACCATCCTAGTTTTGTTAGTAATATTGACCACAGCTTAAAAGCCTTGTAAAACCAGCGATGTAATGAGGATGTACTGTAATTATTCCATTATTGTAAGCATAGTCATGTAAATACCTCTCTCCACTATTTATTGGTCAAAGAAAAAACACCGAAGGGAATAATCCACATCGGTGATACCTCTATCCTATTTTCATCTTTTAATAACTACTAAACTTTCGATAGCATTCAATTACAAACGGGCAATGCCTACAATGGCTAGAAGGTGTCGATAGGAATAAACCTTCCGCTTCTTCCGGTAGAATGTCTAAAATCTCACGTTTGGAATTAATTTCATTTGCTACCGCCAAAGCCCACTGTCTGGACCTTTCCATATCAGTCTGATTGAAAACGTGTTTGCTCGCTCTTCTAAATCGAAGAAAATACAAGTTGCCTTCAACCCGTGTTCTGTTCTTTAATTGGCCTACAGCCCACGCGTACAATCCTAATTGGTGATTATCATGAACATCGTATCTAACCCTGTTCGTCTTCCAGTCGACTATTTTACTTGCATCTGGTGATACAAGATCAATATAGCCTTGTAACACCGGGGCTGAATCTGTATCAGAAAGGGAAAGTTGAAAATAAATCTCCGTTTCACCCATGTTCTCTTTAATCGGTGCATGACTAACCAAATCTGACATTTCATCCATGGTCACTTCTGGATGAAACTCGGCTTCAATCATCCCGTTTAAAACGGCTTCTGAATGAGACACTCCATTAATTTTATCCTCGATTGCTTTATGAACCCCTTTACCCAAAGCTAAAGGGTATGTGGTCGGTTCTTCGTATCCCGCGATGTATTTCTTGAAGAATCGATAAGGACAGGTTGTATAAAGGTTTAAACGTGAAAAAGAGTAAATCAATATGACCTCTCCATTCTTCTTTCTGTTTTCAAAAAACAAAAAGGAGACCGGATACCCAATCTCCTTCTACTAAATTTCCATTAGAACGGCAAGTCATCATCGCTTACGGCAATAGGACCTCCACCCGTTTCGAATTGATTACCATTTTGATTTTGAGCGTTACTGTTGCCAGCGTATTGATTGGATTGTTTCTGATAGTTCCCCTGTCCTTGCTGTTGTTGAGCGCCTTGACCTTGTGGTTTTGGATCTAGAAACTGTACAAAGTCAGCGACCACCTCTGTAACGTAAACACGGTCTCCCTTGTCATTCTCGTAGTGTCGAGTATTAATACGACCATTTACAGCCGCTTGACTACCTTTTCTAAGGAAGTTCGCTGCATTTTCAGCCGGCTTTCTCCATACTTGAATCATGATGAAATCAGCTTCATTTTCACCATTGGCATTTTTAAAGGGACGGTTAATAGCAAGCGTAAAATTACAAACAGCTACACCATTTTGCGTGTATTTCAATTCAGGCTCTTTTGTTAAACGACCTACTAGACTTACGTTATTCATATTGATCTCCTTTTCTCGTAACTGATTTTCAGTTACGTCCCCATTTTTCCTCCGTAAAGGGTGACGGATATTTTAATTAGCGAAAGACATTTTGTCATTCACGATGGCTTGTTTTTTATGAGCACCTTTTATGGGTGTTTGCAGTTTATCCATTTCTAGCATGTGATAAAGAAAAACGACGTTGTACACGACTTTATCCATTCCAAAGTCATAGGTTGATAATGATGCTTTCCACGCCGCTCGCGCTATCTCAGTTCCTTCTTTAGCCCAGCCAGTACGTTCATCTTCATCCTTCACGTATTCAGCCAACAGTCGATTGAACAACAAATAAATTTGCGTTTTATGACACGACTGAATGACATATTGAAGAAGTTCATTTTGACGTGCTGCTTGATTTTCAATGTGAGCAATCACCATAAACAAGGCAAAGTGTTTTACAAGCCCTTCATGCTCATAATTTTTCCAATCCATTAAAACCGATTCTCGATTCTTTTTGAAGTCGTTATGGTCTTTTCGTTTGTATTCAGCCCATCCGATTAATCGAAGCTGACGTGCATTCAAACTTTCAGCAGGGTGTACAGGTTTCATCCTTTTACTAAAGTATTTTTCACGCACTTTGTTATAAGGAAGACCTGATAACTTTGCTTCAAAGTCTAAAACGCCTCCTGAAACGCCACAATACCAACATTTATAGACTTGATCATGCGTATTTAAAGATAGATAAAACTTATTTCCTTTACCTGGCTTAGAATCCTCTTCGCAAAATGTACATTTGCAAAGCGTTTCCTTTTTACCGTGATATCGGGGATTGAACGTAAGTCCATATTCCTCAGCAACTTTTAGAATCTCTGGGAGCATAATCAAGCACTCCTTTTATTTGCATCTCTCAATTTCACGAAAAACGTAAATCCATTTTCAATACGTGTCTGCATTGCAAATTCGCTACCTTCGGAAAGGTGCTTTGTTGTCTCAACTGCTTCATGACCTTGTGCAAACACCATTGATTGCTTATTATCCGCGATATTTCTCACATACATTTTTGCAAAAGATACGCCAGCTGGTGTTGTCCCCGGTTCATACTTTTCCATGATGAATGTATCAAGCGGTTCAGTAGGCTCGGAAGCCAGTTGATTTTCCTGTTGAATAGGCTCTTGAACAGATTCTGTTTGTTTTGATTCCGGTTCAGTTTGAACAGTTTGCTCATCCGTCTGAACATACGAAAACTTTTCAAGAAAATTAAATCCACTTTCATTTTTAATGACCAAAGACAACTCTTGCCCCGTTTGAACACGGCTTAGAGAGTCAATTGTTTCTTCCTTCTCTTTTACCAAAACAAGACTTACTTCATTGGTCGCTTTGTCCATTACGTTCAATTTTGCAAACGGAACATTTTGTGGACTTACCCCTTTTTCAAAGCTTTGTAGGACGAATACCCCTTCAATACTGTTTTCCTTTGACTTTTGAACAGATGCTATAGGAGAATGCTGATTCTCTCCAACTTCGCTTTGTTTTTGTGGGGCTCGATTAGACTGATTCGGAATGTCCGCATTGCCACTATTGCTATTAAAGCCTTCATCAATCGACATTTCCTCACGAGTGTATAAACCACCTAATGGGAACTGACGACGAAGGACGAAGACTTCAGCTATTTTCTGGATCATAGCAGAGGGCATTTTATCCCAAACATTTTTATTTTTATACTTCGAGTTAAGTTCACCTGAATTTGCATGAAAGTATTCCAGAAAATCCACGAAGACGGCAACCGGTCTAAAACGTTTATGATGCATGACTGCATAAGCACCAAGTATAGGACCACGTTTCTGACCGAACTCATGCCGTACACTTCCCTCCGAAGGGATGAACTCGAATGTATCTCCTTCTCTAACCACGTTTGCGTTAGGAGGCCCTACATAACCTTCTTGCGTAGTAGCAACACGGAGCAACCCATCGCGAGTAGTAATGAAAGATGTATTTGGGCCGTTCTTCGTTTCGTAACGTTGAAAAACGATGTCGCCAAGCAAAGGATTCAAGCCGAATGTTTCACACACTTCGATGAAATGGTTCGCCTCTTCCTGAGTTCCATTTGCTGGCTGAACAAACCTATTCCAAATCAACGACTTTTGTTCGTTTGTAAACGTTAATACTTTTTCCACTTAAACCATCTCCTTTTGTATTTTTAATAAATAAAAAAAGTCGACTTCACCCTTAAGGGATCAATCGACTTTTATGTAACCCACCGCGCCAGAAAACGAAAGATATTTAGTTCTCTTGTCATTTCATTGCAGCACTCCTTTCGAATTTTTGAAATAAAAAAAGCCGATGTCACCCATAGTGGGATTAATCGGCTTTTAATATATATATCACGCAAATAATGCGTAAGCATCTAGTGTGCATACAGCAATCTTGGGACGTAATACGTCTGCCTAAATTTTCTCAAAGAGAATGAAAATACAAAGGCTAAACATTTGTGCCGAATCTCCTTTAATGAAAATTAAAAGGTATTACGACTTTCACCTGGAAAAATGGTGACGTGAAAACTAATGAAATATGTATATATTATATCCAATTCAAAAATAGATAGCAAATGGATTGGATACTTAGTATAAACATTCTGATTAACATAGCAAAGCTGATGTTTAAAAAACTGAATTGAAGCAAAATGAATTAATTTGGCAATCTTAATTTTACAAGTTTTTTGCTGCATTATGATTATAGAATTTATCTGTAAGTTGATTTATCGCTTGGCAATGGCTTGTTTCCCGGAATAATTACTACCACAATATTATCGGGGTATGTGTTTTTCAATTCATATAATGGTTCTATATGATCTAAATACACCAATTCTCTAAGATCATTAACTGGTTTATCTTTTTCATTTAAATCTAATAAAACGAAAACTCCTAATTGATCATATGAGTATACGTATGAATGAACTTGCTCCAGGTATTTATCACGTATACTGGCTTCAGTGATTTTTTGTTTTGTCTTTTTTAATTCGATTGGAAATGTATAATTATTGATTTTATAAACAATATCAATTCTGCCTCCGTCTGCAAAATTAATCTCTTCCTCCGATGAACCATATGCAATTCCTGAGTATTGAAAATGCTTAAATAAACTATCTTGAAGATCTTTTTCAGAAGCCGTAGCTCCTTTACCTTTATGCTTTTCGGTATACAAAAAGTTAAACACTTCATCTCTTTTATTTCTAACAGTTAATATTAGGTACCTTATTATCTGCTCCATTATTTGCATAAAGATATGAAGCTTTTCACTACTATAGTTCGGAACTTCTTTCTTAATAGAGCTATACAAACTATTAAAAATTTCTTCTCCTATTTGAAAACCCGTAATAAATTCGTAGTTACTTCCATGACTAGCCATTGTATATTCTGCTATCACTTCCAAAACATGATCTAAGTCTTGGATATCATGGGTTGTCTTAAACCTTTTCACTAATTCAGCAACATTCCCTCCCCGAGTAACACTGTCTATTTTCACACAAGCTTCAATAATTGAATCATCGTCCTTTTTTTTTTCTTCTTTTTTTATTATTTCTAAAAGGTAGCTTAAAAAATTGCTTAATGATTTATCATCAGAATAACTGGAAATTATAGTGTTTATTCTTATCTCATAATATGAAAAGTTTTTAAAATATAACTTTTTGAGTATATTTTCATTAACTTGCGATTGCAATCTAGAAAGTAAAGTTTGTTGGAATCCACTGCCAGAAAGAGAGACATTCAAAAGCTCGTAGTGGTATTCTGATAACTTCTTAAATTCAATGAAAAAGTCTATCCACAGATTGTGATTATTTGTTGATTCATATATACTTTTCAAGTTGTAAAAAACCTTGTTTAACTTATATTCAATAGCGAGCAGGTTTTGATTATAGTGATATGCAGATCTAACAGATAGAAGATTAAATATAATTTCAAAGGAATCATCCATTTCTTTTTCATTTGTTGTGAAAAAGGATTCAATAAACTTACTAACATTATAAAAATAATCTGCGTCCGTTCTATTTTCGATTTGTGTTCTTGCATAGTTGAATAACGTAGAACTCCTATTTAACATATCAATAAATTCTGCTTTATCATCAGAAGTATTACACTCCAAAAACTTCAATAAACCCAATCTGTAATAAGCCTCCGAAGAAACCTCAGGATTCTGATGTTCTATACAACTTTCTAACTTTTCACTTACGCCCTGATCATCGAAGAACATGGTTAAATATCTTAACGAAGTAATTAATACAAATGGATCTTCTTCATTTTCAATATCTAATAACATGTCAAGAGTAGAGCCTCTTCTCACTTTATTGATAATGGTTAAAAAAACAAGCGCCTCAATAGTAAGGGTCTTTATATATGCATTATTTTCGTTTTCAAGAACTTTTCTAAAAAATCGCTTTAATTCTCTTTCTGAAATATGTTCAATATTATCCCGTTCAGTAATCCAATCTTCCATAAAAACAATTTTGTCAGGTACTTCTTTGTCGGAGAATTTTTCGTATAAAGTTCCCATCTATTTCACCCTATTTTAAATTTAAAATACGCTTATACCTGTTTCTCTTGAATCAACTTTTTCAGCTACACTTGCATTCTTTAACGGCTCTAATGCTGTCCCGATAATAATTTGCAAATCATCACCATAGTTTTTTTCAATTTCCTTAAATAGTAATGATAGCCCCTCTAAATCTTTACTTATTACCTCCTCCTTCCCTGGGGAATCAATAATAAGGAGCCTTGGATGTCGACCAGCGGAGAATACTATGTCTAATTGGATGAGGCTTATGAAAAATGCAATCTTTGCACGTAGCTGTTCACCTTCATTTAATTCACCAAACCTAGTTAACTCACCATTTTGAAGATATTGAACTTCTAAGTTGTCAGTAATAATAATATCTGTGACTGTAACTAATCCAAATACTTTAATTTGGTTTAATATCAAACCCTTCAGACTCGCCAGGATACTATCGCTTTCCTTAATTCTCATAACACTTAGTTCTTTGATTGCAGAATCCAATACTTTGATTGTATCATCTAGCTTTTCTGTAGAAGAATCTTCATTCTGTGAATTTAATCGGCTGATCCGATATTCTAACTCTATCTTTTTTTCAATAAAACTTGATAAGGAATCGATATCTTCTTCAGTAAATTCAATCAAGCTGAGCGTTTCTTCAATTTCTATTAATTCGCTTTTGTTCGATTCTACCTCTTTTTCTTTTAATATGATTTCTTTATTTAGTACTTCAAATCCATCTTTCAATTTCTGTTTTTGACCGGTTAATTCTATTAACTTTAAATCCAAAATTTCTTTTTGACTTACATTTGTTTCTGTTAAAGTATTTTCACAAAGCATACATTTGTGGTCAACCTGTTCAACAGATCTTCTTTCTGTTTCAATTTTTTGTTCACATCGTGGACATGCTTTTACTTCCAAATTACTAAAAAACATACCAAAGCTTAATTCTTCTTCTAATCTATTAATTTGTTTAGTAAAATGATTAATTTGTATTGCCATTTCTTTTTTATATGATTTCAGACTCATTAAATCTTCATCTAAGTCCTTGATTTGACTAACTTGATCATTATATTGTTTTAAATTAATACTTTTCTGAAAAGCACTTTTTTGATTTTGTTTCAATAACTCGATTGCTTCATTTATTTTATTTAGTTCACTTTCAATATCTGTATTATTAAGTGGACTTTCTTTTGAAACTGAAATAAACTTTTGCTTTTTTAAATTGTTTACTAAATGATCTTTATGGTGACTTAAAGAATTAATTGCGGAAGTAAACTGAAGACCAAGCAGCATCTCCATAACTTTCTTCCCTTGCGCTCCAAAATCCTCATTTAAAAATAAAACATTGTAATCTTTTGATTCGAGGTAAATGGATTTATAGTAGGTCTTCCAACTGGTCCGATTTTCTACTAAGTCCAGTTTTCTTTTATCGCTACTAGTCCACTTTAAATTATAATAGGATAACTCTTTGAAGAAGAATTCTTCCATAGCATTTTTGAAATATTTATCTGTATTGGATTCAAATTGAATTAAATGTGACTCAAGATCTTTTTCCTGCTCCTTATAGGTTAATAATTTTTTTAAATTAACCCTATAAAGACCACTAGAAGTTCTTTTTCCTAATAGATTAATATAAATCGTATAAGTAACATTTCCAATGTTAAATTCAAGAAAAATTTCATGTAACCAACTTAACACATCTTTTTTAATTGAATTCTTATCACCAGTTAGGGCAAACTTCATCACTTTGAAAAGTGATGATTTCCCTTTACTGTTATCAGCAAACAAAACATTAACACCACTATCAAATGTTTTTTGAAAGTTTATTTTTTCACCCGTATTTTTTTGTCCCTTAATCTTTATTTTATTTACTAATAGTCTTTTCCCAATGGAGAGGGGACTATCCTTTTCATAGTCACTTATATAAACTATTTTTTTTATTTCTTCATTACTAAATTTATCACTATGTATATTATGCAATCGAGATACAAAACCTTCGAAATTAAACATTAAAGTTCCTCCCCAAATAACTGAAAATATTTCCCTTTAACTTCCTGTTGAATCCCTTTAATATATTGATTAATTGGTGTAGTTCGATATTCATCGTATTCATACTGTTTTATTTTTAATTCCGTCCCTGATAAATCACCAAAATATTCTTTTATTAGCAACAATCTTTCTTCATACCATTTTGCTTTTTGAATATTTGTCAATATATCTTTTTCAATTTTTCTTATTCCTAAACTACTTAGATAATATAATTTATCAAAAACTTTGCCGGTTACACTTCTTCTGCTTTCAAATTTTATAAAGCCAACCGATACTAAAAATAATATAATATGATCAATTTCTTCGTATGCTCCAAAGAAATATCTCAACATGTCTTCCCGTCTCAACTCTGGTTCATTAGATTTAAATATCGATTTTACATGTTGTTGAATTTGATCATTACTATATCCCTTTTCTCCCACTAAATTTAGCAATTCATTTGCTAAGTAATCTGGATATCTAATTAGGAAATCTATTTTTTGTATTTTCACTTCACTCTTAAATACCTTTAAATATTCAGGATGAAGTTCAGATGTTTCTTCTATATCCTCAGATATAAAATAAAAAATTAATAATATTCTTAGTTTCTCCCTATAATAACCTCTTTCCTCCATGTTGTAGCCACCTCGAATTAAATTTATACCTTTACCTTATCATAATTCAGACTATTAACATATTAGTTACACTGATTAACCTGTGTAATTTGTCCTTATATGGCTATCTATTACCACCACTTTGTGCTTATAAGTTTGATTAGCACCTTTGTTTGTAAGACCAATGGTGCCTTAATAACGGCAACTCCTTTTGAAATTATTATAATACTAATTTTACAAGGAGTTGATTGAGACACTTTTAGTTATTCCATAGTTGTTGTTTTATTTTGGACAGAACTTCTGGTATCAGATTAGAGATAAATAATATCTACTCTAGAACTAGGTATTTATAATCTAAGGCATAGTTAAATTCTCGTCCCGCTATTTTTTGTAACTGATATTACTCAGGATCCTTCCTAGGATACTTTTACTTCTCTTACAAACTCACCGGATTTATCCAAGAAATAGAACAGCTTTTGAAGGTCACCAATGTCCTCTCTTAAATCCACGTCTACAGCCACCCTTACCTTTAGTTTTTCAGCATTTATCTTTAATGGTTGCAAGTGTCTAATTGACTCAGTAATAATGATTAGACGCTCGTTGAATTGTTTACCTTTCCATTTTAAATACATAAGCAAATCATTTACATCACCGCGTACCACATACACATAGATTGTCTTGCCTTGAAACTGAATTGCACCACTGAATGGTTCTTGTGTCGGCAAAACTTTTGATTCAGGAAAATGTTGAAACAGTTGGAAAAACAGAAGACGTTTCAAAACATCCTCTATTTTGTATTCGACCCAGTAGTTACTTTCATTACAGTCATTCAGCCCAGCAATAACTGCTCCATTTATTCCTAGTGAGTAAATCGGTACGATTTGTTTCTTTCTATGGATTTCATGCCGTACTATTTTCTTTTCTGCTACCATTCGTTTTAATCGTTTCTTATCCAAAGAAAATAACCGGAAGAGTTGTGCTCCCCCGATTACCCCTACCGCTGCTAATGCCTCCAATGCTTTCCGCTCTTTCTGTGATTCTCCGTTGACAAAATCTGAACGTTTTATGTTTGATGGTATTCGTGTCCAGTGCAAGCTCCATTCATGAGATAAAGAAAATGGACTGGTTGACATGGATTTCTCCTCCTTATATTAGAAATAAGGGGTCCAGGTCATTTTGACCCAACCCCTCGGTATTTTTACAGTACACGAGTAATACGCGTTCGAATCTGTTCCTTCTTTGCATCCGTTTCTAATACACGGACCAATACCCGGTCACCTCTTTTAACATTTTGGAACTTCAAGTGACGGGCCAATGAATCCACACCGGCTTCCAAGTTGACAAATACACCGTATTCACGGACTCCGGAAACTGTACCGACGTATTCATTACCAGACGAGTATCGACCAATTGAACGCAACCACGGGTTCTCTTGTGTCGCCTTTGCACTTACAACGACTTTTTTCTCTTCTTTATCAATCTCCAAAACTTTAACTTTCAGATGATCGCCCTGCTTTACTTCTTCTGTTAAATCATCAATCCAACCGTACTTAATTTCTTCAAGTGGAAGTTTCACTTCAATTCCACCGATATCAGCGCGTACAAGCGATGGGCTTACACTACGAACAACGGCAATGATTTCATCATCAACATCAATTTTCTTTAGAGTAATGGATGCCATTTGTTCCAACGCGGCCAAACGTGATCCAGTGAAGACCTCTGCTTCACGGTCATAGTTCAAAACTTTGAACGCAACAGTTTGACCTGTCATGGCTCGAAGCTGACGGAGATTGTCAGCACCCGTAAACTCCAATGGGATAAATCCACGGATATTACCTAGTGTTACAACAGCACAAGGTTTATCAAGCAGCGTTTCAATTCCAGTCATCGAAGCCTGTAGAATCGAATTATTTTGGTAAGCGCCGTAAACTTTTTTCCAATCATTATTAAACTCATTTTCCACCTGTACTTTCGATGGGTCAAAACCTTCGATTAGAACCTGCATGTTGTTTTCTGTCATTTTATATTCTCTCCATTTCAATAGTTTATTTTTGTTTGAAATTAAAACCTGTTTCGTTTTTCATTCTGATCGGATTACCCTTTACGAATAAAATTAGCAATAAAAATAACATCACCCATTAATCGACAGTACCGATTAGTGAACGATGTCACCCAATTATAAAACTTTTAACTAATCCCAAAATCCATCATTGGACTTGACTACATTGCTCGTTTCCTTCTTTCTAGGATTTGAATTCGGTGGAACAATACCCTTCTCTTCATTGGAAGGAACGGTAACAGCTGCTGGCTTATCCGTGACAATTGTCTGATTGAAGTCATGTTTAACTTCCTTCTTATGATTGCACGAACGCTTATCCTCTTTAAAGTTACAGGCAAGTTTTTTCTTTGTCTCAAAAAACTCCATTTCCGCTTCTGGTGCAATTTCTGGACTTTCGACAGTAGACGTTTCTAACGAATGAAGCGATTCTAGTTTGGGCTGGATATTAGATTCAATTGGGGTAGCAGTTGTTTGTTCTGTTTGTTCAGCCCCCTTCTCTATTTTTTTATTCACCCGTTCCCGAAAACGATCAAGCAGCCTATTCTTAGTGACCACCTCAGACTTTTTACTCTTTGCCTTTTTAAAAGTTGTTTTGTCTTCCCATTCCCTAAGTTCCTTCCAATTTCGTGGAACAAAATGACCTTTTGCTAAAGCGGGTTTCTGTGGTGTGCCATCTTCTAAAAGTTTATGGACAAAGTTGAATTTTGGTATGCCATCCATTAAATCTGTTGGATCAAAACGATATTCTTCATCCTCTGTATCCCGATAAGAGTCAGGAAATAGTCGGGGCAATAATATCCTGTTCTTATATGTGCTTTGCCTCATGATGACTTTATCTTTACCAAATTCATCCGCAAAATCTTGGGCATCCTGCGCGGATATACCGCCAAAACAGATTTTGTTTCGACAAGACGTAAGAATCGCTTGTTTCATTGCTTTTGGACCAAGATTCCCCGATTCGATTTCGAGTTGGCCAAGTGATTGTGTCGCAAAAATACCCGCTACCCGGTATTCGGCAGCGAGTGACAAAAAGATTTCTACATCCGGATTAATGTAACGACTGTATTCATCGACAATCAAAAAGTGCGGGATACGTGTATCTTCCGTTCCCGGTCTCCTAAACGTGCCGTTTTGCAAGTGCATGATAATAAATTGGCCGAAGGCATCCCCGGCTTTTCGTAGCTTACCTAGTGCCGTGTTAACTGCAAGAACGCCGCCTGTTTCTAAATGTTCATCAATATTCACATCACTTTTACCGGTCATAATTGTTCGCAGGGCCTCGTTACTGACGATATTTTCTAATTGTGCTCTTAAACCAATTACGAATTGCTGATATTTCTCACGCATACTTCCAAGTAGTTCCGCCTCAAAGAAATGGACTAAATCTGTCATCCCATCACGATGCTTTAATTCTGTAACCTTTTGTTCCAATACATTTTGATCACGCAACGTGTTCATTACATCGACGATATCCATGTTGTTGCCATGCAGTTCTTTAAGCAGCTTCGTGACGTTACGCGCCGATAGTTCCTGTACGGTTGCGAAGAACGCATCCTGTTTTCCGAATAATCCTTTTAATACAACGACCGTTGCTTCCGCAACTGTATCCGTGTCACCTTCCATTGGATTGAATCTTGCAGAGCCCGTTTTATCAGGATCAACGTGAGTACATGGGATATCCATTTCTTCGCACATTTCAGCAACCATTGCCGCAACATCTCCTTTTGGCTCTACAACAGATATACCTAAAGGGATACCTCGTTTCTTTTGCAATAGTAATTGGTATATCATCGGTTTCAATATTGTTGCAGTCTTCCCGCAACGTGTAGGGCCAACAGCAAGCATATGTGTGAAACAGTCGCTCCCTTGCCAAACGATTGGCATTCCCATCTGCAACAACTCCCTTCATTATCACCTCTTTATCCAATCCCACTTTCCAAAGTACACATGTATCTGTTCCATTTTGAATAGCGCACAGTTATTTTCTTCAAAGCTGAACAACGTCTGAATGGTCCTGGAAATCTTATATCTGAGTAATTCTAGATACTCTTTATTCTGTTTTCGTATCTTCAGTTGATTTGCATATTCACCTTCCTCCCACAATAACTCGGGTAACGCATGAACATTATGCGAAATGCGTTTCAGCCAAAACCTCATATCCTTTTTGTAGTTTCGGGTATTCATCATCCTTAATAGTAAGAGGGATGTTTCTAGGACGAGAAAACCCAACTCGATTAATTCCGGCGGACTTTGCTTCGCTACATGATCATCAACTTCAGGATAGACATACAGCTTATTTCTACAGATTTTAGTCTTGAAAAACACTTTGCAATTTTCCCCCTTCAGTATAAATGGAAATAAAAATAACACGCTACATTCAATGGCTGAATGAAACGTGTTTTACGTATCTTGACAACTAGACTATTTATTTTACACATCTAAAAAAGCACTAAGATTATCTAAAAACTTACCCTTGTTCAACTAAAGCTCCCAGTTAGCTTGATTTGTTAAAATCCCATAATTAATGAGTATCGTAGAAATAAAATTAAATTCTTCGCTTAACATTTTTGATCACTACTTTACTGTGGGGAATGCTTGGTATGCTGACCATACTGAAACTTAAATCCTGGTCAGGAACTTCATAATTCATTCGATTCGCTAGATAATCGAGGCTCACTTTCATGACTTCAATGGTGACCCACTCACCTGCACATCGATGTCCCATAAAGTAATCGCCACCACCCTGTGGAATGAAGCTGAAGGGGCTTCCTTCCCATTCGGCAAACCGATCCGGACTGAACTCATCAGGATTGTCCCAAATTTCAGGATCATGATTGGTGCCATAAAGATCTAGCAAAGTTAATGTGCCTTCTTCAAACTTATAGCTGTTCCAGGTGAAATCTTTTTTCACCAGTGCCACGACAAACGGAAAAAAAGGATAAAATCGGCGGACTTCCTGTACAAACATCTGAGCATATTTTTCATTGCCCGTTTCAAGTTTCTCCCTTTCTTTCGGATAATGATGCACTGCAAGCGCAGTGAAATTGATGAATATAGCAATCGCCACAATTGGTCTCAAGATATTGATTATTTCCACAGCAGTGGTCTCAGTATCCAGAAGATTCCCTTCCAGATCGCGATGCCAGGCAAACCTGTGTAATGCAGTATTTTCAGGGGGATTCACTTTCCCATCTCGAACCTCATTAATTAGTTCTCCGATCCACTTTTCTACCCGATTCCGTGCATTTCTTCCTAGCCAATGTGCTGGACCAACAGTAGCTGGCGACTCGAACATCGCTGCCAAATCTTTTGTCAGCTTCTTCACTTCGTCTTCCTGTACCGGTACACCTGCCCACTGACAGGCTGTCCTGCACATAATTTCCTGCACTTCTTCATAAAGAACAACCTTATCCATCTGTCCCCATTTATCCACCGCCATTTCCCACTGGTTTTTTGTAAAGCCAGTCAGTTTTTCAAGTCCGTCAGGAGACATGATCGACATAAACATTTCCTTGCGGTGCTTATGGGTCTGTCCATCTAACGCCTGAACACCATTCTTGCCAAACAATGTTTGTACCGCCCGGTTTGGTGCTGCGTCTTTCCTTTTGAATTTCTCAGTGTCATAAAAAACTTCCGCAGCTTCCTTTCCTCCCATGCAGATTGCTTTCTTACCAAGCAATCGGGTCTCGAAAATATCAGAATTAAAACTGTGACGTCTGTTCAAAATGTACATATATCCTTCTCTCATAAGGCTCAAACTATGGTCTATTCCTTCTTCCCGAGGCATTTGATTTGTATTTGGCATAGGATCCATCTCCATTTTTCATGAGTAATGGTCTTATTCTGTGTAAACTCTTCCCTATTTATTCTCAAAAAACTTGGCCCCGAGCTAAATGGTGTACAACTTGATACAATTTCCAACCTTCTTAACGATCAGGACTTTCTAAACAGATTTCAACCTAAAAAAGCCGGTTCCTGTAATTTGAAATCGACATTTTATTTGTCTTGTTGAACAATCCTGCCCAGTTAGCACAGTAAGAAAAAATAGCTGTCGAGAGATACATTTATCTTCAATTTTAGTACCCTTTTGTCAATCTTGTATTTTTCTTAACATCACATATTCAAACAGTTGGCAAACGTCATAACCTTCGTCAAATAATCTATCCCGTATATCAGAAGCATCTGGGATGAATCTAAAATATAGTGTTGTTCTTTCTGATATTTCCCTACCTTCATATTCATCATATTGCGTAAACTCTACTCCATATTCATAAATCGTCATTTCACAATAACTCCAATCAACTTGTTATTATTCTCAATCCATCCTCGGTGTTTCTCAATTATCATCAGTATCAGTGGATGTGCCTAGAATGATTCTAACATCTCCCCGTTCAATTCTCTCCTTTTCTTCTTTCCGTTTTTCAAAATAGCTTTTGTGCGGTTGTTCCTCGATTCGCTGATTGCCACGCTTTTTCTTGTAGGAGATTTCCGCTCGGATAAAAACGACGTTCAAATAGACAGCGACTATCACAAGCAACACTAACGTCAATTTCATCATTGCGAAATGGGATAGAAACTTCTCCATCTTCCAGGAGGAATAAACGAAACTTGATAGCAGCATAACCCCGTATAATGTCAGAGAGAACCCCATCAGCTTGTCTAATTTCTTGTTTTTATTCGGTCGAATCCTACATACAATAAAATGGATGGCTATTGCCGTCAGCCCGGAAAATAAAATTAACTTTACTGATGGGATATAGACACCGCTGTACATACCGATGACTCCTATCGCTGCCAGTATAAAACTAATCGCCACAGTGACAATTTGCAATTGCATCACCCTTTCTTGATTCGGGCTTGCGTAACTTCTAAATTCAACACGAAGACAAGTTCATCCGCTAACAACTTACGCATTGTTCTATACATCCTCTTCTGGTCTTCTTCATCAAGATGGACCGCAATTTCATTGTTGAATCCCTTCTCATGTTCAGTTAATCGTGTCATCGCCCGTAGCTCCGGAATGATTTCATAATTTGTTTGCATGTTATTATCTCCCCTCAATTTTAGTTTAATTTGATTTCAAAATGTCTTTTGAAGGACAGTTCCTTCTATTATATAGTCATTTAGATTGCCGTCAGATAATCCACGAGATCCCCGGAATCAATTTCAAGGTAATCGACATGATGAATCTCTTCTAAAAGTTGCTCGTGCATATCCCGTGTATTTGGAGTAGTTACCACTAGCACTTTCCTTCCGTCTAATTCGTACATTTCTTTGCGGTATTGTTTAATGTTATAAACTTTGACCAAATCCGTGTCGAGCAGATTCACAAGATATTTTTCTTTCCCATTGTGTCTAACCACTCGCTCCAAACCATCGTATTGTTTCTTGCTTCCGCTAACAGAAGACGTTTTGAAGGACAGGTCATAGATTTCGTAGTCTTCCAGAAACTTCATCACGTTATTTTCATCTTCAAATAAGCGTAAATAGTATTTTGCAAATGTATAGGGGAAGATTTTTAAACTTTGACATTTAACGATTACGGAATTATTTGTTGAAAGCTGCTGGACAATGGTGCTGTAACTGGTCGCACTTTTAGCGAATAGTATATAGTTTGGATTCCCGAAATCTCTTATTTCCTTTGCTGTCTTCATCAAATTTTTCATTCCCACTCCATGCAAAAACATATAGAATAAATATTCCGACCCGCTTGGACTTGTCAACATGCCTTGCACATTTGCACCACGGTTTAACTCGAACATCTCTTTTACATCCCTGCTGTCCTTCATTTCCCAACCGTACCTTTCCAAATCAATCATCACATCATTGGTTGATAGTAAGAACGGGAGACGGCGAATATTCACTCTTAATTCATCTGCCCTTCGTTCAACAGCCACTCCCTGCTCTCTCAAGCAGGTAATGCCTATTTCACTAATTCGGTGATACGAACCTTGTCTATTTTGATTCGCAAGATACCCGCTAATCGGATGCGTGCTAATAAGTCTTGAATTACGCAGAATCCGTAATTTCTTATACGTATACCACCGTGACATTTCGTAGCGTCGCATGATCTGCTCCGTACTCAACACACGATGTTCGTACAGTCCACGAAGTATCTCAATATCACGAGCTTGCAGAACCTTCACCACCTGTTTATTGCCCGTCTTCGACATGCGTTCCCCTCCTAATTGATTGTTCGCCCCGGCTGTTTATTTTCGGTCACTTCTACACTGCGCTACGAATTGATTCAACTAAACCTCTCCGTTTTGCCCAATTCGTCTAGAATCTTATAAAACCATTAGCAACTAACGTTTAACCTATATATACCGGGTACAATTTTAGGTCTATATTGGGTACAATATAGGGGTTCCAAAAATCCCTTTATATTGCACCTAAAATACGAGGCTTTAACTTGGGTACAATATTCAAACGCTTTAAAACAATTAACCCCAAAAGTTTTCTGTCTTAGCATTTGATGAACGCTCCAACCGTTCATTATCCTTGATCACTTTTGCTTTCTTTTCCCTTTTAACCTCAGCTCTATATTCTTCAAATATTTCTTCTTGCAATGTTGATTCGGGGATGTGTGCTAAATGAAAATACTCTTCTTTTAAATAGCACATAAATTCCTCAAAATTGTCCTGCGATACTACAAAGACTTGCACATGATTTCCCCTTGCATCAAGTAACCCTATATCAAAGTTCCATACCCTCCACCAGCTATCATCTCCGATAAGTCCTGTATGCCGTATTGCATCTTGAATAAGCTTTCTATTTCGATTATCTAAATCACGGATAATCCTATTTTCAAAATGTTGAGCGATAATAATTACCGACTTATCAAATTGATAATCAATCTTTGAAAAGTCATATGAATCATGGGTTGCACGAAAATAATAATGTCTAATCATTGCTAGATAATCCCTATCAGATTCTTTATAGAGCGGTAAAGCACCTTCGTATGAAAACTGAAAAACTGGATAACCGTTGATAATCATTGGTTTCACTTTCGCCATTGGGTAGACTGACGTCCTTTTAATGGCAGCATCATTTCCCCCCAATTTATTTATTTGAGACATTAAATAAATTTTCATTTCCTCAAGTTTTTTTAATTGCTCGAAAAGCATTTTCTTTTCTGATTCCACCAAATTCATTCCTTTCTTTTTTGGGGACGTTATTTCACCAGTCAAACCCCTCATACATCTACATTCTAAAAACCCAACGTCGGACGTTTATAAATTTTTTTCAACACGAATAGCCTAACGTCAGACGTTAGAAAAAAGAATCCTTATAGCAGCACCATTTGGAGAGTATTTTCACGTCGGACGTTCATTTTCTTCAACGTCCGACGTTAGTAATCGGAAACACTGTCCTATCATCGTTTACACCTCATATTCGCGTCGGACAAATCATTTTCGTTAATTTACTACTTACCAACAGCCGTATATTCCGTTAAATACGGCATCGGATCTTCTTGGACACCCGCACGAATTATTTCAAAATGTAAGTGATTTCCGGTTGATGTTCCCGTTGAGCCACAGGTGCCGAGTACGTCCCCTTGAGAAACCACATCATTTATTTTTACTTTCGTGGAATTTAGATGGGCGTACAAAGTAGTGACTTCACCATGATTGACAATTACATGTAGTCCGTATCCATTAGACCAACCAGTTCCGGAAGCAAAAATAACATTACCACTTTGGGCTGAAAGGATTGGATCATCATTTGCACAAGCAAGGTCTACACCCGTATGCAGTCTTACATCGTCAAAAACGGGATGTGTTCGATAACCAAACGGACTTGTAATCCTCAATCCATTTAATACAGGAAGCATCCAGTCACCTACGACATGCACTTCGCAGTTCATCGTTAGGCCACCAAATTGTGCAACCAAAGTAGTAACATTCGGAGCCCAATGTTTATTTAATCCAGTCGGGTCATTGTCTGCTCCAATTGGCGCATACACACTACCTAAATCGGAAATCGTTGTTAAGCCGTCCTTAATAATACGATTATGCAACGTATTTCCCATTGCATTTAAACCATCTTCAATTGTTGAGAATGAATATAAATATTTACTTCCTGTCGCAGGATCCATCAAACCACCTGGGTTATTTTTTAAAATAACCGCAGATGATGTTCCGAATCCTGTTTCATGAAAAGCTACCGCGGACATCAACACTGGATCTATGCCATACCTTTCAGCAACATCAATAAATACTTGCCCTTTGCCTGTAAATTTACCAGCATCATTAAATTGCGAAAAGAATACTGTTTCACTAATTTCTCCATCTGCACGACATATTGCACCACCCCCAAAGTTCATTTGTTCATCGTCTTCTTCAGTAAAGATTACTAATATCCCAAAGAAAAGAAGAAGAGAAAGAAGAGAAAACATCAATAGCAAGATTGGGCTGCCTATGACTGGTACAATCCATAACAACTTTTTCATAATCATTCAACGAACTACTTGCTCTTAAAAGAGGTTTTGTTCGTTCCCTCCTTCCTATCTTTTGTCGTCGTAATTTAAGTAATACTCAACAATTTGGAATTTTCCACCGTCATTTTTTTCAAACATCAAACTGTAAACATCCGTATCTTTTCTGGTTTTACCATCGCTATCAATCACCTCACTAATGACAAAGGCATCCCATGAAATAGCAATTAATGTTGGAGCAGTAGGTTCAATAATTTCCACTGAAAGAACTTTTCTTGAAACGATTCCCATCACATCTTTTAACCCCGTAATCTTTTCTTCTTCGTTATCCATAAGATAGCTGATATAACCTTGATCCAACAGTCCCTCAACGGATTCCAAATGTTTAACAGGTAATGCTTTATCAAACTCATGAAACTTTAAAGCAAATTCATTTGCAATTTCCATTGTTTTCTTCAAATCCTTATTACTGAACATATCGCTTTGAGTCGGATTTTTTGAAACTTCTTCAGGTACTTTCAAATAGTTCTTTTCAGGATCCTCTTCTATAACCTCAACATTTCCACTCTTTTCTTTTTTGGAATCAGCCCCTTTGTTTACTCTTAAATTTTCTCCTTTAGTTTCTTCTTTCGAAGTATATCTCCATATACTTCCACCCACATTTCCATTAGGATTTTCTATTGAATTATCATCTGCATTTTTCTTTTTTCCTTTATCGACAAAACCGATAATAAAGCCCAATAATAAAAGCGTGACGGCTAGACCCATCACGCAATAAGAAACTATTCTTTTTGTTTGCTCACTCACCGAAAATGTCAACCCCTTTTTCTAGTAATTATGTTAGTTTGACAGAAGGTCATTTTACTACTCAGGAAACTTGTCAAACGATTTTAAATTATTTCCTTCCAAAATCGCTTTTCTTTCTTTTTCCAATTCGATAGCTCTTCTTTCATTTTCAATGTTGCTAGCAAACGTGTCAGCGAAACCGTTTTTCCATTCCCCTTGCTCCGCTTGTTCAACTACCAAATCAAAATGTCTGTTCATTTCACCTGGACTGACATTGTTTAAACCACGCTCGTTTAAAGTATCTAGGGTTTGATTAATCATTTCAGGTGGCACCCCTTTATTCGCAAGCTCATTTGTCACCATTGATTTATTCATATGAAGTTCATATTCCACTTCACCATATACATCTTGCTTTTCTTTCTGTAATTGAATAGATTTTCTTTCATCCGAAATTCCTTTTGCAAATGTTGCAGCGTAATCATCATTCAAGTCGCCTTGCTTCATCAATTTGTCGTGTTGAGTATGCAATTCTTTCGGACTCACATCGTGCAATCCTTGTTGATCTAAAGCAGTCATTGTTGCATCAACCATTTCTGATGGGATTCCTTTGTCGGACAGAACTGCTTTTGTTTGTTCTCGTTTTTGTGCCCTTCCAGCAAATAATAAATCTTTTTCTTTTTCGATTGCATTGCTTCTTCGATCATCTGAAATACCTTTTGCAAATGTTTGAGCGAAGTTACCATCCAAATCACCTTTACTACTAATTTTCTCGAATTGCTCATTCAGTTCTTCATCACTTAAATTAGTTACACCTTCTTTTTCAAGTGCTTCCATCGTCTCCGCCTTCATTTCTGGAGTTAGGTTTTTGTCATCCAAAAATCCGTCTAACCTACCCTTATCAGTAGAAGATAGCTTTGCGGCTTGCTGAGTTCTTGTCATCTTACCCAAATGGGCAAGATGTTGGGCTTTCATCGCAGAGCCAGCAACATCACTTATGCCACCTTCTCCTGTTGCAACCTTACCAACGGAACCACCAATTGCCGCACCTGTCATAGCACCAGCTGGACCTCCAACAACAGCACCCGCAGCAGCGCCACCAACTGTAGCAACGTTTTGTACGCCCTTTTTAAATGGAGCTGTGAACGTTCCCGAACTTTCTCTTAGGTCACGAATTGCATTCGATCCAGATGAGAATATATCTTTGATTCTGTTCCGTAAGATGAAAATTGTTCCGAACAATAATAGATTGAACGTAGCTGCTCCCACGTAACTATAAAACGGATTGGAAGCACCACTTATTGACTTGAAATTCCCAGCGTAAATAATATCCGAAATCACAAATACAATTAACGCTATGAATGAGACAAATATCTTCAAAGCTAGTGGAATACCTAACTCAATGAAATATCGTTTCAAGACATTAAATTGTCCTGGAATTGCACCAATTAGTAAAGCAAATGGTGCAAGAGCTGCAATGACCATAAACCAGAACTGAAATAGAATTAAACAAAGCGACAATAAATAGATGGGAAGTGAGACAAGCCCATTGATCATCATGTAGAAATACGAGAATGCTAAACGGCTATTTACCGCTGAATATTTCATCATGTGATTACCGTGTCCGTTTTTTGAAGCCTCATCTTCAATGACTTTAGTTAATCTCTCTTCACCAACTGGCTCTTTCAGGATGTTTTTTACTCGTTGTACACCTCTCTCTCTATCTCCTCTGCCTATTGACTCAACATCATGCGTCCCATACTGCATATAGAGATAAGGTCTATCAACAAACATTCCCCAAATACTATCTTTCATTTTCGTTCTCGGATCATCGATATTCGATTCTGAACTATCCGAATGACTCGGTAGACTCACAACAAAACCACTAAGTTCAGTTGTAACCTTGTTTGCCCCCGTCAAAAGAGCGGTGTAGTTTGCAAACATCAATATTGCAATGGTTAATGCTATAATCGTTTGAAAAACTGAAGAAAACGATTCGAAGAATGCTCGTTTAATAACGAAAACGTACAACGCATACATAGCCGTCAAAATCGCAACTAATTTCACCAAATTTCCGAAAAGCCCATTTCCTATACTGAATGTCCCGCCAGAAATACCCGTGATATTTGACATAAGTGATTCTAATTCAATAATTATTTTCTCAGTGAAATCAGCTGTATATGCCAAGTCATACATGACCAACATGGTATAGGTTAGAAATATGTTTATATTAAATACAATATTGCTTACAAGATTGACCATTTCACTTAACTTGTTTCCTACATTTTCCTTTACATCTGCCCAACCGAATAGCTTATCATAGGTGTCAGCCCAGAACTTTTCTCCTTCTTCAGAAGACTCTACGTCTTTATCCGATACGGCATCTAAATGATAGTAAGATTTTCCGTCATCTTTAAATTCACCATATTGATCTGTGATAATATCCATAATGTCTGTTTTCGGAGTAGAATCCTCTCCGTCGTCAGCTAATCCGATATGGGGTATACCTAAGGCGAAAAACAGCATTACCATGATAACTCCACAAAATAGTCTCTTATAGTTAGGTATCATAAAAGTTTTAGGCAATAAAAAATAACCCTATGCAATTAGCAAGGGTTATCGAGAGCCTGTTACCTCCTCTGGTATTTATTTAATCCTCTGGTAATTCATGAAGTACAGTGCCGGTTTCAGCATTACTATCATTAATCACTCCTGGTCTTTCACCGTAATACGATTCGATTTTCCATTCATTATCATCATCTTGTTTTATTATTATCCAACTATTAGTTAGAACTTCTTTGTCGTCAGGTGTACGATATCTATAATAGACTTCTCCCTTTTCATCGTTGTAGAAATTATCATATCTTCTCAATTCATACTTATCCTCAAGTTCTTCAAAACGATTTGGATACTCATGACTATCTAATAGATAAGATTTCTTTTCTTTCAGTTCATCAACACCTTCTGAAGACAAATACTTCAAAATTTCAGGATAGTTTTGTTCAATCTTCACAACCATAAATTCACGAGCAATCGCATCTGTTTCTTCGAATACCCCTGAATATTTCTTCGCATTATCATCAGATTTGTCACTTGGATCTTCTTCATTATCAGAATTGCATGCTACCATCAAAACAGTCATGGCAAGTAAGAGAAAGAATCCCAACATACCTTTTTTAAACAATTCACCACTCCCTTTCAATGGTTTTTATATTATCACACTACTCTTACTTTTTCACGCTCCCTTTCCTCTTCTGATGACGTGGAAGAATCGAATGCATCTAATAACTCAACGAACACTGGATTAATTTTAACGACTGCAGAACGACCGTAAATATCTTGGAATAGCGCTTCGCCCCGATCCAATGCTTTTAACGTTTCAATGTTTGCATTTGTTTGGGGTAAATTTAGATAATCTAACATTTCTTCCGCTTCACTGGTTTTACGCAGTCCGAAACTAAATTTCATCCCCATATTTGCAACATCATTTCCATGGTCCGAGGCATTTTGCGAGCCCTTCATCAAGGTCGTATTATAGAAACGGCCCATTCGCACGATAAAGTCCATTAATTCGGCCCCAATCGGGCTTCGTTCAATTGCACTTGCTTCGTCTTGAAGAATGAACTTGTGAGTACCCCTATCGCTTTTAAACATATACTGTTTTGTCCATGCAGTGATTGAAATCATAATTGCTTCTGATATCTTGTGAATAGTTCTAGCGTTCTTCTTCTCACTAGACGAGGGTAAGTTAAGATTCTGAATCATGAGTACCTGAATCGGTTTGTCGTGTTCCAGCACTTTAAAGTTTTGGCCTACTTCCCCGAATAGCAACATGGATAGCTGATTACGCTTCAATGTTTCCAGTGTCCCCCTCAACCGTTCCAATGCTTCATAGCGGCTATTCGACATGCTTTCTGGACGATGATTATACAGTTCATGTAGATAGGTAAGGACTCTACCAATACACGGGTCATCTTTATTTGCCACTTCTTCAACTGCTTCGCTCAAAATGTTGTACGCATCTTCGTTTAAACTAATGTTGGCAAGATACGAAAGAATATCCATTGTAATATCTTTCGCTTCTTCTATGCTTGTACTTGTTCTAAATGGGTCAAGTGAACCAGCATCGTCATGATCAGAACCGAGCGTCCAAACTTCAATGTATTCTTTCGGAATAAACGGGAGCCCTTTATCCCATCCTGTTCTATCTCCTTTAGGGTCTATGATTAACCCTTTGGAGCCGGTAAGTGTCGCAAGATAAATGAACAGATTCATAAAGAATGATTTCCCGCGTCCCGTCATCCCAGCAACGAGAACTGAAATTGAATCTACGACGTTACCAAGCCCATCAAATGCTTTGGCTGCTAAATCGGGCTGAATAAAAACTGGCTTTGAAAACTGCGAAGTATGTCCGATATAGAATCCCCGATTATCCCCAATATTTGTTGTGGCACCGAACATCATTCCAGCTAATATACCAGGAGCAACTTCCATCTTATAATCATCGTGATATTTTTTTGAACCGGGAATAGCCTCTAATAAGAAATGAACCTGCTCACCATAAGGAGCAACAATTTTCAAACCGTATTTTGATAATTCATTTCTTAACAAACCAACTCTTGTCTTTAATTGTTCCTCAGTTTCGGCAGTTAATTTAAAGATGAACGAAACAGCAAACCCAGGAAATCCTGTTTGCTTAAAATAGTTTTCCATTTGAATCGTACCACTTTGTGAAACATCGACACTCATATCGACGTCTTGACCACCCTTTTGAGCTTCATTACGTTGGTCTTTGAATTCCAATTTAGCATTACTTAATTTTTTCTTAATTATTTCATTCGGTTGATTTTCCGCACGAATCGAAACGGTTAACGGAAAAGGCATTCGTAATTGAATCCGGTATAGCCATTCACTGCCGGGATGATGGTCAACATCGTCCATATATTCAATCGTTAAATATTGGCAGTAGATACTTTCAATTTCGTTGGCATCAGTAATACGACTCAACAACAATGTTTTCGGGCCGAATTCTTCGATATTAGCATTCTGCACATCAAAGAATTCCTTCTTGTTATTGCGGATCGCTTTATATTTATTTCCTTGCTTATCAATTCCTTCAACAGCCTTACCAATTTCATAAGAATTACGAAGCTGAACATCTGTATTGTTATTTCTTGTACTGTAACTTTTCTCAATAATAAATACTAATTCTTCCGTCGTCACTTTATGAATCCGTGAACTGAATGAATTAGCTATCGACGATTCGATTGAAACCGCTTGGCTTTGAAAAGCTTTGATTTGGCTATCTAAAATGTCATCGGGGTACAATCCCACCGCTTGATATAATGGTGAACTGAAGCCCTCAATAAACTTTTTAACGGATGTTAAGGCATTGATACCCGCATTACCTGAAGCATACTTATTTTTCTCAGGATCTAACTGAATACCAATGTAGTGATGATACTCACTGGACTCATTCAATTCTCGTTCGTTTTCTAAAGCTCTTTTGACTTGTTCTATATACTTAATCCCATTTTCTTTCAACGGATAATTTTTCATCTTAATTTCATTAATTGTAGCGTTCAAAATACCTGTAATATTCGTTGGATTAGGAACTACTAAATAATGCAAATCAAGACCGATGTTTGTTAGAAGAGACATCTGTTGTTGAAATGGATTTATTTTCTCATCATCTTCTAAGAAATCATAATTAAATCCGTCTATTTTGTAATATGCCCATACTGTTCCATCATGTGCAAATACTAAATTGTTTTCTATATGCTTAACGGGAAACTCGATTTTCAATGTGTACCACTTCCTTCATAATTTATTGGGAACAAAAGAAGCTGCAAACCTAAACAGCCTCTTCCATGATAATTATTCCGCATCTTCGTTTGGTCCTATGGGAATAACAGGTTCTTCTAATAGTTCCGAATCTGTAGGATTTGTCGGTCCTTCCGGCTCCATTGGTACTTCTGGATCCACGGGTTCTGGGCTGGGATTAACAGGTTCTACAGGCTCATTAGGAAGTTCTGGTTCTATTGGTTCCACCGGGGTAACAGGTTCCGTTGGTTCTTCTGGGTCCGCGGGAACTTCCGGGTCGACAGGCTCGTCAGGGTCGGTCGATTCTACTGAATCAGTAGGTATTTCTGGTTCTACTGGTTCTACTGGTTCTACTGGTTCTTCTGGTTCCTCTGGATCAATTGGTTCTATAGGCTCCTCCGGTTCTTCGGGAACAATCGGCTCCTCAGGTTCAATAGGTTCTACTGGATTAGTTGGCTCTTCGGGATTGGTAGGTTCTAACGGTACTTCAAGGTCTATCGGATCTTCAGGATCCGTAGGCTCTGTTGGTTCCTCTGGATCTGTGGGAACTTCTGGTTCCTCTGGATTGACAGGGTCTACTGGATCTTCAGGATCCACAGGATTCGTTGGTTCTTCAGGAATTGTCGGTACTTCGGGTTCCACCGGTTTTTCTGGAACTGTTGGTTCCTGCGGGACAGTCGGTACTTCAGGATTCGCGGGTTCAGTTGGGCTTGTCGATTCTTCTGGTTCTACCGGTGCTGGAATAACTGGGTTAGATGGTTTCTCCGGATCAATCGGAACAATCGGCTTTTCCAAATCTACTGGTTTATTTGGTTGCACTGGTTCGATTGGCTTTTCTGGTTCTATCGGTTCCATCGGTTCTTCTGACATAACGGAATCATTTAGTACAGGCTCCAGGTTTGCTACATCGTCTGGAGATATTTCGGTCTTTTCTTCTTTTGCAGCAGCAATAATAGAATCATCCAGATCTTTAAAATCATCTTCTTCCTTAAAGAATGATAAACCTTGCACATCATTATTATTAGCGTTCGCAATGGAAACATCCAAATCCGAATATTCATCAAGGAATGATACATTAGATTCTTCATTTTCAGCGGCCTTTGCAATCAAGACTTCTAGGTCATCTTCAGTCTCTATTAATTCCTCTCTGACAATAAAACTGTCACCGGATTCACCTCCAGCCTTTTCTTCTTTCCGTTCTTCTACTTTTTTTTCCGAGTTTTTTTCTTTCAACATATTGTAACTAGTATATCCTACGCCACTAGCTAAAACGGCAGACAGTGCAATTGCTCCAATCACCGTAACTTTCTTTTTCATATCTTTGTTTTCAGTGGACAATTAAATTCCTCCTTTTGAAATATCTCATTTATGCTTTCCCATTAGATTCTTCGGCTTCTTTTTTCTTTTTTTCTTCCTTCTCTTTTTCCAAGTCTTTGGCATCTGTTTTCTCTTGGATATATGAGCGTAATGAGTTATCGTCAATACTTTCCGCAAAATCAATAGCGTCATCGACTCTTTCTAAAGCGATGTAAGCATCTACAATAAGGTGAGCTCTTCTATCATCAATCTCCATTCTTTCTGCACTTTGAAATTCAACTATTTTTTCATAATCGTTATTTAATGAAGCAACTTCAAATGTGATTAACTCCGAATCAGTTTGTAAATTTAGTAGTGGCTTGAGGTCATTTTTTGCAACATAGTAACCGACGATTGATTTATCAAACTCCGGAACGTGATCTAATGCTTTTTGTGCATTACCCGACATTAAATACGTAAACAGTACGGAATTTCTATCGGCTTTTTCTAACTCAACAAAATCCAATTTATCGAAGTATTCAACTGCATCACCGTATTTTTGAATGGACGCAGCTCGTAATCCTATAATGAGGTTTTCATCAATAGACACAACTACTTTTTCTGTACCATCCTTATTTTTCTCAAGAGACGCATCCAAATCGTCAGCAATAACATTAGCTTTACCGAACTTAAAATCCGTTAATGTATAAAGAAAACCGAATACCAAAGCGACGCTTAGTGCCATTGTGAAAAGAACGGTAATACCAGTTACCACAAGAGGGCTCCTATTTATCCGCTCTTTGGTTTTTTTTAGATTCGTTTCTTGTTGTAATTGCTCCGTTTCTATTTCCGGCAGTTCTTCATCTTCCACCTTCCTAACCACCTCGGTTTCATTATTTTTATGATCGACTTGTTTTTCACTAGACACTTTTCTCCTATTTGAAATTCGCGTCATATATTCAATGGCATTCTTTCGTTTTTCATCAACCTCTGTTGCGATAGATGTATCCTCACTTGCCCGATGTATAGGTTCATTAAAGGTAAAGTAGTTATGAAATTGGTAATCCTTTTCTTTCTCCACTTCTCTGCCTCTATAAATCGTGCTGGCTTTTACTTTCCTTGCTTGATACAAAATAAAAGAACGGAAGAAGTTTACGGGTGATCTACCTTCCGTTCCAACATCTGCAAGCAGCCATGCAAGTTCTATTGGAATGAGAATTAATATCCCAACGGGTATCCAATTAATTAACCTTCCAATTCCCGGTGTAAAATAAATGGTTGCCTCCACTATCGCTATCACAAAGAAATACATAATCGCCTTTAAACGTATCGGCCTACCTAGTTCTAACCCAAATATTTGATAGAGCTGCCGTTCAAAACGAATGAAGTTATTAAGCACATATAACGGAATCTTATTTATGTCTTTTCACCTCCAAGCTGTGCATAAGAAAGATATAGCAAGAAGGAGAGATTATCCTCCTTGCTTATAAAAATATGGATCTCGTTAATTACCTAGATTTAATTTTTCAGCAATAAACTCAGAAATACTGATCAAGGTATCTGGATTCACAATAAAAATTCCAATGAACGCAAGACCGATAAGAACACCAACCAATGCTATCCAAGCTCTCTTAAATGCTGTCACAATCAATGCAACAAAAAGAACAATAAATAATGCCCATTTGATTTCTTGTGAGGCCCAATTAAATAATCCTTCCAAACTCATATAATTCACCTCCTTTTAAAATAAAAAAATACAGACACAATTGTCTGTACCTACATACCGCTATTCATTTCCCGTACCTTTACCATCAGATTGATTTGTCTCACCTTTGCTGTCTTGTTCCTGATTATCTTTCTTGCCTTCCTTATCCAATTCTTTTTCCTCGTCTACCTTTTTCTTGTCCTTTAATTCATCAATGTATTGTTTATTGTTGATGAATAAGACGGTGTAACGCATTTCTTTTTCAGTCAATACAAGGATGTAAGTAGATGTAAATTCGATTCCTGTTTTTGGTTCGGCCAACACAACCTCCGTTCTTACAATTTTTTCGTTCTCTTTCTTACCTTCAAATATTTCGATGTTCTTTAAGCTAACAAAATCCATTGTTTTATTAAGACCATTTTGATGTTTAGGGTCCTCAATGATATAAGTCAACTTGTCTTTTGCATCGTTTGTGTATGCTTCAAAAAACGTTTCCATGAAAGCACGAACGTTTTGGGTGCTTCCATCTTTAATCGGTTTCAACCCCTCCGTTTCAAATTCAATACTTTTACCGATTTTTTGTTCATCTAGATACGTGAAGCTTGGGAGTTCAAAAACTGCGAAACGATTCGCTTCATCATCATAAAAAATTGGAACAGATATATACTTTACTGTTTCAATTTTTTCAGGAACAACGGGCTCTTTTTCTGTCGCTTTATCATTCTCCTTCTTTTCTTGACCATTAGGGTTTTCGAAACTGATTTTAACTTGAAAAATGATTCGTGCTCGATTGTCCCCCAAATCTTCAACTTCTTTTAAAAGTATATTTTCCCATGCAATCGTCGAACTCCACTTTTTATCACCAGTTACAGCTAGATCATTTAACTTTTCGGGCAAATAATAACTTAATTTCTCTTTTCGGTGTTCACGATCTTCGTTACCAAGATTCCATGTGAAATATTCTGCAACAAAACCTTTTGAAAACTCAACCCCCTCAGCTGCTAAAGCTTTATTCACTTGTAGATTATCTGCTTTATCACTAGCATTTGAACTCCCACTGGATGAAAATATATTTACAAAAACAATTAAAAGCATAAACAAAAAAAGCATCCAGAAAGTAATTGCACCGAGTTTTTTTGCTCGATACCCTTTCGGTCTGCTTTTCTTTTCGAGTTTTCGCATATCTTTTTTCCGTTTTTCATTTTCAGATGATTTTTTTAATACATCCATTGATTTTTTTACAATTCCATCTTTTTTGTCGTTGGATTTCCCTAACTTCTTCCGCAAGTTTTGTGGACCTCCTTCTTTTTTGTTCAAACTTAGCACGGTTCATCACATTCTTTTTGAACTTCCTACCATAATAAAGATGGCAACAATCAAGAGCAACGTAGTGATTGTGCCATATTTAACAAGGGATGATTCATAAAGAGTACCGATGTGCATTTTCAGTTCTTCCCACAACGGGACTAGGGTTGGGAACTGTTCTAATAATAGACTTCCGACAACAGCGATTAAGAATATCATTAGGATGATTCCAATAATAGTTTTAAACACGAATTCACCTCCCTTCAAAAAGTTGCACGATGAAAACCAACCCTCCATTAATATGGATAGATAGCTTATCTTCTAAGAGAACTTGATCTATTAAGACTCTTTGCTACTAATGAAGCAAAGAGTATCATACTTATGAAACGACCAAAACGGCTCACTTTCTTTGCTATTCCTTCCCTATTAATAGAACGTTTTTTTCGCCGGGTAGGACCTGGCTGGTTATGTCTAGGATGTTCCTTTTCAAATAGATAGATAGCATCTTCATCTGTTCTTGCTCGCCCTTTTTTCATATACTCAATCATTTTTCCCAACTTCTCTTTTGAATGATACAAAGGAATTAAAGTGGATTTAGTCATCAACGCATCTTCAACCGTCTTTATATTTTTTTGAAGTGCCGCTTTATTTTGTTCAAAGAAAAGTGATGCTTCATTTACTCCTGCTCTGGATTTGTTATATTTCCTAACAATAAAGTTATAGGCGTAAATAAACAGAACGATTATCGCAGTGTAGACTGCTGTATAGAACAGAAAAACCGGTGTGTAGATGAAAATAAAAAGATCAACACCATTACGAATATAATTAACAAGCACCATGAAAATCGGTACCCATATGAAAAGATGTTTTACCGTTTTACGGATTGTTGCTTTACTTACAGTCTTTTCTTCCGTCGGGCTCTTATAAGCTGTTTCCAATTCTTCTAATTCATTTTCTAACATCTCTTTTAGTATCACAGTTCTATAGGTTTCCTCTAAATTCAGTAACACGAAATCACTCCTTTAATAGAAAATTAAACATTATTGTAAAACCCTGTACCGCGCTTTCAATCCTTCTAACTTCGCATCGGGCATGTCAACGCAGTAATAATCCGTCCCACGGTGTTCAATCCTGCTGGGAACATAATAACCCCCATCCTTCATTTCCGGGTCATCTCGCCAAACATCAAGCAATCCGCCACTTGTTAACTCAAAACTGTTTAATTCGTACCGCCCCCGCTCATTTTTACGTAAATAGCCTTCGAGCTGGATTTCCTTACTTAAATCAACAATTGACTTATATGCTTCTTCGAGTCCCAATTTGGCTTTATACAATGTGAAATACCTTTGCACATCTTCCGAATCCAGACTGAAAATATTGATGTTATCCATTAGTTCATCCATTTCCTTTAAAAGCCGTTTTATTGTACTATCTGCTTTACGGTAACTTTTTACGGTATCTTCCACTAATTTCATTTTGAAATGCCCCCTATTATTTATTAGCAATCGTTAATATGAACTCCCTAAATTCAATAACTGAATGAACCCCTAAAGCCTCTCTAATTTTCTTTTTCGTTACGCCTTCTTCGAGCAGTATTAATATTTCCTGAATCGTAATTTCTTGTTTCTTTTCGAGAATCGCTTCTATGTTCGTATCAGTATTCCAAAGCTCGTCACCGATGCTTCGCATTGTTTTGTAATTTGGACAACCTCCACATAAGAATTCAACACGTTTCTTGATGGTGGAGCTATCTCCTGTCATAACGAGACCTCTAAATTCACAGGAGTCACATACTCGAAGCGTTTCGCATACTTTCAAGAATTTTTGCTTTTTGCTTTTACGTAGCTCTTCCTTTGTCCTAACCATTTCAACACCTCCCTTTAATTAATCAAAATTAACACCAAAAGACGATAGCATCGCACTTGCGCTATCGTCAATCGCTTGTTCATTCATTTTATCGTCGTTAGATTTGTATATTTCTTCATTTCTAATTGCAACACCATTTCCTATTTTCTTTAGCAGCTCCTGATGTTTCAACTCCTGGTTTTCTTTTAATGACCTTATTTCAGCTACAATCCCTTGAATATCTTGTTGTGTTTTCTTTCCATCTAACATCGTTCGATAGGCGAATCTTAGCATCTGACGAATTGTTTCACTTCGCTTATTTTCCGGTACTTGTAGAAGTAAGTTATAAATTTCTTTATCCTCTTCTTGCAAACGAAAGCTAAATCGTTTCTCCCAATTAACGTTCATATCAAACCACTGAATTTCGACGCTCTAATTGATCAAATACGGATTTTCCTAATCTTAAATAACCGATTGTATTTGCAAACTGACTTTCAGTAATCTTCAACAATCGATTATCAAAATGTGGCTGGATGAACGGCTCAAATAGTTCACCGCCACCTCCGGCCAAGAATATCGCATCAAATAGATCTGATTCTTCAGCCCACACATTTTTTAATCGGTCAACAATATTAGTGGCAATGGACTTCTTACTCGACTGAATGATTTTACTGAAATCAATTTTATTTCCTTTGTAAGTCAATTGTTCGTCTTTTAATATTCGGGAAATGTAATGTTCACTTAAATCCGCACCACCCGTTTTTGTTTTATAGGCTTGACGTATATCTCTGTACAGATTGTTTACACCGTCATCCACCGTTCCAGATAATTTTGCCTTCGGAACAAATGACCCATTTTTCTGAATTTCTACTACAACAAAATCCGTTGTCCTGAATCCGATATCAACCAATCCAATAAGCGTACCTTGGTTCATTAGATGAAGATAGGTATATTTCCCATCGTGATTAATTAATGCTGAAAAGATAGCTGAAGCACCTTGTGGAAATACTAAGGCACGTTCAATATTTACTTGTTTAGCGCCCTCCACTAGTGGACCCGATTTCCATTCAATATGGGATTGAATCCCTGTAATAGAGGTTTGAAAATCCTTCGCCTGTGCTTGGTAGAAATCTAGCGGAAGTCCCGTTGACAGATTTACAGAACCACCTCTTCCGTCTGTGACAAGCTGAATAGCCGTATTAAGTAGAATGTGTGTGTACATATGATTAAAACGTTCACGTTCAAAGATACGAGATAAAGATCGGGATTCATTTGCTAGCTCCCCCACAAAATAATCTTCATCTTTAATTGCAACATGTATATTTGCTAAGTCATTTGGTGTATCCCCAAGGATATTTGTGATTCCCCTGTCGTATCCTTTCCCGACCAACGAGGGGAAAATCACACGCTTTCCCGATGACGAAATCGCTTTGACGTAGCCATAACCTAAATCCACTGCAACATTTTCCAATTTTTGACCTCCTATAAATTCAAATTACTTTTGTAAGTACAACCCAACCGATAGTTAAGACAAGCAACAGTCTTGTTATTCTGTCTATCCACGTAAAGCTGAATGACGGAATTGCAATCCCGACTGATCTAGCAGACGGATAGAAGAACTTCACTTTTCCGGTTAGCATGTCTCCAGCAATATGTGCAAGTATCCCTGCACTCACTGACAAAGCCACCCACCATTCTGTAAACGGATATATAAAAATCCCTGCTAATAATGAAAATAGCAAGGAGTGTGTAAAACTCCGATGACCAAATATAGAATGTAGTGGTATAGATATGAAGAAGAACAACTTCCCAAACTTAGATTTTGGTTCATCAAGATCCGGTAGCACACCTGCAATTCCTCCAACGACTGCTCCCCGCCAATCACCTCCTGTAACTGTGTATCCAGCAACCATTCCCGATAAAGCGTGTGTGGACCATTCCATTAATCAAAAGTCGATTCTAAATTATCGTTTGTTTCCTTCATTTCTTCATGTCCCAATTTATATCTCCTTCCTTCCAATTAATTATTTTGTTCCTCTAAATAACAACCAAAAATATTTCGATTGCTTTTGACAGGTACAAAAAGTGGTTACGGCTCATTCATTTATTGACTATACTTAATTTAGATCATGGCGTTGAACAGGTTAAAACATGGGCTGAATAATTGAAGAGCTGAAAGAGCAGACATCGCTATCCCTCCCTTTTTTCCAGCCCAGGTTTTAATTCGTTCCGGTTTCTATTTCCAAATCTATTGCAAAAATAATCTGGTTTGCAGTTTTTTATAAAACACAATGAAGTATCATTCGCTTTAAATTTCAACTACTTTTCCATCAAAACTTTCCGCATAAGATACAGGGGAAAATTCTAGTACGGCAGCCGTATATAAGAGAGTGAGATAAGGCGACATATTGAAATCCCCTAAAAATCCTTTCACGACAACGTTTTTATACGTTTTTAACTATAGAGATTTGTCTACACATGTGTCGATATATTTCGACACCCCCTTTTCATACTAACCCCTTCAATACACGTATTTAGGGTGTAGAATTTTTTCGACACCCTCTAAAAGAAGTGTTGAAAACCTATATAAATCAGCAATAATGGCTGTGGTATTTTCTCCACACCTTGCTAATTCATTTCAGTTTTTTGAATTCCAAATAACTTTTTCTGCTATACAACCTCCCGAACTCTTCGCCGTTTTTTATCCATAACTTCCAGGAAAGCAACACCTTTTTTCTTTCCAGTTTGTCAAATTCGATAACTAACTTTGATAATGTAGCATTTATTCTGTTCCGATCTCCAGCATAAATAATTTCGGGATTCATAAATAATGGTCTACGAGTAACGCTTCTTTTATGTTCCTTAATCTCCTGTGAATCCACCAGTTCAAATAATATCCCTTTTACAAGCAAGCTTTGGATTGTTGCACTGATTCCTGTTCGATCACGATTTAGATACTTTGCAATTTCTGATACAGTCATAAATTGTCCGGTTCCTCTATCGGTAATTCCATTTGAATGCAATTGGACCAATGGCATCAAAGAAAAAAGAAAACCTAACTCTGCATTCGTCAGGAATTCTTTCCTGACAAGCACATCTAGGTTTTCTTGAATTACTTGAACAAACAATGCCTTATTTTTATCTTTCAACTTGTAAAGGGCGTAACCTTGCTCATTTGCTTTCTGTTCTTCTATTGCAACAGCAGCTACATCCACTAGATTTTCACCATCTCGAAGTCTAGCGTGCTTTTCTGCCGTTTCTAAAGCGTCACGCATGTCCATTTCTATATCACCCCCCCCCACCGCTTGCATTGTCCCTACTGAATCGGTTGTTATATTCGGTATATGAGGTGATACGATCTGATAAGCCGCTGTTTCTGTCGGTTAGTTTATTATTTCCAATAGCAATCTCCATCGCTTTTTGTGTACCGATTAACACAATCTTTTCTTTTGCCCTAGTTATGCCCGTGTACATTAAATTACGAGCCAACATAACATAATGGCTTGTGGTAGCTGGGATGATGACGATAGGTGCTTCACCACCTTGTGACTTGTGAATAGTGATGGCATAACCTAATTCTAATTCTTTGGTTTCACTTTTTTCGTATGATACTTTTATTCCCATAAAATCACATGTCATTTTTTCAACGGTTTCATTATCTTCATTTACTTCTTTTGAAATTTTAGTAATTACACCAATATCACCGTTAAAAACACCTTTAGATTGATTATTTTTAATCTGAATGACTTTATCACCGAGTCGGAATAGCTTTTTGCCTATCCTCCACTCATTTTTGGTCAAATTTGCAGGGTTTAAAGTATCTCTTAACTGGTCATTCAATGTAATCGTTCCAACAGGTCCTTTTTTCATCGGACTTAATATCAAAATATCCGATAAGGAATAACCTAATTCTTGAAAACGTAAAGCACTTCTAACAATATAGTCTGTGATTCGTTTTGGATCTTCTTGATTAATAAAATAAAAATCACCTTTATCGCTATCGATAAGAAGTGATTTACCTTGATTAACTCTATGGGCATTACTTATGATTTGGCTTTCTTGTGCTTGTCTAAATACTTCCGTAAGAGCCACAGTTGGTAATCCTGATTGAATCATGTCACTTAGAACGTTCCCTGGACTAACCGATGGTAATTGATCCGTGTCACCCACAAAAAGAATTTTCGTATCCTTTTCAAGTGCATCCATCAGTAAACTAGCTAACTGAACATCTACCATCGACATTTCATCAACGACTAACAAATCGCAAGGAAGTTTATCTTGCCAATTGTAGGTAGGAATTTCTCCTTGTTGGTACCCAATCAGCCTATGGATTGTAGATGCGTCATGTCCAGCCACCTCTGATAATTGCCTACTTGCCTTGCCAGTTGGGGCAGCTAAACAAATAATGTTTTCTGGATGCATTGCTTTGTACATATCGAGCATGGCACGTATAACGGTTGTTTTTCCTGTTCCGGGACCACCGGTGAGTATTAACATCTGTTCTTCAAATAACTGCCTAATCGCATCACGTTGCTTCTCAGCTAGGATGATTCCCTGCTTCTTTTGATATTTGGTTATCTGTTTATCTAACGAAGGCAATGCTACGCCTTCCCGAGAACCCCTCATTTCTGAAAGTTTCCGAGCTAACCTGTCTTCATATGTGAATAAAAAATTTGGGTAAACGCAATTATCTTCAATAACGATATGTTTCTCTTCTAAACGGTAAATACTTTGTGCTAATTCATCCATCGAGACTTTGTTTTCTTCGAGCGTATTATGATTTAACGCACGGGCAGCTTCTGCAAGTAGCTCTTCTTCCATGACATAGCAGTGGCCGGAACTGAAGCACGTTTCTTTCAAAACATAGTTCACACAAGCATCAATGCGGTATCCTGATAAAGGCGATATGCCCATCTTTTGAGCAATTTCATCAGCCTTTAAGAATCCTATCAGATTTAATTCTGTTAGCTTGTATGGATTTTTTGTAACAATCGCTACTGTATTAGACTCATATTCTTTATACAACCGCATCGCCATACTAGCCGATATTCCGAACACAAGTAATTCCGCAATGATTTTCTGTACCTCAAACGTAGACCTGACGCTTTCTACAATGTTACTAGCCCGTTTCTTCCCAATTCCTTTAATACCTTGTAAGCTTGACTCGCCGTGTTGTGTTATTATCGTCAAAGCATCTTCACCCAACTTTTCAGCAATCACGATTGCTTGCTTTGGCCCGCAACCTTTTACAAGGGATGATGCAAGGAATGCAATAACTTGATCTTTTGTTTGAGGAATTGGCCTTTCCCAAAACTCTATCGCAAGCTGTTTCCCAAACTTCGCGTGATTTTCCCAAGCCCCGCGAACCTTTACTTCTTCACCTTTATTTACCCCGTAAATGCTCCCTTTAATTGTGAGTTCTTCATTATCCGTTTGCAATTTAGCAATTAGAAAATCCTCATTTCTATAAAGAATCCTTACAATTTTTCCGATGAATTCATTCATTCCATACTCACCATATTGTCATGTCTACAAAATATGGATCTAAAACGTTTAAGAAATTCAAAAGAGCTTTGGGCTGGGAAAAAGCTTTGTACCTCAATATCGTTGTATAGATTCAAAAATATATCTTTAGGCATCACTACTGTCTGACGTTTACGACGAATAAACGCTTTACATCGTTCTACGTTTCTCATAATTGGGTTGGAGGAAACAATGTCATTTTTCATTTCGTTTACAGATTCAACGACTTTAGTAGCAATAACATCAATTTTTTCGAGTAATACTTTTTCTTCAACAGTACCAACTACTTTATTCGCTTCATGTAGAATTTCATTTCTTATTTCAACAACCTCATCACTTGAAAGAAGTTCTTCAAATTGCATTTCCACTTCTGGTGTAATATCAACTTGTTGGAAGAAAGCATCGACTTCTTCTTGTGGAACATTGTACTTACTTGGAATTCCAGTTACGTTAGGCACGGATTTTACTAAATGCCACAAATTATCTGGGAAGTAATAAAAATCTACATTTAACTCTACTAAAATATACCCGCTAATTACGCTACTTATTTTCTTCGTATTCTTTCGAACTTCCCTCAAGTCTTTGGAGAGTTCACGGATGCTGTCTTTGTACGTTTCAAGCAAGACAAGAGAATTGGCATCATTGTATTCTTTCAGTTTGTCGCAAGCGATACGAAGATTGTTTAAGGCTGCTTGGATTCTTTTTACATACAAGTGTTCAGATATATCGTCTGAATTTAATTCCGATAGATCAACAGCAGTATTGTCCTCACGAATAATTTCAGTGAATGTTTCCATTGCATAGATAGCTTTAACCATTGAATCGCCTACTCTATTCAAAACAGTATTCAACATTTCTTTCACTTCAATTTCCGCTCCGCTACGAACCTGAACTACAAAGTAAGCCATTTCTACCCATCTCCCTTCTATTAATCCACTAATTGAGCGATTCGTCCCTATTGTGCCTGTTCTAGTCTTACTACCGCCGCTGTCAAATGTTGTGCCCTCCCCCTCGTTAAAAAAGATTCACTTTACCATCACAGTTTTTTCATTTTCGGACTTCTTTACTGGTGAAACCATGCATCCAATATTGAGGGGCTTCATCTGTTTAATCGCCGTATTCAGTTCTTCTTCTGTATGGATTCCATATTTAGACAATGCTTTCCAGATCTTTTGAAACTCTTCCTGCTTCATCAGTTTCCCCACCCTTCCCGCCCTTATTGGGTTCTTTGTTTAATATCATTAGTCGCCGTTTTCGTAATACACTTGAAAGCAATTGTTATCAACACAACATTCTCAAACTGTATTTAACCTGTTTACTTGATCCCATACTTCTGTTATGGGCTGCATAGGTCCCCTAAAAACTTTCATATCCGTCATTGATTAAATAACCCTACCGGTCACCTAAAAAATCTGTGGAAGTTCTTATCAAGAAAAACTGCCATCTTTGATGCTTGAAATGACCAGGTCTGACCTTTTCCTTTTGGATAATAATCATAGCCGCCATTCTCGCTATCAAGCTCTTTTCGAAAGAGTATATTTTCTTTTAACCATTCGTGTTTTTTGCCTGTACGATGTTCTAACTTTTTCATGTTCCAATACACGCCACTTAATTCTAGTTTTCTTAATTCTTCAAGTTCCACTTTTCTGATTAATACGGAATCTTGTGGAATTGGGATTGTAAGATTGACTGAAAGTTGTTGCACCATTTTGAATCACCCTCCTGTATCTTCAATTTAGGTTCTCAGTAAAATTTATTACTCTGCGCTCACTTTTGCAAGCACTCTAATTAAAAAAATATCGTGGAAATGAACATTTAATTCATTTGTGATTCTTCTAGCAACTCCAGGGCCTGGGTTTCTAATGCCATTGACTATTTGATTCGCATAAGACTCTGATATCCCTATTGCACGTCCTAAACTTCTTTGACTGTAGCCACTTATTATAATTAATTCTTTAAAACTTTCGATACTTTTTATCTCAATAATCCTTTTACTCATCCGCTCATCCCCCCCTCAACGCTTGCTATTGTAATCAGATTAACATCAGTTGATTCCTTTTGCAAGCACTTTAAAGTTTTATTCTATGCATTGTTAAGAAATTTTGATTATAATAAGATTAGGTGATCACAAATGAAAGCAGAAGAATTCGGAATTTATATAAGAGAATTAAGAAATCAAAGAAACTTAAGCATACGCCAGCTTGAGTTGTATTCTGGTGTCTCCAATTCTTATCTATCACAATTAGAAAATGGGAAGAGAGAAACACCATCTCCTGAAATACTTAAAAAGTTAGCCGGCCCTTTAAAGACCTCACATCTAAATTTAATGATTGCTGCTGGTCACATAGAAAATGAAGATTCAGATGAAGAAGAATTTCAAAAAGTTATTTCAGATCCTGAATTAAAACGGTGGTACTCAGAATTACCTAACTCTGATGAAAAAGACTTACGAAAATTGCGAAAAATGTGGGAAATTATTAAAAACGAGGACAAATGAAACACCTTTTAAAATGTGAGTTAGTAACCCTATCTTTTTTACCGGGATAGGGTATTATTATAGACATCTAACGAACATATATTCCCTATTCGTGGAAAAGGTGGCGAATTAAATTTGAAAAGTTCAAATCTATCCTCTTTGGATGAAAAGGTTTTTTTGATTTATCGTTCCCTAAATATTTTAAAACCGTCCCAGATTTATCATTCGGATCTTATCGAAGACTTTTCTAACCTGTTTAAAATAAAAACCTATTTTTTTGATGAATCAAGTGAAGCAAATAATATGGGAGGAATTTATCGAATATTTTTAAATAAAAACCAGTCCAAACAGAAAATTTGGCAAGACTTTGCTCATGAATTGGCCCATATCTTGGGTCATGAAGGATATCAGTGGTCAATGCATAAGCCATTCCGGGAGTATCAGGAATGGCAAGCAAAACAATTTGCATTCCATTTCTGCATTCCAACCTTCATGTTGAATCATTTAGAATTACCAAGACTTAGATGCGAAGCAGTTGGACTCATTGCAACCCTATTCAATGTTGAACATACTTTTGCAGATGCAAGGTTGGAAAAGTGGTTACTGAATCAGGAAGTTTGTTATTTGGATAGATTATAAAATATTTTAATTAAAGGGATAGTGTAATAATGGCATCATTTCAAAAACGGGGAAAAACGTGGCTGTACACGGTCAGTAATAAGGGCGATCCAATCAGAAAAGGAGGTTTTCGGACAAAAAAAGAAGCACAAGTCGCAGCAGCGGAGGTTGAAACGAATTTACGTATAGGGATTGTAGCTAACTTCAAAGAAGAACCATTTGCTGAGTACTTCGAGAAATGGATAGATTTGTATAAGAAGAATATTAAAGGTCAAACAAAACGTTGGTCGGGAATTAGGACCAAAAGCTAGGCCAATGAAAGATGAATGGGTGCTAAGTATCCGTGATCAATGCAAAACCCAAAACATCGCCTTCTTTTTCAAGCAATGGGGTGGCGTTCAAAAACATAGACATTGTTAAAGGGGAATTTGAAATGACATTGAAAAAAGCAGCGTTATATGTCCGCGTAAGTACCCTGCACCAAATCGACAAAGATTCTTTGCCATTCCAGCGCCAAGAACTCAAAAATTATGCAAAATACGCGCTAGGTATAGAGGACTTTGAAATATTTGAAGATGCTGGTTACTCCGCTAAAAATACGGACAGACCTGAATATCAAAAGATGATGAGGCGTATACGCGCCGGTGAATTTACGCATATGATCGTTCTCAAAATTGACAGGATTTCTCGCAACCTCAAAGACTTTTCGGAGATGTATGAGGAACTGAAAGATTATAAAATAACTTTTGTCTCGAAAAATGAGCAATTTGATACATCGACAGCCATGGGAGAAGCAATGTTAAAAATTATTTTGGTATTCGCGGAACTCGAACGTAAAATAACGGCAGAGCGCGTATTCGCGATTATGTTATCACGCGCCGAAAAAGGGTTGTGGAACGGTGCAACTGTGCCGATCGGCTTTGTTTGGTCAGAGGAAGAAAAGTTTCCGGTGGCTGATCCAGAGGAGGCCAAAGTCGTACAATACGTTTATAACCTATATGAGCAATTACGTTCTACCCTAAAAGTCGCTTATCGATTAAATGAGGAAGGCGTTAAGACGAAACGAGGTGGTCAGTGGACCGCGAAGACTGTACGCGACATCCTTCGCAATCCTTTTTATATCGGCACATACCGCTACAACATGCGCGAAAGTGAGGGCAGCAGACGCTTGAAAGATGAAAAAGAATGGGTCGTAGTTGAAAATAATCACCCCATCACTGTATCAAAAGAGCAATTTAAGCGTGTTAATCAGCTACTATCTGACAACTATAGAGGATTAACTGATGTACAACGTGCAGATATCCATAAACATATCTTTTCTAAAATGCTTTATTGCGGAAAATGCAACGCTTTGCTCACGTCTGGATTAGATTCAGCACGCAAGGACGGGTATCGCCCGTCGCGCTACACTTGTGTGACAGCAGGAAGATCCAAGAGGTGCAGCAACTACGTGAGCGATATCATCATCGGACCATTCGTTTTTAATTATATGTCCAACTTGATTAGATTACAGGAAAGAATAACGCCAAAACATTCGACTCGCGACATGGAACGGGCGTTGTTGCGGGGCAATTCTTTTATCGATGCGGTGGGCATAGACAATGATGCATTAAAAGAAACTTATTTCGCGCTCACCCACGGTATGCCTGGTCACGAATATTCTTTAGCTGCTGATAACGATAATATCGTACCCAACTTGGAGATCGAACGGCTACAGAAGGAAATTGCGAAGTACGGAAAAGCCTTAACCCGTTTAGAGGACCTGTATCTATTTGGCGAGGAAGGGATTAGTCAGAAGGATTACATCTTTAAAAAGCGCGACCTTCAGGAGCGATTAGAAGAAATCGAAGTTGATTTGAATGCACTACAACAAAAAAGCGAAGAAAATATGAGTGATGCGTTCATCGATAATGCCCAACACTTTTTAATTACTAAAGAGATGCAACAAGCACGTCATGTAGACCATCGCGAATTATCAGATGTGGTTGGCCGAGAAGCGCTGTCCGATTTCGTGCATACTGCAATCGACAACATTGTGATTTTAGATAAGCGTGTGCAATCCATTACTTTTAAAAATGGTATCACGCATACTTTTGCTTATAAATCACTTTTAAAAAGTGAATCTGTTGCTTCTACTAGAATGCTGTTTAGAAAATATGAAGATGCGGTATTAACATATTTAAAAGAAAATGGACCTGCATCGCGTGCTATTCTGCAAAAAACAACAAACTTATCGCGTCACGGGATTTACGCTCTACTGTCTGAATTAATGAAGCGTCAGCTTGTCGTGAAAACTGGTCAATCTACACTGACACGCTATCATTACAATGAAAAAACCACTTAAAATGGTGGTTTTAAGTGGTTTTTGCCAAGCGCCTTAACCCACGTTGCCACAGGGTTCGGACGCAATCATATTTAGGTGTACTACCCCACAACCTAGCGTATGAAAAGCTACGGTTTTCGTAAGCTCATTGTTACTCATATTTATTTTTCATCCTTTCATTACAATCAATAAAAAACACGACTTAAACTATAATATCACAATCGTGCATAAGGGGCATAACGCAACCTTACTAGAAAGAAAAAACGGTCTGCAAACTTCAAAAATGTCCTGTTTGTTAGTCGATACGATAAGAAATTGGCGAACGTACGAACACGAGTTTCCTCGAGAGTAAAGTTATAACTTATTAAAAAACTACCTGAGGGTAGTCGTAAAGAATCCAATTATCAGGAATGGGGAAATTGGTTAAATCCGATCCCGGTGTGGTATGAATCATGTGCAAAAACATGATTATCTCTACGTGTGAAAAACGGGACGGTGTACTTGTCCAAGTATGGTAAAATACACAACATTAGATTGTTCTTCTTCTGGTGAGTACTTTAACCGAAATATTTTATAAAGAAGAATGTATCCAAGCAAAATTAGGCTACCTGACACCCATAAAATATGGTGTCAAGTAGCCTAATCATGTGTTTTATAAGTCTTTTATTTTTTTAATGAACTAAATAAAGAATCGTAAGCTATAACTACTTGCTGGTAATAACCGACTAACTTGTCCCAAACCGTTGATTGAATTGCTTCATCATTCTCAGCAGGAACTTCTGGAGCGTCATCGCTATTAGTCATATCTTCAGCTAGTTCCTCGTCCTCAGCTGGAACTTCTTGAGTGACATCGCTAGTTGTCGCATCTTCAGCTACTTCTTCGTCCCCAGCAGAAACTTCTGGTGTGTCATCGCTAGTTGTCGCGTCTTCAGCTACTTCTTCATCCCCAACAGGAACTTCTGGTGTGTCATCGCTAGTTGTCGCGTCTTCAGCTACTTCTTCATCCCCAACAGGAACTTCTGGTGTGTCATTACCCTCGTCTGTTGTTTCATCCTCTACATCTTCATCTACAATGGGAAGTGCCACAAGGTCGTCGCCTTCAGTAGGTGCTTCGATTACAATATCATCTTCAAGAGGCAAGATCCCACCAAGACGATCTTGGATGAGGTAATCATAATATTCAATTAAACTATTATAGTTCTGTATGACAGACCTATATTCATTCGCTAGATTTTCTGTTATAATCGTATCATCAGTAATTTGGTCAGTTGACGGCGTATCCCCAATGATATTCTCGTCAGCTGGCTCTTCTATTTCCTCTAATGAATCTTCTACGATTTCCGTTTCGTCTTCATCGGTTGCATCTTCATCTACTTCTTCTTCGTCAACTGGAAGTTCAGCGTTTTCGTCGATCGCATCCTCATCTGCTTCCTCTTCGTCAACTGGAAGTTCAGCGTTTTCATCTTCATCGATCGCATCTTCATCTACTTCTTCTTCATCAACTGGAAGTTCAGCGTTTTCGTCTTCATCGGTTGCATCTTCATCTACTTCTTCTTCGTCAACTGGAAGTTCAGCGTTTTCATCTTCATCGATCGCATCTTCATCTACTTCTTCTTCGTCAACTGGAAGTTCAGCGTTTTCGTCGATCGCATCCTCATCTGCTTCCTCTTCGTCAATTGGAAGTTCAGCGTTTTCGTCTTCATCGACCGGATCTTCAGTTGGTACTTCACCATCTACAGGAATGTCATCTGATTCATCCTCCTCTAAAGGATCATCCGTTTCGTCTTTTGCTTTTTCTTGCCACTTTTCACTTGCAATGGTGCGCATTATCTTTCCTTTTTCGGGTGAACCCGAAATGCTCGTTGCATAAGATGAAACTTCTTCACCATGATTTTTAAATTGTGTATCCTCACTCTTTTCGTCAGCTGACGCGGCTCCTACTCCGAATAATGCAGCAGTTACCATTGAAGTTGACATTACAAACGGCAACAATTTCTTGTTCGTGTTTTTTTCGTTTTGATTTTTTATTTCCTTAACCAATACCATCAAACTCCCTTCGATTTTTAAAAATTAAAATTTCAATTACTCTAACCGTACATTCACCATGCATTCTATTAAGTTGCTATGTACATCTACCTCCTTGAAGGCAAGACAGGTTCGTCCGAAATGATGCTCTCCGGCGAATCATTTATCAATGTCCCGTCTGCATCTACAACAATAACAAAGTAAAAAAATAAGCGGATAACAATCATGTGACAAATCCCAATGGAAAAACTATCCTTTGTCATAATTGAAAAGTGTTCCCGGAGTCCTAGTTTTTCAAAGGGAAAAGATGAAAACAAGGGACCTTACTAGCAGAAGCGCTAGGGAGTCTCGTTTTATATTTCGTAAAAAAAGTCGACAAAGCCCTCCATTTTTGCCGTGCGTTACTTTTTCAGTATATTTCTAGTGAGATCTTAAGGCCTAGACAACTCTGTTACATTCGAGAATAAATAAAGAAATTTTGTGACAAATCTGAAGTTTCGTGTAATATTGCACTCCAAAAGAAATCTTTCTGTAATAAAAGTAGAAAGCAAAGTAACTTCCGAGGTCAGAGATGTGAGAATATAACTCTTCACTTTTTCACAGCTTATGACTCGCGCTTATTTCCTATTGACTTTAAGGGTATTCTTTCTTCCTAACCAAATTTTGCGTTAAGTAGACTACCTATCATTCTTTAACGTCAAACATATCAGCCAGCTTTACACATGCTTAATCGAAAACAATTTGGCATCATGTTGTGATGAAGCGCTGTTTATAAATCTTCGAACTGGGAAGTGAGGAAACGCGTTAGTCCAGTATTTGTTGATAATGCTCAACATTTTTTAATCACCAAAGAGATGCAGCAAGCTAGCCACGTTGATCATCAAGCCTTATCGGATATAGTCGGCCGCGAGTCATTATCTGATTTTGTTTACACGATAATTGATAATATCATTGTTTTATATAAGCACGCGCAATCCATTACTTTTATAAAATGTATCACGCACACATTTGCGTTTAGGTCTCTTTTTCAAAGTCAATTTGCACTGACACGCTATCAGTACAATCGAGTAGGAGGGAGTGATTAACTCCCGACCTCTCACACCACCGTACGTACCGTTCGGTATACGGCGGTTCAATTAAGATTGATGACGCAAAGTTTCGTAACGTGATAATAGACTTTTGAGCCCTTGGGAAC
>NZ_PDYY01000011.1 GCF_002743255.1 Sporosarcina sp. P2
CAAGAGCCGTTAGTATTGGAAAATCAATCATTAAAAACACTGTATAGTGAAGGGCTTTATGATGACAAAGAGAAAAAGTGGCAGGAAGCATTTCCACTAAAAGAACAATTTGAAAAGAAACAGGCAGTAGAAAATCAATGAATAAGAAACGATACGAAGGATACACATCGTTTAACTATCTAAAAGCAAACAAAGACTATAAACATTATGAGCTGGCAACAGATCTAAATCGTGTTCCCGCTTATTCTCTTCATCTCACAGCAGATGAAGAGAATAAGTTAAATGAAGTTTTAACGGAGAATTTCATTGTATCGCTAAGGGATCACGGATTTATTGTTCCTGAAAAACGAGAAGATATTTTGCCTTATTGCGGAGAATTACATACATTCTTTCATTATGAGGGAATTGCTAAATCGGGAATCGATATCATTTTTGAAAACTTTATGGATGGAGTTTCAACTATTACATCGAAGAATGGTTTGAAGTGGGACGATGTTATTTATCTACTAGGTATGAGATATGCAGACATTCAACGTCAAAATACAGTCACCATTGCACGATCCTACGACGATTTAACGAAAGCTAAGCAATTGAAACAAACTGCACTTCTACCATCTTTAGAGGCAGCAAGCATCTTGGAAAACGAGCTGGATCGTGTAGATATTCTTTACGGCTTTGGTATTCGATGTATGGGCATCACGTATAACGAAGCAAACACTCTTGGTTCGGGACTAATCGAGCGTCGAGATGGTGGTTTAACTAATTTTGGGCGTCGTGTTGTTGAAAGAATGAATACATTAGGTATGATAATTGATATTTCTCATTGCGGAGATCAAACAAGTTTAGATGTTATTGAGGAAAGTCGTGATCCTGTTCTTATGACACATGCAGGGGCACGTGCTTTATGGAATACACCTAGGATGAAACCAAATCATGTGTTGAAAGCTTGCGCAGAAAAAGGTGGGATCATTGGAGTCTGTGCTGCACCCAATACGACTTTAACGAAGAGTTCCCCAAAACACTCTATACACTCAGTGATGCAGCATTTTGAGTATCTTGTAGATTTAGTCGGAATTGATCATGTCGGTTTCGGTCCAGATACATTTTTTGGAGATCATGTAGCCTTGCAGCATGCGTTTGATGATATGTTGGGCATTTCAGCTTCACATAGCGGGGAGGAATTTGAAGAATCCTCGTATGTTGAAGGATTGGAAAATCCATCGGAAGCAATGAAGAATATGATAGGTTGGATGATAAAAAAGAATTATTCAATTGAAGATATTGTTAAAGTTTCTGGTCTGAATGCAATGGCGGTTATGAAGAACATTCTGGCTTGATCCAACATAAGTACAATTCAAAAGTTAATTACCAGTATCTAAAGGTATATTGAATTTAATGAAGATAGGAGTTAGTATAACTGTGCAAAAAAATACGGTAAGCCAAGTAGCCATTATAACAGGGGCGGGTCAGGGATTAGGTCTCGCTATTGCTGAGAAATTTCTCTTGGAAGGGAAACGTGTTGTTTTTGTAGATGTAAATGAACAGTTGTTAAACGAAGTGAAGACTTCAGAGCTAGTAAGTCAATATGACTTTTCCAAAACAATGTTTATAGCTATGGACGTATCGAATGTGAATGCGATTAAAGAGAGTGTGAAGACCATAGTGGAGCATTGGGGAAGAATTGATATCTTGGTAAATAACGCTGGTGTTCGAAAAGAGACGTCTGTTGAAGATATTACGGAAGAAGAATGGAATTTAATTTTATCCGTTAATCTTGGAGGAACGTTTTTTTACTCTCAGGCAGTACTAGATACGATGAAACGACAAAAGAGTGGACGTATAATTAACATTTCATCTTTTGGGGGACAAGCGGGACCGCTTTCATCCGGAGCACATTATTGCGCTTCAAAAGCAGGTCAACTTGTGCTTACAAAGTCCTTTGCCAGATCACTGGCTGGTCTAGGAATTACGGTTAATGCAGTTGCACCGGCAGCTATTCAGACACCGGAAATGGATACTATTGAGCCAGGTAAATTGAAGAACATGAAAGAAAGTATACCGGTACAAAGATTTGGTGAAGCAGAGGAAGTTGCCAGTATGGTTTCATATCTTGCTTCAGATGCCGCTGGTTATATTACAGGTTCCACGTTCGATATTAACGGCGGACTATACATGAGATAAATACTTATACACTAAGAGGAGCTGGAAAAATTGAAGAAAATTGTACATGGTGCACCGCAAATACCGAATCCATTAAGAGTCTTTATTACTTTTGAATCGACAGGATGGTTTGATACTACACAAGAGCAAAAAGAGAATGAACTATTGCCTAAATTGAAATCTATTATAAAAGAATGGGAAAGTAATGGATCAGAACTATTGGGAACATTTGACCGCGATATTTTAACGGCGGGACATGCAGGTCCAACTAATTGGCATGCATGTTTCCTTTACAATATACCCGACTTGCAAACGGTAACAAATATGACGCATTCATTCCGTGAAGCAGGGATAGATCGATACTTCCGACTAGAGGCTTCAATTGGAAGACCATTTTTCTTGGTAGAAAATTAATAAGTCTAAATTAATAAGTGTTGGAAAGTGAATTAAAGTTTCTAATGTTTTTAAAAGGGGAGTGGAAGAATGAGAAGGTTGCTTATTTCAATGTCGTTAGTTTTATTGGTCATGATCATGTCAGCATGTGACGGAAATGAAGGAAAAGCAAGCGCGGGAAAAAATAATGATGTTATTAAGCTTAGTTATGCTTTTTTTGCACCGCCTAATACATTCCCAGCTATTCAAATGGAAGAGTGGAAAAAACGTCTTGAGGAAAGAACAGATGGGAAAGTACAAGTCGATTTATTTACCGGTGGAACCTTACTAGAAGCCAATAATATGTATGACGGAGTAGAGAATGGCACTGCAGATATAGGTTTAACTTCTACATCATATGAACCTGGTAGATTTCCACTTTTGTCAATATCAGATATGCCATCAGGTTATAAAAACGCAACGGTTGCAAGTAAAGTCACTGCCGATTTAGTAAATAATTATCCACCAGAGGCACTTGATAACTTTAAGATCATCACTACATTTGCTACTGAACCCGCATATATACAAAGTAAAAAGCCTATAAAGTCTTTAAGTGAATTAAAAGGAAAACAGTTACGTATAGCTGGTGCCCTTGCGCCAATTATGTCGGAACTTGGAGCTGCTCCCGTCGGAATGTCGCAGGCGGAAGTGCCTGAGGCTTTGCAAACAGGAATTGTTGAAGGCTACGTATCTTCTAGGGAGGTACTTAAAGATTCCAAGCTGGCGGAGATAGTTGGATATGTTACAGATTATCCATTGGCATTAAATACATTTATCGCTGTCATGAATAAAGATAAATGGGATTCGCTACCCGAGGACGTTCAAGCAGTAATTGAAGAGTTGAATAAAGAGATGACTGAATTTACTGGACATTACTTGGATAATCATGTTAAAGAATCTTTGGAATGGAGTATAGATTCTGAAGGACTTGAAGTTGTTGAATTACCAGAAGAAGAAATGAAGAAGTGGGATAAAAAGCTTAGCGATATGCAAAAAGAAGTTGTTGAAGAAGTACAAAATGGAGGTCTTCCAGCAGAGGAATATTTGAGCGAGATGGAAGAGCTAATCGAGAAATATAATAACGCTGATTGAGTTATTCCTTTAGATATGGAGGTTTGCGAATGAGAAACGAACAAATAGTAGAATTCGATATTGAAAGCGCTTCATTTATAGAAGACAAACATGAAGAAAAAGTAGTATCTACATCAAATCTATTTTTTAAGACTACTGACTATTTAAACCGATTTCTAGCTGTTATTGCTGGCATGGCTCTAATGTTGATGATGTTATTGATTGTATTTAATTCTATCAAACGTATGTACTCTGATCCAATTGCAGGAACAGTGGAGATAGTAAGTTGGCTTGGGGCAATTACAGGAATTTTTGCTTTAGGCTATACACAATTAAATAAAGGACATGTCTATATTGATATGCTAGTGGATAAGTTTCCCTCTATGCTAAGAAGAATAATTCATACGGTTATGAATGTTTTGAGCGCTTCTTTCTTCCTAGTAGCAGCTTGGCAACTTCTACTGTTCGGTCTAAATTTAGGAAGCAATGGTGTTGTATCGCAAACAATACAATTTTCATTTTATCCAATTGTCATCCTAAGTTCGATTGGATTTATAGGGTTAGTTTTAGCTATTGTGAAAGAAACAATCTTGATATGGAAGGTGGCATCCTAAAATGGATATGAATCTATTGGCAGTACTTGGAATCCTAACATTGTTCTTATTCATGTTTTTACGGATGCCAATTAGTTTTACGATGTTTATTGTTGGTTTTATGGGTTTAATAGTAGCTGTTTCACCTAAAGCAGCCTTTAATGTTTTGAGCGCTGATTTATGGAATCAATTTTCCAGCTACTCACTAAGTGTTATTCCACTTTATATTTTAATGGGGGAAATTGTTTTTAGAACAGGGATTACAGAGAAAATGTTTGAGTCAGCGTATAAATGGGTTGGACATTTTCGAGGTGGTATGGCAAGTACAACTATTTTAGCCAGTGCGGGTTTTGCTTCTATCTGTGGATCTAATTCAGCAACTGCCGCAACAATGGGAACGATGGCCCTCCCGGAACTTGAGAAATATAAATATGATAAGGCTCTTAGTACGGGAAGTATTGCAACAGGCGGAACACTTGGTATTATTATCCCTCCAAGTACAGTACTAATCGTTCTTGCCTTGCAAATGGAAGTATCAGTTAAAGATCTATTTGTAGCGAGTATAATTCCTGGTATTTTCTTAACTGCGCTCTTGATTGCAACAGTTGTCTACTTATGTGTAAAATCACCAACACTTGGACCAGCAGGTGAAAAATCTAGCATGAAGGAAAGACTTTTATCTTTGGTAGGTGTTATTCCTGTTGCAGTGCTATTTGTCTTCGTTATCGGTGGTTTGTTTTTCGGCTTTTTTACACCGACTGAATCCGGTGCCTTTGGTGCCTTTGGTGCAATTGTTATTTCCTTAGTTATGGGAAAGATGACAAAAGAAAACTTTCTAGAAGCGATGGCTGGTACTCTCCGTTCATCTGCGATGGTATTAATGCTTGTGGTAGGAGCGATGGTGTTCGGACGATTTTTAACAGTTACAAGACTTCCATATGCGGTAGCTGAATGGGTGACTAATCTTCCGGTTGCACCAATCTTTGTGCTAATTGCTATTTTGATTGTTTATGTCATTGGCGGCTCCATAATGGATGCTCTAGGATTTTTAATTATCTCCATCCCAATCTTTTACCCAACCGTAATAGCTCTTGGTTATGATCCTATCTGGTTTGCAGTTCTTCTTTGTGTCGTGACAAGTATGGGAGCCATTACACCGCCAGTGGGGGTAAATGTCTTTGTTGTACAGGGCTTGACCAAGGATACTCCAATCACAACCGTATTTAGGGGGGCATCGTACTTCCTAGTTGCGTATGTCGCATTTATAGCATTACTAATTACGTTCCCAAAAATTATATTAATCTTAATATAGTAGGGCATTTTCATAAACCTAGACTCGTTCAAGTTTTCTGAAAGTTGATTTAGTAAATATGCATGAAACAAAATCTTTTAATTTAGCGTGTCACACTACTCGCTAATTAGCTGAAAGGAGGATTTTCAAGTGAATCTAAACGATTACTTAATTACTATAATTGGGATAGAAAAATCAGAGATTTTATCGGGTGAACCTGCATTTATCTTTTCGCTAGAAAATGTTGGGGAGGATAATGATGAGTGAAATTCTATTCGAAACTATTGAGTCAGTAGGTTCGTTAATTCAAAAGAAAAAAGTCTCTCCAGTAGAGTTAACTAAACTATCGCTTGCCCGTATCAAGGAGTATGACCCTACATTGAAAGCTTTCATAACAGTTATGGAAGATGAAGCGATTAATCAAGCAAGAGTACTTGAGTCAGAGCTGCAAAATGGTGAAATCCGTGGACCGTTACATGGTATACCTATTGCGGTAAAGGATATATTGCAAACAGCAGGAGCCCGGACTACAGGTGGATCAAAAATATTTAAAAATTGGATACCCGATGAAGATGCAACTGCCGTTCATAGAATGAAGGAAGCAGGGGCTATTATTATAGGGAAAGCAAACCTTCATGAATTTGCTATGGGGGCAACAACCGAAAACCCCCATTACGGAAGTGCGAAAAATCCGTGGGACATAACAAAAATACCTGGTGGTTCAAGTGGCGGTTCTGCTGTCGCAACAGCTACAGGAATGGCTTTTGGTTCTATTGGGACAGATACCGCAGGTTCCGTCCGGTTACCTGCAGCAATGTGTGGAACCGTCGGATTTAAACCTACGTATGGGCTGGTAAGCAGATATGGAGGCTTTCCGTTTAGTTGGTCACTTGACCACGTTGGACCGATGACGAGGACGGTAAAGGATGCTGCCATTATGCTAGAAGCCATGAAGGGCTATGATCCAAAAGATGATTCTTCAGTTAAGAAGAATCATGCAATTTATTTCAACGAATCATTACAGAGTTTAAAGGGGATTACATTAGGTTTCTATGAACCCTATATGTATTCCGGTATTGATACAGACGTGAAGCGTGTAATTGAACAAGCATTCGATCAATTAAAGTTTCTTGGAGCTGAAATCGTTCCAATTGATTTACCTGGAATTAATGAGGCACTTGATGGTTTGAAAACGATTGCTCAATCTGAAGTAGTATCTTTCCATGATCCTTTGTTAAAAAAACACGGTGATTTATACGGAGATGATTTGAAATTCCGATTCCAATTCGGCCGGGACATTTCAGCGACGGATTATATAAATGCTCAACGTACTCGAAGACAATTCGTACAGAATACAATGAGACAGATGAGCGGTATTGATGCACTAATTGGACCGACAAACGTCCAACCACCATTTGAGATCGGTACAATGGTTTCTGAACAAGCAATAAGCAATATGTTTACACTTGGTAAAACTCCACTCGCAAATATCCTTGGGTTTCCAGCACTTTCTGTTGCATGTGGATTCACGAAGACGAAGCTTCCAGTAGGGCTTCAGATAATTGGAAGACCATTTTCCGATAAAAAAATACTTGAGATTGGTGACTGCTACGAACAATCACAGCAGTGGTTTCAAGCATTGAAACTGAATAGGAACTACATGATGGTAAGTAAAAGTTAGGGAAAAAGGGGAGAGATTATGAATATTATAAAGATGAAATCGTTTTTGATACTCGTGCTAGCTGCCTGAGATGCTTATGGGAAGGAATTGAATAATGGTAGCCCACTCATGTTTTCAAATGCATTTTTTACACCTCACAGTAAATTTCCAGCAGTTAAAATGAAAAGCGGAGTACCTTATAAATGGAAATTCCTACATGTGGAATTATCGATTATACTGCAGTCTCCTAAATATCATATATATTTAGGAGACTATTTTTTATTTCAGAGCAGAGGTAATTTCATCTGATTAGTAATCAATTATTAAGAGAAAAGATCTAGATAAATGTAGCATATTTATACTGATAGAATCGATAGAAAAAAAGGGGGAAGATGCATGTGCTGTTAAGAATAAATAAGCTTTTCGATTCTGTCATAAACTTTATGGCTATTCTAGGTAGGGTCGTAATCATCATTATTAGTTTATTGATCATCGTTGATATTGTTTCATTAAAATTTTTCAGCAATCAATTTTCATGGATTTTAGAGGTTTCAGAATACCTTCTAGTATTTTTAACTTTTCTAGGGGTTGCTTGGTTATTGAGAGAAGATGGACATATTAAGCTAGATTTATTATTAAATAGACTAAGTGAAAAAAATAGAACGCGTATGGAGATAGTGAATTCGTGCATAGGTGCCATCATCTCTTTGATTATTACCGTATATGGATTTTTGGCAACATGGAACTTATATATGAGGGATATAAAAACAGAGACTATCTTAGAAATCCCACGTTCTATGCTAATAGTCATCATACCAGTCAGCTTTTTATTTGTTTTCGTACAATTCATCCGAAACATCCTATCTGCGATCAATAAACTTAAAATAAGTAGCAAGAAAAGCTAGGAGGTAATTAGATGGAATGGTGGGGCGTTTTAGCACTAGTATTTGGAAGTATGTTTATTTTATTTATGATAGGATTACCAATTGCATTCTCATTTTTAACAATAAATATTGTAGGTGTCATCGTTTTATGGAACGGAGAAGCGGGACTTAACCAACTCATCTTAAATATATTTTCTTCCGTATCAAAGTTTTCATTATTACCTATCCCAATGTTTATCTTAATGGGTGAGATTATGTTTCGAACGGGCTTAGGTTTTAAAGTTTTTGATGCAGTTGGAAAATGGTTTGGGAATTTACCAGGTCGGCTAAGTATTGTTGCTGTTGGAAGTGGAACTTTATTTTCAGTTCTAAGTGGTTCGAGTGTAGCAAGTACTGCATTATTAGGATCATTATTAGTTCCGGATATGCAGAAAAAGGGTTATAGTCCTGCAATGACTGTTGGACCAATACTTGGTAGTGCCGGCCTTGCTACTATGATTCCACCTACCGCGTTAGGTATATTGCTTGCTTCGCTTGCATCGATACCTGTCGGACATTTCCTATTTGCAATTGTCGTACCGGGTTTATTATTGGCAGTAATATTTGTCCTATATATTATTATTAGATGTTATTTTCAGCCAGAGCTAGCTCCTGCCTATGATGTAGAGAAGGTGCCTTTATCTGAAAAGCTAATTGGAACGGTTAAATATATTTTGCCACTTGGATTTATTGTGTTCCTTTTATTGGGTGTTATTATACTTGGAATTGCAACGCCTACACAAAGTGCGGTTTTAGGGGCGTTAGGAACCATTGTCCTGTCTTATTTTTATGGTGGTCTGACCTGGGCTAAGTTCTGGGATTCCCTTACCGGTACTTTAAGATCCAGTGTTATGATTTTTATGATTATTATAGGATCCACTACATTTGGTCAAATTTTAAGTTACACAGGTGTAACGCAAGGTCTGGTACAGCTCGTTGGAAACTTGGAATTTCCACCACTTATTGTTTTGGTAATAATTCAGATCGTTCTACTGATCCTCGGGTGTTTTATGGAACCTTTATCAATAATGATGATGACACTTCCGATACTTATGCCGATTGCAGGAACAATGGGGTTCGATCCTTTGTGGTTTGGGGCAATTATGCTTCTTAATATGCAAGTCGCAACAATTACACCACCTTTTGGTATGGATCTCTTTGCAATGAAAGCAGTGATTCCAAAAGACTCTATATCGATGAAAGAGATTTATAGCGCAGTCGTTCCTTTTATTTTGTTGAATTTAGCAATAATGGCGCTAATGATTATATTCCCATCATTAACTTTATGGTTACCAAGCTTTGTTAAGTAATAATTTAGAGAAATTATAATTTAGGAGGAAGACCATGATAAAAAATCTAAAAATATATCAGACGATCATACTTGTTCTTCTAGTCAGCCTTTTAACGGCTTGTTCAAGTGGCAATGGAGAAAAGGAAGGTAGTGATTCAAAGAGCGTTACATTAAATGCTGTTAGTTTTTTACCAAAAGATCATCCTTTAACTGCAACACTTTATGATTGGATTGACTCGGTAGAAGATGCAACGGATGGCAGAGTGAAGGTAAATTGGCGTGGTGGCGCCGATGTAATACCTATTGGCGAGCAATTTGAAGCAATGAATTCTGGTGTTATGGATATTAACTTTACGTATATTGGACAATACCAATCACTTGCACCGGAAACGCTGAGCATAGCTTTATCGCAACTAACACCATCGGAAGAAAGAGAAAATGGATTTTACGATTTAATGGTAGATCAACATGAAAAAATGAACGTTATGTACTTAGGTCGATGGTTAACAGGTTCACCAAGACTATGGTTAAATGAGCCAATTGATAGCGTAGATGATTTAAAAAAACTGCCTATCCGATCAGCACCAAACTATACACGTTTCTTTGAAAAATTAGGAATTGCTTCTGCAATGATTGATCCTTCAGAAGTTTATACTTCCTTACAAACAGGTGTTGTTAAGGGGTTTGTATATGGTGGGTTTAATGGGCCTAGAAAGGATGGTTGGACTGATTCATCTAAATATATTTTGGACCATCCTTTTTGGACGCAAAACTGTACGATACTCATGAATAATGATAGATGGAATGAAATTTCAACCGAAGATCGCGATGCAATTATTGCGGCAACAGCTGACTATGAGAAAGAAATGGTCGACTACTATACAGAACTTGATAAAGAAGAAATTGTAGAATTAGAAAAGATCGGTGTTGAACTTTTCAAATTGCCTAAAGCTGAGGAAGAAAAGTTTTTGAATTTAGCCTATGATACTGAGTGGGAGTACTTGGAAAAGGAAGTACCTGAGTTAGTAGAAGAACTAAGAGCACTAACAATGAAAGAGAAATAAGTTCTTAATTAGTTACGTGAAAGAGTATAAAGGCTTGAGCGAATTGTATAAGCGCGATAATTAATTCTACCCAATCAATAAAAACTTGATTGGGTAGAATTAATTAATGGTAAAAGATACATTTGTAACGTTTCACATTTGTTTGCGAGGTGGATTTTTAATGAGCAAAAACACTTTATGGACGAAAAATTTTATATTTATATCTGCAGTAAACTTCTTTTTTATTGTGACGTACTTTGCTTTGCTTGTTACCTTACCAACTGTCGCAATCACGCATTTTGGCTCAACAAGTGCCGTAGCAGGCTTGTTTACAACCGTTTATATCGGCGCTGCGATTATTATTAGACCTTTTATGGGGCCGTGGATTGAGTCATATGGCAAACGATTTATGTTGATTGTATCGCTCGTTCTTTTTACAACTGCTTCAATTCTTTATAGCTTTTTTGATTCTATTGTCTTGCTACTTGTCATACGTTTCATTCATGGTTTTGGATTTGGTATGGCTACTACTATTACAGTAGTGATCATAGCTGATATTGTACCTGAATCTCGAAAAGGTGAAGGAATGGGTTACTTTATTTTATCAACAAATCTGGGAATGGTGATTGGTCCATTTATTGGACTTACTATCTTGGATGGTTTTGGTTTATACGTCTTGTTTTGGGCGTGTGCTTTTTGTTCTCTAATTTCTTTTTTGTTTGGTTTAATGGCTCATCTGCCAGAAGAAAATCTTGTGAAACGTTCCCCTGGTGAAAAAAGAGCACCTTTATTTGAAAAGTCTGCTTTACGTATTTCGTTTACAGGAGCATTTTTTGGTACTGCGTATGCGTCTGTTTTGTCTTTCATGGCGGTTTTGCTGTTGAAAAGGGGCTGGGAGCGGAATCTAGTTACTTTTTTATAGTGTATGTAATTATACTTCTATTGACACGCCCGCTAACCAGTAAATGGTATGATCAGTATGGAGCCAATACAATTATTTTTCCTGCGATAGTTTCATTTGCCATAGGGATGTTCCTTCTAGGTATGACAACTAACGCATTACTCTTTTTCATTGCTGCTGCATTTATAGGGGGAGGATGGGGTACGCTTTTCCCAAGTTTTCAAACAGTCGTCCTGCAAAATTCGGAACCTAAGCGTCGTCCTGTGGCATTGGCTACTTTCCTATCGATTTTTGATATAGGTATTAGCGGAGGGGCGCTGTTAGCAGGCGTGTTAGTAAGTGTTATTAGTTTTAGTTCATTGTACATATTCTATTCAATTTATATTGTTGCAGGACTGCTGGTTTATTATTGGGCCCAAAAGAAAGAATCTTATATTTAGGTAAGTATAAATGTGTTTTACCGTTGCCTTTTTATCACTACACATATTATTTGTCACTACATATGCTAAATTGGAATCTCCAAAAAACTGGTGACAAACTTTTTAATCAAGGCTATCGCTGAATGTTGTTAGAATACATTCAACGATAGTTTTTTTATGTTGAAAACTTCATAAAAAGTGCCAAGTACCCACGCATTAATGTGCATGTACTTGGCTTTTAAATACATTACTGATTAAAATTTAGAATCGTTTGTAATGATTTAATTTTTCTTCATCAATGATCATTCCAAAACCGGGGCCACCTGGAATAACAACGTCAAAGTTATTGTATTCGATATTATTTGCTGTAATTGTATCTTTGAACAACAAAGGACCGAAGAGTTCTGTGCCGAATTCCATATGAGGGATAGTTGAATATACATGAAGTCCTATAGCTGTTCCTAATGAAGATTCAATCATTGTCCCCCCATACAACCCTAGTCCTGCTGCTTCTGCAATGCCAGCTACAGTCTTTGTTGCTTGTAGTCCGCCAGCTTTACATATTTTAAGAGCAATACTGTTTCCTGACCGGTGTTTAGCTATCTGGAATATTTCATGAATCGAATTCGCACCTTCATCTGCCATAATTGGTACAGAGAAACGTTCAGTCAAACGACTCATGCCTTCAAAGTTCCATTTCGGCAGTGGTTGTTCGATCATTGAAACACCACCATCTTGGAGACGGGCAATCGCATAGTTAGCAGTTGTTTCATCCCAAGCTTGATTAACGTCTACAGTAAATCTAGCAACGTCACCTACTTCTTTCTTAATCTTCAGCACGTGTTCCACATTCTCCATAGCGTCTCCAACACCAATCTTCAACTTGAAAATACGATGTTTCTTTTGTTGAAGTAGTTCCTTTGCTTCTTCGATATCCTTACCCGTATCTCCACTTGCCAAAGTCCATGCCACTGGAAGTGAGTCATGTATTTTTCCTCCCAAAAGATCATAAGCGGGAATGTTTCTCTGCTTTGCTGCTAAGTCGATTAGTGCTCCTTCGATTAAGGCGCGGGCAAAGTAGTTCCCTGAAACAGTTTTCGAGATTTCGTACATAAGCAAATTAAATTGTTGTGGATTTTTCCCGATTAGATGTGGCGTTATATACGTTTCACAATTTACTTTGATAGCCTCAGGAGTTGCTTCACCATAAGAAGCACCTCCTATTGTTGCAACTTCCGACCAACCTGTAAGACCTTCCGTATCGTTGATTTGAGCGACGACAATAGTTTGTTTTGTTATAGTATGCATGGATAGTTTATGTGGCCTAATAGTCGGTAATTCTACAATATGGATATAAATGGAATGTATGTTCATAATATGACTTCCTTTCAGTAGTAGTTATTGAAACACAAGCGAGAATAAGAAATAGACGAATAGAATAATTAAAATAAGGGTTGATACAGTGAGTTATACATTTTTTCATAACTTTCCTAAATTCTACATAGGTTCCCACCTCTCATAGCGATAGGGGTAATGAATGAGAACGGCAATTTAGTATCTGTATTGTAGGACCTCATGGAAATGAAAGCTGATGCTAACATATTTCTAGGAAAACAAAAAACGGCATTAATCTGCTGAGAGTAAATCTCCAGATTAATGCCGTCATAATCTAGTAGATGAAGATAGGAGTATCTCCAACTAGATAAAGGCAAGTTTGCATTTCTTTACCGACTCTTAAAGAGGGAAAGATAAAGAGGGAGCAAATAAAATCTATGCGTATGTTTGTTTTAAAAATTATCAGAAATATAGAGTAATAATAACAAATGAAATTTTGCATGTCAAGCTCCATTATGAATTTAATTCTTCATGTGTTAAATGGCGTAACGAATTTTTGTGTACTTAAAAGTAAGAATATGGTGAATGTGAATTACACTTTACAGAGTTATTTGAATGTTGACAACAAAAATACATACTGATAAGATTAATGTACAATTTAAAATACCTATTGATGAGGTGTCTTTTCTGTTGGATACTATATTAGTGACTGCGTATTCAAAGGCTCCACAAGGTTCAGCGATGTATGAACGGTTTAAGCATGCAGGATTAGTCATGGAGATCGACAAAGAGACCCATAGAATTGTGGATGTAGAGTTTACTTTTATAACTAGCTTGGCATCAAGTTATTTCTCTAAACTATTGGTTGGTTCTAATTTCTATGATGAGTTAGATGAGATAATTGAGAGAATTAAAAAGAACTTTATTGCACCATCGCAACAATCAGTTATTGTAGCTTTAAAAAATGCTCATCAACGTTATTGTGATGAGATTGAAAAATAGTCTGCCTGTTCACTGACAGAAGGTACCCAATACCTTTATACCTCAGTTAATAACGGCATTAACCAAAAGGCAAAATTTTGCCTTCTGGTTGATGTCGTTTTTTATTTTATTAAATATAAATTATAAAAGAAAGTGTGGAATTTACTATGCAATTTTATAATGCGCCTAATTTGGAGTTCTTATGTAATATGACATTGGACGTTGAAGTTGATTTTCCTGTTCTAAAGAAAACCTATAATGGTTCAGGAAGACGAATTATTGGAGTAACCGGCGGTAAGCTAACGGGACCAAAATTCGAAGCGAAAGTATTGCCAGGAGGTTCGGACTGGATAACTGTCAGGGAAGACGGAACAATTATTCAAGATGTGAAGATCGTCCTTGAAACAGATGATCACGAAACGATTTTAATGATTTATCGTGGAATCCGTACAGGTCCTAAGGAGATTCTTGAAAAATTGAACAGAGGTGAAAAGGTGCCCGCTGATCAGTATTACTTCAGACATGCTCCAATTTTCGAGACGGATTCTCCAAAGTATGACTGGATGAATAAACATATATTCGTCGCTACGGGTGAACGTTTACCAAGTGGTGTTCAATACTCACTATTTACAGTGAAATGAAAATGGAGGGATAGACATGGATCAGTTGATTGGTCTAAAGGATGGGGGAAGTCTGAGTTATAACCTGTATTCCGAAGAAAACAGCGACAAGGGAACGATTATTTTCATACACGGACTGACTGGAAATAAATTTCAATTAACAAAGTATATAAATGAGTACAAAAACGATTATCAAATCATAGCTGTGGATCTAAGGGGCCGCGGAGATAGTTCCGTCCAGTTAGCTGACTCCTCTATAGAAACGCATGCGAAGGATATTATCGAGATGATCGATTCATTGCAGCTGAAGCAAGTCAGTTTGTTCGGCTATTCCATGGGAGCATATATTTCTCAAAGAGTAGCGGGAGAACATTCATCTGTCCAGCGTGTGATTTTATTAGATGGTGGTGGCCATGTAGACGTAGAGGGGAAGAAGATGGTTTATCCTTCGTTAGGACGAATGGAAAATGTCTTTCCAAGCTGTGAGCATTATATTGAGGCAACGGCAAATGTTTATAAAAACTTGAAAGTAATAGTAGATTCGTTAGTTATTCAGGCAATCGAATACGAGTGCAAACAGAAAGAGGATGGGTACGGGAATCTGTCGAACTCGGAGCTGATTAAACAAGACTTCGATAGTTTCTATTTGTACGACGTGGTGAAGGTAGCGGAAAAAAATGAAAAGCCGACGTTGCTCATTACAGGAGAAGGTAATCTGTCTGACCGTCCACTGTTTACCAGATCAAATTATACAACTTTATTGAAAGAGACCAATATACAAGTGATACAAACAAACAAAAATCATTATGAGCTAGCTTTTAATTTACAATCAGAATTATTATGCAATATCAATAAATTTTTAAAGGGAGAGTTTTCCAATGAGAGATAAAGTAATTACAGCAAAAGAAGCAGCGGACAAATTCTCAAGTGGAATGACTGTGATGGTCGGAGGGTTTGGATTAATCGGAAGTCCATTAACGGTTCTAAAAGCACTAGAAGAAAAAGAAGTGGCAGATTTAACTGTCATCAGTAACAATGTAGGAGAAGAGGGCGTTGGCTTGGGCATTATTTTACAACAAGGTAAAATAGGTACAGCAATCGGCTCTTACTTTACGAGTAATAGAGAAGCAGTCCGAATGTATAATGAGAACAAATTACGGCTTCAACTTCTTCCACAAGGTACATTGTCAGAAGCCATTCGAGCAGGCGGAGCTGGCATTCCCGCTTTTTATACAAGTACAAGCGCAGGCACTAAACTAGCTGAAGGCAAAGAGAAAAAAGTATTTGATGGTAAGACGTATGTTCTTCAGAAGTCTCTAAAAGCAGATATAGCTATCATTAAAGCGCATAAAGCAGATGAAATGGGGAATCTGACATATTATAAGACTGCCCGAAACTTTAACCCTTTAATGGCAACTGCTGCTAATACAGTAATTGTAGAAGTTGATGAAATCGTGCCTGCTGGAAGTCTTGATCCTGAAGCTGTTATTACACCACATTTATTTATAGACTACATTGTGCAGAGTAAAGCTACTTTGCTTGAAGGGAGAAGAGTAGAGTATGAATTATAAGCAAATTATCGCTCGAAAAGTAGCTTCCCACATACCACAGTACTCCATTATTAATTTAGGAATCGGAATTCCAACATTAGTACCTGATTATCTGGGAGATAGCGAATGTTATTTCCATACGGAAAATGGTATGCTGGGGGTTTCCGAATTGAAAGAAGGGCATCTGGATCCGCAACTTGTAAACGCAGGAAAGCTACCGGTAGGTGAAGCAATTGGTGCTTCATATTTCCATAGTGCCGATTCATTTGCTATGATTCGTGGCGGCCACATCGATATAGCTATCTTGGGAGCATTGCAAGTTGACTCCAAAGGAAGAATTGCGAATTGGGCTATTCCTGGTAAAGATATCGTTGGTGTTGGAGGAGCAATGGATTTACTTGAAGGTGCAAAAACTATTATTGTTACAATGCTTCATACATCAAAAGATGGCGACAAAAAGCTATTGGATGAGTGTAGTTTTCCCATCACTTCAGAACGTACGGCAGATTTAATTATTACCGAACGGGCTACGTTTAAGTGGTCAAAGAGTGGATATGAACTGATAGAAGTGACTGATGGCTTTACATTAGAAGATATTAAAGAATTTACAGCACTACAATATACGGTGTCAGATCAACTAATAAAGGAGAGTGCGCAATGAGCAGAGTAGCGATTATTGATGCGGTTCGCACGCCAATCGGTAGATATGCAGGAGCACTCAGTACAGTTCGCGCGGATGATTTAGGTGCGATGGTGATCAAAGCCTTACTGGAACGTAATCCAGCTGTTGATCCTAAAACAATTGATGATGTTATTTTCGGGAATGCGAACGGCGCAGGTGAAGAGAATCGAAATGTAGCAAGAATGTCAGCACTTTTAGCTGGTTTACCAATTGAGGTCAGTGGGACAACATTGAATCGTCTATGCGGATCGGGACTTGATGCGGTAAACTTTGGAGCACGTGCAATTCTTGCGGGTGAACAAGATGTAATTATTGCTGGTGGGACAGAGAGTATGTCACGAGCACCTTATGTAATGGCAAAACCGGAGCGTGCATTTCCAAGGGGAGATATGAAACTTCAGGACACAACGATTGGATGGCGCTTTGTAAATTCGAAAATGGAAGAGCTTTATGGAGTGGACACTATGCCGCAAACTGCGGAAAATGTTGCGAGTGATTATGATATCTCAAGAGATAGACAAGACGAGTTTGCTTTTCAATCTCAGATGAAAACGAAAGTAGCGCAAGAGAAGGGTGTTTTCAAAGACGAGATCATCCCTGTAACTTTTAAAACGCGCAAAGGTGAGGAAATCACGGTTGATACAGATGAACATCCGCGTGCCGATTCTACGATGAATGCGTTAGAAAAACTTCGACCACTATTCTCTAATGGAACGATAACTGCTGGGAATGCTTCAGGCGTTAACGACGGTGCGGCGGCAGTGTTATTAATGAGAGAAGATAAAGCAAAAGAACTGGGTTTGGATATATTGGGTTATTATAAAATGTCTGCTACAGCCGGAGTGGAACCAAGAGTTATGGGGATTGGCCCTATTGCTTCAACGAAGAAGTTATTGAAGAAGGCAAATATAGATGTGAAAGATTTGGATTTAATTGAGCTAAACGAAGCTTTTGCCTCTCAATCTTTGGCATGTATTGATAATCTGCATCTACCTATTGAAAAGGTTAATGTTAACGGTGGTGCTATAGCGTTGGGCCATCCTTTAGGTGCGAGCGGTACCCGAATATTGGCAACACTCATACATGAAATGAAACGTCGAAATAGTAAATTAGGTTTAGCAACGATGTGTATTGGCGTGGGACAGGGTATCTCTACCTTAGTTGAGCGAGACTAATGAATAAATTTGATAATGCCGATTATTTGGCGTTAATAAAATAATCGATCTAGCCGGTGTGAAGTCTATATTTAATTGGACTCATTCTGGCTATTTTTGTATGGTTTATTGATTACGGGTATAGTATTTGTACGGGATATGTCAGGGTTATTTGTTTATATTTCCTTATAAATGGAATGTAATAATTCTGAGAATATTGATGTATCAAGCATTGCGGCTGTCACTTAAATCACTATAGAAAGTGGATTGCAAAACAAGTTTTTTGGCGCATGGGCTGTTAAGAAGGTGAAGGGAGATAATTTGATGAAAGCTAATCACTTGATATTACAGAATTTGATTGATATCAATCCTCGTACGGGGATCATTAAACTTCATGATAAAAGAATGGGATTAATTTCGGTAGAAGCACTTAGTATTTTATGTAATGATTTAATTAATACGCTTGGCAAAGAACGTACCAAAGGATTTTTAATGCGATATGGCTGGGCTTGTGGCAAGCGGGCTGCTGAATCCATAAAAATGAGATATGACTGGGAGTCCCTGGAGGAACTAATAATCTCAGGAACGGTCATGCATACATTAGAAGGCATTGTAACTGTGGATCCCGACATATTGGAAATTAATGATGATCATTTATATCTTACGGGTTATTGGAAAAACTCTTTTGAATCTGAGAATCATTTATCTGAAAATGAATTTGGAAATGAGCCTATTTGTTGGACGTTAATCGGTTATGCAAGCGGTTACTTAACAAGTGCCTTTGGTAAGGAAGTAATCGTGTACGAGAAAACATGCCGTGGTAAGGGAGATGCCGAGTGCTACTTTGTCGCTGAAACTGTAGCACATTGTGATGAAGCGCATTTATTGGACTTACGTTACTATCAAAGCGAGTCAATGCAGTCCGTATTAGACGATATGTATGCTGAAATCGAACGGCTAAATGAAAATATCATTGAATCAGAGAAGATTCAAAATCAGTTAACCGAACTATTCTTGGAGGATAAAGATATTAATGATATAATCCATACGCTCGGTACTACTCTTGGTCGTAGCATCGTCATTGATCATTACAATGAAGTATATTCGTCATATTTCGAATGTGAAGAAGAACGGGTGGCGTATAAGAAATTGAAGGCATGCGGTGTCATTATAAATCAGCAAAATGGTTTATTTTTTGAATCATTTTTAATTAAAAGCAATAAGGTGCTGCTCGGTAATCTAATGGTAATTGGAAAACAAAAATTAAATCAAAGAGAACAAATAATTATTAAACGTGCTTTAGTGGTTTTTACAATTCAAATGTATCACCAACGTAAGTTAACTGAATCACTTTGGAGTAAAAGAGAAGATTTTTTTGATGAATTGATTGATAATAAAATTATGGATGAAAATATAATAAATAGACAGGCAGCAATTTTTGGATTTAATATTAATGAACCTCATCGTATTATTGTACTGAAAGTGATACCGCAAAAGATGAAGGAGAGAGTGTTATATTTTTTGACGAAAAAATATCCTTTGTTTGATTTATTTTTGAAAGATCATTTTATCGTCATCATTAGTGCGGAAATTGAAGATCAAGGTATTGAAGCTCTATCTGTTAAGCTATTGAATGAAATTAAAGCACGTTTACCCGATATTATTTTGCATATAGGTTCTGGACGTTTAGTAGAATCCGTTTATAAGCTTAGGGAAAGTTACGTTGATGCCAAACAGATTTGTGATTTTGTTCAGCTAACTTATCCGGTGAGAAGTAGACAGGCAACGTATAAAGACTTTGAAGGAATTATGATGTTCTTAAAAGGTACAGATCATGAGGAACTTCTGATGTTTTATATGAAGACTATTGGCACGTTAGTTAAATATGATGAAGCTAATTCAGGTAGTTTGCTCATTACGCTAAAGTCTTATTTAGATAATAACGGCAATCTTCAACAAACTGCCGACGAATTACATCTATCTATAGCAGGTCTACGTTATCGTATTGAAAAAATCGAGTCATTAAGTGATATCGATTTAAAAACAGGATCAGGTCGATTTAATGGACAATTAGCCACAAGGATCTACTTTGGATTAAAAGTAATGGGAAATTAATGGAGAACCAAGACGAATCGATTTTTGATTCGTCTTTTATTATTGTTAGCCTATGTAGACCCCGGAGTGAAAAGATTAGATTAAATCATTTCCACAAAAGTTGCTAGTCAATAATCGATTATTAATATTTATTTACAGTTACTAACTTTTGAAAATGAATGTAATATTCAGATTAGTAAGCGCCTACAAATAAGAGGAGGTATATTAATGACAGTAAAACAAGCAGTTAGATTACCTATGACCGGTAAAGAATACCTTGAGAGCTTAAGAGATAATCGTGAAATATGGCTACACGGTAAGAAAGTAGAGGATGTAACGACTCATCCTGGCTTTAGAAACAGTGCTCGTTCTATTGCTAGCCTTTATGATGCATTACATGATCCAATACGTAAAGATATTTTAACAAGGGAAACAGATACTGGTAACGGTGGTTATACACAGCGTTTCTTCGTACCCGATGAAACACCTGAAGATTTATTCAAAACGCGGGACGCGATAGCGGAGTGGGCTAAAATGTCTTATGGACAAATGGGACGTTCTCCAGATTATAAAGCTTCATTCTTGGCAACGTTAGGTGCAAACCCAGAGTATTATGGTGAGTACGCCGACAATGCGAGAAGGTGGTACAAAGAAGTTCAAGAGAAAAACTGGTTCTTCAACCATGCGATAATTAATCCTCCTGTTGATCGCGATAAGCCAATTGATGAAGTGAAAGATGTCTTTATTCATGCGGTGGGTGAAACAGAAGAAGGGATTTTAGTAAGTGGTGCGAAGATGGTCGCAACAGGTTCTGCACTTACAAATTATAACTTCGTTGCTCATTACGGTGCACTTGCAATACCTAGCGAAGAATATGCACTTGTCTTCGTTGCAGATATGAATACACCGGGTATTAAATTAGTCTGTCGAGCATCTTATGAAATGAATGCAGCTGTTACAGGAAGTCCTTTCGACTATCCACTTAGTAGTCGTTTCGATGAAAATGATTCCGTACTAGTTTTTGAGAACGCTCTCATACCATGGGAGAACGTGTTAGTTTACAAAGATATTGAAAAAGCGAATACGTTTTTTGCTGAAAGTGGATTCCTTCACCGTTTAACTTTCCACGGTGTAACAAGATTCGCCGTAAAATTGGACTTCATTTCAGGTCTACTTATTAAGGCATTACGTGGGAATGGAACGGATTCATTCCGCGGTGTTCAAGCCCAAATTGGTGAAGTCATTGCATATCGTAATATGTTTTGGGCTATGAGTGATGCAATGGCATTAAATCCTGAAAAAGGAGCTAACAATACTGTTTTACCTAATCTAGAATATGGCTTGGCATATCGTGTGTTCATGTCTGATGGTTGGTCACATGTGAAAAATATTGTAGAGACAGTTGTTGCGGGAAGTTTAATTGTACAGCCGTCTAGTGCTGCTGATTTTAAAAATGCTGAACTGCGTCCTATCATTGATAAATTATACCGTGGATCAAACGGTGTAGAAGCTGAGGAAAAGATCAAAGTGATTAAGTTACTTTGGGATGCAATTGGAACTGAATATGGTGGTCGACACGAGTTATATGAAAGAAATTATTCAGGTAACAACGAAAATATACGCTTGGAAAACTTAATAACGGCAAAAGCTAGTGGTCGAGCACAAAAATTTGAAGATTTTGTACAGAAATGTATGGATGATTACGATTTAGATGGTTGGGTTAATCCGACTTGGATTAATAACGACGATGTACATGTTTATGGAAAAAAGTAAGTTTTTAAAAGTATGAAACGTAAAATAGGGGAGGAAATTAAAATGGTAAAACAATTATCAAAGAAAAATGAGAGAGTAGAAGAGGTATTTAACTTATTCATATCACATGTACAAAACTTTTTAAAAGAAGCAAATTTGAATCATGAAGAGTATACAAAATTTGTGGATTGGGCAGATCGCTTAGGGCGCGCTGGAGAACTACCACTTTATGCAGACGTTTTCTTAGAAAGTCATGTGTTAAGAGCAATGTATACTGACAAGCCTGGAACGCAGCCTTCACTATTAGGACCCTATTTTGTTGAAGGAACGCCTCTCATCGAAGCTAAGCCGGGACAACCACTTGTATTGACTCAACGCCCTAATGAAGCTGGTGATGTCATGTACTTTAGCGGAAGTGTTAGTAGTACAAATGGAGAACCACTTGCCAAAGCAAGAGTAGAAATGTGGCAAAATGATGCATCTGGTAAGTATTCAGCATTTGATTCGGATGCACCAAAATATAATTTCAGAGGACATTTTTATACAGATGAAAATGGGAACTTTGAAGTTAAAACAATAGTACCTCTTCCGTATTCAATTCCGACTGATGGACCGACAGGGGAATTTTTAGAATATACTGATCAGCATCCAATGCGACCAGCACACTTACATTTAATGTTTGAGGCAGAAGGTCATGAAACACTAATTACCCAAGTGTTTTTCGAAGGCGATGAATGGCTAGAAACAGATGTAGCAGACGGTGTTCGCTTAGACTTAATGACAAAGCTCGAAGAAAAAGACGGGCATAAAATCTCCTCCCTAGACTTTGTAATGCGCACTGTATAAGTAAAATTCAAGAAGAGAAGGGTTTTATCCTTCTCTTTTTGTACAATTGAGAAAGCGAGGCGACTATTATGATTTATTTTCAAAACAATCAACTAGAATTGAATCAATCTGTTGTGACGATTGGTGCATTTGACGGGATTCATAGAGGACATCAAGCTTTGATTAGGCAAGCTAAGGCACAAGCGGATCATTATGGGGTACCACTAGTTGTTTACACATTTGATCCCCCACCCAAAGTTTATTTTCAAAATCAATCCATGCTGACTTCGCTACCTGAAAAGAAAAAGTTTCTTGAAGAGTTAGGTGTCTCCTATACCGTTTTCGCTTCGTTTGATCAGGTGTACGCGTCAAGAAGTGTGCAAGATTTTATCAATGAATTAAGTAAAATTAATCCGAAAGAAATTTGGGTTGGATCTGGCTTTCACTTTGGAAGTGGGAAAAGTGGTTCGATTGAAGATTTAACCAAACATTTTAATGCATTTCAACATCCTGTAGTTACGTGTTCAAAAGGTGAAGTTATTTCGTCAACACGAATCCGTGAACTTTTCAGTCAACAAAAAGCAGAGCAAGCTTATTACTTATTAGGTAGGAAGCCATATGCTTTAATTAATGCACAATAAAATTATTATGGGGGACATATAAATGGATATTAAAGAATTTAGAAACTGCATGGGGAAATTTGCAACTGGGGTAACCGTTGTGACGTGCAAAACAGAAAATGGATCTCATGGATTAACAGCGAACTCATTTACTTCCGTATCATTAGATCCACCTCTTGTATTAGTGTCAGTGGACCGTAAAACAAAAGCATTTGAACATATGAAAAAAAATGCATTTACCGTTAATATTTTAAATTCTGGCCAAGAGGAGGTCGCGATGCATTTTGCAGGACGACCGAAAGAAGTTGCACCTTTTAACTGGATTGAAGGTGAACATGCCCCTCGCCTAGAAGAGTCGCTTGCTTATATTGAATGTAAGCCATGGCAAGAATATGATGGCGGTGATCATGTGTTATTTGTTGGTGAAGTACAGAACTTCGTAAATAATGAAGGGGATGCTCTAACATATTTCGCTGGCAAATTTGGGAAACTAACAAAAGAGATAGTAAAAGTTTAAACATAATTAATATGGAAATTGCTTATGCTGAATTGTGATGTATCAGTGTAAGCATTTTTTCGTCTTAATAAGAAATAATCACCAATAGAACTCCATATAATGTACCGCTCAGACCTTAGACTGATGTACAGTTCAGTCATCTGATGGACTCAATTTTATCAAGTATCGCTTATGATAGAGTAAAGGGGTGCGAATATGCGGAAAAAACTGATAATACTGGTTGGAGTAGTGCTGTTAGGTGTAGTTAGCTTTTGGGTATATGACTGGTTGAAAACAGACAGGGTTTCTGGTGCATTATCCATTGAAAAGGACCATGCGAAGTCACTGGATGTAGCGATACGTTTTGGTGCAGGAAAACTTCTAATTGAGGGCGGAGCCACGGGATGGGTGGATGGGGACATTGATACGAGTGTGAAAAAATGGTACCCGTCCGTTACGTATAAGAATAAAAGAGATGTAGGATATGTGGAGATTCAGCAAAAAATGAAAGGTTTTTCAGCTTTGCGGAAGCAACGAAATGATTGGAATCTTCAACTGACAAATGAAATACCTGTGAATCTTGACGTTGAAATGGGTGTATCCGATTCAGAATTGAGATTGGCAGGAATTCCACTTAATCATTTAGCAATTGACGCTGGCGTTGGTGATACCCTAATCAATTTAGATGGCGAATGGAAGGATGGTTTTGACGCGGATATCAACTTAGGAGTGGGCGATGCAAAAATTTATTTACCTAAAGGGACTGGAGTTAAAATATCCGTTTCAAAGGGTATTGGTAGCGTGGGAACGAAGGGCTTACTATCTAAGGGCAAAGACATCTATGTAAATGAAGCATACGATCATTCGGATACTACCATTCATTTGAAAGTTAATGTTGGTGTAGGGAGTGTAGATTTTTTACTTATGGAGTAGCAGGAAATTTACAGTAACCCACTGAAAATGAAGTGAATTCTGAGATGATACACAATCGAAGTAGATATGCATTAAATGGGACCATCAACGCATGTAGTAGACTGGGGGGATCAAGGTGGAAACGTTGCCTGGCGCGAAGCCATATGTACTCACAATTGCAGGAGCCGTCTGTTGGGGATTGATCGGTTTATTCATAGCGCCACTGTATGCACGAGGATTCACAGCTTGGGATGTAGTAGCGATTCGAGGAATCTTCAGCTTTGTGTTTTTGTTTGCCATTATGATGCTGTTTTTTCGTGATCAGTTACGGACACGAATAAAAGATCATTTATTTTTTGCGAGTGCAGGTATTTTCAGTCTTTCACTATTTAACTACTTTTACTTCGAAGTGTTTTCACGATCCAGCTTGTCTCTTGCCGTGACGTTATTATATACAGGACCGATATTCGTGATGGTTTTATCGCGGATCTTCTTTAAGGAACCGCTGACCACACGCAAAGTTTTAGCATTAGCATCAGCTATTGTAGGTTGTGCATTAGTGGTTAGGCTATTGCCGCTCGGATCGGAAAGTATTCCGAGTCAGACGCTGTTCATGGGTGTTCTTTCGGGGTTTTGCTATGCATTGTATAGTGTTTTCACCAAGCCGATAACGAAAAGATATTCGGCATTGACGATTACTACGTATACATTCTTTTATATGGCCTTTTTCATGTCGATGACAAGTGATATCTGGCGCAAGGTCGATACATTTCAACATATTGATGTTTGGATAGCGGCTTTACTACTGGCGTTAGTTTCCACTGTGGCAGCGTATGTGTTATATACATCGGGTTTAAAGCATTTAGAAGCAGGAAAGGCATCGATTCTTGCGACGATTGAACCCATTGTTGCAGTTATAGTTGGCGTATTGTTTCTCGGTGATCAATTGCTTCCGTTACAGTTAGTCGGCATCGCACTTGTGTTATATTCAGCCATCCTAATAGTAGGTAGGAAAGTGAAAAATGGTGAAACCTGTGAGAGAAACTAACCACGTTTGATGGCATAAGCAAACGGAAAATTTTTCTCTCACAAGCGCGTTTTATGATTTGAATTTACCTATTTCATCTGCAATCACAAATGCCAAATCATCATTACCGAATAGTTGTAGCACATCCAGCATCGTTTCATTATCTATATGTAGCTCGTCGAATTCATCATTGCTTTCCACGACTTCCTTTAGCGCGGGATTTGCTTGTTGTTCTGGATATGCTCTCTGATAAAGTGCTTGCGGGTCCAGTTTATGATTCGCGCACCACTGGACAAATAAGCGGATCATCAAGTTTTCGTCGTCTTTATATTTTTGAATGACTTGTTCCTCGATACTTTTAAACTCCATAGTGCAGACCTCCCTAATTGTTTGGTTGTTTTAAGTATAAACGATAGGGAGACTATCTAGTAGTAAATGTGGTTGATATTGATCGGGATAGAAAAACGCTGCTCTATTCTGGCAGCGTTTTTTATTTATCAATATTATTTCTTTTGCTTCACAGCAGTTAACTCCGTATAAACTTTCCCATTTATATCTGTGCTTTTGATAATTCCAATCCCTTTTGCAAGATATTCCCTGGAACCGTTCGGGTAACGAAGTATGACGACATTGCGGAAAGAACCGGCTTTAACTTTGATCGTCTTTGTCGTGCTTTCCACTAATACTTTATAGTTTTGTTCAAAATGGTATTCGGTAAAGCTTGTACCTTGTCTTAAAGGAAGTACGGCATCAACAAAAATAAAGTCAGATTCTGCCACTCCCATTAAAAGTCTATTTTTGTCTTCATGATATACAAATTCTGCATAAGAGAAAGGCGATTTTTTATTCTTATTGAATAAGTAAGTAGTTTCTCCATCTCTTCTAGTAATAAAAGTTTCTTTAGTATTAACCATAAATGAAGGCTCGTAAGTGAGGGTCAGACCACCCGCTGGCGACAAACCACCGTTTACAGTAGTGGGTGCGGCGTTAGGATTCTTTTTAGACAATGCGGACGTATACACGAATCCCTTACTCTTGCCTGCTTGTACATGTGACCATCCATTGGATGAAGAAAAGACCGTTAACTTGGAATGGTTTTTGATAGTACCCATTCTATCTGCATTTTGGGATGGCTTTGTGCGTAGTACGATGTCATTCTTTGCATGCACATACATAGTAGTCGTTTTCGCTGCTGCATTTGTCCCAGTGGGAAGAGCGATGGAAAAGCTTAGTACTGCTAACATAAATGCGAATATCAATTTTTTCATGTAAGTCACTCCTTATTTATAGTTACTTGTATGCATGATTACGAATAAATCGTAATAGGACCATACTATCAAATCATACTATTTCACTTGCTAGTTTAGCAAGCTAGTATGCAAGTTATTTATTTTGTGTTGCACGTAGTAGTTACCATTGTAAAGGCAGACGAATGATTTTGTATTCTTACAAAGTTTGCTACACTAGTAGTATCACCGCTAGTCAATGATACGACAGAACGCGTACGTACAGTTTTGATGAAATAGCGGATACTATAATCGAGGAGGTTTTTGAAATGGCGGAAGATCGCTATCAGCGTGGTTTGGAAAAGTTAATGGAACTTACGTTATCGGGTGAAGATAACCCAGCAGGTGAGATGGAAATTGGAGAGAGCTTCAAAGATGTAGCACCGGATTTGACTAAATATGTTGTAGAATTTGCATTTGGAGATATTTATTCGCGACCTGGATTGGATAATAAACAGAAGGTCCTGACGACGATTACGGCTCTTGTGGCACAAGGCAAGCCGCAAATTCAGATGCATATCAAAACAGGTCTTGATGTAGGCTTGACGCCGGACGAGATTATCGGTTGTATTATGCACCTAATACCGTACACAGGATTCCCGAGCGTGCTGAATGCTCTATCTGTCGCTCAAACAGTATTTGCGGAACGTGGAGTATCCATTACGAAAACGGACGAGACTTGAGCATATTTATTTCGAATGGTATATCGTAAAGTGGCTTCAACCGATGATTTTTAAAACGGTTGAAGCCACTTTTATTATCTTTGAAATGGACTAACTACTTCACTATAATAAACTCGTGTTGATCGATAACAAACAGTACACTATATTACGTAAACGACTAGGGGAGAGATGGCACGTGTTTTCGAAAGAAGAAAAAGATGCAATTTACAAGGTAATTTATAATAGAAGAGATGTGCGAAGTTTTTTACCGACTCCTATTCCGGAAGAGGCGATACATAACATATTAAAAGCCGCTCACCAAGCACCTTCAGTCGGCTTCATGCAACCTTGGAATTTCGTGATCGTTTCATCTGATGAAACGAAAGAAAAGTTGGCCTGGGCAGCTGACAAAGAAAGACGCGCGCTAGCGATTCATTATGAAGACGAGGCAGAAAAAGAGACAAAGTTCCTTGGCTTAAAAATACAAGGATTGAAAGAAGCACCCATCACTATTTGCGTAACATGTGATCCGACGCGTGGTGGTTCACATGTCTTAGGACGTAATTCCATTCCTGAAACAGACATGTTATCGACTGCTTGCGCCATACAGAATATGTGGCTAGCAGCATGTGCAGAAGGACTGGCAATGGGTTGGGTGAGTTTTTATAAAAAGAATGATGTACGCGATATTTTGAGCATCCCTCCTCATATTGAACCGATTGCTCTTCTATCTATTGGTTATACGGAGCATTATCCTACTGCGCCTATATTAGAAACAGCTAATTGGGAAAAACGACGAAGGCTAGATGATTTAATTTTTACAGATCAGTGGAATAATCGATAATTGTATAGTGGTTAGTGACTACAGCTGACGTGGCCATGACAAATAGGAGTAGTTTACTAATAATTTTTGGTGGTAGCTCAAAGAAGTGGAATTCATCGATGCATTTTTTGTATAATGGTAAGACTGGCATCTGTAGGGGATATGTATATATAATAAACCCATTTCTGTACACGCAGGTGAAAGTTATGAAGAGAGGATTTGAACGTAACAATGAGTACTAATTTTTGGCGTGATCTACCACGACCATTTTTCATACTAGCACCGATGGAGGATGTGACGGATGTGGTTTTTCGTCACGTAGTTAGCGAAGCCGCACGTCCGGATGTATTCTTTACGGAATTTACAAATACGGAAAGTTTTTGTCATCCGGAAGGAATTTTCAGCGTGCGCGGACGTTTGGCATTTACAGAAGACGAACAGCCAATCGTTGCACACATTTGGGGGGACAAGCCTGAACATTTCCGCGACATGAGTATTGGGATGGCGGAACTTGGTTTTAAGGGATTGGATATTAATATGGGATGCCCTGTGCCAAATGTAGCAACAAAAGGTAAGGGTAGTGGTCTAATCAACCATCCTGAAACAGCTGCGGCAATTATTCAAGCAGCAAAAGCTGGCGGATTACCTGTTAGTGTAAAGACTCGTCTTGGCTACACAGACATTGAGGAATGGCACACATGGCTTAGACATGTACTGGAGCAAGATATTGCGAACTTGTCGATTCATCTTCGTACTCGCAAAGAAATGAGTAATGGGAGCGCGCATTGGGAATTGATTCCGGAGATTAAGAAACTTCGTGATGAAATAGCGCCCGACACGTTGCTGACGATCAATGGAGATATTCTCGATCGTCAAATGGGTATGGAGCTTGTGGAAAAGTACGGCGTCGATGGGGTTATGATTGGACGCGGAATTTTTAATAATCCATTTGCATTTGAAAAAGAGAAGAGAGAGCATGATCATAAAGAATTGCTGGATCTTTTGCGCCTTCATTTAGATCTTTTTGATAAATACTCGAAAGAACTTGAACCACGATTGTTTAAACCATTACGTCGATTCTTTAAGATTTATGTTAAAGGATTCCGTGGGGCAGCTGAACTTAGAAATGAATTAATGAATACAAATACGACAGATGAAGTGCGTGCATTACTGGATAATGTAGAACTTGATTAATGTATTTCAGAAAATCTATAGCTTAAATGATTTATTTATACATGTGAAAGCCTCCTTGCCATTCCAGGAATACTGGTTTGAGTAAGGAGGCTTTTTATATAATAGAGTAAAAGTAGAATTATATCTTGTTACTTAAATAAACCAAGCTTTTCAATACGGCGAACCGCTTCTTGCAACCGTTCTTCACTTTCTAACAACCCGACACGAATATATCCTTCTCCGTATACACCAAATCCGTTCCCTGGCGAAACCGCGACGTCTGCTTTATCCAGTAATAAGTCAGCGAAGGTTTCACTTGTAAAGCCTTCCGGGACAGGTAGCCAAGCGAAAAATGAGCCAGTAGGAGCTGTAACATCCCAACCGATGCGTTCACATTCCGTTAGTAATACCGTCAAACGACCTTCATAGAGCGCCACTAGCTCTTCAACGCATTGTTGGGGACCCGTCAATGCTTCAATAGCTGCACGTTGAATTGCTGGGAAGATGCCAGTGAATAAATGGTCTTGCAATACATTTAATGCTTCTATTATTTCAGAGTTGCCGACTGCAAAACCGACTCGCCAACCAGCCATATTGTACATTTTGGAAAGAGATAGCATTTCAATGCCGACTTCCTTTGCACCTTCAGTTTGTAAAAAACTAATCGGTTTCTTACCTTCAAAACCAATGCCACCATACGCAAAATCTTGTAAGACCGCAATCTGATGTTCTTTGGCAAATGCCACCGTTTTTTCATAAAACTCGGGTGTGGCTGTAACACCCGTTGGATTACTTGGATAGTTTAAGTACATGAGCTTGGCATCTTTTTTCTGATCATCCGTTAATTTATCGTAATCAGGGAGAAATCCATTCTCCTTACGTAGCGGCATCGTATCATATCGAATACCTGCTAAGCTGACGCCGGATAAGTAATCAGGATAACCCGGGTCTGGCAGCAATAATAATTCACCTTCATTCATAATAGCAAGAGGTAGTTCTACGACACCTATTTTTGTACCGCCAAGTACCGCAACTTCTGTTTCGGGATCAATCGTGACATTGTATTCACGCTGATAATATTCAGCGACTGCTTGTTTTAAAGCAAGGGTCCCCCGAAATGGAGAATAACCGTGTGTAGCTGGATCTTCAACTGCTTCTTGCAATGCTTTAATAATATGAGGAGGTGTTGGCTGATCAGGATTTCCACGTCCTAGGTTAATCACATCTCTGCCTTCATCCATAGCCTTTTCTATTTTATTTAATAATAATGTAAAGAAATGCGGAGGGAGTTGTTGTAATCGGTTGGATAATGCCATAGTCTATTCCTTCTTTCTTTGATAGGGTATGTGCGTTAAGTATACATAGATCATACTAGACTTTTCAATAGAAGGATGGTTATTCGATTCTAGAGAATTGCCAAAACTAGTAAATGGAATTTAAAACTGATAGAATAAGTCGGATATTCTAATGAATTGGCGTTATTCACCTTGACAGTTTTATTAATTCAGATTAGTATATGTTTTATGCATATAATTTAATAGCAATCTCTTATCAAGAGCGACGGAGGGAAATGGCCCGACGATGTCCAGCAACCCCTTGCATAATACAAGGAAGGTGCCAAATCCTACAGTATGGTTTTCCATCTGAGAGATAAGCTGAGAATATTTCAGTCCGTCTTTCATTTAGAAAAATGAAAGATTTTTTTATTTAGAAATAAACTATAACCAACTGTTGATGATTATTATTTACTTGAATGTAGAAAGAAGTGAGAACATGATCCAAATTCAACATTTGTCTAAGGAATATCAGACAAAAGAAAAAGTGATAAAAGGTGTAGATGACGTATCACTAGACATCGAGACTGGAGAAATATTTGGCATTGTCGGTTATTCAGGGGCCGGAAAAAGTTCTCTTATACGTTGTTTGAATTTGTTGGAAAGGCCAACGAGCGGCACTATTTTAATAGATGGTGTAAACTTAACGAAACTTTCAGGAATCGAGCTTCGGCAGGCACGCTTGAAGATCGGAATGATTTTTCAGCACTTTTATTTAATTAGTCAAAAGACCATTTTCGAAAATATCGCATTCGCTTTACAAGCAGCAAAAATGTCTTCAGATAAAATAGAGAGCCGTGTAATGGAACTTCTTGCAATGGTGGGGCTGTCTGACAAACGCAATGTATATCCTGCCCAGCTAAGCGGGGGACAGAAACAACGCGTTGGTATTGCGAGAGCACTAGCCAATAATCCATCCGTTTTGCTTTGTGATGAAGCGACATCCGCACTGGACCCTAACACGACCATGTCCATTTTACGATTGTTAAAAAAGATCAATCGAGAAATGAATATCACCATTGTTTTAATTACGCACGAGATGAATGTGGTAAAAGAGATTTGTGATCGCATGGCGATTATGCAAGACGGAAAAGTGATAGAAGAAGGGCAAGTATATGACATCTTTTCTCATCCAGTTCAACCATTGACGAAGGAGTTTATCAGCAGTGTGGTGTCTTACGACATTCCTGAAGCCGTCATGTCCAATTTGGTCGGTACATTGATAAAAATCACATTTAAAGGTGAAGTAGCGATGGAGGGTGTAATTTCCGATACGATGCAGAAATATAAGGTCAAAGGGAACTTCCTGCATGGTTCGATTGAATATATTCAAGAACGAGCACTTGGGATTTTCTTGATGGAATTACAAGGTGAGCGTGAAGAAGTGGAGCAAGGGATTGCATACATACTTGAACAAAACGCACAAGTGGAGGTGATCCGACAACATGTTTGATCTATCTCACATCATGGAACTCATGCCGGATATTACAAAAGCATTTGGTGAAACATTGTACATGATCGGCATCTCACTTACGATTGCGCTGATTATTGGATTGCCGCTTGGCGTTCTGTTATTTACAACAGATAGAGGATTATTTTTAGAGAACCGTGCAATTAATTCGGTTGTTGGGTTTCTCGTCAACATCATTCGCTCCATCCCATTTATTATACTACTTGTGGCTCTAATACCTTTGACGAAACTGATTGTCGGAAGTACGATTGGACCAGCAGCTGCCAGTGTATCGCTTTCCGTTGCAGCCATTCCTTTCTTTGCAAGAATTGTTGAAACATCCATGCGTGAAATTGATAAAGGGGTTATAGAAGCAGCAATTTCAACGGGTGCTTCGCCCTGGATGATTATTTGGAATGTGTTATTACCTGAATCAAAGTCGAGTATTATCCAAGGACTTACACTGACGTTAATCAACTTAGTTGCCTATTCAGCAATGGCTGGATTTGTTGGCGGAGGTGGAATTGGGGACCTCGCAATACGTTTTGGCTATTACCGATATGATGACAGTATTATGCTTGTCACCGTCGCCATTCTAATAGTACTGGTGCAGTTGATTCAATTTGGTGGGGATCGTTTTTCAAAAATGATAGATAAAAGATAATAGGGGAGAGATGGATTATGAAGAAACTGGTACTTGCATTCATTCTAACTGCGTTAGTTGCGGCATTAGCGGCTTGTGGAGAAGAAAAGTCTACTGAAAAATCGGATGACGATAAAAATATTCACTTTGGTGCAACTGCAGGTCCTTATAGTGACATGCTGAAAAAAGCAATACAACCTGGACTTGAGGAAAAAGGATATACCGTTGAAATCACGGAATTTAGTGATTATATACAACCCAATATTTCGTTGGATAGCGGAGATATAGATGCGAACCTGTTCCAAAATATCGCGTACTTGGAAAACTTCGAGAAAGAAAATAAAATGGAACTCTCTGAATTGATTATCGTACCGACCGCGCCATTAGGTATTTATTCAAACAAATATAAATCTCTTGATGAAATTGAAGAGGGATCAACTATTACTATTCCAAATGATCCAGTGAATGCTGCGAGAACGTTATACGTATTGGAAGATGTAGGGTTAGTGAAAATGGATGAAGGCATTGACCAATTAACGGCATCTGAAAAAGATATCACGGAGAACCCAAAAAACTTAGTGATTCAGCCGGTTGAAGCAGGACAATTGCCTCGTTCGGTAGAGGGGGCTGACTTAGCTGCAGTCCCTGGTAACTTTGCAATTGCAGCAAATATGGATTTGTTAGACGCATTAGCTTTAGAAGATATGCCCGATCAGTTCCGTAATGTTGTAGCCGTAAAAACAGAAAACGTAGATAAGCAATTTGCGAAGGACATTATTGAAGTAGTAGAATCTGAGCAGTTTTTAGAAGTGATTGAATCCGAATTTAAAGGTTTCGGTAAACCAGCTTGGATGGAAAAATAATAGTTGGATGTAAAGGAATACGGTAAAAAATATACCAGACTTGAAGACAATAGAAAGTGTCTTCAAGTCTGGTATTTTACTGCGTGTTTATTCTGTCTCTACTAATACAATATCATCAATAATAGGTACGTCGCGTTTTAACTCCATAAGCATTTCTTCATCTACAGAACTATCGATTTCACAAATCGTAATAGCGGGACCGTCAATTGCAAATCGTTCATTCGCCATACGGGCAATATTGATTCCTTTTCTCGAGAGAATACCTAAAAGATCTGCAATGACGCCTTTTTGATCGGTGTGGCGAATCAATAGTGCTGGACGTTCGCCTGAGAATTTTAATGGATAATCATCAAGTTCCTGGACTTCGATTTTGCCTCCGCCAAGTGAACTGGCGAGGACTTTTATTTTGTTGGTCGGTCCTGTTAACTCTACGAGCACGGTATTTGGATGATAGCTCCCAAGCACACGTTTCGTAAATTCATATTCTAATCCCGTCTCAATCGCAAGTTCTTTCGCATGCGGAATTTTATCATCTGTCGTATTGTACCCCATGACACCGGCAAGAAGTGCCAAGTCGGTACCGTGTCCTTGATAAGTCGTTGCGAAAGAACCCATTAGTGAAAACATCGCATAAATGGGTTGCTCGTTCAATAGCTGATGTGCAACGTTTCCAATTCGTACGGCTCCAGCAGTGTGGGAGCTTGATGGCCCAATCATGACAGGACCAATGATTTCATAGGCACTTTGGTATTTAGCAGGCGCACCACTGCTTTTTTCTTTTGACTCTTTTTCTTTCCCGAATACTTGGTTTTTCAGTTTTTGCCCTGTGGGTGTACCAGCTAGGCCACCGATACCCGTTTCGCGCAGTGACTCTGGCATATTCTGTCCGACTTCATGCATGACATGGATCACTTCGTCTGGAGGGATGATACTCACCACTCCTGCCATCGCCATATCTGCAGCCGCTTCAGCTGTGATGGCATGTAGTCCATTTCGAATGATACAAGGGATTTCTACAAGACCCGCCACAGGATCACAAACAAGTCCCAATGAGTTTTTCAGCGCAATACCTATTGCATGACCGACTTGGTCAGGTGTGCCACCGGCAAGTTCCACTAATGTTCCTGCCGCCATTGCAGTAGCGGAGCCGACTTCTGCTTGGCATCCTCCTGCAGCTCCAGAAATGGAAGCGCGATTGGCGATGACTAAGCCTAGCGCGGAAGCCGTGAACATGGATAAGACAATTTGTTCGCGTGTGTACTTGCCACTATCTAGCGCATGTACGAGAACGGCAGGCAAGATTCCTGCTGATCCCGCAGTAGGGGTTGCGACGATTCGTCCCATATTCGCATTTACCTCTGAGACAGCTAGCGCATTTGCAGCGGTGTGTAGAGTAGAAGGATGAACGAAAGAATTCCCCTTTTCGGCATAGTCATATAAGCGCTGTCCATCACCGCCAGTTAGTCCTGTGCGTGACATCACGGATGTAGTTGTCCCTTTACGAACAGCTTCTTCCATCACCGTAAACTGTTCTGACATTTTCTTGATGATAGTTTCCCTCTGCATGCTTTTTTGCTTAATTTCAGACTGAATCATTAACTCGTATATTGGTTTTTGACTCTGTTCCGCATGCTCGATCAGTTGGTTTAAGCTCGTGAATGCCATATGTGTTTGCTCCTTAAAGAGAACCGTTCGGATAGAAAGATTCAAGAACCATTCTCGTTGTATTTGATATAAGATACTCTTTTTTGAAAGCGCTTACCTTTTATTATTTGTTACTTTACGTGAAATGTCAATCAATCGAATAGATGCCGGAGCACCTAATGCCCATTATCTTGTGTATATGTTTACTAACTTTGAAGACCCGAGTTGTTGAATGAGTTCTGAAGGCAGCTTTGTATCCGGTTGATAGGTCATATAATTGAACCCCTATGATTGGGCGATTACTAAGTTAGTCTATAGTGTTAGACTTAAAGTTTCAATGATTTGCAACGAACTGGAATCATCTTATGGTATGATTAATCCATGAAAATATAAGTATGTGAATATACAATATTACTTGCTAGGTGGGGGACTCTTACATGAATGGAGAAACAAATTCAGCACAAGAAATTACAGAACTTAGAAAACAAATGATAAAGTATGAGAAAATTATAGAGGATTTATCAGCGCCCATAATTCCTTCTATCGTACCAGAAACCATTTTAGTTCCGCTAACCGGAGTTCTTTCAGTAGGACGCTTTATGCATATCCAAGAAAAGATTGTGCAAAGAATATCTGCTAACAACATACTTACAGTAGTCATTGATTTTACCGATATCAGCACATTGACAGTAGAAGAAAATATGGGGTATGAGTTATTGAGTGAAAAAATTAATGAATTGGTCAGTGTGTTGCAATTAATGGGCACAGAAACCATTTTTGTAGGTTTTTCACCGGAGTTTGCTCAAAATTTAATTCTATCCAATGTATCGAAATTTAATCAAATTCGTGCGTTTACGAATTTCCGTGAAGGTCTTCGATACTTATTGGATCAAAAGGGAATGGAAATTGTTTATAAAAAATAAACGAATACCTGTGTAACAGCGGATTTTTTAGTCTACTGTTATACAGGCATTCATGTATTATTTTACACTCCCTCGGACGACCAATACGTCACAGGATGCAGTCAAAACAATTGCCTCAGAGACAGAGCCTAGAAAAAAATGCTCTGCGTTCTTCACACCTTGAGCACCGCAGACGATTAAGTCGGCTTCTATTACTTGAGCAAGTTCTTTGGAAATACTTACTTTCGGATCACCATGTTTGATGTATGTTTCCACATCGTCAATACCTTTATCTTTAGCAAGGGTTTTATAGCTATTCAGCAAATCCCCTATGCGTTGCTCTTCCCGTTCCAGATAGGAAGTGTCATCTTCGTCAATCGAAAAGATATCAATGACGCTGACGATGTGCAATCTCGCATTTTCTTCTAGCTTTACAACTTCTATCGATTTATAAAAAGCCCGTCTTGCCTCACTTGAACCATCTACCGCGACTAGAATATTCATATATTCATTCATCTTAAAATCTCCTCCCGAAAATCAGGGTCATTTTTCATTAGTCCGATGTAATAACGATAGTATGGTAATAATCTGCTTATTATTATACCATGTTTATAAGTGAAATCTGTTAATCCATAGAAAAATCCGAGAGATCTGTGAGGTAGTACCTTTACGTTTTCTAGTCACCGGGCACAGTATGACAATTAATTTTCGTATGATAGTTTGAAAAAATGGCTCAACTACTTGTATAAAAAATTAAAATGAACATACTACACCTAGTAACCAGTGCGTTAGAGTGAATAAGGAGGAAGAGAACATGACAAATGTAAATAACAGGTTATCAACAGAACAACAGGAAAAAATCCTCGAAACACTTCAATTACGTTTCGTGAATAATATGTTTCGCCACGCAGATATGGATTGGTCTTCATTACATGCCAAGCTTTTAGAAAACGGGGAAAAGCTATGGTCCCTCAATGAAATGGAAGTTACAGGAGGGGAACCAGACGTGGTGGATTATGATGAAATCACGGACCAATATATCTTTTTTGATTGTTCAGCAGAGAGTCCTGTCGGTCGCCGAAGTGTTTGCTATGATCGAAAAGCTTTAGAATCTAGAAAGAAGAACAAGCCGGAGAATAACGCGATGGATCTGGCGAATGAGATGGGAATTGAATTATTGACAGAGGAACAATACCGTTGGCTCCAACAGTTTGGGGAGTTCGATAGAAAAACATCGAGCTGGGTGCAGACACCAGAAGAAATCAGGAAACGTGGTGGAGCTCTTTTTTGTGATCGTCGATATGATCAAGTATTTTTGTATCACAATGGAGCAGAGTCGTATTATGCTGCAAGAGGATTCCGAGGCTCACTCAGACTGTGAACTAGAAAGTACTATAGTCTGTGCATTTTCGATTAACCATTCTCTTTTCTAGTGTATTTCATCTGTGGTAAGATAAAGAAAAGAGTAGTTTGATATGGGGATATAGTATGGGGTATAGAGGTAGAGTAGTGGCAGTGTGTATTGTTATATTGTTCAATATCTTACGTTACGGCTATTACAATGTCTATTTAGGTTATCAGTTTGAAAAAAGTTTCTTTATTTTGACAGGGTTTTTTTTGCTAGTTGCCTGGATAGGTGGTAGGCAATACGACGTAGCCAAGTTTTACGCAGAGAAAGATCCGCTAACTAATGCATATAATCGGCGGACAATAGATAAAGTATTCAGGAAGCAGATTTCCCAATATAGTAATACAGGGAAGAAAATTGGCGTAGTATTAATCGATCTTGATGATTTTAAGAATATAAATGATACATTCGGTCATCAAACAGGTGATGAATTATTACGTCAAGTTGCCGAACTAATTATGAGTAATGCGAAAAAAGAAGATTATGTCGTGCGATGGGGTGGCGACGAGTTTGTGCATGTAATTCTCGATTTAAAAGAGGATACTCTTTCAGACTATGTTCGGTGTTTAAGAAGTAAATTATCCAATTTGGATATAGAATCGGTCAACGTTGTTAGCGCTTCAATGGGAATCGCAGTTTATCCGGATGATGGAGAGACTTTTGAGGCGTTGATTCAGAAAGCAGATACATCCATGTACGAAATGAAAAAAGCATAATTAGTTTCTAATCCTAGTTCAGTCTGCATAACAGACTGAACTAGGACTTTTGATATGAAAAATGTTGGTGATGTATTAAATGTACTATGCACTTCGGTAAGAGTTTAACGAATGATGCGACTCGGATATACAGGGTAGCTAGTAGTTATGCCTAAACTTCTCACGTTCTCTCAATGGTCGCTGTAATTTCCACACCCGTCAAAGCCTGTGTGGCTAGGCGGTCTGCTTCGCTGTTCTTCTTGCGTGAAATTAGTTCATACCGTGGTTGGAATCCTAAAGATTCCATCTTTTCTTCAATTTTATTCGACCAACTGTACAGTTCTTCTTCAATTACAGGCCATTCTTCGCTTAAATGATTGATTACGACCCGTGAGTCACCCATAATCTCAATGGGTAAATGGTGCGCTCCAAGCATTTCAAGTTCTTGCAAGCACAGATGAAGTGCTGCATATTCTGCTTCATTGTTTGAAGATAAGTGTGTAGTAGTGGCGTTTTTTCGTAGTCTATAAGATTTACCATTTTGGTTATAATAGAGGACGCAACCAAGACCGGCTAACTTTGTCTCCCAATCGAAACCACCATCGAAGTATACAGCAATATTATGTGGCTCTGTTTCGATGCCCTTCAGATAGCTTTTTAATTCCTTAATAGTCCAGGAACTATCAAATTGATCTGTAAACATGATTTGCTTTGTGCGACCTGTTTTCTCTAAGTCCTCAGCAATTATCAGGGCTTGGTCTGCAGGTAATTCTCCGGACTTGAAAACGGTTGGAGTTCCTTTTTTTTGATTTATAGTGCCATTCAATTAATACATTCAACGTGATCCCTCCCATATATTCAGTTTATCCGATAAAGACATATAAAAACCTATTAATAAGTAAATGATATCGACATAACGGAGATAATGAATATGATCTTGAGCCATACTTTTATGGAGGTACGAAAACGTATGCTTATGAAGTCTATGAACAATTTCAAGGGCATACGGTGAAGTCGGTCGTGAATGAAGTAACTTTTGCGGAAGGTTTTGCCATTGAGTCACAAGCCTGGTCCAAACAAATAATGGAAGCTATTAGGGAGACTGGAGGTACGTTCATTACTATCTCTGAAGATGAAATTTTAGAAGCCCGCATAAGTTTCCAACATGACAAAAAAATGCACGGAAAGCTGTCATGTTTTGTGCACATGAGAGTTTCCCGTACAGGAATTAGTGAAACTATGCAATTTCCGTATGTTTTGGCGCCTTTTCAACATCTGGCTCACCTAACACACCTTCTGTTTGAGCAACGATAACAGCACATGCAGCGTCACCGGTAATGTTGACAGCTGTACGCACCATGTCAAGTAAGCGATCTACTCCGAGAACGAGCGCAATTCCTTCAACCGGAAGTCCGACTGATGTCAGAACCATTGCTAGCATGATGAGGCCCGCACCTGGAACAGCAGCGGTTCCAATACTAGCCAGTACCGCTGTTAAAACAACAGTGAGTAACTGTCCCATAGTTAATTCAACGCCATAAGCCTGTGCGATGAAGATTACAGCTGCCCCTTGCATAATTGCGGTACCGTCCATATTAATAGTGGCCCCAAGGGATTGCGTGAACGAACTAATAGACTCGGGTACTTTTAACTTTTCCTGCGCTGTTTTCAATGAAATCGGTAGTGTTGCAGCAGAACTTGCTGTACTGAATGCAACAACTTGTGCTGGAAAGAAGTTTTTAAAGAACCAAATTGGGCTACGTTTACCGATCAATGCGATTGATCCGCCATAGACGAAAATGGTATGGATTAGGAGGGCTCCAAGAACGACTCCCATATACATACCCATTACCTTCAGTGCATCTATACCCTGGCTTCCAACAGCTGATGCAATCAAACCGAATGCTCCGTATGGCGCGAACTTCATGACAAATGTAATCAGATACATAATGAGTTCATTTGCTTGCTCGAAAAACTCTTTTACTCTTTCAACTTTACTACCCATCATGGCCATTCCAAAGCCAACCAATGCTGCAAAGAAGATAATCTGAAGCATATTACCTTCTGCCATAGCGCTAACCGGATTTGTAGGAATAATTCCTAATAGGGTTTCTGCTACTGGTGGAGCTTCTTGTGCTTCGTAAGTGGCATTGGCTGTTTCGAAATTACCTCCTTCACCAGGCTTTAGTAATAGACCGAGTGAAATTGCAATGACTAGGGCGATGGCTGTAGTTATCAAGAAATAGCCGATGGTCTTCCCACCAATTCTACCTAATTTCTTCGGATCACCAATTCCAACCGTTCCAAGGACGATAGAAATGAACACCACGGGCACGACTAGCATCTTCATCAGATTCAAGAAGATTATACCAAGTGGTTTAAAAAGAAATGCGTCGGCTTTTGTAAAAAGACTAGGTGTGAAGATATTCAATAGTAAACCGACGACGACCCCTGCGATTAGGGCAATAATAATATTTCTGGCCAACTTCATACATATCCCTCCTTAACATAATGTATTCAATTATAAAGTTAAAAATGAAAGCGCTTACTTTCTATTATTCGATATATTTTGGAGAATGTCAACTTATCTATTTGATATTTAACAGATTAGTAACTAGTTAAAGAGAAACAATAAAAGTGTGTATAGTCGAAGTGGCACCATTCCCAACTATGCAATTCGGAGAATAAATAGATTGATATCTTATAAAATTCAAAGTATTATTTGGTTTTTTTTGTGTGTCGCTGTACAATTAGTTTATCAATGGAGAATTATTATTTTAGAAAAGGAAGTGGGTCAACTGAAAAAAAGAGGCCGACGAGTAGGGGCAGATGGCGAAAAAAGTCGTAAAACACTTTTGGAAATTTCCGCTACACAATTCGCTATTCATGGTTTTTATAAAACGAAGATTAGTGAAATCGTGAAGGAAGCAAATGTTACACAGCCAACGTTCTACTTATATTTTAAAAGTAAAGAAGCTGTATTTCAGGAATTAGTCGATATATTCAAAGAAAAATTATATCATCAAGTAGCACAAAGCAAACTTCCCGCAGATATAGCAGAAGAAGGGCTAATGGAGCGAATTGCTTATGGTTTATGTGCTGTTTTTGAACTATTCCAGCAGAATGAAGAAGTTGCACGGATTGGTTTTGTTGTTTCAGAAGAAGCCGCTAACATTAAAGAACAAATGACCGCACAATTAGAACGTAATCTTAAAGAAGAAGCAGAGCTTGGATATTTTCATACCAATATAAACTTCGGCGTTGTCGCTACAGCAATGGTTGGAGCTATTGAATATCTCGCGATCACCAAACTTTGGACGGGAACACATAAACCAGAAGAACTGGCCGAAGAGATTACACTCTTATTTTTACAAGGGTTGAAAAAATAAGAATTGAATACAAAAGCATAAGCTCAAATATAGAGTTTATGCTTTTTACTTCTGAAAACATATCAAAATAGGTTGTTAAGCACATGAGAGATGGGACTCCAGTTGAAGGGGTATAATCCATGGATAAATACAAAAAAGAATCAAATTAGACAAGATGATGAAGAATCGCATGAAGGCAGTGAGATCAAACAGTGAAATCATTCAATTTTTCGTAATGCTTAGAATTGATAACATAATGGAAAAAGATACGTATTTGCTAGGGGGTGTATTACCTTCAGTAGCTAAAATGATAATGGAAGTATAAAAGTCTAAAAAATTGTAATCCATCTAACGCCCTAGAGTAAACAAATAACTAGAAACTATTGACACATATATTTATATACTATAAAATAAACGTCAACACTACTCAGGTAATGGTTTACTCAAAGGGGATTAGAGAAATGATAGACTCACGAAATAAATTGAAAATGATGATTGTAACCGCATTATTCGCAGCCATTATCGGTGTTATGGCACAGCTAACGATTCCACTACCATTAGTTCCGATTACAGGACAAACACTGGCAGTCGGTTTAGCAGCGACTATTTTAGGTTCACGTTATGGAACGATCTCTGTACTAGTATATTTAGCGATGGGAGCGGTAGGGATGCCTGTATTTTCAGGCATGTCTTCAGGGTTAGGTGTAATTTTTGGACCTACCGGCGGATTTCTAATTGGCTTTATCCCAACCGCATTCATTACGGGTTATTATATGGAGCGCACGAGTTTCAAACTACCGAATGCAATTATTGCAAATATCATTGGAATGTTCGTCGCCTTAGCGTTTGGTACAGTATGGCTAAAAATTATTGCGGAACTTTCTTGGACAGCTGCCGTCATGGCGGGCTTTGTTCCATTTTTAATCGGTGGTTTCATCAAAGCATTTCTTGCAGCGTGGGCGGGTATTACAGTTCGCGGAAGATTGCTCGCTAATCGATTATTGCTCGCTTAATTTAATCTCACAGTATAAAAAACGTTAATTCATATTATATGAGTTAACGTTTTTTTCAGATGTGATAGTCCATTCGTATTCCACATTAATTGGATTACTGAATATTATCGCGTTCTGGTATATACTAACAATAGCGAGTATTCGAAATAATGGGGGCTGTTAGTATGAAGATTGCTGTAGCTATAGATGGTTCTGAACATGCTTTTCGTGCAGCGAAATATGCGCTGACACTTTTAAAAGATGCACAAGACGCGGAGCTTGAAGTGATTTCCGTAACCGACTATAACAAAGTGGAAGATGAAAAACTCCTGTTGCAAAATCTAAAAAGCTTATCCTTATATCAAGATCGAATTGTGAGGCCAGTAGTGGAATTGGCGGAAAAAGTCGGAGTTAAAACGAGTATCACGCTGTTACGAGGAAATCCAGACCATGAAATCGTTACACATCTGCAGACAGCAAATGTTGAGCAATTGGTACTGGGTAGTCGTGGAATGAACATAATGCAGGAAGTAGTACTTGGTAGTGTAAGTCGCAGTGTAATGGAGCAAGCAAATTGTCCAGTAACAATTGTTAAGTAAATGAAGTGGTCATATGGTCTTGTTCACTGGACATTTATATTAGAATTATGGTTTTCTGGGAAGCTGATTGTTGGATTTTTGTTAAATAATTGGTAGAATGATTTTGGATTGATAGAACAGGGACTTACTGCTGGACTATACGATCCGTGAAAAGGGTATAGAGTATGAGAATGGAATGTTATGTCGGTGACGGAAGCTGAGAGAAGATCTCAATTGTAAAAACGAAGAAAGTAGTTTTAGGAGGTTTTATCATGAAGATTGCTGTGGCGGTAGATGGCTCAGATAATGCATTACGGGCAACAGATTATGCGATCATGTTAATGCAACAATTTTCTGGAGCGAAACTGGAATTGATCCATGTGATCGACTTTAATAAAGAAGATGAGCGATTGTTAAAACAAAGTCCTAACAGTCTTGCTATGTACCAGAAGAAGAAGATGCAATCTGCATTGAAGTTAGTCAATGATAGTGGAATAGTCGCAGAAGTTACAATGCTCCGGGGAAATCCGCATCAGCAAATCATTAAACATGTAAACACGAATGAAATTGACCATCTCATCCTAAGCAGTCGCGGTTTAAAATTACTTAAAAAGTTAGTTATGGGTAGTGTCAGTCAAAAAGTAATTAAACATGTGAATAGCTCTGTCACGATAATTAAATAAACAATATAAAGCAGAACTGCCGTAGCGTATCCTACAGATATGTTACGGCAGTTTTTTAGAGTCTTTTACTGTCGGCGTATGCTGGTTCTGGACTTTGCGTTTTCATATCGGTGATTGAAGAATTATCTTCCCACTTATCTAGTATCACGGCATTGGCTGTATTGCCAAATACGTTCAACAATGTACGGAAGCCATCAGTCAAACGATCCACTCCAGCGACAAGCGCAATACCCGCAAGAGGTAAATTGGCTGCGGCAAGTACAGTGGACATCATAATGATACCTGCACCTGGCACACCAGCTGTACTAAATGACACGACAAGTGCACTGACAATGATTGCTAAGATTTGTGCGCCACTCAGCTGGATATCAAATAGCTGAGCAACGAATAAAGCATTGAATGTCTGCAAAATGCAAGCACCGTCCCGTTTCAAGGCAGTTCCTAAAGGTATCGCAAAACCTGCAATCTCTTCTTTCATTTTAAATTCTTTTTTGCTATTTTCAATAGCGACCGGCAATGCTGCATTAGAGCTAGCCGTACCGAATGCGATACCGAATGTCGGCTGGAAGCTTTTCCAGAAGTGCTTTGGAGACACATGCAGGAAACTTAGAATAACAAAGTACGCGATAGCCATCAGTGTCAAAGCTAAGATTAATCCTAAAATATAAACAAATAATTTTTGCAAAATATCAAGACCTTGCGTGGCAATTACAGAACTAATTAAGGCGAAAACACCTATTGGCGATAATTTCAAAACAAGCATCGTAATCTTTTCTACGATAGTGTGTACGCTTTCTACGAATGAAAGAAATGGTTTTGCTTGACTGCCAGCCATACGAATTCCGATAACAACAATAATTGCCGTGAAGATAATCTGCAACAAATTCCCTGTGGCGAACGCTTCGAATGGATTGGTAGGAACTATCGAAATCAACCATTCAAGAATACCTTGTCCTTCCTTTGCCTCTCCCGCTGCCACTTCCCCTAAGCCATCTACCATATTCCCGGGTTTCAATACTGAAGCGGTGATGTAACCAATGACAAGCGCGAGTATGCTTGTGCTGATGTAAAGGAATAATAGCTTCCCTGTCAACCGTCCAACTTTTTCAGAGTGATCTATACTAGAGAAACCTACAATCAAAGATGTAAACACAATGGGTACTACTACGAACTGGATTAAGCTCAAGAAAATTTTACCGATTGGAGAAAGTACGTATTCATTCAATTGCGGTACTGCTTGCGGGAGAAAGATATTTACGATAATGCCGAAAATTATACCCGAAACAAGACCGACTGTGATTTTTGTTGAAAGTTTCATAGAAAACAACTCCTTAAATCCTTATTGATATAGTAGGTTTAATATAATGAAATATATATGTTTTGTCAATACTAATAATTCTAACTATTGAAAGAGTGTATACATGCCGCCAAGTTTATTGAGTCTTGTTCAATAAGATCGAATGGTTTCACGATGAATTGAAACCACTATCTTAAGAAAGAGCAATTATGTATACAACTAATATTAAATCATATAAGATACCCCTGTAGGTATGTGAGGAGGGACGAGATGAAAGAACAATCGTATGAAAATCATACACGGGTAACACCTTTGCAACACTATATTTGGTTACCATTAAGCGTTCTATTAATTTTGACAACAGCGATCTATGGAATTTATCAATTTGTAAAGCATGGTTTTTCAATGCAGATTTTGTTATTATTCGCTGTCATCGTTCTTGCTATTATTCCAGGGATGCTTGCACGGATTTATGCGTTGTCTTTGCAAGATCGATTAATCGTCACGGAAGAACAGCTTCGTTACTTTATGTTGACGGGTAACCGTTTAGCTGCACAATTGACGAAATCACAATGGATTGCATTACGATTTGCTTCAGATGAAGAGTACGTGGAGCTTGCGAATCGAGCAGCAGTGGAAGATCTGTCACCTGATGAAATTAAGAAATCCATAAAATCATGGAGAGCAGATCATCAGCGTGTGTAATGAAAAAAGAGAGCACAGGATCTGAACTAGATCTGTGCTCTCTTTTAATTTGGTTACATATTCTATATCGCTAATTATCGATATATTGATAGCAAAAAGGCTGAAGATAAACTACATATCATGACAAGTAAAAACACCATATCTACCCCGGTATACCGTGTAGGATAATAATACGTCCTCGCAGCACCCATCTGATACTGTTTAGCTTCCATCGCCACGGCAATGCGTTGCGCGCGACGTATACTTTGGGCAAATAGAGGAACTGTATAGGACTGCAATCGTTCATATATACCTCTAAATCCTTTTGAAAACTGGATATTCCGTACTTTTAAAGCATTCCTACGAATTTGCAGCTCTTCAGTGACAGCAGGAATTAAACGAAAAGCTGCAATAAAGCTATAGGCATATTTAGACGGCAGACGAAACTGCTGCATCATAGCATAAAAGAATAGTACGGGTTGGATTGTTAAGATAAACGTAAAGCCGACGAAGCCAAATGAAAGTGATTTACTCCCGAGCAACAGCGCGTGTTGAATACTCTCTTCGGAAATCTTGAGTAGTCCCCATTGCCACAACACCGTTTCACCCTTACCGAATAATAACATCGTCAATCCAGTGGACAGGAATGAAATGACTAACGGAATGGAAAGCAATAAAAGTTTCTTCAGTGAATAGCCGCTGAATATATAAAATAATATTCCATATAGAATAGCTTGTGAGATAGCAAAAGGTAAACTTTGATTCACAAGCGTAATGATCAAGAACGCAAAAAATACGATGAATTTTAGCGCGGGATTGACTCGGAATAGCCAGGTTTCGCGTTTAGGTGTGAACCAATTAAACACTCTTTGCACCACCAACTCCATTAGCCGTATGCACAACGCCGTCAACTACAGTCCAAACAGCAGTAGCGAAGTTCTCTACTATTTCCGTATCATGCGTAACCATCAAAATTGTCATGCCTTTCGTGCGCAACTGCTCCAATTTCTCAAGAATAGCGAATGTGTTTCGTGCATCCTGTCCAAAAGTAGGTTCATCGAGTAACAGGATATCCGTACTAGGAGTAAGGGCAGTTGCTACACTCAAGCGACGCTTTTGGCCCGTAGATAGTTGATAAGGATGGCGTGAAACGGAATCGGGCAGGTTAAATAAGCGCATCAATTCCTTTGCATACATGTCTGCATCGGCTTTTGGCATACCGTGCAAAGATACTGTTAATTCTTCCGTGATCGAGTTCGTTACAAATTGTAGTTCGGGATTTTGAAAGACGAGCGATAGACCTTTCGGGAGTTGCCGTTTCTTCTTTTTCCACACAATGGCTACGCCGTTCACTTCATAGACGCCGTTAGTCCGAAGCAATTGCATAAGAGATAAAAGCAATGTACTTTTACCAGAACCATTTTCCCCAACAATCGTAATCCAGTCACCGGCCTGTACAGTCGCATGTTTGGCGGAAATCTTCTCCACTAGACCACGATAACCGTGAAAATCCTCGATATGAATTTTCTCTTGTGATGAAACCACTTGACGATTTAGCATCATCAATTGAAATGCATCAGAAGTTTTATATTCTTCCCATACCCCTGGATACCAAATGCCATAACGTTTCAGTTCTTCCTGAAAGTTTGCAAAAATATCTGCAGGTGAACCGTCTGCTAGTATGACACCATGATCATTAAACAACACAACACGATCTACCCAGTCAGCAATCAAATCGATTTTATGCTCCACGATGATCACAGTTTTATCAGCGGTTGCTTCTTTAATAGAAGTCCAAATCTGTTGCGTGCCTTCCGGATCCAGTAATGCGGAAGGTTCGTCCAGAAATAGCACGTCCGGTTCCAATAATAAAACAGAAGCCAATGCCAACCGTTGTTTCATACCTTGAGACATTTCATTGATGGGCGTGTGGGCATCTATCAAGTGCAAGTCTACACGCTTCAACACCTCCTCAATACGAGGTGCCATTTCTTCACGCTGCACTTGAAGATTCTCCAAAACGAATGCGAGTTCTTCATCGACGTAGGTCATACAGAACTGTGTATCTGGGTCTTGGAAAACGAACCCCCACGAGTCTGGTAACTGAATGCTTGTTGCTTTCATTGGCAGTTCGATAGAGTTCGGGATAATGCCACTCAGTACTTGAAGTAAAGTGGATTTCCCACAACCGCTAGGACCGAGCATGAGAACTTTTTCACCGGACTGAACAGAAAAGGAGAGGTCCTTAAAGACCAAAGCATCTTCTCCAGGAAACTTCAGTCGTAAATCGGTAACGCTGATGTTATTCATAGTTGGATCATACCTCCGCTTTTACTGATCAAGCATCGTATATTCTTTCTTATCGACGGGGCGAATTAGCGATGTCACACCTGTTGCTTCTAGCGCTTTTACAATAAACACAGCGAAAATACCTGTGAAGATGAATGCGCTGATTGCACGTAATCCGTATTTCACAATGAGTGCCCATGTTTCGAGTGCTGCGTAACCATAAATCAAATCAAGTCCGAAACTTGCAAGACATGACGCGACTCCTGCTAACCCTGCAATTAAAATAGAATAGCGTCGATAACGGAATGCAGCGAACAATAATTCAGCAGCAAGTCCTTGTGCGAATCCATACATCAATACTTCAATACCATGGCCGGCAAATGCAGACAAGGAAGCCCCCGCAATACTTGCGATGAATGCAGTACCGGGCTTTCGTAATAATAGGAAGGCAAACGGTCCCACCATGAACCACATACCGTAAAGCAGTTGACGTGCAACAGGCATGATCGGTTTGACGACAGTGTATAAATCATCCCAAAACTTCATGAGCACGCCAAATACAACGCCGATCATGATGGTGATCAATAAATCGGTAAACTTTAACTTTTTCAAACTCTTCCACTCCTCGTTATTTTTTATACAAAAAAGCCGTCTGAAGAGCAGACGGCCGAGGAAGGAAAGAGATTCCTGTATAATTCCATCGATCACGCTCTCTACGCTGGCATTACCCAGATCAGATTAACGGTCAGCAGAGGATTCATCTGCTATCTCAGCCTGATTCTCTCAAGCACCCGGACGGACAATCATGTAAGCAATCCTAGTATACAGCACGTTGAATTGTGTGGCAACTTATGAAATTACTAGACGTTCAATTACATGCTGACAGTTCAAATGGAACATATTGTATTGAAATCCTGATATACTAAAAGGATCAAACTGTTCATAATTATATTCTCGATATCATGCAAATAGAGTGTAAAAGGAGTTTTCACATGACAAAACATATAGCATTTATTGACGTGGAGACAACAGGCATGCGTGCCGAGACGAGTGAAGTAATCGAGTTAGGGGTTATGCTTGGAGAGTATGAAGATAATCGTATTGTTCGAGTGGCAGATGAGTATTGCGAGTTTCAAGAACCGTTCTATTCTATCTCCCCAATAATTACCCAGCTCACTGGCATTACCGATCAGATGGTCAGAGGGAAGTCGCTTGATATGGATAGAATACTAAAAATACTAGATCAAGCAGACGGTATAGTAGCACATAACGCATCATTTGATAGGGGCTTCGTTAGTCGACTATTACCTGAAACGCTCGACATGGACTGGTATTGCTCCGTTAGACAAATCAAATGGAAAAATTATGGATTTGAAAACGGCAAACTACAACAATTGCTGAGAGCGCACCGAATTCAAGTGCATAACGCCCATAGAGCGCTCGATGATGCGAAGAATCTAGCTGTGTTGCTGAACTCATCCAATCCCAACTTGGCGGATGATACATTCATCTCGTATTTGATGAATAAAGCCCCAATGAAGAAACCAGCAAAATCAAGATTTTAACTACTAGAAAGACCAGTCATCATGGGATGACTGGTCTTTTCCTTTTCGATACGACTCTTGGGTTACTGCGGCCATGTGGTTTCTATGCTACTACTATATTTAGTTGCCGTCATGTCATTGATACAAAAAAGTACAAAAATCTACTGTCCATGGAATAGTTTATCTAGATAAAAGGGTATGGTAAATAGAAGTATGTGACTTACTAAATAACTGAAAGGAATGAGAAGATGAAAGTAATTACAAAGAAGTCACATAAGAAGTTACGTCTTCTATTGCAAGCCTTTTTCGTCATGATGGGTGCAGTGATTACAGCGTATGGACTTGAGTCAGTCCTTATTCCAAACAATGTATCGGATGGTGGGGTTACAGGACTAAGTATTGTGGGTTCTAAAGTTTTTGGACTTCCGTTAGGTGTATTAATTGCGATTTTAAATATACCGTTTATCTTCCTTGGTTACAAACAGGTAGGTAGGCGCTTTGCAGCACTTTCTGTCGTGGGCATCGTATCCTTAAGCGCCAGTACAAGTTTAATGCATCATATTCCCATCATTGTTCAAGATGATACATTATTGATAACTGTCGTTGGCGGTATCATTATTGGAGTCGGAATCGGAATAGCTTTGCGTAATGGTGGAGCACTTGACGGTATTGATATGCTCGCAGTATTGCTTTCAAGAAAACTCCCATTTGGGACAAGTGATCTAATCTTATTCCTAAATGTTTTTGTCTTTATCGTCGTTTCAACTGTCTTTGGGCTGACTGGTGCGATTATGTCAGCAATTGCTTATTTCATCGCATCGAAAGTCATATCTATCATGGAAATTGGATTTAGTGGTTCCAAAACATTTAAGATTGTAACGGATCAACCTGAATTGATGATAGAAGAGATTCATGAACGTTTAGGTCGAAGTGCTACTTATCAAGTGGTGCAAGGGAGTTTCACGAATAAGGAATTCATAGAAATCACTTGTAATATTTATCATTTGGAAGATAGTAAAATGAAAGAAATCATTCGTGACGTAGACAAAAATGCATTTGTGGCGGTATATGAAGTTGCAGAAATTAAGCGGGGGAATTTTGGCGGGAGTCAACTGCGTTAAGTGGGTGTAATTGAAAATATATTTGTCTGTAGAATATAATTGTACAGTAAGTAAGTCTAGCTTTGATAAAAGAGTGTAGGGATTAGAATATTACAACTCCGCAAAAAGAAAATAACAAACAATCACTCACTCATCTGTTTTAAAGGGAAAAGTATCTTGGAGACTAATCCCGCATGTGGAAGTATTATTATTAGTCCTTCACTAACGCAGTGATCTTGATGTTTATTCTTCTATTAAGGGAACATAAAAATCCAGATAGGTTCGCGCATTTAATTTATGGAAAACTGCTGAATTAAATTTCGTTTAACTTTTTAGAGTAGTAAGTTATAATGGAATAGACAATATATAGACTTGGATTAAGTTTTTTGTTTATATATTGCGGTCGCTCCCTGTATAGAGGGTGTGGAGTGAAATACAACAATGGTTCAATACTTGGATGTCTTTTATCTTCGCTCCCCGTATAGGGAGTGTGGATTGAAATTGTCGGGAGAGGTTGCAGAAGGGATATTTATTTCTCACCCTCTAAAAAATAAAACGAATCACGTAAAAGCGTCTGCATAGTAGCAGACGCTTTTTCAATCATAAAGTAAATTTTCGTACAAGCGCATTGAGTTCTTCAGCCAATCGGGCTAAATCGTCGGAGTTACTTGCTATTTCTTCTATTGCGCTACTTGCTTGTTGTGAAGATGCTGAAGTTTGCTCCACACCTGCAGCAGACTCTTCAGTAATCGCTGCAATCTCTTCGATGGACCCACTCATTTCCTGACTGCTTTCCGAAATATCTTGAAGGTCGTTCGAAATACTTTGGATCCGATTGACCATATCCGTTACGGCGTCACTTATATTATCAAATGTTTCATTAGTACGTTTTATTTGGATTGTCCCTTCCTCCACTTGCTTATATCCTTCTTGTAATGAATTGGTAACCATAGTGGACTCAGTTTGAATCCGATTGACGATTTCAGTGATATTGGTAACGGACGCGGAAGATTGTTCTGCCAGGGTCCGTACTTCATCGGCCACCACAGCAAATCCTTTACCGTGTTCACCAGCTCGAGCTGCTTCAATCGCTGCATTTAACGCTAACAAATTAGTTTGTGCTGCAATTCCTTGTATAACCAAAACAAGTTGGGAAATTTGTTGTGTATGCTTGTCTAATCCTTCTACGTTTGTCACTGCATTATGGACGATTTGATCGATAATCTTCATCTGTTCCAATGAAGAATCCATCACTTTGCTCCCAGTACTCGTCATGTTCAGCACTTCATTTGATGACTGCTGAATATGGACTCCGTTTTCATTGGCATCCATTACTTTGGAGACGAAGACTTCCATTGAAGTCGACAAACTACTTGCGTTAGTGGCTTGGGATTCAGTGCCGTAAGCCAAATCTTCCATTGTAGTAGCGATCTGAGCAGTACCTATTTTTATTTCTCCAGCAGATTGAGTCAGTTCTTCACTTTGTGATGAAACCGTTTGAGCCACAGTATGTATCTCATCCAATAGTTTGTGCGTATTATTACTCATCTCATTCGTAGATGCGAACAGTTGTCCAATTTCATCTCGCAAATTTGTTTCTAAAGGCGGACTGCTTAAATTCCCGGTAGCGATACGTTTCATTCGTTCCATTACCACGTGAAGAGGCTTGGAAATAGAATTGGCGGTAATGACAGCAACTACCATGCTCAAAAGAATAACTAAGGTTATTATACTTGTAACCAAAATCAATGTACTTTTGCCACTTGCAAGCAAATTCTTTTCAATATCAATAATAATGACTTCACGATCCTCAGCTGCTTTTTCGTATGAGTGCATTAAGCTGCGTGCCTCATCATTCGAGGCCAACAAATTACGTTCAGCCAACTCTTTGTTACCACGTTCATATTCCGCGAAAACATTTTCTGTGATGTACTCCCGCCATTCGACGGTTCTTTGAATCAAATCCTGTATTTCCTTCGAATTTCCCAGCTCACTAACAGTGGTTTGATGCTTTACACCATCTTCTGTATATGTATCAAATATCTCTTTGTAGCTTGATTCTCCTGTCATAATATATCCCCTGGAGGAGGCGATCCGATTCGCCATACCAAGTGCCAACTGCTCGTCTGCAATTAATAGAGGCAACTCTTTTTCTAGAATGTTTTTCGTTGCTTCATTATTTGCTTGGAGGGTAGAGAAAATAAATATACCTAGTAAAACTATTAATAAAAGCACAATAGAGAAGCCTGTTAGTAGTTTTGACTTAATACTATTGAATCTAATCATCAGAAATCCTAACTCCCGTCTGTTTTTATTTCATTATACATCCTGGTGAAGTTTAAATCTATGAAAATAGGTTAAAAGTCTATTACTTACACTAAATAACATATAGGTCTAGTTTCTTACAATATCAAGAGGTTAAAATCAATTATTTATCTTTAACGTAGAAGACGGTACATTAGATGAAATGAGCATTAAATTAATCTAATAACACGGTCTATAATTTGTTGGAATAGATAAGGATGGCTATTTTGGATCCATTGAGATAGACAAAAATAGTCAGATGTAAATAGTTAGTTACTATTTAAGGTTGATGAGGATTGATTATCTAAATAGTGATAAAATGTTGACTTACTGATACCAGTTTCTTCTTTGATATCGTATATAGTGTTAGGAGGTGTATTGTTTGATTAGTTGGCTGTTCACCTACAATCGGACGAATATATCTATACCCTATGTATCCAGATTGTTTCCTAAAATGATTCAATTATGGAGTTATAAATGATATGCTGTTTGTCTTCTAACATAGTATGAAATTTTCCATAACGAGAGGGGAACAATATGCAAACTTTCCACCAGCAATGGTTTGGTAATGTGCGCGCCGATATATTGGCAGGTATAGTCGTAGGACTAGCGCTCATTCCGGAAGCATTGGCTTTTGCGTTTATCGTCGGGGTTGATCCGCGTGTTGCGCTATATGCATCATTTACTATTTCCGTTATCACTGCGTTTGTCGGAGGCAGACCTGGATTGATATCAGCTGCCACGGGTGCCATGGCACTAGTACTTGTCAGTTTAATGGCTGATCATGGTCTCGAATACGTACTGGCAGCCACTATTTTAACGGGTATTATTCAATTGATTTTAGGCTCACTAGGAGTCGCAAATTTAATGCGCTTCATACCGAACTCCGTGATGTTAGGATTCGTAAATGCGCTAGGAATTATGATTTTTATTACACAGCTACCATATTTGATAGGTTCGGGTATGATGACGTATGTATTTGCGATTGCTACATTGATTTTAGTATATGCAGTGCCGCGTTTCTTTACATTGATACCGGCTCCGCTGATTGCGATTGTGGTGATGACAGCCATTGCGCTGTTCAGTGGGGTTAGATTACAATCGATCGGAGATTTGGGGACGATGCCGAGTTCATTGCCAACATTCTTTTTTCCTAATATTCCATTGAACTTTGAAACCTTGAAAATTATTTTACCGTATTCATTGGCACTGTCGATTGTCGGGTTACTAGAGTCGTTACTGACTTCGCAGGTTCTTGATGACATGACAGATACACCGAGCAATAAAAACCGTGAAGCACGCGGACAGGGTATTGCTAACTTCATCACTGGATTCTTTGGTGGAATGGCAGGCTGCGCGTTGATAGGGCAATCCGTCATAAATGTCAAATCTGGTGGTAGAGGTCGATTATCTACATTGACTGCTGGAGTATTTTTACTGTTTTTAATTATGGTATTAGGGGATTTGGTCTCCAAAATTCCGATGCCTGTTCTTGCAGGCGTCATGGTTATGGTGGCGGCTACGACTTTCAACTGGGGATCGTTTAAATTTCTTCGAACTGCACCACGATCAGAATCTATTGTTATGCTGATAACGGTGGTGATTATTTTATACACGCATAACTTGGCAATTGGTGTAGTGATCGGAGTTGTTCTAAGTGCATTATTCTTTGTTGCGAAGATATCGCGTGTCTCGGTAACGAATAAAGCGGGTATCTATAAAATACATGGTCCATTATTTTTTGCTTCTACGACGAAGTTTATCCAGGCATTTGATGAGATACATGAAAAGCAAATTGTTATTGATTTTGAAAATAGTCAGCTGTGGGATGAATCTGCAGTGGGTGCCATTTTAAAAGTGGTATCAAAGCTTGAAAGTAAAGGGACAGCAGTGACGATTCGTGGACTAAATTCTTCAAGTGAACAATTATATGAAAAATTATTGTGAGGGAGTGAACGATATGAAAATTGCTGTAGCGATTGATGGGTCTGAAAATGCGATGCGTGCCGCAAAACATGCGATTATGCTAGCGGAATATTTACCTAAAGTTACGTTAGAGGTTATCTATGTACAGGATTTTAGCAAGGCAAAGGATGAAAGGCTGTTATCACAAAGCCCTGAAAGTCTATCACTGAAACGAGAACAAAAGATGCAACCGATTTTAGCCATGGCAAAAGAGGCGGCTGTGGATGCGAAAGTGATCATGCTTAAAGGGAATCCAAGCCAGGAAATTATAAATTATGTAAATCTAAAAAAAATCGACAAACTAGTTATCGGCAGTCGTGGTTTAAATTCATTACAGGAAATGGTGTTAGGTAGCGTCAGTCATAAGGTGATGAAGCACGTTGAGTGTCCTGTGACCATAGTGAAATAAAAAAGAGATTGTCTACGCTGATATAGCGTGACAATCTCTTTTTTGCACTGATCGGAGACTACGTACTCGTACTACCTATTCTTCAATCACAAAATGAAAGCTTGTTAATTGGAACTATCACTTCTATTATTCTTGAGTGTGTGTTCACTTGCTCACATCGTGAAATATTTTCCTGGAAATTAGTTTACAACCTGATCTTCGAGATTTTTCCACAGATGGTGGGCTTCTCTTGCAATATGTTCCAGCAAATCCGGCGGAGCCGTTGTAACTGCGGCACATGCTTTGATTAGGTCACTTAATTCTAGCTTGAAAGCTTCGAGTGCTTTTGCTTCTTTTATCACCATTTGATTGAATGTATTTAACACAGGTGATACTTCATTACGTGGTCTTCGAATGATCGTCTTCAAAGCTTGCGCTTGTAGTAAAAGATTTTCAAACTTCCTAGTCATCGCGCGCACTTGATCGTGTAATTCATAGTTAGAAGCATCCACGTAATGGCTGATGAATAGTAAGTGGTCAAGCATTTGACGAAGCCAGAAGTTGCTCTCATGTAGTGTTGCATCCGCTGGTGTGATGTAAGAATTCGTTTCAATTAATTTGAACACACGCTCGGCTTCCTCAGCTTCCCGAATCATGTGATCAAGAAGGGAAGTAGGGGTAGAAATAATTACATCGCAATGTAACGCACGATCCATCGTATGCAGGAGTAAATCAGCGAACTCTTTTGTAGAACTCTTTGCCTCGTCGATAATTAATCCGATATCACCGGTTTTAGATTCAGTCTTTTTAAAAATTTTCCCCATGCGGTCGATCATTTGCTGATTGGCACGTGCTAACTCTAACTCATGATGACTGATTTCTCGATCGAAAAACTCACCGTGTTCAAAATTATTGCGCACCCAAAAGTCGATAATACCGTACGTATCCCGTTCATAATTGTCTGTATAACCAGTCAATCATACATACCCCCTAATTTATCTATCTGTTATCCATACCATCCTATTCGTACCTCGTGTTGTTTATGTATAGATAGGGTATTGAGATTGAAAGTCATCTATTTCTGGAAGAAGTGTATATACTGAAGGAAGAGGTGTTGTAAAATGAAAATCGGCATAATTGGGACTGGCAATATTGCGCAGTATCTTTTAGAAAGTATCAACGAGAACAGCAAAGTGGACGGTGAAATTATTTCCATATTCGGTCGAAACCTAGAGGTGGGGCCGAGACTAGAAACACAGTACAGCGCAGCGTTCTATACGGACTTTCAGGAGTTCATTCAATCTCCTATGGATGTAGTCGTGGAAGCAGCAACGATTGAAGTAGCGATGGAGCATATGGAAGAAGTGCTGGAGAATAAGAAAGACATGATACTGAGCAGTATCGGAGCATTTAAAGATGTTGCGTATTTGAATGAAATGAAAGAAGTGGCGCGGAAGAATCAGCAACATATTTATCTACCTTCAGGAGCGATTGGTGGACTGGATCTTCTACAATCAGCAAATTCCCTAGGTGGATTAAAGGAAGTACACATTACGACTAGAAAGTCCTATCCATCACTAGGACTAGATGTGAAGTCTGTGGAAGAATGTATTTTTGATGGTGTAGCATTGGAGGCAATTGAAAAATTCCCTAAAAACGTCAATGTTGCATTGCTATTATCCATTGCAGGACTCGGTGCGGATAAAACGGCAGTACGCGTGATAGCAGATCCGAATATTCAACGGAATACACATCTTATTGAAGCGAAAGGTGATTTCGGCAAAATGAATTTACTAATCGAAAATGAGCCAATGCCAAACAACCCTAAAACAAGCTATCTTGCGGCATTAAGTATAGTATCTACTTTACAAAATAAAGGAAATGCGATTACCATAGGAAGCTAATTAAAGAGAAGATATTTTATATGTATTAAGAAAAAAGAAGAAGTTCTATGTAAAGTCAACAGGTGACAACCTGTCGCATGGTAGAATAACTGTTTTAGTTGATTGCAACATTGAGCTAATTAAACGTATTTTTCTAGTTCAATTAAAGTGGCAAGTTAGTTGAATAAGGTCAATTAAAATTTAGAAAGCAGGAAAACGTTTTGATTTGGGGATGGGGAGAAATTCTTGCAGGATCTATAGCAATATTGACACTGGCATTTGGAATTCTTTACTCAAAGGAATACCATGAAAAGAATAGTAAAAAATCAAGTTCAGGGGATGGAACTATAATAGGTGAGCTACTTGCTGCTACCTTAACAAATAGTCCCTACTACGTTTTGAAAGCATTCTTTATTTTGATAGCAATCTTTATTTTGGTTTGTATTGTCATATCAAAAATGTAAAAAGCAGTTAGTGGAAGTATATTATATTGAATTTGGAAATTAGCGGGAGTGTTACTATTGAAAGCAAAAATGAATTTAAAGGTTTGTGAAAAAGGACATACTTATTACAAAAGTAGTGACTGCACAAGTTGCCCTACTTGTGATAAAAAGAATAAACCAAAAAGTGGATTCCTATCGAAATTAAGCTCACCTGCCAGAAATGCCTTAGTTCATAATGGTATTGATACTTTGCAAAAACTATCAAAATACACCGAAAAAGAAATTCTGAAAATTCATGGCATTGGACCCGCTTCCTTACCAATTATGAGAACTTTTTTAGAAGAAGAGGGTTTGTCATTTAAAGAATAATACTGTAATTTCTTATAAATTATACTTGGTTGGATAGATGATGCTGGATGTCAACGTTGAATTGATCCATCATCCAGCGGGAGGACTCTATCTATGAATTCTAAATGGAATGAGAAACTTGGTTAAGTCATTGAAAACATATTAGTCATGGATCGCTAAGAGCATCTGTAACTAATGAGTTGTCGATGGAAGAGGACATATTTTCCACAATGCCTTTGCTGTACATCAATCTAAAGAAGGCTTTGAAGCATTTTATCAAAGAATTCAATGTGATAAATCTTACTAAAAATTAACACCCCTTAAGCTAGACTTTTACAAAGAGTCTAGCTTAAGGGGTGTTTTTTATACAGCGTGTGGAGCGTTGTTATGATTTTAGATGTTTGCTGTGTTTATCGCTCCTAAAGAATAAGCTTGCCATCAGTAATAATCCATTAAGGAATTATGGATTGAGCGGTTAAAATCCTCCTATTACAGTCACACTGTTACATAAAGAAAACAATGACTGGTTATTATGAATTGAGGGGATGTCTATATGGATACTACTATAAAGAAGTTACATGAAATAAAAAAGGCATTGAATGCAAAGTTCTTTGAACGTGAAAACGAGGTAGAAGGGATCTTAATAGCTCTCCTATCCAAACAACATATGTTAATGATTGGGCCAGCTGGTACAGCGAAATCTGCACTATCAGTAGAACTAGCAAAAATCGTGAACGGCACGTCCTATTTTCAATGGTTACTGACAAGATTCAGTACCCCGGAGGAAGTATTTGGACCACTGTCGTTAAAAGATTTAGAAGAAGGCGTATATAAGCGCAATACGGCAACAAAAATGCCAGAAGCACATTTGGTATTTTTAGATGAAATCTTTAAAGCAAACTCTGCTATATTAAACAGTTTATTGACCTTAATCAACGAAAGACTATTTTATAATGATGGACAACCTATCAAAGCACCCTTAATGTCAATCATTGGCGCTTCCAACGAATATCCCGAGGAAGGCGAAGGTCTAGAAGCTTTATTTGACCGCTTCCTATTACGATTTGAAATTAATTTCATTGCAGATGAATCGAACTTTGTATCCATGATGAAAGATGAAGGCGAACATGTCGAAATTCCGACTATGCATTTGGATGAGTTAGTGCAACTTCAAAGTATGACCAATAAAGTGCATATTTCAGATGAAGTATATGATACATTGTCTACAATTCGAAGAGAACTCCAGGACGAAGGAATACAGCCGTCGGATCGTCGATTCAAACAATCTTTAAGTATCTTGCAAGCGAGAGCTTTGATCAATCAAAGAGAATCTGTACAGCCGGATGATATGGTGATTCTTCAGAATGCTCTCTGGGAGACTTTGGATCAAAAAGAGACGGTTTGCCGTATTGTCCGTAGACATTCACAGGATAGTTTAGCACAAAGACTTTCAGCAATTGAAAATGAAGCGAATGAGATCTATGATTGCGCGGTACGTGACCAGTCAACAGAAGCAGGTATGGAAGCGGTCCAGAAAATTTCTGCTTTATCAACCGAATTAAATAATTTAAAAGAGCAATATGGAAGCCGTATTACTGAAGTGGATCATTTACAAAAACAAATTACTATCTTGAAAAATGAAGTAGAAAGCAGCCGAATGGATACTGCTTACTACGGTGAAATGAACGAAAGGAAAGTTGTAAATGGTGAGCGGCGTGGTGTCTTCTTCAGAAAGTAAAAGGAGTGATATTCTATGAAAAGAAGTAAAATAATTAGAGATCATCGCTCCGTACTGAATACAGACGCATTTGATAAAAGACGCTTTAAAGAACTGTTCGGGATGTCAGACGGTTTGCAAAAGGTCAGGGAAGAAGGACAATTACCTACTACAGAAGCGTTGCTTGGCGATGTTTGGGCATCGTTATATAAAATGAAACCACGAATTTCACCTGAGCTAATGGATCCAGCACTGAAAACGAATAAGACCATTATGGAAAAGCTAATGAAAGATGAAAAGTTTGAGGAATATAGAAATTTTACTCGATTGGACGATCTGGCTGCAACTGTCTGTACCGTAAAGTTGGTTGAGAAAATCAATCTATGGCTCGCAGAAGCAAAAGCTATGGATGAAGAATTACTAAAGAAAATGGAAGCTGTAGAAGCGCTACAAGATGACGTGCCGATTGAACATTCGGATCGACAACAGGACGTAGAAGACGGATCTGTCCAAGAACTGGCCGATGCTACTGATAAGTTAAATGATCAGCTGGAATTTACACTCGAAACAAATGGCGAACGATTTTTGCAAGCAATCGATGAAGCGGTTGAAGAATCGATTAAAGTAAAAGACAGCCTGATATCTCTGATAGGCGGGTGCAGTGCCGGTAAAGGGGACGCAGAGTTAAAAAAAGTGCCGTTACGTGAACAACTGGCAGTAGCGGATCAACTAGCGATGGATCCAAAAATGCAGGAAATTGCAGAGTGGGCTGGTCGTTTTCAAGAAGTGGCGCGGGAAAAGCAGAAGACGACCTATGTGGAGGCGATAGAGAGACGTGGCGTAACTATTGGAAATGAAATAGAACGTCTCTTGCCGATGGAATTAGGACTATATTCAAATGAGTCGATGAGAAAAGATTTTCTGCGGCGTTTTGCGGAAGGAAATACTATGCAGTTTGAACAGAAGAAGCGAGAAAATCTTGGCAAAGGTCCAATTGTTTTTTGTCTTGACCAATCGGGAAGTATGAAGTTGCTTGATACTCAGTCAAAAGGGTTCATCTTGGCACTTCTATCCATCGCCAAGAAACAACGCCGGGATTTATGCGTTCTATTATTTTCTACAACCATTCAAAAAGAAGTATTCACTAAAGGTAAGATTACGTCAAATGAAATTGCACGACTGGCCAGAACATTTTTGGGCGGGGGAACAGATTTTACACTATCACTGCAAGGCGCCCTTGAAGTAATAGATGACAGTACATTTAAACATGCAGATGTCATTTTTGTTAGTGATGGAGAAGACGAGATTAGCGAAAGTTTTCTAACGGAATTCAATGATAAGAAAAAACAAAAGGAGTTCAAAGTACTTACATTAGCAATAGGAAAAGATACAGCCGTCGCAGAATCATTCTCAGACCGTGTCTTTCATATCACCGATTTTGATGACAAAAGAAGCTTTATCGCTTTTGAAATCTAATTGATGCAAGTCCTAAAACCCTTCAGTATGCGGAGGGTCTTTTTTGTTTATCATAATATTAAATTTTTGGGGTATTCTAATCAAAACATACAAGCTAGTTGAGGTGATTGGAATGCTAATTGAAAGATCGTCTTCTTGGAAAGAAGGATTTATTCAACGACTTGAAAACCATGAACCATGGAATAATGCGGTGCTGTATAACATGAGCTATGAGATCACGAAAAACAACTTAATTACTGATTTTACTGGATTGCAATCACTTGCTTATTTACCTAATGTAAAACCGTTACCTCATCAAATAAAAGCGGCTGAACGAGTGATTGAACAGATGAACGGTAAAGCGATTTTGGCGGACGAAGTCGGGCTTGGTAAAACCATTGAAGCAGGTCTGATTATCAAGGAATATTTGCTGCGAGGTCTCGTGAAAAAAGTGCTGATACTAGTACCAGCTTCTCTAGTTAATCAATGGGTGGAAGAGCTATATACGAAATTCCACATCCCTGCGCTGTTGTACAAAAAGAATTATGAGCTCGATTATGTAGATGTAGTCGTCATGAGTATGGACACAGCCAAACGCAGTCCGCATAAGGAGAAAATTTTTGCGCAAGATTATGATTTGATTATTGTAGATGAAGCGCATAAATTAAAAAATCATCAGACGATCAGTTATGAATTTGTACAAAGTTTGAAGAAGAAATTTTGTTTATTGCTTACAGCAACACCGATCCAAAATGATACGTTTGAATTGTTTTATCTAGTGACGTTACTTAAACAAGGCCATTTAGGAAACTATGAGGAGTTTTCCTCAGTATTTTCTGCTAAAAACCGTGATGAAGAGCGAGATAGTTATTTAAAAGAGCTAGTCAGCCAAGTCATGGTACGTAATAGGCGGCAGGACACGGGTGTGGAATGGTCCACACGAAAGATTCATACAGTTCCTATTACATTCACGGACAATGAAAGACAGGCCTATATCGCTATATCCAATCTGAAACAAATATCTCCGCTGTTTTCCGATGCATTTTCCACGATGACTTTACAAAGGGAAATGTGTAGTAGCCCCGACGCCACAATGGTTACATTGAAGAAGAAACTCCAGGAATGTAAGCAGGTGGAAGAAATCTCCTATGTGGAAGACGTCATCAATCAATTGGAAAAATTGCCGATTCATTCTAAAGCTAAAAAGGCGGCCGAATTGATTGCACAAGCGAACGAAAAAGTGATTATTTTCACTGAATATCGTATGACGCAATTATATTTGAGTGACTATCTGTATGCGAATGGGATTTCGAATGTTATTTTCAACGGTAAGTTAAGCAAAAGCAGCCGGGAGTGGATTAAGCATTTATTTAAGCAGCAAGCGCAAGTATTAATCGCGACAGAGTCTGGAGCAGAGGGGATTAACCTGCAATTTTGCCATCACGTCATCAATTATGATCTTCCTTGGAATCCAATGAAATTGGAACAGCGGATTGGTCGGGTACATCGACTAGGACAAGAACACGATGTACAGATTTATAATTTGGCTGTAAAAGAAACGATTGATGACCATGTGGTGAAAGTGCTACAAGGAAAAATTGAGACGTTCGAACAAGTTGTAGGCGAACTAGATGATATTTTGGAAATGAAAGAACAGTCTGTGTGAAGGAGGAGAATGTATGCATTCGACAGAAATCCATACGTATCTTCACAGATTCTTCACGGAAAATAACTGTGAAATACTTCATGAAAATGAACATTATCTAACTGTGCAACTAACCATCGATATGGATAAACGAATTATGAACCGCCCTTTTTATTGGAGGTATATTGAAAGCGTCAATGAAATACCGAATCCGGCACAGCTCACGCTAATTACAAACATGCAGCAGTTGCAAAACGGGATGAAAGGAGAAGTAATTCATCTAGGATCTCCGCGGCTACATCAATTATTTCGATTGACCAAAGAGATGGGGCAGTATGTGAAAATGTACGAGCGCATAGCAGACACTAACGAACGGCGGATTTTAACTCCGTGGGTGGGTGTAAATTATAAAGTGTCATTCACCAGCCATCAAACGAAGGAAATACTGTATTCAGTAGGCATCAATTTGATGACGGGTACTGTCGTAAAAGAGTTCCAGGAGACTATTGGTATGCGAGATTTGTCCGAGCAATCGTCTGAACAAGTATTTCACTTACCTTATATCATCACGCCTATTCGCGCACTTGATCGATTGGATACTGTGATCACTCAAGTAATTGAAGGGGAAGATCTAACGTGGGTGGAGGAAGCGGAAAAGAGATGGAGGAAAGACCAAGCAGTATTAGATTATTTCTATGAGGGGCAGGAACCGAAACCTGAGTGCTATGAGATGGAGAAGCAAGCGATGGAAGAGCGTTTTAAACCGCGCATTACGGTAGATGTGGTGAATGGTGGGATATTTTATTTGAAATAAGAAATGCGCTGTTGAAAGTGTAAATAACTTTCAACAGCGCGTTATTCTGTTTATTCATAAATAAGGGATGTAAACAATCACCAAAATCACGATCCAAACAAGATCCACAAAGTGCCAGTAGTAAGAGAAAATCTTTTGCTTCTCTAAAAACAAGGTATATGGAATCTTTCTTTTGAAATGAATAAGTATGATCGTGAGCCAACCGCAACCGAATGCCACATGGGCTGCGTGGAGACCAACTAATACATAAAAAGCACCCATAAAAACGTTAGTTCTTGTGGTATAGCCTGCCTGAATATAAGACGCAAACTCATTGATTTCAACCCCAAGGAAAGCGAGGCCTAACAAAAGTGTGATGAGCAACCAAATGATTGTAGCTTTCCCATTGTCCTTCTTTAAATAACGATCCGCCATGAAAATCGTTCCACTACTCGAAAGTAAGAAGACTGAAGCCAATACAACAGTTTTCCAATTGAAAATATCGGAAGGTTGTGGGCCACTTGAAGCAGGGGTATAAATGAAATAGGTGATAAACAATACCATGAACATGATTGCTTCCACTCCTAGATAGATAAGGAAGCCTAACTGTTTATCTTTAAATAAAGCTGTCTCTGCATTATTCATTTTACATCCCCCCTTCCGTAAACCGATTCCCGTTCATCATTGAATGAGCGGACGATGAATAGAACGAATATGGTAGCGCCACTAATGGCGGCAATCCAATAAGATTGATAGATCAAACCGAATCCTGTTACGAATATCGCCAAAGCCATTAGGAATGGTAATAACGTATCTTTCGCAATCGGAGCGTGACGAGGATTTTCTGCTACTTTCATGTTTTCGTTATGTTTCTTTGCATACCAATAAGCATCTGTTCTTTCAACCAACGGCATAGGTGTGAAGGAGTCTTCAGGCGATGGAGAGGCGACACTCCACTCTAGGGTCCTACCATTCCATGGATCGTTTCCTGCCGGCTGGGCGTGGCGAGTGGTTCTTACGATATTGATTATGAAAACGATGATGCTGATCCCCATCAGGAATGCACCAACCGTACTTGTAAAGTTTAAAGCGGTGATACCTTCATCTGAACCATATGTGTAGACCCGACGAGGCATTCCTTGTAAACCCGTGATGTGCATTGGCAAGAATGTCATGTGATAACCTGCGAGGAATAACCAAAAATGCCATTTCCCTAATGTTTCGTTCAGCTTGAAGCCGGTGATTTTGGGATACCAATAATATAGCCCTGCAAAAATCCCTAAGATTGTAGAAGCCAAAATGACGTAATGAAAATGTGCTACAACGAAATGCGTGTCATGGAATTGAAAATCCGCTGCGGTCAGTGAGAGCATTACGCCTGTCACTCCACCCATAACGAACGATGGAATAAAACCAATGGCAAATAGCATGGGAACAGTAAACACAATTTTTCCACCACGCATAGTAAATAGCCAGTTGAATACTTTCAGACCTGTAGGAATCGCAATGACCATTGTAGTCACAGCGAAAAACGTATTGATGATTGGCCCGAGACCGACAGTAAACATATGGTGTACCCAGACCATGAATCCTAACACACCAATCATCAGTAAAGAGACAACCATTGCTGGATAACCAAATACTTTCTTTCTTGAGAAGGTCGAGATAATATCCGAGAACAGTCCGAATGCCGGCAATGCCAGAATATAAACTTCGGGGTGTCCGAAGAACCAAAATAAATGTTGCCAGTAGACAGGATCACCATCTTCGCCTGAGAAGAATGTCGTCCCGAAAAGTCGGTCGAACATTAGTAAATACAGTGCAATTGCAAGTACTGTAAATGCGATCAAGATCAAGAAAGAAGTGATTAAAGCAGCCCAAGGAAATAAAGGCATGCGCATTAATTTCATGCCGGGCGCACGGTTCCTAATGATAGTGACAATCATATTCAGCGCGGTTAATAAAGTACCGAAGCCTGCAATCTGGATACCAAAAACATAGAAGTTGGTGGCGGCTCCTGGTGTATACTGAACTGTTGAATAAGGTGCATAGCCTGTCCAGCCAACAGCAGGTGAGCTGTCGAGGAAAAAGGCTGAACCGAACATAACGCCACCTGCGACAAACAGCCATAGGGACAATGCATTCAAGAATGGAAATGCTAGATCACGTGCCCCGATTTGTAATGGTACGGCTATGTTCATTAATCCGAGCAATAAAGGCATTGCTGCGAAAAAGATCATCATAGTACCGTGTGACGTGAAGGTTTCATTATATTTCTCTAACTGATAGACCATAAAGTTATTATTCGGTAAGGCTAGTTGCATTCTGATGAGTAAGGCGTCAAGACCTGCCCTCAGGAAAAATAGAAAACCGAATATCATATACAATGTACCGATTTTCCGATGATTGGTTGTTCGTATGTACTCCCAAATGACGGGATACTTATGTTTTCTGACTACATAAATGATAGCAGTAGAAAGCAAGATAATGAGCAGGCTCCAAGCGATGACCAGATCGATCGTCAGAAAGATCGTTTTTCCGAAAAGTGGGATGTGCATAATAGTTTTCACTCCTAACAGTATGCGTAAATGGCAACATCGGGATGCTACCATTTACTTAATTATTAATATAGTTTTCATATTCTTCTTTGGAAACAACCTTAACAGTAAATGTCATATTTGCGTGCTGAATACCACAATACTCGGCGCATTTACCTTTGTAGACACCTTTTTCAGGCTCTTTAATCTCATAGACAATAGGCTTGTTAGGGATTAAATCAACTTTTCCTGCAAGTTCCGGTACCCAGAATGAGTGAATCACATCTTCTGTGGACAGATGGAGAATGATTGATTCACCTTCAGGTAATATGAGTAAGTTTTCTTCTGTTTTATCCGTATCATAAGTGAATGTCCATTGAAATTGTTTGGCGGAAACATGAATATGTACACCTTCATGGCGGGATTCAGCTTCAGCCACTGGGGATTGATGATATGAAATCCAGAGAGCAGGAATAGCTAATATGACGAGTAGTATAATGGGAATGATTGTCCAAGCTAGTTGAAGATGTCTTTTTTGCTTATCATTCAAATAGTGAGTGGGATCATGTTCCCGTTCTTTCTTATAACGATATGTAATGATGATCTTGACGAGTAAAAAAAATACAACTGCAAGCACTAGAAACATAATACCGAAACCGAGCCAAATTAGAAAAGCCTGATCTTTACCTGTAGTACTTTTAGGATTTAGTACAGTGATATTTGAACAGCCGGAAAGTAGTAGAAGCGGAAACAATAAACGGATTTTTTTCACTCACATAACTTCCTTCCTATATGTAATACTATTTACTTAAATGCCCTTCCCTGTCTACTTGGAATAAAACATAGAATTACTAAATTTATAAAGAGAAAAGGATATTTCATGGAAAATAAGGCTTAATAGAAGGCTTGGTGATACATAACTAAAGAAAAATATTTATATTTTGAATAAAGTTGTTATATCAAATGTAGAAACGGGTACGTGATTACTAGAGCATGTAATATAAGGGGGGATATATTGGTGTATATACGCAAATCAGTCGGCACAATGCTATTATTGTTACTGATAATCTTAAGTGCATGTGGCCAAGACAAAGGATATAGCGAAGCAGATATCCGCGAAAACTTACAAAACCTAGACCCTGATGATCCAAAAACTACAAAAATCGAACGAGGGAAAGAACTTTTTGATAATACGAATGCATTACTTCCTGAAAACGTGGGTAATAGTCTGTCTTGTATCAGCTGTCATGGAGATGGCGGACTGTCAGCAAATTCACCGATGGTCGGAGTGACTTTGAAATATCCGCAAGAGCATCATGGAAAATGGACGACGATTGAAGATCGTGTCAATGGGTGTTTTATCCGCAGTATGAATGGAGCGGAACTTGAGCAAGGCAGTGAGGAAATGAAGGCGATGGTTGAATATTTGACGTTCATCTCAAAAGATGTAAAGACGGATGAGGATATTACATGGAGAATGAATAACAATAAAGATTCAATTCCTGAACCAGATGTCGAAAACGGTCAGCAACTGTTTACAGCTAAAAACTGTATTTCTTGTCATGCAGGAGATGGTTCAGGTACAAGTGACCATACAGGTCCGGCACTTTGGGGGGATGGTTCATTTAATGAAGCAGCAGGTATTAACCGTATCAATAAAGCAACAGGTTACATTCAAAACAATATGCCTAAAGGTCAGGCAGGTACGCTGACTGATCAAGAGGCTGCCGATTTAGCTGCGTTTGTGTTATCACATGATCGCCCCGAAGGTGATCCTAAAAAGGTTGGAGATTACCATAAAGATCCCGAGCGTGATTATATTACAAAGGAACGTCGTCAAAAGATTCGAAACGGTGAATTTGATTGGACGGAACTTGATGTCGTTGAAAAGAATTAATCAGAGTTTACTAGTAGCCCAGTTGAACAGATGTAGTATCTGTTCAACTGGGTTATTTTCATTATGTGTGAATATAAGATAAACTAATAGCACATAAGAAACTATATGATTGCTTCACAATCTCTGCCATGACGGAAAGGTAGCACGTCCAATATAATGAAGATAGGTAATACAAATCCGTACGTTTAATGGGTTTTGCCGAACCTGTATAAAAACTGGATGAGCTTCTTATCACGAGCGATCAGCCGATTATGTCTGAGAACGTGGAAATAAAATTTCTATAGCTCCGTTTCATATTACACTTGCCAATCCTCAACATATTAAGAATGTTCCTGGACGAAAAACAGATATGAAAGACGCCGAATGGATTGCCCAGTTGGGTCGTTGTGGTCTCATTCAGGCTTCGTATATTCCCGACTTCAAAGTGATGGAATTGCGATTACTGACGAGGCGCAGACAGTCCTACATGCAAAAACGAACGCAGGCCAAAAACGAACTACACAATGTGCTTCAACGATCCAATATTAAACTCACTGGCTACTTGTCGAATATTTTTTCAAAGACAGGACAAGCCTTACTCCGACTATTTATTGACCGCGATGGATGGGAAACTAAGTAGGATCAATCGTCGATTATTGGAAGATTCTTTCGAGGAATATCATTTTTATTCACGAAAGATCAAGCAGATAGAGGAAGACATTGAACGCTTTATTTTGGAGTACTTTCCGGAAGAGTACGCGCTGCTGATGGAAATCCCTGGTGTGAAACTACAGAGTGCCGCTGTTATTTTAGGAGAAATTGACCCAAATATAGAGGCCTTTCTAACAGTTGGACATTTAGCTCCTTGGGCAGGGGTTTCTCCAGGGTCTAATGAAAGCGCAGGGAAGAAAAAAGTTTACGCACCATCCAAGGGAATAAATATTTAAAAACAGCACTGTATGCAAGTGGTGGGATGGCCGGTCGATCGAAGGATCCAGCCTTTAGTTCACTCTATTATCGTATTTCCGCTCGGGGATCGAAGATGAAAGCCGTGGTCGCCTGCGGTCATAAATTATTGAGGGTTATTTATAAAGTATTATCGGAACGAATGCATTACAACAAAGAAAAAGCCCTAGGATTGCGGCAACAATCAAAGGACTTTCTCCCAAATTAAAAAATTTTCGCATGTCTATTATAACACAGATAGTGCTTTTTTGCTTTTTTCAACTTATTCTTTCAAATAAAAGTGTGGTGAGTTCATTGTTTACAATTATGCTAATAGAAGATGATCAGACATTATTCGAGGAAATAAAAGAACGTTTAACGCAGTGGTCTTACTCTGTGGCGGGAATCGAGGATTTTGGAAATGTACTGCAAGAATTCACAGAAATCAAACCGGACCTTGTCATCATCGATATCCAATTACCAAAGTTCGATGGATTTCATTGGTGTAGGATGATCCGAACGCATTCGAATGTCCCAATTATTTTCTTGTCTTCACGGGATCATCCAACTGATATGGTGATGTCGATGCAACTCGGGGCCGACGATTTCGTTCAAAAACCATTTCATTTTGATGTATTGATTGCAAAAATACAAGCAATCCTACGCCGTGTGTATAGCTATAGTGCCGATCAGACATTGGAAGTGAAAACGTGGTGTGATGCCGCTGTGGATTTTGTGAAAGGTACGCTCACCAATGAAAAAGGAACTATTGAGTTGACGAAAAATGAAATATACATCTTGAAAATATTAATAGAAAGAAAGAATGAAATTGTATCAAGGGAGGAAATCATTACGAGCCTTTGGGATGATGAACGATTTGTTAGCGATAATACGCTGACAGTCAACGTTAACCGTTTGCGTAAACGGATCGCGGAAATCGGCTTAGTAGATATGATAGAAACAAAAGTGGGGCAAGGGTATATGGCGAAGGAAGAACAATTATGATCCAAATATTTCTTAAAGAACGTGCTAGTTGGATACTGTTCTTCATCTTCTCTCAACTGCTCGTTATGGCAATGGGCTATTTGGACACGAGCATTCCATTTTTGTCTACTGTCTATATAACATTCATTTCCTGTTTATCTTTCGTTATATTTATGACCATACGTTATGAAAGAGAAACAAGGTTCTTTAAACACTTACATGCGTTAGAATCGTCTTTCGATCTAACTGCAATACCTGAAGCTAACAGTCCTTTCGAAGCCATTACTTCTGAAAGGATGTCCGAACAAATTCAAGTGTTTAAACACCAGTTGAATGGATTGCAAATTAGTTTGGAACAAGAGAAAGATGACATGTTGAATTGGATACATGAAGTAAAAACACCGCTGACCACGTTACAATTAATGATCGAACGTACGGATCCTACGCACCGATCACAGTTGATGTACGAGTGGCTTCGGATCCATCTACTACTTGACCAGCAACTACATCTAAAGCGCATCCCCTTCATCCAGAATGATTTATATATCGAAAAGACAGATCTGCAGAAGTTGCTATTTCAGGAGATAAAATCTTTAAGACAATGGTGTATGCAAAAGCGCATTGGTTTTGATATATCATTGGAAACTGAAGAAGTATTGACTGATGCTAAATGGCTTGGCTTCATGATCAGGCAATTGCTGACGAATGCGGTGAAATACAGTGAGGATTCGGACATCAGTATCCGAAGCACTAGTAAGGATGGAGTCACCACGCTATCGATCGAAGATGTTGGGCAGGGGATTGCATCAAAGGACTTGCCTCGCATATTCGATAAAGGCTTTACTGGAACAGCAAACCATCAACATCATGCTGCCACAGGAATGGGGCTGTACTTAGCAAAACAAGTAGCAGAATCCCTCCTTATTACGACTGAAGTAGAGTCAACAGTAGGGGAAGGTACGCGGTTCTCTTTGATCTTTGCGAAAGAAAATGAATTGATCCGTATAGCGCGTATGTAGGGGCATGTGACATAATCGTCACATGCTTTTTCTAATTGTCATATTAAAGGCAGGAGAAAAATCTATACATTGATTAAGATAGAATGAACAAGGAGTGATAGACATGGTGATTTTACAAGCAACAAAAATCTATAAAACATACGGCAATAAATTCAATAAACAAGAAGTATTGAGTGCGCTAGATCTCAAAGTACAAAAAGGTGAATTCGTCAGCATCATGGGGGCATCAGGCTCGGGGAAAACGACTCTATTGAACGTGCTTTCATCTATTGATCGTGTTAGCCAGGGAACGATCAGTATAGAAGGGCAGAATCTCAACGACATGAAAGAAAAGCAAATGGCGGAATTTCGAAAACGTCATCTGGGCTTCATCTTTCAAGACTATAACCTACTCGATACGTTAACAGTAAAAGAAAACATACTACTTCCACTATCCGTGCAAAAAGTGTCTAGAAAATTAGCCAATGAAAAGTTTCATGCAGTGGCGGAGGAATTGGGTATTTCGGAAATCGCTACTAAATATCCAAATGAAATATCAGGGGGACAAAAGCAAAGGACATCTGCCGCACGAGCATTCATCCATGATCCGAGCATCATTTTTGCGGATGAACCGACAGGCGCTCTTGACTCAAAAGCGGCATCCGATTTGTTGAATAAACTAAGTGATCTTAATACGAAGCGAAATGCCTCTATCGTCATGGTCACCCATGATCCTCTCGCCGCAAGTTTTAGTGAGCGTGTCGTGTTCATCAAAGACGGACAAATTTATACGCAACTGAATAAAGGAGACCAAACACGTAATGAATTTTTTAATGACATAATCAAAACGCAAGGTGTGCTGGGTGGTGTGCAACATGACGCTTAATCAGCTAATCTTTCGGAATATCAAGAAAAACCTCAAGCATTATTATGTGTATATCTTTGCACTGATTTTTAGCGTAGGCTTATACTTTTCATTCGTGACTTTGCAGTTCGATCCAGCATTGGACGATGCAACAGAAGGGAGGAAAGGTGCTGCAGCTATTAAATCAGGTTCAGTTTTTCTGATTGTTATTGTGTCTGTATTCTTGCTATATGCTAACAATCTATTCATTAAACGACGCAGTAAGGAGATTGGATTATTCCAATTGATCGGGATGACGAAAGGAACTGTTTTCCGTATTTTAAGTGTGGAGAATTTCGTTTTATATGTCGGTTCTCTCAATGTAGGGATATTCTTAGGGTTTTCGATGTCACGATTACTCATGCTGATTCTATTTAGGGTCACTGGTGTAACGGATGTTGCGACTTTGCGTTTCTCTTCGGAGGCATTACTTCAGACGCTGATCGTATTTGCAGCAATCTTTGTATTAATTTTGATCATGAATGCACTATTCATTAAACGTCAAAGTATATTGTCGTTGTTCCGTGTGACTAACGTGACACAACAGCGGGTGAAAAAGATGACAGTATTCCAGGCGATCATCGGTGTGTTCGGTATTATCCTCATTGTATTCGGCTATTATTTATCATCCCGATTATTTAGTAGTGTATTTCTTGGAAATCAGCTATTTCTGGTGATGATCGTCATACTAGCTTCTGTGATTGTAGGCACCTATTCATTTTATAAAGGATCTGTCAGCTTTATCTTTAACTTGATTCGTAAACGCAAAGGGGGATATCTGAACGTTAACGACGTGCTATCACTCTCTTCGATTATGTTTCGAATGAGATCCAATTCTCTTTTATTAATGATTATTACATCTTTATCTGCACTATCCATAGCATTACTTTCATTAAGTTATATATCGTATTACTCAGTAGAGAAGTCAGTGGAGCGAACTATTCCTGCCGACTTTACCATTCCTGATACTATGCGTGCAATGGAATTTACGCAGACACTTGACAGTGAAGACATAGCCTATTCAGAGTCAGCTATTGATCTATTGACTATACCTGTTGATTTGTCGAGAGTTATGTCTTTTACAGGTGAAGAAAGTCAAGATATGAGTTATACCGATACACAGATGATTGTCATTAGTGATGCAGTATTGTCGGAGATAGACGTAGCAGAAAAGGGAGTGCTCTTCGTCAACTCAGATAGTCTGACGGAAAAATTCTTAAAGTTTCAAAGGAATCAGCAAGTAGTATTCCAAGGCAAAGAGCATATATATAATCTGACACTGAAAGGGACGGAAAGAGTAGCAGTTCTTCCAACACGTGTAACTTATGGTTTTGTTGTTGCGGTAGTGGATGAACAAGTATTCCGGAAAATGAGTGTAGATAAAGATCCTTCCATTACACCCGAATTTACTGAGTATCATGGCGTGGATATCGAGAATGAAAATGATCTCGAAAAAGCGAATGAACTATTTAATGTGTTGGGAATAAACGAATGGGCAGGACATGAATCAAAGCTTGAGGAAAGAACGAAACAGATGCAAAGTGCTGGCATGATTATGTTCATCGTGGGATTCCTCGGCCTCGCGTTCCTTGTTACGTCAGGCTGTATCCTATACTTTAAGCAGATGGACGAAAGTGAAGATGAAAAGTCGAACTACACTATTCTTCGTAAATTAGGCTATACACAAATGGATTTACTAAAAGGGATTCAACGAAAGCAGTTATTTAACTTTGGTATTCCGTTAGTCGTCGGTCTCTTACACAGCTATTTTGCTGTAAAATCCGGCTGGTTTTTATTCGGTACTGAAATGCTGACACCAACGATTATCGTAATGTTAATCTACACAGCACTATATTCTATATTTGGTTTGCTTTCCGTGTTGAATTATAAGCGTGTGATTAAAGATTCTCTATAGCAGATAATTACCCCTGACGCGACAATGATCAGGGGTATTCTATAATGAATGAGTTACTACCTACTAATTCAGTTACTACGATTTGATATGCTTTATCTAAATTTGCCAATTAAAGAATGCCGAGTAGCGTTCCTCTGATGTAAGTAGACACCAACAAATACGACAAACTCAGAGGCTGGAATGGACAACCAAATACCATTCAAACCAAATAAACGGGGTAAAATCATCAAGAAAATCAACATAATGATAATTTCGCGAGAAGCAGTGATCCAAATTGCCATCCGTACATTGCCGATAGACTGATAATATGTCATCATCACAAAGTTCGTACCTGTGAATAAATAAGCGAAGAAAAATAGATTAATTCCTGTAGTAGCCAAATCTCTTACGGCTTGTGGGAAGTCCCCGAAGATCGATACGATAGGGCCTGCCGCGAATTGACCGACAAGGAAGAACACAGCACCCGCAATGACAACGGTGAGAGTGGCCTTTTTTACAGTTTCCCTCATCCTTGCCTGGTTGCCGGAGCCTTGATAATAACTGATAAGTGGCTGAATCGCACCACCCATTCCAAGGAACAGCATGAGCATGACGCTGTGTACATAGTTCAAAATAGAGAAGGCCGCAACACCTTCCGTGCCGGCCATCCGTTCAAACGCGATATTATGTGTAATGGTAAAGAAAGAGATCCCTAGCTCGGAAAGGAAGCTCGGAAATCCAACAAATAGAATGGCTAGAAACAGCTTTTTATTAAACTTCAAGCGAATCAGTTTCAAGTTATTGTTCTTTTTTAAGAAGTGGGTTGCGAGTACTAGCATTCCTATGAATGATGCAATAATGGTGGCGGATGCAGCACCGGCAACACCATAATCAAAAATAAATAAGAATACATAATTCAGGACGATGTTGACGACAGATGTCACAATTAGCCCAGTCATTGACAGATTCGGTGCTCCATCGTTGCGTACGAAAATGCTAAAGGTGTTTTCTACAGTAAAGATAAAGCCAAACAGTAGAATGACAAATAAATATTGTGAAACATAAGGGAAAGTAGTCGTATTGGCTCCAAGTGCGTAAGCTAACGGATCCCTAAAAATAAAAGCAGTTAAACCTACTATAATAGTGGATAAGAAAATGGAAAAAATAGCATGTGTGAAAATCGAACGAGCTTTCTGCACATCTTTGGCACCCATTGCCATTGAGTATTTCGTGGCGGCACCTATACCAATCCATAGGGAAATAGCAAAAAAAATCGTATAAACGGGAGCCGAAATTCCGACTCCCGCTAATGCTTCTGCACCTAATCGATTACCGACCATGATGCCGTCCGCTACAATATTGATTGCCATCAACAACATACCGATAGTTGACGGTACTAAGTAACGCAAAAAGATACGTCCTACTGGCTCCGTATCCAATTGATTTAACTTGGGTGAAAAGCTCATTGCAAAGGACTCCTTTGAAGGTCAAGTTCCATGATGAGACAAGGGAATTCACCCAAATCATCAATTTGTCCATTTAACTTAAATCCGAACTTTTCATATAAGTGTTGTGCGGCTATATTATCTGGATAAATACTTAAATAAATCTTGTCACATTGATATTTTTCTTCCATTCTGGTAAGTAGAAGTTTAAGGAATCTGCTGGCATAGCCTTTTCCTTGGTAATGCTGATCGATCATAAAGCGATCAAGCCATACATTGCCAGTATCTGCCTCACGTCCATGCATTGCATAACCGACTAAATCTTCTCCATCATATAATCCAATGGACTTCCATTCCGGTTCGAATTGTGATTGTGCTAGTGAAAATGAATTGCTTTCAATAAAGTTCTTTTGGTTTTCGTGTACGGATAAATAGGCAACATCTTGCCAATTTTCATTCGTTACCTCACTTGCGTGGAGGCTCATAATTCCATCTCGCTTTCAATTTTGTGTAAAACGGTAAAACTATTTTTGTTTTATCAGTTTATTTATTCATTGCTTTATAATAAACCCAAACAACAGAATATCCACTATGGAATCCAGTGCTTCGGTTACAGTCATACGATTTTCATAGAAAAACTTTCGATCAAGCGTGGAGTTTGTTGCATCTATGATCAACTTCATCAGTAACTCTACGTTTTGATCTGCAATGATTCCTTCATAAATTCCTTGTTCAATCAATTCGCGAAGTTCATCCCATTCATTAAGTGCTGCGTGGACGCGTTCCCATTGTTCGGGATGCGTTTTTTTCATCTGATCAAGGATTTGCCAGTTATAAAAATCATTGTATTTCGGAATGACTGTAATGACTTTCTTAATCTTATCTACAAGAGGTAGTTCTTGGTCGTTCATAATCCTATCGGTTTTTTCGTCGAACTCCTGTAATGTTGAGTCTATAATAGCATCTAAAATTTCCGTTTTGGAAGAAAAGTGTTCATACAAAGTCCTTTTGCTAATACCCAGCCTTTTGGCTAAATCGTCCATTGTGAACTTCATACTTTTCTCATGAACTTCTTCGAGGAAAGCCTTCATAATACGTGCTTTCATTTATCGTACTCCTATCCTTATATACAGAGTGAAAACTAGAAAAACATATATAGTTTTCATCGTTCTTCTACTAGTATAAATACTTTTTATATAAAAAGCAAAGCCTATTGCCTTAAATAGTATTATTTAAATAAATAGGCTTATAAATGTCTTACCCGAAAGGCTCTTCTTTCCCAATTTTATCTAAGCTAGTTAGACGACTTCCAGTAATGATTTTACCTAAAAAGAAATTGTCTATCCATTAGTGGAGAGTCTGAAACATCCAATGGTCGTTAATTCCAAGCGGTACATGGAAGGTATAAGTGACGGAGAAATACCGTTCATACAAGCTGCAAGGGAAGCACTTGAGGCGGAATAGGAAGAAAGAGGGCTGTTATAGAAAAAGCCGAAAATGGGCGCACTTAAGCAGGATGTTCGTTCAGTCCATAGAATAGCACTACCTTACAGTTGGACCGCGGATGAAACTGCACGCTACTACGTAAAATGGCTTTCTACGTTCTTGAATCCTTGGGTGAAAACCGATTTAGATGACGAGTTGAATTGTCGAATCGGTTTCATTGGTAATCGTACATTGCTTGAATTACGTTATTCTGCAGAGCGCAGTACAAAGAATCGCTCGCTATACTATATTACAGGTGGTCTATTGATGGATTCTAATTCCAATGAACCTGGCAGAATGGAGTTTCGGAAGATTCCAGGATCGAATGAAGTAATCATTGCGATTCATGATTATTTACCTTCCATTCCATGGTTCGTCTATTATATAACGCAAGCCAATATGCACACTTTTGTTATGTCTAGTTTCCGTCGGCCTATGTACAAGTTAGGGGTTATTGAACGTGATCGATTAGGAATTGTCGCTTCCAATGTACGATAAAGAAAAACGGATTCCCAGTATTGCGCTGAGAAACCTTTTTTTCATTATGGTTTGTTATGAATGAGCTCCACTTGCACTATACATTCAGACAGTTCTTAAGTAGGCCTCTAAAGTATGGGGTCATACAGTACAGATAACGTTATTCTAAGAATAGCATAACCTTTTTTACATTACTGCAAAACGCACGGATGTTGTATAACGAAAAGCAGCCGAAATCTATTCGGCTGCAGGGATTATTAGGCATTTAGAGTTGCTTGCTTAGCTTCTACAAGCGGACCGCCTTCTTTTAAATACTTCTCTACACCTTCTGCTGCACGATATGCCAACGCGCCGATAGTTGAAGTGGGGTGATGACCTCCGAATTGAGGAAACGCTGAACCGCCGACAACGAATAGGTTGTCCATCTCCCACATTTGCAGGTAGTTATTCACCGCAGAGGTTTCAGGGTCTGCCCCCATGATGATGCCTCCCGCATAGTGACCGCCTGAATATATGTGGTCAAACTCTTCTGGAACCTCATCTTCGTCTATGATATCTGCACCCATTTCTTTCATGATTTCGCTACATTTTTCAATTCCGAATTTAGCAATGTTGCGGTCTTGATCTGTGTAACGATTCGTAATGCGCAGTAGGGGATCTCCGTATTCGTCTTTGTACGTTGGATCGAGATCCACGTAATTATGCCACCATGACATGACAGCAGGTGTATACCATACAACTAGCGAACGATTTGCGTAATGGATCGAGTTTTTCTTAAACTCAGGTCCCCATTTCGGTGTCCCTCTAGGAACATGGTTCGTCGAAATAGCACCATCCCCGTATTGGCGCATTTCGATGCCGCCACCGTTAATGAAATCCAAATTAGAGTGATCAAAGTTATCGCCGGCGAAGTCACTCATAGCACCACCAAGAGCACCTGCCCCCATATAGAGGTTAAACTTCTTCTTTTCAAAGTATCCTCTTGCTCCAAGGAATGTAATGTTAAATTGTCCATTAAAGTTCCGTCCAATTGTTCCTTTACGTGTTGTTGGATCATACTGTGTCCCAATCTCGGAAAGCATCAATAAGCGATTATTGGTAAAGGAAAATGCACCTAATACGACAACGTCTGCAGGTTGTTCATATTCAATTCCTGTACGTGTATCAGTAAATAGTACACCGGTCGCTTTTCCATCTTTATGCAGAACGCGACGTACTAAAGAGTTGGTCCGAATTTCGCAGTTTCCAGTTTTTCGGGCAGTTGGAATAACTGTAGCCAATGGATCCGATTTAGCCGTGAAGTCACAGCCGTACATCGTACAATAAGAGCAGAACATACAAGCATTTAATTTTTCACCATCGGGATTCGTATACGCCTGTGATAAATTTCCAGAAGCAACTTGATAAGGGTGATAACCCATTCTCTTTGTGGTTTCTTTAAATAACTTTACAGCTGGCGATGCTAGCATAGGAGGATTAGGATAATCATTAGAACGCTTATCTCCAAGTGGATCGGGTTCGCCTGAAGTACCGGCGGTTTTTTCCCACTTATCGTAATAAGGTTCCATTTCATCATACGTGATGCCCCAGTCTTGAATCGTCATACCTTCAGGAATTTTCTCTTTGCCGTAACGTTCAATGGTTTTAGAACGCAATTCAAAGTCGATCGGTCTCCATCGATATGTCGCACCCGCCCAGTGGACACTACCACCGCCTAAATCGGTACCAGCCATCATTTCTGCTCTTGTTCGAACAGGAAGGGCAGTATCTTCTATGTTCACGCGTGACGTAATGGTTTCAGGAGATAGATTTTGCATCATCTCGTAACGATTAGTATAGCGTAATTCATCTTTAACACCGATATAGTCCCGTCGGTCTTGTTTTTTGCCACGTTCAAGTGTTACTACTTGATAGCCGGCTTTAGCTAATTCAGCAGAGACTACTCCACCTGCCCAACCACTTCCTACTACGACAACATCTACTTTTTTTAATTTTTTCGCCATATGAGTTCCTCCCGTTATCAGTGACCTTGGTAATTACGTAAGCTTTCAGGTTTCATTACTATGAAATCTTCTTTTTCAATATCTGCTGTATAGCTCATACGTGGACCAGGAAATTCTTTCATTCTCCAACCTTCCATATCACGATTCCCTCCATAGACCGGGTCAGCATACGCACCTTCAATGGTTGTTTGCAGTAACAGATTAAAGAACGTCGTCGAAGCGACACCGTTCACTTTCCCTTTTCCTTCGTCGAACATCTGCAAAATCTCATCTTGCTGCTCCGGTTCTAAATTACGAAAGTTTGTTTCGAATTTCTCTTGTGCCGTTTGTTCCAATGCATGTACACCTTCCATGAAAATATCGCCTCTTGTCATGGGTGTCTGATACCTGAAGGCAGGTGTAGGTACTTGCGTTTCTGCATTTGGACCTTGGTCTTGAGTCGAATCTACTTGATTTTCATATGGATCTGTAGCACCTGTTTGCAAAAACGGTCCTTTCATATATTCTTTTGCGTTCATTCCCCATTCCCCGGCAAGTTGTCGATCGATAAAGTAGGGGACTCCTAGTTCAATAGCGCCTGGGCCTAAATCATCTTTGGGAAACAGCCTTTCAGTAGCAGCGGAAAGTATAAGAAAGTCTTCGGCATTACTAAAGAAGGTACGTGCCTCCAATAAGTGGTTATCTTCTTTTCCCGTGTTTGTTGGTGCGCCTGGTTTTTGGAGCTGGTTAGTCAATAATCCACCGAATAGTGATCCACCAACTAGACCACCAGCTAATAGACCGGTGTTTTTCATGAAATTCCTACGACTCATTCCTTTTTGTGTATCTTCAGGTTGTCTAGGTTCTGTCACGTTGCTCTCCTCCTTGTATATATGACTTTCATAATTTACCAATGCACCACTCCTTCTCATAGTGTGATGAATGGGGAAAAATTATACGTAGTGCCAAGATCTTACACAGTAAAAATGGGGAAAATTGAGTGAGTAATAACTCAGAATGAATATGTAAAATAAAAATCCCTCTATAAATCATCATATTTGAGTGATTATAGAGGGGACTATTCATACTATAGGTTATTAATCAGTAGTTTTATCTTCAGTCTCTGTGTCTGGTTCCGGTTCCATGTCTACTTCTGGCTCGTCCACATTCACATCATCATCTGGCGTTACGTCAGCGGGTTGATCTACTTCAACATCGTCATTTTCATCTATAACGGGATCATCATCTCCGCAAGCACTAAGAACACCCACAGAAAGAATGGCAGCTGTTCCTACTTTCAATAAATTACTTTTCTTAAGTTTATTCAAATTCATTAGTAATTTCCTCCTTTAGATGTTTAATAGACTTTCTTATGTTGTAAATATCCTATTTTTTGTTTTGTAAACCTGAAAATTCAGAAGTGGTACTTTAGTCATGATAATGACCATACAAAAAAAGATAAAATGTAGTGAAAAAAATGCATTCTCCAAAAGAATACGTGATTACAAGTGGAGAAAACTGAAGAAAGATGGTGAAAGTGCTATGATAGATATAGACATGCCTACTTCAAAAGTGATGGACAAAATCTGTTACGTAAATTGGCTTATTTGTAAAGGAGAGAATGTTTCATGAAAAAAGAAGAACAACAGAATTTATTCAAAGAAATTATGGGGAATTATCCCACTGGTGTTACAGTGGTGACTACAGTAACTGAAGACGGCACACCAGTTGGATTGACAGTAAACTCTTTCGCCTCTGTATCCTTGGATCCGATGCTTCTCTTATGGTCTATTGATCATAGAGTTTCTTCTATTAAAGCCTTCACAGAAGGCGGTAAATTTGCTGTGCACGTACTAGCAGGTGATCAACAAGAGCTTTGTAATACGTTTGCGAGTCGTGTAGAAGATCGTTTCTCTACATGTAAATGGGAAATGTCAGATAACGGATTACCAATTATCGAAGATGCATTCGGTGTATTCGAATGTAAAACGTTCCAAACGATTGAAGCGGGAGATCACACTATTCTTATAGGCGAAGTAATAGATTTGAAAATCGAGAAAAATAAAGATCCTATGTTATATCACCGTAGGGTATTTGGATCTGTGCCACCTGTTTTCTATCAACAAGATGACAAAGCTTGAATTTGGAGCATTTCATAACTACACAAAAGCCGTCTTCAAAAAGACGGCTTTTTTCATGCGTATTTTATTAATTATGTTTTTCGTGTTTTCACAAGTAGCTTAATCCTACCCTAGTTTATCTTCTGCAGTAATATCATTTGGCTCCTGTACTAAATAATATTTGCCTTTTGTATACATGGCGATGACTACTGTCAATACAGCAGCCAATATAGCAGCCATAAATGCAGCTGTAGACTGTAGGAATATCCCAAGATATCCAGACGCCGCGACAGATCCGAATGTGCTGGCTATAAGTAGCGAAGCAACACCAACGGGATTCCATTTGTACAAATACTCTTGTCTAGCAACATAATATGTCGGACCTATTTTCAGCCACATTTTGACGACTACTGCATCTGTCACAAGAATAGCAGCCCACGAAAATAAGAACACACCTTGGAATGTCATGACAGTATCTAAGTGATCCACGATTCCACCAAGCATTAATAAGATAGCACTTACAGCTGAGATCACTACCCAGAATCTGCGTCCGGGCGTGAAGCGGAAAACATTCTCGAAAAAATTTGATAGCGATAGAGAACTACTGTAGATATTGGTTACGTTAATACGCAACTGTGTCAACATCGTAAATAAAGCACCACCGATGCCTAACAACAGTACGATGTATACGCCTGGATCTTTTTCCAAGAATCGCACTCCGAACCAAATACCGAGTCCGCCCATTACTCCATAACAGAAAATCTGCGGAATGAAACCGATTGCAATTGAACCGAACTTTCTATCGGACGGCTTTAGGAAACGTGCATAGTCTGATGCGAGTAAAGCCGTTAACCCCATAATTCCATTGTGCATCCCGATACAGAACAATAATGCTGTTCCTCCAAACTGAACGCCATCAGGCATATAAGAGAACACAGGTCCTGTATAAACAGCCGGTTTGATGAACGATAATACAATGGCCGCGACCAGGAATACCATAAATATTGGCATGGACCATTTTTGAAGCTTGTCCAATTGCTCAATTCCGAACCAATTCAGTGGAATAACAAGCGTACCGAAAATGATAATTAAAATCCACTTGGGAAAATCAGGCATAAAAAAGTGTACAGCGGAAACGAGGATTAACCCTTCAAACGCACAATACATAATAAAGTTCGAAGCATAAATCAATGATGTTAGCGATGATCCGATATAGCCAAATCCGCCACCTCGTGATAATAGATTAACGTTCATGCCAGATTTAGCAGATAAATACGCAATGACTGTACCAAGCAAACCGGCGACGATAATAGCATAGATAGCCGAAACGATAGCGTTTGGTGCACCGAATTGCAAAGCCATGACACTACCCATTTGAAAATAAAAGATAGCAGTTGCGATTCCGAACGTGATGTTCGTAATGCTCAGCCAACTTTTATTTCGGTCTTCCAAAGGTACACGATCCAAGGAATAATCCTTTTCCGTTTCATCTTCTTCCATAGTCTTCAATATTCTTTCTTCTTCCGTAGTCATACACATCAGCTCCTTGTAATAAGTAGTCAACCCCTCCTGCCAGCCTAGCTAGCATGTTCTGATTCATGCAAAATGATGAATTTAATCCGTTCATTGAATTGACACGTTGCTAGTTTAACAAAAGTGTAATAAAAAAATCAAGTTTGAAATGTATTTGTAAAAATAACAATACAAAAGTCTGATTTTGCACATGATTATAGATTCATAGAAAAATGACTCGTAGAAAAAATCCTTAAAAATATTAATTTATAAATGAAAACGGTAATGCTATAAAATACCATTGGGATTTTAGTACATAGTTGTAAATTCTTTTTACTAACGTCGTGTTGCTTAGCTGATTCATCGGGCTACGCGGAACAGAAATGTATTAGTGGATCAAAGACGAGAGATCTTCTGTTAATTTATATGAAAAGGGTTTATCGTAACGTTCATGTTTCGTTATTTCAGTTGTTGGGCAGGCAATAGTAGGGAGTATCAATTAAAAACTACTTGGTCAGCGTATTGTATGGGTAAGTGTAAACGTATAGATTCCTCTCGTTCAACTAAAGAAATGAGTTCATTTTCTATAAAAGTGCGGCCATTATCATCAGTACTTTGAGGAAGAGTTGCAATGTAAATAAGGTAGCCTGTCTCGCTGGGGAATTGCTCTTTATAAGTATGCATGAATAGAATAAGGTTGAATATCTGTGTAGTAATCAAATCGTATGAAATACGACATACGTCGTGTGTAGATTAAGTCTCTACGTAGTAATATACCCTTCATGGTTTAAAAATAACCCAGATGGGAATAAAGAATTTCGTATCCATTACAGCCATACAACTTTCAGTAGAAGTACTCTAGGGATCATTTTAGGTCGCTTCAAAATGATTATAATTTAGTAAGACGGCTATTATTTGATCTGCTGAAAGTACTGGTAGCTGAGTATGTATCCTTAGTACAGTTCCTGTGAACAACGAGAAATAAAAAAGACGACTTCGGCACAATACCGAAGTCATCTGATAGAAGCGTAATTACTGCAAATTAGTTTTTAAAAGGTCCATTGAATAGAACATAGCACAGAAAATCCGAAAGTCTCTTGTTGACGCTTTAAAAATGCGTTTGAAAAACCTGTTTAGCAACCTCTTTCTAGATGGCTGCACTCCTCATACATATCCAACTATTTACGTATCATCCAGCTCTCTAACGAGTGAATAGCAATTCCACGGAACCCTTCAGCATGACTAAAGGATCGTTCAACTTCTTTTAACTGTTTTTCCATATATGCGTTATTTTTGCCGAAGAAAGTTAGATAATCGCCTTCAGAAGATTTACTAGTTTCTATGGCAACGCGCGCTTGCTTGCCTGTGACGCTAGCATAATTTATTTCGCTTTTTGCTAAACTGATCATTCCATTGTGTCCATCCGCCTTGTTACGGTAAGCCATGACATTTATACTATCGGACTGGTCGATCAGCCATTCTGAAAGTACACCTTCACCTATAACATTCGAATAGTTGATGGAATCAAACCAAAACGGTATATCGATTCCAAAATGTAATCCAAGGTTAGCGGATTTGTCAGCTGCGAATCGAATATTCTGCTGATAGCTCTGAACGGTCCCTTGTAAATTAGAATCCCATGTAGGCAAAATATACGGTTCAATATCCAAATGAATACCGGTAAACTGTTCAGTGTTTTCGGAAACCGATTGATACTTTTCTACCCATTGAAAGAAATTTTGAACAGATTGTTGGTCAGTTGCCCAATATGGCGCGCCATCCAGGGCGTGTACTTCTATATTTCGCTCGCTCGCTTTGCGAATAAAGCGTTGGTAAGCATCATTTGGTATATCTGCGTTAATTTGCAAATACAACGAGGATACATTTTTTTTATCTAAAAACTCGATGAGTGTACTAGACTGATTAAGTATTTGCGATGTATGCCACAACCATGTGGCTTTTGGTTGGTCAATGCGCATAGTTAACATTGGTTTTAACCAAATAAAGTTAGATAGAATCAATAGAATCGCTACCATCCAAATACTTCGGGATTTTTTAGACATAGTAGTCACCTTTCTCTACTTACGCAGATAGAATAGAATTTCATGATATTTTAGTACTATTAATTAATTATACACTAACATTACCTCAGTTTTCTAGTATATTTATACTGTTATTACGTACTGACAGATTGTTTGAAAGAATACTAGACAGTATAATAAGAATGGATTTGAAAAATTAACTAGTAATCAATATATGTAAAGGAGAGACATTTTAGTGAAAAAAATAGCCATAGCTATACTGTTGATTTTACTCGTGTTGTCTCCACGAATTTATTGGGCTTTCAAAGAAGAGAAAATACTGGATATAGCAGTGGTCGATAAATCGGTCGCGAAGGAAGATTATCGCGAGCATAACGGTTTATTTCATGTATTGGAAGGAAAGAAAATCGTGCGGCTTGACAAGGAACCTTATGATAAAAGTCTTGATTATTATGGGTTCGATCCGTATGACCAAGTCGCGATGGAGCCATTTCGCGAACGGCCACTTGATATGATCTATGTAGCGGATACGTATGGTGTATTCAGCGATGATCTTAAAGCTAAACCTGATGGTTCACGATCGGAACTATTGTATGGTGGTATGGAATTGATGGAGTGGAACGAACTAATGGCTAGCAAAGGTGAGGACACGACATTAATCGCAGAATTCAATAGTTTTGCATCACCAACTAGTGAAGAAATGAGTACGATCATGCAAAAGGAACTAGGGATTACTTGGACAGGATGGATTGGACGCTATTTTACTGATTTGTCGAATGCAGAAGTACCCCAATGGCTTATCGAAGGATATAAAGAGGAGAAGAATGGTGAATGGTTGTTTGCTGGTTCAGGTCTCGCGTTTGTTCATACATCTGGAAAAGTGGTGGTCTTAGATGGACAAGAAAATAAAAGTGCTGCCCATTTTAAGTTAACGAAAGATGGAAAAGAAAAATTCCCAAAAGTATATTCATCGAATTATATGTATTGGTTCGATGTAGTCGAACCGTATGAACAAACCAAAATATTGGCGACATATGAATTTAATTTGACGGAAAGAGGTCGTAGTGTATTACAAGAGGCCGATATTCCGGAAGTATTCCCTGCAGTGTTACATCAAGAACAGGCGAATACCTATTATTTTGCGGGAGACTATGCAGATTTTGATAAGAATCCCATTGTTAAATGGCAAGGGGTACATACCGTATACAAATACTTTGCTAAGGATGTTTCGGCTTTCTACTGGCTGACATATTTCCCGATGATGGAAGAGATCTTAGATGAAACCTATAAGAGAAAAAACAATCAAAATGGCAGTGATACCTTTACTGCAAAATGAGAGTAAGCTCACTAACATAGCGATGATAGATTTACTAACTATGCATAGTCTATTTGAAGAAAGATTAACAATAAGTTAGCTGAGGAAAGGTGTAATGAGTATGCAAATAAATAAAAATGAACTGAATATCTTGGATGCTTCTCTCTTTCGTCCACTCTTTCATTGGCAGATGGCCAACACCAAACGTTTCCGGCAAGTGTTCACCCTTGTCTTTGTCAGAAGCCCTGAAAGTCCCGAAATGAAGCAAATTCTTCTGGAGCAGATGCGTACTTCAGATTTATTATTCAGTTTCCCGATAGGTGAACCGGATGTCATTTTAATGGCGAATACCGGAGAAGAGGAAGCGGATGTCTTTATTGAAAGATTGCGCCGCACCGAATCCACTCGTTCTTACCGAGTGGGCGTTTCAGTAATTGAAATTCGTAACGGGGATGCGGCGTTTGAAGATGTGCTGCAAATTGGAAATGATTCAGTAAACCGTGCATTGCAATTACGAGGTGATACGCCTTATGTAAAAGATCGTTCTTTTAGAAAGTTAGAGCGACAATGTGTGCGGGTGAGTATTATAGAAGATGATCCCGTTGTCACGATGATTATACAGAAACTAGTGGAACGTATTTCAGTAAAACAACTGGACCTGGATATCCAAGTGTTCCGTGACGGACAATATTTCATTGAATCCAATTGGTACCAGTCTTCCCACACTCATTTAGTCATAATGAATGATATTCTTCCGAGAAAAAATGGATTGGAAGTATTATACACACTACGCGAATTGCCGAATATGCAGAAATATCACGTCTTTATGATGACCAAGAGAAAAAGTGAAGCGGAAATGATTTACGCTTATCAATACGGGGTCGATGAATACATAACGAAACCATTCAATCCGAAATTATTTGAATCACAAATAAAGAAAGTATTGAGACGAATTTATTATGGATAAGATATTACTTTCATTGCTACTAGTCATCGTAGTGTTGCTGATTATACTCTTCGCTCTGTTCTTTTTACTTGTGTTTTATAGAATGCAAGAAGTGAAAAAAAAAGAGGCGATTGGAAAGTATATCGAAGATCGTCAAGTCGACTGGTATGAATATTTATTCGGAGACGGATTGTCACTTGTAGCGCTTAAACCTCATAAGAATCTAGAACTCGAGGCGATTGATGAGTTGTTTTTTCGCATTAACTACCACTTTTCCTCAGATGAAATTAATGATAAGATAAATGCTTTTGCTTCGTTATATATGAGTGATTACTATAGTAAAAAGCTCACTAGTCGGAGTAGGGAACTGCGTATTAATACGCTCAATAAAATCAGCTTATTCAATTTACAGTTTATGCTAGACCCGGTTTCGTCGTTATTGGAAAAAAAGAAAAAGTATTCGAAAACAGAGTTATTATTGATTTATGAGATTACAGTAAAGTTTTCTCGTACTGATTTCGTAACTCACTTCGTGGCTCCGAAAGTTCCACTAGGTGAATTTGATTATAAAAAATTATTGATGGAGTTAGATGAAGAACAGATTAATTTACTAGCGGAAGATTTCAATGTTTTGCCTGAATTGCTTCAGCTGACGATGATCGAAATTATAGGTGTTCATCATTACCTTGATTGGCTTCCTTTATTGCATCAGTGTTTAGACAATCCGGCGCAAGAAATACGGATTAGAGCATTAAAAAGTATTGCTGAGCTGGAAGTAGTGAATTCGCTTGAGTTATATGAATCATTCTCCCATTCAACCATCTGGGAAGAACGCCTGATGACAGCGAAGATTTTCCGTTTTGCACCGACGGAAGAAGCATTACCTATACTTGAACGTTTAATCAAAGATCCTAACTATCAAGTTCGTGCCCAAGCTGCTAAATCGATTAAATCTTTGAAAAATGGTCACCAAGCACTTTACTCTGTCATAACGATGTCTACAGATGAGTTCGCAATCGATGTAGCAGAAGAGATGTTCGGGAAGGAGTACTAAGATGAACGCACCTTTAATCACGTCTTCGTTTTTTGGGTTTGTTGGTTATATATTGCTCGTCTATATGCTGGCTGTTATTTTTTCGTATTCATCCATGTTAGTTATCGCTTTTATTCAGTTAGGAAAAGAACGGAAGTTGCAGAAAAAGTTATCGGATGAAGGAGCGGTAGATTTTATATATACGCAACCCGTAACGATAATTGTTCCTGCTTACAATGAGCAAGAAGGTGTGCTTGGGAATATTTATTCGTTGTTGGCATTGCAGTATCCCCAATTTGAAATATTAGTAATCAATGATGGGTCTATAGATAATACGGAAGATGTTGTAATTGAGCATTTCAATATGAAACCAATTCGGAAAGTAGTGAATCAACAACTAGAAACACAACCTATTGAAGCTATCTATCAATCCGATATGCACCCCAATTTACTGTTGATTACGAAAGTGAATGGTGGAAAAGCGGATGCCTTAAATGTGGGAATTAACGTGTCAAAATACCCGTATTTCTGTTCAATCGATGGTGATTCCATATTGGACAATACATCACTGCTGCGTGTAATGAAACCTATCATGGAATCTAATAAAGAAGTGATTGCGACAGGTGGCACTGTGCGGATCGCCAATGGCTATGAAATACAAATGGGGCAAGTCGTCAGGGAAGGTTTGCCGAGCTCAACTATCGTCACAATGCAAATTATAGAGTATATGCGTGCGTTTCTTATGGGGCGGATGGCGCTTAGTAAATACAATATGGTGTTAATCATATCGGGAGCATTCAGTGTCTTTTCAAAGAAATGGGTATTGCAAGTAGGCGGATATACCAAGAATACAGTTGGAGAGGATATGGAATTAGTAGTTAAGCTACATGAAGAAATATCAGATCGAAAAGAAGATAAAGAAATTGTGTTTACACCAGATCCTGTTTGTTGGACAGAAGCTCCTGATAACTTCAAAGATTTACGTACCCAGCGTCGACGTTGGCATCAGGGACTGGCCGAAAGCCTATGGTTACATAAGAAAATGGCGTTTAATCCCAAGTACGGTTCCGTAGGGCTACTATCGATACCCTATTTCTTGTTCATTGAATTGCTTGGACCGGTAATAGAATTGGCTGGCTATGCTTACATGGTCCTATCTCTATTTATGGGAGAAGCGTATATAGTTTTCGCTGGAATTCTTGGGTTATTATTCATCTTATATGGATCCCTGTTTTCGATGGCATCCATCTTATTGGAGGCGTGGAGCCGTAATACGTATCCCGCGGTGAAAGATCTATTTCGTCTAGTGTTGCTGTCATTAACCGAAGTGTTTTGGTATAGGCCATTGACTCTGATTTGGCGCACGGAGGGGATTAGTAGTGCACTGCGCAGAAAACGTGAATGGGGAAGTATTCAACGTAGAGGATTATCAGAAGATCGTGAATGAAAAATGCCTGTTATATCGTGACCGATATAACGGGCATTTTCTTAGTAAATAACGGGATGTTTTTCCATATTTTCAGCCATCCACTAAAGGTTTCAGTAACTAACTGTAGAAACGTTAACGATTGACCGCCATTATTCATGAATGTATGTTTGCAAACTTGGTCTGAATAGGATGACCAAAATGGTAGTGTCGAAAAATATGCTGTTAAAACTTGTATAATTTTAAATTAAAGTTTTCATCTTTTTACCTAACGCCGCGTCGCTTGGCAGATTCAGCATATGCTTTGGAACGAAAATGTAATATTGGGTCATCACTGCATTCTATTCCGTCTATAGTAACTGTTGGATCAAATATGAAGGACTCTGCGTTATCTGCACGAAGTGATTTCAGTGTCAGGATTCCTGCTTCAATTTTTACTCGATCGTCAGGCCAGGCGATAGTAGGATCATCAATTGCATCTTCTCGTTCAGCGAATTGAATAAGTAAGCGAAAACGTATAGACTGGTCTAGTTTAACTTTAAGAATGAGTTCATTTTCCATAGAGTTGTTGACATTCCCATCATCATTTTGCGGAAGAGGCTGCCATTCAAATCGGACAGCTTGTCTTTTCAAGTCCTCATTTATCAAATAATACGCATGGATAGAATAGTAATGAAGAGACTCGAAATTACGAAAAGGTTGTAGTCCTTTTAAAATGGAACCAAATACTTTGTGCTCTGTATCATGTATCAGTGCATCTATTCGTTGAGACCATGTATTGCTAGAATCGAATGCCTGTATCAGACGAATAAAGGCATCTGGAGTTTTACTGATGAAGATCGGTATATTGGCCATAGTCAAATTTGTGAATGTACCATCAAATAACTGAAAACGCACTGCCATTCCTTTAACCGGATTCAATTGTTCATTTGAGTTTCGGCTTGGAGAACTGTGAGAAAAACGTACAACAGCTGGAACTTCTGTTTGTTGTAGATGAGTAGCTGTTGTCCAAGGTACAGCTGCCCCAGTTGGCAGGAAAGTCGCATCAAATGCGACACCTATTGCGTGTGCACGCCGTAAATGATTTTCTGTATGCACCGCTGATTCAATAGAATCAATAGCTTCTTTAGCAGTTAAGGAACTTTGATTATTCATTTAAAATCACTCCTTTACGTACAACATACCCTTCATTAATTAAAACTAAGCGATTAAAAAATAGAAATTGGGGTATTAATAAAAGTATGACAACTTTAGGAGGAATAGTATATGAATCGTATGTTACTAACTGGAATATCTGTCATGGCACTCAGCCTCGCAGCATGTGGGACTGATACAACGAATGACGCTGTGGAAGAAAATTCAGGCACAACGCCGCCTGTGGAACAACCTTTAGAGCCTGCAACTGATGATACTAACAAAAACTCTGCCGACGAAGGTAACACAGACGCTGTACAGCAACCAGATTCTGCGACGGATAATATGAAAGCAGACATGGATAAACTTTCATTTAAAGAAATCCAAATAGAGGTTTCGTACAGTGGAGATAAAGAATATGAAGCGGATATTGAACAAGACGAAAACGAACCAATTGAAGCGAAAGTGGAAGATGAAGTAAATGGTGTATACTTGAAAAATCAAGAAGCATTTGATGACCTGTACCCTAAGGTTAAACAACTCGATTTGACGAAAGATAGCACAAAGCAGGAAGCGATTGATCAGGTGCTGAAAATCTTTGGCTTGGATGCAAATTACGAGAAGATTGAAGTTGAAATTAAATTTAATGATGGAAGTAAACTAGATGTGGAAGAACGTAAATAACTCCGAAAAGAGCCTTTCCTTAAGGAAGGGCTCTTTTAATGTGGAAAATAATAGACCTAAGGGGTTCTATCGGGATTAAAATTTATAAATAGTATACCAGAAGCGCAACAACCATCAAAAAGAAAGAAGGTATACTAGCGGCGAAAAACCATGCCGGACTCACCGATATCGTCTCAGATGGGGCCCGCATCGAATCTAGCGCTTCCCTCTGGCCTTTCAAAGCAAAGACCTTTCGTGTACTCTTCATGAAAAAGTCAAAAGAGCCTGTACGGATAATGAATACCACCGCACCGATAAATAGCAGAAACCCACTGACGAAAAAGGAGACATTAATATAGCCGAGTAGCGAAATTTCACCGTATACTGAATAAACGGAAATAACAATTACTAATTGAGATAGTAGAAATAAAATAATAGTACGTTTCATATGGAATCCTTCTTTTCATTTATAGAGTGAGTAACTACTTTCTATCATACTAGATATATATTAAAATGTGTAGAATCTTCCATAATGGTTCAAAATTACGACAATAGTGTTGTTAGCGTTTACATCTATACATTTTTCTTGTATAATGAAAAAGCTAGGACTACAAAAACATCAAAGGGGAGGTCAACAATTTGAAGAGAAGTAAGTGGCTTATATTAATGGCACTAACATTAGTCTTAAGTATGTTCTTAGCTGCATGTGGCGGTTCGAAAAACGAAGAGAAGCCAGCAGCAGACGGGGACGACAAGGATAAAGATGCAGCAACTGAAGAAAAAAAGCATGCCAAAGACGAAGATGGAGAGCCGGATGCAGAACAGGTTCTTTACTTGTCAGAACGCGCAGCTATTCCTTCTGTTGATTCTTCAATCGTAGAAGATCAAGTAGGCTTCAATGTATTAAACAATATCAATGAAGGTTTATATCGTTTAAACCAAGATAATATTGCAGAACCTGCAATGGCTGCTGAAGAAGCAAAGGTAAGTGAAGATGGATTGACGTATACATTCAAACTTCGCGATGCAATGTGGGCTGATGAAACACCTGTAACAGCAAACGATTTCGTTTATGCTTGGCAGCGTGCAATTGATCCCGCAACTGGTTCACCTTATGGACCATTCATGATGTCTGGCGTAGTGAAAAATGCGACAGCAATCTCTGAAGAAAAAATGGAAGTGTCTGAGCTTGGAGTTAAAGCTGTGGATGAAAAGACGTTTGAAGTAACACTGGAGCGTCCAGTACCATATTTCTTGTCACTTATGTCATTCGGAACTTTCTATCCCCTTAAAGAAGAATTCGTTGCTTCTAAAGCGGATGCATTTGCAACAAACTCTGATAACCTTCTTTCAAATGGACCATTCGTTTTAACTAAATGGGATGGAACTGGCGGTAGCTGGACTTATGTTAAGAACGAACACTACTGGGATGCAGAAAACGTAAAGCTTGATGAAATTCATGTAAACGTAGTAAAAGACCCTGCAACTGCAGTAAAACTTTACCAGGATGGAAAATTGGATCGGGCAGAAATGTCTGGTGATCTCGCTCAGCAATATCGCGATGATGAAGAAGCCGTGGTTCAACCAGAAACGTCTGTATTCTATTTCAAGTTTAATCAAGAGCGGGATGGTAAAGAAACACCACTTGCTAATGTGAATATCCGTAAAGCTATTGCTAAAGCTTTCGAAAAGGAAGACATGGCAGATGTAGTACTAGCTAACGGTTCATTAGCAGCAAACTTCTTAGTACCAACGAACTTTGCGTTTGATGAAAATGAAAAAGACTTCCGTGAGTTGAGCGGTGACCACTTGGAGTACAATGTGGAAGAAGCACAAGATTACTGGAAAAAAGGCCTTGAAGAACTAGGCGTTGAATCTCTTGATCTTGAAATTCTTGGCGGAGATACAGAAGCTTCCAAGAAAATGGACGAGTATTTCAAGTCTCAACTAGAAGGTAACCTGGAAGGTCTAAAAATTTCTTTGAAAGAAGTACCATTCTCTGTACGTTTGGATTTAGATGGTAACCAAGACTATGATATTCAAGTATCAGGTTGGGGACCAGACTTCCAAGATCCGATTTCATTCATGGATTTATTCGTAACAGATGGTACAAACAACTTAATGTCCTACTCTAATCCTGAGTACGATAAATTGATTGAAGATTCAAAAGGCGAATTGGCTCTTAAACCAGAAGAGCGTTATGAAGCATTCGCAAAAGCTGAGAAAATTCTACTTGATGAAGACGCTGCGATTGCACCAATTTATCAGCGTGGTTTGATTTTCTTGCATAAACCTTACTTTAAGGGCTTAGTGGATCATCCATTTGGAGCAGACTATAGCTATAAGTGGGCATACATTTCAGGTAAATAATTGTAATGTAGTAACGATTTGAGTTTAATAGAGGAGAGTATATGGGGTAGATATCCATATACTCTCTTTTTAGTAACGGTAAATAGTTTCAATATTTAATTTATTGTCGAAAAATGTCAAGTGGTTACTTGCATAATAAGTAAGATACTCTTTTGGAGGTGTAACGTACCGTGGTTAAGTATATTGGAAAACGCATCGTATATATGTTCATAACGCTGTTTTTAATTGCAACGGCCTCTTTTTTCCTTATGCAGACATTGCCAGGTTCACCGATCGCTTCTTACAACAAGTTGAATGATACACAAAAAGCAATTGTTGAAAAGAAGTATGGAATCGATAAGCCTAAGCCTGTGCAGTATGCAATCTATATGAAAAATTTAGCAAAAGGTGATTTGGGTACGTCGTTTGTATTTAAAGGGAAGAGTGTCAACGATTTATTGGCTACAAGATTGAAACCTTCTTTAATCTTGGGAGCGCAAGCGATGGTCTTCGGGACTATAGTTGGAATCCTGCTAGGTATGCTTGCCGCATTGAAGCATAATACATTTTGGGATTACGGAAGTACCTTTTTTGCGATACTCGGTATTTCCATTCCGTCCTTTGTATTTGCATCATTGCTACAATATTGGATTGCTTCTGAGTGGCATCTATTACCGGTCGGATTGTGGAATGACGGTTGGAAATCCAGTGTCCTGCCATCGCTTGCACTCGCTATGGGGCCACTTGCCCTATCCGCGCGCTTTATACGGACTGAGATGATAGAAGTACTGAATTCAGATTATATTATGTTGGCTAAAGCGAAAGGTGCCAATGGTTTCGAAATTGCTTTCAAACACGCATTCCGAAACGCATTAATTCCTTTGATTACAGTTCTCGGGCCATTGGCAGCTGGTTTGGTAACGGGTTCACTTGTTGTAGAACAAATTTTTGCTATTCCAGGAATAGGTGAACAGTTCGTATCGTCTATCATGACGAATGATCACGCTACGATCATGGGTACGACATTATTATTCTCGGCTTTCCTTATTGTAGTTATTTTTATTGTGGATATTTTATACGGGGTTATCGATCCACGTATTCGCGTGTCTGGAGGTAAGGGATAATGCGCAATGAAAATGAAGAAGAAAAATTAACACCAGAAGATTTTGAGCGAGTGACCATCGACGCGCATCATTCCGAACGGATAGAGAAACCGAGTTTGAGTTTCTGGCAAGATGCATGGTTGGGTCTCCGCAAAAATAAGGCAGCTATTGTCAGTATGGTCGTTCTTTTATTAGTTATACTCATGGCACTAATAGGTCCTTATTTAAATGGACATGCGGGTGATTCGCAAAACCTACGTCATGCAAACTTACCACCTAAAATTCCGGGTATTGAAGCAACAGGATTTTTTGATGGGGATGGTAAGCTAGCAGGGAAGACTGTCAATCTATACGAAATGAAAAAAGTCGATGAATATTATTGGTTCGGTACAGATGGACTTGGTCGTGACTTGTTTACAAGACTTTGGGAAGGTACTCGTGTTTCGCTATTCATCGCATTTGTAGCCGCAGCCATTGATATGGTTATAGGTGTTGCGTACGGAGGGATTTCTGGATACTTCGGTGGACGCACAGATGACATCATGCAACGCGTTGTCGAGATTTTGATCGGTATTCCTACACTTATTGTCGTTATTTTGATGATTATGATTATGGACCCTGGAATAACCGCCATCATTGTCGCGATCACCATAACGGGTTGGATAGGAATGTCACGTATTGTCCGTGCTCAGACATTGAAATATAAATCACGGGAATTCGTATTGGCATCACGTACGCTAGGCGCCAAAGATGGAAAAATTATTACGAAACACTTACTGCCGAACATGCTAGGGATCATCATCATCAATACGATGTTCACGATTCCAAATGCGATTTTCTTTGAAGCATTCTTGAGCTTCATCGGAATCGGACTCCAGCCACCAGCAGCTTCATTAGGTACATTGATTAACGACGGATACAAAGTGATGGAGAATCAGCCATACGTATTATTGTTCCCGGCCATTGTCATTAGTGTTCTTATGATTGCATTTAACTTGATAGGTGACGGACTGCGCGATGCACTAGATCCTAAAATGAAAGATTAAGAGGAGGAGAGCAAGTTGACAAAAATATTAGAAGTAAAAGACCTCGAGCTTTCCTTCCACACATTTGCTGGTGAAGTGAAAGCGATTCGTGGCGTTAACTTCGATTTACATAAAGGGGAAACGCTCGCTATCGTAGGTGAGTCTGGATCAGGTAAATCTGTTACGACGAAATCAATCATGCGGCTTCTTCCTGAATCAAGTGCGGAATATAAGAATGGTGAAATTCTATTTGAAGGAAGAGATTTAACGAAAATTCCTGAAAAAAATATGCAAAAGATTCGTGGAAAAGATATATCGATGATTTTCCAGGATCCGATGACTTCATTAAATCCAACTATGACCATTGGAAGACAAATCATGGAGCCGATCTTAAAACATCAGAAGCTGAATAAATCAGCTGCACGTAAACAGACGATTGAATTATTGAATCTGGTCGGTATACCGAATGCGGAAAATCGGTACAAGATGTACCCTCACCAATTTTCTGGTGGACAGCGTCAGCGAATCGTTATTGCGATTGCGCTTGCATGTAATCCGAAAGTATTGATTGCAGATGAGCCAACAACAGCACTGGATGTCACGATTCAAGCGCAGATTCTCGAGCTGATGAAAGACATTCAGAAGAAGACGGATACTTCTATCATATTTATCACGCATGACCTTGGTGTAGTAGCAAACGTTGCCGATCGAGTAGCTGTTATGTATGGTGGTCGAATCGTTGAAATTGGTACAGTAGATGAAATCTTCTATAATCCCCAACATCCTTATACATGGGGCTTACTAAGTTCAATGCCGTCTATGGATTTAGAAGATCAAAAGCTGTATGCGATTCCCGGCACACCTCCTGATTTATTAAATCCTCCAAAAGGTGATGCATTTGCGTTGCGAAGTGAATATGCAATGAAGATCGACATGGAGCGTCAGCCTCCCTTCTTCAAAGTGAGCGATACACATTACGCAGCGACATGGTTATTGCATTCTCAGGCACCACAGGTTGAACCGCCTGCCCTTATTATTGAGCGTATGAAAACATTTAAAGGTAGCCGGTACTATGTTGATCAGACGGGAGGTACTGTGTGATGTCAGATAATTTAATTGAAGTACGTAACCTTAAACAATATTTTAATGCAGGGAAATCTACTGAAGTCCGTGCGATAGATGATATTAGCTTCACTATAAAACGTGGAGAGACATTTGGTTTAGTAGGGGAGTCAGGTTGCGGTAAATCCACAACAGGGCGTACAATGATCCGATTATATGATGCGACAGCGGGTCAAGTTCTCTATAATGGTGTAGATGTACACGCACCAAAAAGTAAAAAGGAAAATCACGAACTGAATAGAAAGATGCAAATGATTTTCCAAGATCCATATGCTTCTTTGAATCCTCGGATGAAAGTTTTGGATATTATTGCAGAAGGACTAGATATACATGGTCTAGTAAAAGGTAAAACGGATAGAAAGCAACGGGTAATTGATTTGCTTGAGATTGTTGGCTTAAATCGTGAACATGCTGAGCGTTATCCGCATGAGTTCTCAGGCGGTCAGCGTCAGCGTATCGGAATTGCCCGTGCATTAGCTGTAGATCCTGAATTCATCATTGCGGATGAACCGATATCTGCACTAGACGTTTCAATCCAAGCACAAGTCGTCAACTTGTTGAAAGAATTGCAGGTAGAAAAAGGGCTGACATATTTATTTATTGCTCATGATCTATCGATGGTTAAATACATTTCCGATCGTATTGGCGTGATGTACTTCGGCAAACTGGTGGAGATGGCTCCAGCGGATGAATTATATCGAAATCCAATGCATGCTTACACAAAATCTTTGCTGTCAGCGATTCCACTACCGGACCCAATTTATGAACGTTCCCGTGTGCGCCACCCGTATAACCCGAAGGACCATCAATATGGACCTGACGAAAAAGTGGAATTTCGTGAAGTGGCTCCTGAACATTTTGTATTATGTTCAGAGAAAGAACTTGCTGAGATGCAAGCTACACATGTATAAAACAACATCCCTCTGATTTGCAAGTATCAGAGGGATGTTTCTTTTTATCATAGCAAAGCCAACGATGATTCAGATGATTTGTATGTTTTATGAAGTAATATGCTACTATTAAAATAATAAATATCATATGAATTGATAGGATGTGTTTAAAATAAAGAAATTAACGGCGGCGGTTCAAAGTCAATTGATGGAAGCGATCATTAATGGAAGTAGAGTTGGAGCTTTGGTAACGGATGATTCGAAAGATGATAATCCAATAATTTTTGCTAACAAAACATTCGAAACGATGACAGGGTATACTCAAGAAGAAGTACTTGGGCGTAATTGTAGATTTCTTCAAGGTAAGGATACAGATCCTAGTACAGTCTCGAAAATTAGAAAAGCGGTTTCAGAAAGAACACCTCTTACAATCGTATTGAAAAACTATAAAAAAGACGGTACGTTATTTTGGAATCGACTCAGTCTTCGTCCAACCGTTATTGATGGGGTGCCATATTGTATTGGTACACAGACAGACGTTTCTGTACAATACAGACAAATAGAAGAGCTACATACAAAGGATCATGAAATAGAACAACTCATGTTACCCATCATGAGAATTTACGATAATCTAGCGGCTGTTTCATTAATTGGTGAAATGACTGAAGAACGTTTTAATTTATTAATTACGAAGCTTAGTGACTACGTTCACTTAAATGAAGTAGATCATGTAATGATTGATATAACGGGTTTATATTGGCAACAAGGAACTTCGATTGATCGGTTGCTAGAAATCCAACAAGTATTAAAGCTTATGGGATGTCAGCTTTATATTACAGGCATCTCGCCAGATCTTGCACATAAATTAGCGTCAGCTAAAGATCCTCAGCAAATATTAAAAACCTTTTCAAGTATTCAGCAAGCCATTTACTATATTCAGCGATAGAGAAAAGACCTCTACCATAACGCAACGTTATGGCAGAGGTCTTTATCAGATACCGAGTTGTTCTTTTACTTCTTTAATCTGTTCAATATGGCGCAGTTCATGATAGCCGACAAATGGAATCCACTGCGTAAGACTCATTTCGCCAAAAACAGGATGGGGATAGGACTTTACTGCTAATTGATCTTCTGTTGCGTTTTCAGCTATATCATCTAAAGCCGAATGAGTAGCAGAAAGCTTGCTCTTCAAGTCATGGAGAGTAGAAAAATCTGAAGTTGGTTTCACGAAATCAGGCGCATCGACTTTTTTAGAACGATCCACAGTAAGTTGAATCGGCTTTTCTGTAGTGATGTTTTGATCGTCGTCAGCAAGCCTAGTCTGAATAGTTTTAGCAACGCTACCTTCCATTAAGTACAGATGTTGTACAATTTGTTTAATAGACCATTTGTTTTCAGTTGGTTTTTGATTAATTATTTCATCTGACAAGTCTTCTACTTGCGCTAAAAGTTCCTTACGTGCTAGATCATTAATTTCCATAATAGTCACCCCTTCTAATCATGGTACCACTCGTAACACGATAAATCTTTTATAAAAGCTTGAGGAGGAGATCTACTTATGAAAATAAATCAACCTAAAATACCCGAGCATTTAGCGTCGGGACAGTTACAAGACCTGCTTCACGAAGAGGATCCATTCTTGCATAACACAAGTATTGTCGATTCGCGAATTGATGGGCAAACAATTGAACGTGCGCAATTAACAAGTATGCTCATTAGGAATTCCAGCTTTCAAGGAGCAATTTTACCAGAGCTATTTGCTACAGATGTTCGATTTGAAAATTGTGATTTCTCTAGTGCGGACTTGACGGGTATTAGTATTCACCGTGTGAGTTTTTATAATTGCAAAATGTTGGGTGTTAACTTTACAAATGCGCGATTTACGGATGTGTTATTTGAGGAGTGTATATGTAATCTTTCTGCTTTTGCCCATACAAGGTGGGAGAGAGTGTGGTTTGATACCTGCCAAGTGAAAGATGCGGACTTTTTTGATTGTAAACTAAAAAAGACATACTTTATAGAGTGTAATCTGGATGCTGCAAGCTTTGATGAGACACCTCTAAAAGGAGTGGAGATCAACACTTCAGAATTCGAGAGCATGACAGTATCTATAAAAGATTTGGATGGTTGTGTCGTGTCCTCTATGCAGGCGATTCAATTTGCTGCCATGTTGGGATTAGATATTCGTGATGAATAGAGCGACGTAATTAGGTATTAAAAATACTCATGAAAAATAAGATATCATATACTAACCCTCTTCTAATTATGCTGAAAAGCTCCGGTGGTTTTTCCGACAGCTGTAAAGCCAGGGTATAGTGAATGTTCACGGAATAAATTGACGGCTATTAAAGGAGCTATGCTATGTTTGTACATCAAGTGACAGAGGATATTTCATTGAAACTGGTAGGACAGAAAGACGCAGAAGCATTATTCGCTCTTGTAGATGGATCAAGGGAATACTTACGTGAGTGGTTGCCGTGGGTTGATTCCATGACGGATGTGGATCAGTATGGTCCAATCATTAATGTGTGGTTACAACAATTCGCTGAAGAAGATGGATTCCAAGCAGGTATACTGTATAAAGGAGTCTTGGCAGGTTTTGCAGGATTCCATTCCGTTAACTATACAAATAGGCAAACAAGTATTGGCTATTGGCTGGCGCAAGATTATCAAGGAAAAGGTATTATGACTGCGGTAGTGTCTGATCTGGTAGACTTTGCATTTGAAGAGTATGATCTACACCGTGTAGAAATCCGATGTGCTACCGAGAATAAGAGAAGTCAGGCAGTTCCTGAGCGATTAGGATTTAAGAAAGAGGGAGTCATTCGTGACGGAGAGTTTTTATATAATCATTATCATGATTTAATCGTATACGGTATGTTAGAAGATGAGTGGGAAAAGTATAAAAAATCTTGATACGTTTCATACAGAGTCCTTCTAAAAGTGGACTCTGTTTTTTTATGGAATAATAACGAGTATAGTACAATGAACATAAAGGGGGGGAGCGCCATGATAACCACTACTGAAATAGATGAAGAGCTAACGAAGAACAGAGTGTTGGAGACCGCGACATTTGGAATGGGATGTTTTTGGGGACCTGAAGCGCGCTTTGGCAGCTTGTCAGGTGTCATTAGAACACGTGTAGGATACACAGGCGGAACTACGCCAGCGCCAACATACCAGACGATGGAAGATCATACTGAAACGATAGAAATTGATTATGACCCGACGAGTATTTCTTACGAGGAAATACTTCTACATTTTTGGCGTAATCATTATCCAAACCGTGATCAATACAAAGGACAACAATATGTTTCATCATTGCGCTATCACAACCTGCAACAAAAACAGATAATCGGTTTAGTCAAGAGAGAAATGGAGATAAAGCTTGGAGAACCAATTGAAACGGAAATCACCCCATTAGGCCATTTTACATTAGCTGAGAACCGCCATCAGAAATATTATTTGAAGCGTTATCCGAATGTATTGGAGCAGTTACATTCATTATATCCTACTGCAGAGTCGCTGATCCATTCTACATTTGCGGCAAGATTGAATGGATTCGTTAAAGGTTTTGGAACACGTGATCAAATTGTGACTGAAATAGAAAGCTGGCCATTACATGAAAATGCACGACAACAACTCGTTCAGCAGTTCTTGAAAATAAAGTGGTGAAATCACTAAAATTCCGAATCTTTTCTTCTTGTAACTTTATTCTGTGGTTGCTATGATATTCCAATATCAACTTAGAATGAGCGTAGGAGAGAGTAGATGAAAAAGGAAACCATCACGTTAGGTCTGCTACTGACCAATTTACTAATAGCATTTTTGGGAATTGGATTAGTTATACCAGTTATGCCAAGTTTAATGAATGAATTACATATATCGGGTACAGTGGTTGGCTATATGTTCGCGACTTTTGCGATGGCCCAACTGCTTGTTTCACCTTTTTCAGGAAGATGGGTAGATACAGTTGGTCGAAAAAAAATGATTGTCGTTGGGTTAATCATTTTTAGTTCTTCCGAATTCTTGTTCGGGATTGGACAGACCTTGCCGGTATTATTTGCATCCAGGATTCTAGGCGGGATTAGTGCGGCTTTCATTATGCCAGCTGTTACTGCCTTTATTGCAGATATTACAACAATGGAAACTCGTTCAAAGGCATTAGGCTTTATGTCCGCTGCCATATCTACGGGATTTATATTAGGTCCAGGGATTGGCGGATTTCTAGCGATGTATGGTACTCGAGTTCCTTTCTTCTTTGCGGGGGGACTCTCTCTGTTTGCAGCGATCTTTTCCTTTATTGCATTGCGTGAACCGGAACGTTATCGAGAATCGGTAGCGGAGGACGCAACTAAACCGGGATTAAAGCGGATCTTTGCGCGTCATTATTTCATTGTCTTTATTATTATATTGATTTTATCTTTTGGTTTAGCTTCATTTGAATCGATTTTCAGCTTGTTCGTTGATCATAAGTTTGGATTCACACCCAAAGACATTGCGATCATCATTACAGGAGGCGGGTTAGTCGGAGCAGTTGCACAAGTCGTATTATTCGACAAGCTTGCGAGAACGATAGGGGAGAAACGTCTAATCTTATTCTGTTTAGTTTTTTCGTCCGTTTTAGTTTTTCTGACAACGTTCGTTCAAAGTTATTTTTCCGTACTGGCCGTTACAATGATTATCTTTGTAGGGTTTGATTTGATACGACCAGCAGCAACCTCTTATTTGTCAAAAATTGCGGGAAATGAACAGGGCTTTGTCGGTGGCATGAACTCGATGTTTACGAGTATTGGAAATGTATTTGGTCCAATCATCGGTGGAGCCTTATTTGATATCGATGTAGATTATCCGTTCTATTTTGGTGCATTTGTATTATTACTTGGTGTAGTGTTGAATTATATCTGGATCAAAAGAACGCCATCTTTCAGACCTACTATTTAGGGGGGGATTGATTTGACCATTATTGGTTTTGTACGGCATGGTGTGACTGCTTGGAATAAAGAAGGGCGTGCACAAGGAAGTTCAAATATACCGTTGGATGAAGAAGGCATAGAGACTGCAAAAAAGTTGGCATTGCGCTTGGCAAATGAGGAATGGGACGTCATTTTTACTAGCCCTATGACACGCGCTAGACAGACAGCAAATTTACTTGCTAGGCAGTCGGGTATTGAAGTCGTGGAAGATGATCGACTGCGTGAGCGTAGTGGCGGGTTGATTGAAGGAACGACGGAATCAGAGCGACAGCAGAAGTGGGGACCACAGTGGAGGGAATTAGATTTACAGTTTGAAACGGCGGAAAGTGTTGTAGCGCGAGGTCTTGAATTTGTGAATGAACAGATCGAGAAGAATCGACATCAACGTTTGATCGTTGTGAGTCATGGGAGCTTTATCAAACGGATCATTGTGGCTTTAATGGAAGATGAAACATATACAGTCAAGATCGATAATACTTCATTGACTATAATAAATATAGAAGAGAAAAGTTGCTTGCTGTTAAATGATACAGCACACCTTGCGGGAGGAATAAATGGAAATCCAGTATGATTTAACGGAACAAGATGTGGTAGCCTTTAATTTGTATCATGTGAAAACTTCTAAAGTCGGTAAAAATTCATTGCAATGGCAGCGGTATATATCGCCGCTAATATTTTTACTGTTTGCATATTTTTTATCTGTTTTTACAGATATGGCGAAAGGTCCGTTATTTGCTACATTTGGAGTAACGGCTATTCTGTGGGTGATCTTTTATCCAAAGTATTTTTACTTTCATATTACACGGCAAGTGAGCAAGATGCTTAGGGGCGGTAAGAATGAAGGGCTTGTTGGAGAACACTCTATGAAGATGAATAAAACAGGTATAATAGATCAGACAGCTGTTGGTGAAACAAACGTACAATGGGCTGGCGTGAAACAACTGATAGAAGACACGGATTATTTCTACATATATACGAGTACGGTAAGCGCATATATCATTCCAAAGCGGGATGTATATTCGGTCGAAGGGCTAAAGAGTTATATCCAACAACGGATGATCACGGAAATAGAGTAAATAAAAAAATCAGAGGCTACTGAGACCCTGATTTTTATTTTCCTAAGTGACGATATTTCCAAAAAGAAATGAGTAATATAAAACCAGATTCAACCGCGATGAATCCGGCGAATAGACGTTTTGCATCTTCACTTGAAAGTTATGTTGATCTATATCATGTTGTACGAGATAGGTGTTGATCAATGCAGGTTGCTCTGAAAATGGCGGAGTTTTTGGTGCATAACTGCGGATCTGTCCAACACCGTTTAATACAGTGCATTGGAATTCTATTCTATTCGTAAATGGGTTCTTATCTTTACTCTTTTTCTTTGCCCATTTAATTAAATGAGCTCGTGTGAGAGCAAGTATATCTATTTCGGAAACTAGCAGAACGCTTCATAGGTAGCACTTCTTTCTGCAAAAAAGTATTTACTTTTTAGTTGGTTTCATTTCTTTCAATCCAATTCTCATAGCAGCTATAGCACATGTAACATTTAATATAATTGCGATCGCTAAAAACAGCCACTTTAATTTTTCAGGTAAATCGAGAAAGACCGCTAAAAATAAAAATGTGAAGCCGATGACAAGCATGGACAAATAGATAGCCAATTTCTTAGACACAAGTAGTCCACCTTTCCTAAATTCTACCCTTATTGTATCATGAAAAAACAGGTAATTAAAAACGTGTGTTTTTATTTCATGAATCTGGGGAATAATAAAGTTACTTAATCAGACAGGAGTGTGGAAAATGACAAAGAGTTATGCAGATACACCTAAAGATGATAAAGATAAGAGTTCAGCGAAATTAGCTAATGATGCAGCAAAAAAAGCTGAAGAACAAGTAGAAGAAATAAAGAAGGAAGCAAGAGAACAAGTAAAAAAAGAAAATAAGGAATGACAAAAAGCGATTATTTCCTCGGAAATAATCGCTTTTTCATCCAATTCATTTACTTTAGCAAATAATGTAACATACGCTCCTTATCATCAAAAAACTGCTTCATGATTTGGTAGTGACTTGTTTCTTCCAGCGGTGTTTCTTGCACACCTTCATCTGTGAATTCGAGGATTATTGCACCAGCAAAGGATAGTAGAATTGGGGAATGTGTTGCAATTATAAACTGTGAGTCTTCACTAACTAAATCGTGAATCCTGCTCAACATAGACAGTTGACGCATTGGTGATAAAGCTGCTTCGGGCCATCCAGTAAGTAAATGCCCATAACCTCCATCTAGTACTTCTAAATAAATATACTGTAGAAAAAGAATAACCGGCTATTATGAAAATATCAAATAGCATTTTTTTAGTTTTAGCACATGTATATTGAACTTTCGAGCAACTTCAAGGCATATGTGATCAGTAATTGATAAACTACGAGATAGACAACGAGAAATGAAAGGGGTTTACAAAGTGAATCAAGATAAAAAAATAGTGTTTTTTGATTTAGATGGAACATTAATGAACCATGACAAAACAATTTTAGAATCGACGAAACAATCTCTTAAGGCACTACGCGACAAAGGCATATACACTGTAATTTGTACTGGTAGAGCTCCACTTATGTTCAAATGGTTGCTAGAAGAACTTTCATTTGATTCCTATGTTTCCATGAACGGGCAGCATGTGGTACTGGAAGGGGAAGTAATTTACTCGAATCCTATGAAGCCAGAAGTTATACAACAACTTACCGAACTTGCGCATAAACAAGGACATGGATTGACATACTCCACGTTTGAATCGTTCGTGTCGAACGTCGAAGAACATCCTCTTGTTCAGGAAGGAACTGCACGTTTAAAAATACCGTACCCACCTGTAGATCCTAACGTATATTCTCATTCTGTTGTGAATCAAGTGCAAATTTACTCTACTCCAAAGGAAACTGAAAAGTATATGGAGTTATTCAAGGATTATTCCTTTATTAGGTGGGATGAAAACTCCGTAGATATGTTGCCTGAAGGGGCTTCTAAGGCCATCGGTATACAAAAAATGCTTGAACATATGGATATCCCTGTTGAAAACAGTTATGCATTTGGAGATGGTGCCAATGATATGCAAATGATCGAGACAGTAGGTATTGGGGTAGCAATGGAAAATGCTATACCCGAATTAAAAGAAGTAGCGGATCACGTGACTGCATCTTGTTCAGAAGATGGTATTATGAAAGGCTTGATCAGTTTAGGGTTGCTAGAGGAAAAAGATATTCCGTTGCTGCATGAAAGTATGAAGAGGTAATTCAAAAAGTGTGAAAAAACTTTCTTGACAGTTCTGTGAACGAAGAGTATATTAAGATGATATACAAAAAAATAATTGTTTGACTTTTCAAATTAATTATAGAGTAATTTGGTTCATATCTTGGAGGAGGCCATATTTACAATGAAACTAGAAAAGCAGTGTCGGGAATCAAGGGTCGTACGAACGAGCAGAGTATTTCCAAACGATGTAAACAACCATAATACATTGTTTGGCGGACGTTTAATGAGCGATATTGATCAAATTGCATCGATTTCAGCAGCTCGACACAGCAGAGCAGACTGTGTGACGGCATCTATGGATTCCGTAGACTTTCTGTATCCAATCCGTCCTTCCGATTCAGTCTGCTTTGAGTCATATGTGACTTGGACTGGAAAATCTTCCATGGAGATTTTCGTGAAAGTGATTGCGGAAGATTTGGCAACTGGTAATTGTAAAATTGCAGCCACCTCATTGTTAACATTTGTTGCATTGGATGAGAATAAAAAGCCATTGACTGTTCCGCGTGTCATTCCAGAAACCGAAGAAGAAAAATATTTACATGAAACTGCACCACAGCGCGCAGAGATCCGTAGAATGCGTAAACAGCAAAGCAAAGACTTAGCTTCAGTTTTAACGAATAACTATCCATGGCATGATCCTGTACAAGTGAATGCATAAAAATACTCAGTCAACCCGGTTTGACTGAGTATTTTTTAAAATCATGTATAATATGTAACTTAGTGTTCCATACTACTAATAGATAGGACGTTCTCTAATTACTTTTCTTGGAGGATACCTATCTTTTTATTGTCCAAAAATATATTCATCTATATAAAACGTCTTGCCATAACAAACAATAGTTAATTACAGCTATAATGAGAAGTATCATAGTAGAGTTAGGGGTTGGATTTGTTTATGGTTAAAATGATTACTGCAGAGGAATTATTCAGGAAGATACAAACTGAACAAGCACTTGTACTAGTAGATGTACGTGCTGAGGATAAATATAATCAATTCCATATCGAAGCTAACACGGTGGAGGATATAAACGTGCCGAAAACGGAAATCTTTATGTTAGATGATGAAGTGGAGAATGTGCTCCCACAGTTGCCGAAGAATAGAGAAATGATTATTACGTGTACAACAGGAAATTCTGCAACTAAATGTGCTAACATCCTTTCTAGTAGAGATTACGATGTTACGGTATTGGAAGGCGGAATTACTGCGTGGAAAGAATATATTAGTAAAGAGTCAATTGAGCGGGTATGGGAAGAATTCAAAAGTACACATCCCGATGCGCCTGAACAGTACGTAGCTTGGTCATTTGGTAATTCAAAACAAATGGCGGATGAACTTGCTTTATTGGTAGTAGAGGGAACTAAAACGGCGACTTCTTCTAACTACACGCTCTATGAATTAGAAAATGAACCGTTACCAATGGTAGGTCTTCACAATATTATTCTCGATGGCAATGGAATAGCGGTCGCAGTCGTAGAAAATATAGCAGTAAAAGTAGTGCCTTTCAATGAAGTGACGGAACAACATGCATATTTGGAAGGTGAAGGGGATCGTTCATTGCATTATTGGCAAGAAGTTCATGAAAAGTTTTTCACGAATGAATTAAAAGAAGTTAATCAAGATTTCCATCATGAAATTCCAGTAGTTTGTGAAACGTTTAAATTGGTGTATAAGAACTAAATCTGTCATGGAGAATGATTGGGCTAACAGTAAGTATAGATAATAGCATTCAATGATAGGAAAAGGAGATGTTAAAGCCGTATTCATTATGACTTTTAACATCTCCTCTTGTTTATGGAAATTGTTGTTGAATAGGTTCAACTCCTTCTTTTTCTTCTATCGTTACATCCTCTTTACTTTTATACACCCAGCTCTGAAGTAATGGCTGGAATCGCGGCATCATCTTGCCAAGGATTTTCCCGATAAAGTATGCGGCTAGAATGGTTCCAATCCCAATAGCTCCTAGCGATTGAAGAAATACTAAGCAAATGATACCCGCAAGTGCGACGTTTAGTAAATCACTGGATATTTTCGCTTTGCCAAATTTCATATTAAAATGTTCACTTACAACATAGGTTAGTACATCATAAGGCATTAAAGGCAATCCTGCTGAAAAATAGGCTAACAATCCAGCAGATATAATATATAAACTTATGAAAAGGAATAGATATTTACCTACTAATGTGTCAGGTGTAGGAAGTATCTGCACAATGGCTAATGTAACATCCATGAACAGACCAAATAGAAATACAATAATTAACTGAACAACAAATTCACGTAATCCGATATGTTTTTTATTCAATAGAATCTGTGCCAAAATGAATAAGATGTTTGCAAGTATTGTCGTGATCCCGATTGTCAAACCCGACGTAAGGGAGATCGCGTAAGCTAGTGATGAAACAGGAGAAACTCCAAGGTTAGCCTGGATAGAGAAACTAACGCCCAGAGATAATAAAAATAAACCTATTACATATAGGGTAAGTCGTTTGGAAATATTATTCATCTGGACGAAAACCTCTGCTTTCGATATGTGATTCAATTAATTTTATCACGTAAAGAGAGATATAAATAATATATAATAATGAAAGACGACATATTAAATAGTTTATAACGGAGTGAGAATCATGGATATTAAACAGTTGTATTATTTTAAGGAGATTGTAGACCAAGAAAGTATTTCGAAAGCAGCGCTCATACTACACATTGCTCAACCGCCACTCAGTCAACAATTAAAAAGGCTGGAGACTGAGCTTGGCACAACATTGATTCACCGCTATCGACAAAAATGGGAGCTGACAGAAACAGGGCACATCCTGTACCAATATGCAAAAAGGTTATTGCGTAGCATGGAAGATGTTAAGAAAGAAATTGAGGAAATTGAAAGTGGCAGTGCAGGCACATTACGTATTGGAGTTTCGTCTGCCTGCTTGAATTTGCTTGTCGACTACATCAGTATATATCGTAAACAGTTTCCGGATATCAAAATCAGCATTGAAAAAGGAAGTTCCGAGGAATTGTTAAAGAAGCTGGATCATAAAGAAATTGAAGTGGCTTTGTTATTACGACTAGAAAATAGTGCACATTGTGATGTATTAGAGTTAAAACAACAGGAATACGTGGTGGTAAGTCCGCGCAGCTGGGGAAATGTTTTTTCGTCCGAGGACGTTACATTTCATGATCTCGCCAAGCATCCTTTTATTATGCTTGCTGCCATGGAAGGACACTCTTACTATGAAAAGATCCTAAAAGCTTTTGAAGAAGCGCATACTACTCCTAATATTGTAATGGAAAGCAAAGATCTGACAACTGTTATCGCAATGGTTAGTAAAGGTTTAGGATTTTCTATTATTCCACGTGTAGCATATGCGGTACCAATGGACCAATTGAAGATTTATGAATTAAAGCAATTTGATTTTCGTGTTGAACCAGTCATGATTAAGACAAAGAATGAACAAGTTTCCAAAGCAACATCCCAATTTTGGGAGTTAGTAGATTCTGTACATATCAACATTCGCCATGACTCTCGATAACCCGTATGGCTTGATGGCAACTCTAATTGAAGATGTTGGAGGTACAGTGAGATGCTTAATGAAACTTTTACTAATACAAACTCTTCCAGTATTAAGCAAGCACGTACCGAAATGAAGTGAATAGGATAAATCAGCAAATACTGTCTTTCATGCTGTATCTGATTGTACCTTAATCTGCATAGAATCATACATGAAAAAGCCAATCACATTAGTGGTTGGCTTTTTCACGTATAGAATATTACTTCACTTGATCTTTAGCATCAACTTGTTGCACTTCTATCTTCTTAGGCTCATCATCGTCATCCATGATGTCTTTTGCCGATTTTTTGAATTCAGATAATGTTTTTCCTACTGCCGAACCAATTTCAGGTAATTTTCGGGGGCCAAACAAAATTAATATAATTACTAAAATAATGATTAAGCCAGGTACTCCAATTGCTGCTAAGTTCATAGGGAATCCTCCTTTCATAGCTTCAAAAAATGTAGTCCTCTGTATACCATAACCCATTTGGCATCTAATAAAACACTATTTGAAAATTTAATTGTGGAGGAGTATTCCTCCTCAGTTATGATTAAACTTCCATTCATTGGACAAACTAACAACTAACTTGTTCGATGAGAAAGAAGTGATGAGTATGGATGAAACAACCAGTCATACAGAACCACCTGCATACTTTACACGTTTGGCTAAACGATTGGAACCCACTTCGGATATAGTGAAAAAAACCTTAAAAAGTAAAGATCGAATCGTGCATTTGCTATATTTGAAAAGTGTAGTGGATATTATGCAACTACAAGAAATTGTCGTAAAACCTTTCTATGAGATGTCAGCAGATCAGAACTTTGCGGAGTATATTTTTTCATTACCTTATGAAACCAAGATGCCAACTGGAGATGAAGAGGTTCTTATAGAAATTACGAAGGGTAATGTTTTTGTCATGATTGACAAGCAAATAACGTTACTTGAGTTAAAAGTGGTAGCTGCCAATGCAGTGCAAGAAGCCATTATGGAACCTACAATTCACGGTCCTCAACTCGGACTTAGTGAGAGTATAGAGACGAATATTAATCTAATGCGGCAACGTTATCACAAGCCGTCCTTGATAATTGAACCAATCCAATTGGAAGATATATCAAATCGCGATATTGCATTAATTTACGATGGAGAAAAAGTAAAACCTCATCTACTGAAGAAAATAAGAGCTCGCATTCTCACATTGGATGTAGAGCTGGTTCAAGCAAGTGGAGACTTACAATATTACTTAAACAATAAAAAATACAGCTTGTTTCCAACGAGTCTTCTGACTGAGCGACCGGATCGAATTCTTCATAATATGGCGGGTGGAAAAGTCATTATCTTAGTAGATGGAAGCCCACACGCAATTATTGCTCCTACAACATTCTTTGATTTTATGCTATCGATGGAAGATGCATATTATTCCTTTTGGGTAGTAACGCTTATACGATTTCTTCGATATGCGGGATTGTTTACATGTATTATGCTGCCAGCTATATATGTTGGCGTCACATCGTATACACCGGAAGTCCTCAGATCTGAACTTGCGCTAACAGTGGCAGCGAGCAGGATTGGTGTTCCGTACCCATCATTTATTGAAGTGTTTTTCATGTTGATATTTATCGAACTACTGACAGAAGCTAGTATGCGGTTGCCCAATAGCATAAGCGCTACGGCTACAACAGTTGGAGGATTAATTCTTGGAACCGCGGCAGTAGAAGCTGCATTGACTTCGAACATCATGGTCATCGTCGTCTCACTTGTAGCGATTTCCACATTTGTTATCCCAATCAGTGAAATGAATTATGCTGTTCGAGTCTGCCGTTTTTTACTATTGGTATATACGACGTTGTTTGGTATTGCAGGTATGATGCTTGGAATGCTTGGACTGTTGTTGTATTTGGTAAACAAAGACAGTTTCGGAGAGCCGTATTTACGAATGTTTTGGAAGAATAGACGAGAAGAATTAGAGGCGGATGATTCATGAGCAGGTTTGTCTATTTTTTACTCATATCCAACATGATTGCCAATCTTATTGCTTCCAGTCCAAGAATCTTATTCGGAAAAAGTGAAGAAGGGGCGATTGTCACGATGATCATCGCACTGTTTTTTGGGGTATTTATCAACTGGGTATTAATCACTTTCTTTAAAGCATTTCCAGGGAAGAGTTTACCACACATTTTATCGCTATATTTATCGAAGTGGATAGCAATTCCTACATTATTTATCCTGGGAATTGTTTGGTATGTTTCAGGTATGCAGACACTGATTACATATATAGATATTCTTTTACGATTTATAACACCTGAAATGTCTGTTTATTTAATAATTGCGATGTTCATACCGGTGATTACTTTTGGAGTAATCATGCAAAGTCGAAATATATTATTTACACTTGAATTGGTGTTTGTTTTGTCGTTTCCTGTTGCTGCATATTACGTAGTCAAACTCTATTTTTCTGAACAGGTCAGTTGGAATCATGTGGCGATTGCGATGACTTTTATCGATAACCCACCGGATTATACAGTGTTTTCTACGGTGACGTATTTATTCGTTGGAGCTTTTGATATCATAATTTTCAACTCGCTCCTAAAGAAAAAAATGACTTTCGGTATTAAACAAGCACTAATAATATTTATTTTGGGAGCATTTGCGATTTTCACTACTTACTTTATACCAATTGGCGTTTTAGGATTTGATCAAGTGGAAAGTATCCTGTACCCATGGATTCTGACTAGTGACTCTATTCGAATGAAGTTCGGGGTAATTGAGCGCGTAATATTTATCTTTTTGCTACTATTGTTAGCGATTGCCTTTTTAAATATTACAATTCATTGGCATGTCGCTTGTAAATTATTTCAGAGTGCGTTTGGTATAGAACAATTGAAAATAAAGTTGCGTGAAAAAATCAGCCTTGGAATAGTGGTTGTAGTATTCTGGTCCATTGCAATCTATACAACATTAAAAGTAACCGAATACGATCTATTTCTCTATAGTAAGTATTACTTTAATTCAATACCCATTATATTAATTGGTCTGATGGTTCTTATGCTTGTAGTGAATAGGAGGGCGAAGGTTTGAAATTCCTCTCATTAAGTAAATGGTTTCTGATGGTTTTATGCATCAGTGGTATGTTAATACAATATGGCTGTGCTTTTAAAGATATAGATAAACGCCTTTTTGTGTCTGCGATTGGGATTGATCCTGCGGAAAATGTAGAAAATGGATATAAAGTAACAGTGAAGGTGGCTTTGCCCTTTGGCGCTATTAAAGATTCCGCTAAGCCGAGTTTTGCGTACCTTTCACGTGAAGGACATTCAATAGGCGAAGCGATTCGTATGCTGGAGACACATATAGACAAGGTGTTAGAACTTGGTCATATGAAAACAATTATTGTTCATGAAAAACTTCTGAGAAATGATATGCAAACTTTTATGGATTATTTTATTCGACGCGGTGATATCCAATTAATCTCATATGTTGCAGGGGCCAGACCTTCTGCCGAAACTATTCTAAAAGTCGAGCCCAAAACTGAAGCGCCAGCATCAGTTGCTTTAATCAACTTTTTTGGAGCAACAGCGAATGATAGTCCGTATGTCGTGACGACTTTTTTGTTTCAATTGCGAAGAGATATACTCGCAGATGGTATTAATCCTGTTCTACCATTAATTGAGACGAATGAAAAAGGTGATGAATTAATAGTAAATCATTCTGTAGTAGTTGATGGGAGAGAAGATCCCACTGTTTTGTCAACTATTGAAACGAAATACTTCAATTCATTATTGAAAAATTCAACAGGACTTACCTATCTAGTCAAAAAAGGAAGCCTCGAGTTATTATTGAACATTAGCCAAAGTAAAATGACCTATCAATTTGTATCGAGGGAAGGAAGCGAAGCGCCACGTGCGATAGATATGCATATTGTGATGAAAGGAATTATAGGTGAATCCAATAAAGATTTATCTATTGCCAAGTTGGATGAGTATAATCGATTGGCCTCAAAAGAAGTGAAACAAAAAATCCTGCACTTTCTAATTAAAATGCAAGAGGAGAATCTAGACCCATTTGGCTTTGGTTTACATTACCGTACTACACGGTTGTATACAGAAGATCTATTTACTGCGTGGCAAAAAGCATACCCCGATATAGAATTTAAAGTTACTGTGGAAGTCAAACTACAAGGAACAGGAACAATAGAATAATTAGTAGAACAACGTCATTACAGTATGGGATGACGTTGTTCTACTAGGTTTTATGAAGGTCTTTTTACCTTTTATGATTACGTCTCTCTTGGTTTTCTAGGTTAGCGGGTTGCCTGCATTTCTGATCGAAGGTAAACTCCTCACCAAACTCCGTACTATCTAGCCGCTGGAGTCGCTGATACTATACAGGTTGTTCTTGTTGTTTTCTTCTTAGGCTTACGATTCTTCATGTGTATACTCATCCTTCCTTATGATGATATGATTTCTCCCATAGTTAGAATGAGCACAACCACAGAACCTATTCATAATAAGAAAAAACTTCATCGAGCATATACACGCTCGGTGAAGTTATGTGATAATCAGTTTAAATGCAATGGCGGAGGGATAATCCAACCTTTTGATTTATTCAAGCTCAGCAACTTGGCACCAAATGCAACTTTCTCCATGTGACACTTTGCAAACATGGCTGCAACGTCTTCACGTAGACATTGACCCATAGCCATACTACAAGAAACGAGTCCTTGTCCAACATTAATAGAAATAGCGCCGCTGATTTCAGGGTCCATAAAGCGTGCGCCTGCAGGAATATCTTCAGCATTTGCTTTCGGTCTTTCCGGAAGTGCAGGTGGTGGTGTGATGCCATTTGCTTTCAGTACTTTACCGAACTCTTTATTTTCAGCCTTCATCATCTTAATTGCTTCTTCAAGTAGACGAATAAGATCCTCATCTTCTGCGTGATTGACGAAAGCCTCATAGCCACTGATCAGACCGTTATTTGCACCCATAAACGCCCAGATAGCAGTGATTTCACCGTAATGCATAGGTTGATCTTTTGGATTACCATCTAAAATACCCACAAAAACACTCTCCTCATCATTATTTTCACTTCAAGAGTAGTCTTTGCAAATATCGCTTATTTATACTTATTTTTTATAAGTCGTAACAAATGAAGGTCCCGAGAAGATATTAGGACGTTGATCGACACCATCTTCCGTGCCGCGTTTCGCATGCGCTTTTCCGTAAGCCTGTGATTCTTGCCAATTTTTGAAGGATTCTTCGTCTTCCCACATAGTCAAAATCACATATGTGCCAGAGTGTACGGGTCGCAATACGCGTATCGCTACGAATCCTGGTTCTGCCTCTATTAGACGTGCGCGATTATTAAAGCGTTGTTCAAAAATCTCTCTTCCTTCTTCAGTTACTGGAATATTGTTTAATACAGCGAAACGCCCAGATGGAAGATCTCCGCTTTGATCCAAAACATCGTATTCGATTGCATTGTCTAGAGTTGTTTCCTGTTCTTGCAGTACAAGCACTTCTTCATCATTATTCATTAGTGAAGCACGTGCTTCTTCTGGTAAGTTACCTGATTCCTCCAGTGGCCCTGTCCATTTAAATAATTTCAATTTAAACACCTCATCTTTTTCTTTTTATAATTAGTTTATAGTATAACGTAGAAAGGAAAATGCTTTCAATGAATAAGGAAACAGTGCTAGTAGCTTGATATTAAAAATACGCCAATGCACTAGATGTAGTAAAGAAATGTGTAAAGGCATGTGATCATTTTTTTAACGCATATGTAAAAGAAAATTGTCGTCTGATAGCGAAATACTTTCTTAAGAAGATAGTAGTTGAAAAAAGTTGGCCTTTGCTTTTCAAGTCATTTTGCATAAAAAAAAACCCTTCCATCCAAGATAGAAGAGTTTGCATTTGTTTATGTAAGCCGTGTTTGCCGTACTTAGTCATAGAAAGTTTTAAACCACCACTCCTCAAAGTGGGTGTTTGCGGAAAACGTTCCTGTACGTCTGGATTGCTAAAAAGGAATCCAGCATGCCATTTCCGTTTCGTAATAAACTCCCTTTTACAGCTTAAAGGTTAAAACTTAATGTCATACGAACAATACAGCTTGTAGATTTATCTTACACCCGGAATAGCGGAAAAGCAATGGAAAGTTCTTCTGTTTTTTGAAACTAAAACGTATGATACAACGTATAGAAATGAAAAGACAAGGAGTGATCATGTATGGAACAGCATGAAAACAACTCAGAAAAGCAACAGCTAGTTACAAGACAGACAGAGGAAATCAGTACGTTGAATCAGGAAGTGGATGAACTTCGTAAAGAGGTAAAACAACTTCGTGAGGATATTGAGCTCATTGATATATTTCAAAAGAAACCTATCATTTCATCTGCAGTAATCGGGCAAGTCGGTGGTATTATTATCGCCATATTAGTTATTATAGGGATATTCTTTTAGAGAAACGACTTTGCGTTGCTATTATAAAAGTGGCGGCACTAAAGTTCTTGCTGGTTGTGTTGAAAAAGGGAGTGAGTGCGAAATATATTACGCTTATCTCAAGTATGTCTTACATGTGGTAACACTCGCTTTTAAGGTCACGCATTATCATCCGCAATAAGCGGGGGCAATCTGGAGGCCCCGATCAAAGAATGAGCATTTTTGATTAAAAGTGTCATAGAAATGCTCATTCAGATTAATAGGGCAGAACATCAGATTTTCATTCCCCATGGCCAGGAGGAGAAAAAACTAAGTTCTTCTGAACTGAAACACTTAATTTATTGATTGATGTAGAAGCGATGTACTCAGTTTAAATGCTCTAATTCTAACTTCTTCGGTTGTAAATATCTTTTACTCTTCCTGTTCCTCTATTATTCGCATTGTAATGTCAGTTAACTCATTATGTTCAGTAAATCGTTCACTGAGCATATCTGTAAGTATATGTTTTAAAAAGTATTCTACACAGTTCATGTCTTGAAACATCAGTATTGTCCTTAATGCTTCTTCGTAAATTTCTATAAACAATGGCTCTGGATTATCCTTTTGGATCTCACCAAATGATTCGTACAGCAAATCAATTTTATCAGCAACGGATAAGATACGTCCCTCCAATGTTTTATCCTTACCTTCTTTCAATCGTTCCAAATATATAGCTTGAAATTCAGTAGGAAATTCTTTTTCAATAAACTTTCTTGTCATTTCCTCTTCCACTTCACCGAATAGCTTCTTCAATTCTTTCGAAGCGTATTTTACAGGTGTCTTAATATCCCCTGTGAATAGTTCTGCGTAATCATGGTTTAATGCTTTTTCATATAGGCTTTTCCAATCCACATTCTGCCCAGATTCCTCTTCGACAGTCCCAAGAAACTGGGCAATTTTTGTCACTTTAAATGAATGGCTAGCGACAGAATGCTCTTGAAATTTGAACTTTCCAGGACAACGAATAATTTGTTCTAAATCAGATAAGCTTTTAAAGTATTGGTGTACCCCCAACAACATTCATCCCCTTTATTTAGTATTTACGGTTAAAAAACCTGTTCATTCGTTTTTAAGAAGTCATCCCTACATACAGCTCTGTACTATATATGTGCCCCCATGTAGACATAATTATACGAGTAGGGGAGGACTCTACTCAGCTACAAAGATATTTATTAACTAGTAATATGATAACTTACTTGGCGGCTGAAGGGGAACTAGATCACGGGTGATAATGTTTAGTCTCTTTATAATGTGGAATAGTATTTATAGAACATCATATAAGGAGTGGTAAGCATTATGGCTAAAATTGCAACAGTACTTGGAGATATGTTCGAGGACTCGGAATACTTGAAACCAGCTGCTGCTTATAAAGAAGCTGGACATGAAGTAGAAGTGATCGGTGCGGAAGCAGGATCAGAAGTAACGGGTATGAAAGAAAATACTAAAGTGAAAATTGATAGAGCAATTGCTGACGTCAAATCGTCAGATTATGACGCATTGTTTATTCCAGGTGGATTTTCACCGGATATTTTACGTGCAGATGATCGTTTCGTAAAGTTTGTCAAAGAATTTATGGATGCAAAAAAACCTGTATTTGCAATTTGTCATGGTCCACAATTGCTCATAACAGCAAAATCACTTGAAGGACGCGATGCAACGGGATATACGTCCATTCGCGTAGACATGGAGTATGCGGGTGCAAAATACGCTGACAAAGAAGTCGTAGTCTGTCAGAATCAACTTGTAACAAGCCGTACACCTGATGATATTCCAGCCTTTAATCGTGAATCATTAAAACTACTAGAAGAATAAAAAATTTGAACGTCAGGGTGTAAAAGCCTTGACGTTTTTTTGTTTCTTGCACATTAAACTACTGCTTACAACATACGATAATAGTACATGTTAACAAACATTGAAAAAGATTCTCAATTGTACTTGAAAAAGGTTCTCAATGAGAGTATGATAAAAGCAACGAATAAATCAGAGAGACGATCGCGTCTTACAAATGAAAGGTCGGGGGTCTAACATGTATAAGATTGTTGCGTTGGCGGTATTAGCAGGAATTGTATTAGGTGCAGCAACTGGATTTTCCTTTGGAAGTAAAGAACTGGCGGGTATGTTCGCTGGAATGGCGGCGCTTACGTTTATCGCAGCACCGGCAGCGGTCGTCTATGCGAGTGAAAAGAAAAAATGGCATCAAGCTCATTAATAAAGAAAAGCATCCAATATAATTGGATGCTTTTTTGTATAGATTCAATCGGTCGTGTCTTGCTATAAATGAATTAAAATAACTCGAACTGTCATAGTTAAATTGACTGTTCGAGTTGTATTGTTTACTATTATTGAACTTTTACTCCTTCTACTATCTCTTTTGCAGCATAAAGGGCTTGTTTTACATCCGCAATCAAATCTTCTACATCTTCTACTCCCACTGAGAAACGGAGCAAACGGTCGTCTACTCCACGACGATTACGTTCTTCTAATGGGATATCCATATGCGTCTGTGTAGTCGGATACGTAATGAAGCTTTCCACACCGCCCAAACTCTCGGCGAATGAAATTAAGTTCATATTTTCAAGGAATGGCCCGACCCACTCACTATTTTGTACTCGGAATGATAACATACCACCGATTCCAGCGTAGAGCACGTCGGCAATAAGAGGTTCTTGTTCTAAATAAGAGACCATCATTTTCGCATTTGCATCATGCTGTTTCATGCGTAAATGCAAAGTTTTTAGACCGCGTACGACAAGCCATGAATCAAGAGGAGACAATGTAGCTCCAATCGCATTATGATTGGTAAATAGACGTTCGCATAAATCCTCACCTTTTGCCACGACTAGACCTGCAAGCACATCATTATGTCCACCGATATATTTCGTTGCGCTATGAATGACAATATCTGCGCCTTCCTCAATTGGCCGCTGGAAATAAGGTGTTAAAAACGTATTGTCGACAATTAGCAATAAATCATGTTTTTTAGCCAATTCCGCATACGTACTGATGGCTATGTTTTGCATTAATGGATTTGTAGGCGTTTCCAAGAAGATCGCTTTTGTACGATCAGTAATCGCTTGCTCGACTTCTGAAACATCATCGAACGATAAGTAACGCGTCTTAATATTATACGTCTCTTCATATTGATTAAACAGGCGATAGGTACCGCCATATAAGTCTTCAGGCGCCAATAGTTCCGAACCTGTTTTAAATAAAGATAAAATAAGTTGAATGGCTGCCATTCCAGAACTACATGCAAATCCTTGGTCACCTGATTCTAGGTTTGCAATTCCATCCTCTAGGATAGAACGCGTAGGGTTTTTTGTTCGTGTGTAATCATATCCCGTGGACTTGCCTAGACCTTCATGGTGGTACGCTGTAGACAAGTATATCGGTGTATTGACTGCTCCGGTTTTCTCATCACTGTGGTTTCCAAGTTGTACTAATCTAGTTTCTAATCCGTTGTTTGTCATGAATATTCATCCCCCCCGGCAAAATAAAAAAGAACCTCTTCTTTTCGAATAGGCCCTCGAACATACAAGTGTATACAGTATTCTCATCTTCAAGGTGGTTGTCACCCTTGGAATTAGCACCGTGCCTGTGGCTGGTTGCTGAGACATCGCTGGGCCTATCCCTCCGTCTCTCTCGATAAGAATATTCATAATATAGGAAAAACTGTTGACGAATTTATTCTATCATGCAGATATACTAGATGCAAGTTTCCTTTTAACATCAGTTATTGATTTTTTTGTTTCAGTAAAAGATTTGTTATACTGATAGATACTATTCATAATGGAAAGGAGATTTTCATTTTGGCTTGGGGCTATGTCGCATTGGCGGCTGTTATAGAGATCTTCTGGGTAGTCGGTCTTCGTTATTCTGAAACTGTAATGCAATGGACCGGAACGGTTATGGCGATTGTATTGAGTTTTTATTTCATTATAAAAGCATGTGAAAGATTACCTTCCGGCACGGTATACGCTGTTTTTACCGGCTCTGGTGCCGCTGCAATCCTTTTAGTGGATATATTCTTCTTTCAAGCAGGTTTTACGTGGGTTACGCCGACCTTCATCGGATTCATCGTCATTGGGGTAGTCGGCATTAAGCTGACAACAGATGAAAAAGCCGATGCAGAAGGAGGTGGCTGACAGTGGCTTGGGTATACTTAATGATTGCCAGTCTCGGTGAGATTTTCGGTGTGGTGAGTATTAATTATTATTTACAGAAGCGTTCAATTAAAAGACTGTTACTCATTGTGGGGATTTTTGGTTTTGGTTTTGTTTTCCTATCTCTTGCTATGCGCGAAATACAGATGAGTACAGCGTATGCGGTATGGACAGGGTTAGGAGCGGCAGGAGCCGTATTAATGGGGATTTTGATATTCAAAGAATCTGCTAGCATCAAACGTCTCTTCTTTTTATCGCTCATCATTTTCGGTGCTGTAGGCTTGAAGTTGTTCGGATGAAAGGGGAGTGGCGTAACTGATTTATTGGACAAATTTTGATTTTAATGAATGGACTGTAACAATAGCCGCTACAAAACAGGGACTGTGCTATGCCGGACTAGCTGAAGATAGTGTAGAACGTATGAAGGACTGGTCGTACCGGTTTGATACAGTTGACTTAATAGAAGATGAAACAGAGCTCGGAGTCTATATAAGCAAGATGAAGGAGTACTTATCGGGTACAACGAAAGATTTTTCAGCGATTCCACTTGATTTAAAAGGAACATCGTTTCAACTGCAAGTATGGGAAGCACTACAACGAATACCGTATGGTGAAACTATGACATATTCAGAAGTTGCGGTACAGATTGGGAAATTGTCATCTGTTCGTGCTGTAGCATCTGCAATAGGTAAGAATCCTGTGATGGTTGTGGTGCCTTGTCACCGTGTTATTGCGAAAGATGGCAGTTTGTCAGGCTATCGTGACGGGAGAAACCAAAAAGCGAAGCTGATTTTGCTTGAAAGTACTCACACGAAGATAAATGAATAACAGTATGAAAAAAGAGCCATAAGGCTCTTTTTTATTGTTGCTATTTATGATGGCTGTCGCAAGATATTTGCAGACAACTTACGTTTATCTGTGGACATCTTCATTATAAAACCAACAACAATGATGATTGCAATGAGTAGCCAGATATTGAAAATTCCATGAATAATTGCCATTCCCAAGAAACCTGCAGTCAGCAGATAATAACTTAGAGGGAAGAGGACGCGTCGTATGAGTAGCCCTTCCTTGCCTATCAGACCAACTGTAGCCGAAGCAGCCACGACGTTATGCACACAAATCATGTTTCCGGCAGCGCCGCCGACTGCCTGCATCGCTACAACAATGCCTGCTTGAGCAGTATCAAGACCGATATTGCCTGCTGCGCCAAATTGGAACAGTGAAAACATCATGTTGCTAAAGGTGTTACTGCCGGCAATGAATGCGCCGAGCGCACCGACAATTGGTGCAACAATTGGCCAAAACTCTCCGCTTACGACGGAAACGCTTTCGGCTAAAATTAGCGGCATGTTTTCACCGACCAAAGATGCGCTATCTGCAGCCACTTTTCCGGCTGCCAATGAAGTATTCAAAAATATTTTAATCATTGGTACAGCAAATATTAATGCAACTCCTGCAGTAACAGCTGTGTGGAATGAATTCTTCCAAGCAAGTACGTACTCAGAAGGTTTCATACGATACAATAAATAACCGAACAATGAAGCAACAATAAAGAAGAAACCGGGCAGGAATAATGGTGTAGTTGCCGTTGTGATACCCGAACCGAATATATTCTCAAATTTGAGTGTGACAGCGGAATGTTTAAGTAAAGCAGTGAAGGGTTCAAGCGTTCTTGAAAGTACAAGCAAACTTGCTAGCACTAAATATGGCATCCATGCCTTCAACATCGAAATTCTACGGCTTTCATCCAGCGGTTTGGGCACTTCGTGATTCAGCTTGCCGAACCAATCTTCCTCCCACTGTGTGCGCGGTGGGAAATCGAAAGTATTTTCTACTTTCGGCATGAATAAACCTTTTCTAGCAGCGGGGATCACAATGATTAATGAAATGAGTGCACCTAGCAAGGAAGGGAATTCTGGACCTAATGTAATTCCGATAATGAAGTAAGGAATAGTGAATGCTAGACCTGCAAACAACGCAAACTTCCACACTTTCATTCCTTCACGGAAGGACTTGGCAGGGCTGAAGAAGCGTGTCAGCAGGGCAGCCAGAAATAACGGAATCAAAGAACCAATTACTCCGTGAATTAGTACAGTATTCGTAGTAATTTGCAGTAGAAACTCTGGAAAACTCATGCCTACTTTTTTAAGTGCTGCCATCACAGCGGGCTGATCAGAAAGGCCTGTACTGACACCAATCTGAATAGGGGTTCCGATCGCTCCAAACGATACGGCTGTACTTTGAATTACTAATGACACCATAACAGCAGCAAGTGCAGGAAAACCGACTGCGACTAACAGGGGTGCCGCAACTGCAGCTGGTGTCCCAAATCCTGATGCACCTTCGATGAAGGAACCAAATAAAAAGGCGATAATAATCGCTTGGATACGACGGTCTGGTGAAATGGAAGTGAAACCGCTACGAATTGTGTGGATTGCTCCGCTTTCTTTTATTGTATTGAGCAAGAGTACTGCGCCAAAGACAATGAATATAACCTCTAAAGCGGTAATTAATCCATTGAACGCAGCACCTGCCACGATATTTGTCTTCGTTCCCCAAATGAATATAGCTATCAAAGCAGTAACGACGAGTGCAATAGGCATAGCCCTAATTGCGGGCCAATTCAATAAGACCAAAAATACGAAAATAGTAATAATGGGCAGTAAAGCAATAAGAGACAGTATAAGTAAATTCAAATAAATAACCTCCAGTATCATTTTTTGGAAACGTTTTCATTTAACTACTAGTCATTAGGTCATCTGATGACCTAATGACTTCTTTTTCTGATTATATAGACTGGCAAATTAAAAGACAAGAAGAATTTTGTGTTTTCTGATAGTGAATAACTTATTCGAATTTAGCACAGGGTGTATTTTTGGATTATAATGAATACAGCAGACAGGAGTGAAAGATCATGAACTATAAGCAAATCAAGCCTAAGAAAATATATGAGGAAGTAGCAGATGCTTTACTGGAAATGATTCGGAGCGGCGAGCTTAATCCGGGAGATAAACTGGATTCCGTCCAGCAATTGGCAGAAAGCTTCAGTGTCGGAAGATCAGCCATTCGGGAAGCATTGACATCATTGCGTGCATTGGGGCTCATTGAAATGCGGCAAGGTGAAGGGACGTACGTCAATGAATTTTCATCTGAAGACTTGGCATTTCCATTGCAAAGCGCTATTTTGATGAATCAGCAAGACGTCGATCATTTACTAGGCGTGCGGAAAATACTAGAGGTAGGAGCAGTTACCAACGCGGCGCTAAATCGATCAGATGAAGACTTGGCGAAAATGGAAAAGGCTTTGCGCAGTATGAAAGAACATGCAGGTGATATTCTTCTTGGAGAAAAAGCGGATCTTGACTTCCACTTTGCGATTGCAGAAGCTACGGGCAACACGTTGCTCGTTACACTAATGAACCACGTGGCAAGCCTCATAGGAGAATCCATGAGGGAAACTCGGAGAATCTGCTTGTATACGGAGACAGCGACTGTTGATCGATTATATGAAGAGCATGAAGCGATTTTTCTAGCGATTAAAAAACAGCAGCCGGATCTCGCAGCAATTCATATGCAAGGACATTTGGTCAACGTAGAAAATGTATTGTCTAATTATTTGAAGTCAATCAAAATATGAAATCACCCGTCTTGTTACGGGTGATTTTTAAATTATTTGTCATAAATATCTGTTAAATCAATAAGCTTTATAGTATGCTAGGAAATAACTTAGAGTCATCTGATGACCTGTTGACCTTATGAAATCTATCTTGAAGAGGTGAATGACTATGAAAGTTAGCTTGTTTATCACATGCCTAGTGGACATGTTCTATGCAGACGCTGGTAAAGATATGGTGGAAGTGCTCGAAAGACAAGGCTGTGAATTGTCGTTTCCAAAAGGACAAGTATGTTGCGGACAACCTGCTTATAACAGTGGCTATGTAGAAAATTCAAAATCAGCGATGAAAAATATGATTAAGACATTTGAAAATGCAGAGTATGTAGTTACTCCATCCGGATCTTGTGCCACGATGTTTAAACTATATCCTGACGTATTCAAAGATGATCTGAATTGGTTACCGAGGGCTCAAGAGTTGGCTGATAAAACGTATGAGTTCACACAATTTCTCGTGAATGTGCTGCAAGTAGAAAATGTAGGAGCGAAATTGACAGGAAAAGCGACGTATCATCCGTCTTGTCATATGACGAGATTACTAGGCGCTAGCGAAGAACCGAAAAAGTTATTGAATCAAGTGGAAGGACTCGAAATGATCCCTTTACCCAATGCTCATAATTGCTGCGGCTTTGGCGGTACATTCTCCGTAAAGATGGGGGATATCTCTGAACAGATGGTAGATGAGAAGGTCAATAGTGCCATAGTGACTGAAGCAGATTATTTAATCGGGGCGGACTGTGGTTGTCTGATGAATATTGGAGGACGTGCAGAACGAGTGGGTAAACCAATCCGTGTCATGCACATCGCGCAAGTGTTAAATAGTAATGAGTAAATAAAAGTGAGGTGATAGTAATGGCTATGAAATTCAGCAAGAAAAACTTTACCGATCGAACAAAGGAAAATATTTCAGACGATTTTATGAGACAAGCAGTGGCCAGTGCTCAGGAGCGTTTGCATGGTAGACGACTAGACGCTGCAGAGGAGCTGGGTAGTTGGGAAGAATGGCGTTCACATGGAGAAGAAATTCGTCAGCATGTCCTTGAAAACCTGGACTTCTATTTACATCAGCTAAGTGAAAATGTAGCAGAACGTGGCGGTCACGTATTTTTTGCGAAGACTGCTGAAGAAGCGAGTGATTATGTCCGGGATGTCATTAAGAAAAAAGATGGTAAAAAAGTTGTGAAGTCTAAATCGATGGTAACGGAAGAAATTAATCTGAATGCTGTACTGGAAGAAGCCGGATGTGAAGTCATAGAGACAGACCTAGGAGAGTATATCCTTCAAGTGGATGATCATGATCCGCCGTCTCATATCGTAGCACCTGCCCTTCATAAAAATAGGGAACAGATACGCGAAGTTTTTGAGAAAAAGTTGGATTATCATAAGACTTCTAAACCGGAAGAACTGGCTTTGCATGCACGCGAAAAGCTACGCCAGGAATTCTTGGATGCAGACATAGGTATTACAGGCTGCAACTTTGCGATTGCTGAAACCGGCTCCATTAGTCTTGTGACGAATGAAGGGAATGCACGACTTGTCTCTGCATTGCCGAAAACTCAAATTACGGTAATGGGCATGGAGCGGGTAGTACCTTCTTTTGAAGAATTCGAAGTATTGGTCAGCTTATTGACACGAAGTGCAGTGGGACAAAAGTTGACGAGTTATGTCACAGCGTTAACTGGTACTAGAGATGAAGGGGATGTGGATGGCCCAGAAGAATTCCATTTAGTTATCGTCGATAATGGACGATCCGAAATTTTAGGGACAGAATTTCAATCCGTGTTGCAATGTATCCGATGTGCTGCTTGCGTCAACGTATGTCCTGTTTATCGTCATATCGGTGGGCACTCCTACGGCTCAATCTATTCGGGTCCAATAGGTGCTGTGCTATCGCCATTGCTTGGCGGTTACGACGATTTTAAAGAGCTGCCTTTTGCTTCCACACTATGCGGAGCGTGCACGGATGCTTGTCCGGTGAAAATCCCTCTTCACGAACTACTTCACACACATCGACGCATCATTGTGGAAGAAGAAGGTCGATCACCTATTTCCGAAAGACTGGCAATGAAAGCATTCGGGATTGGTGCTGCATCGAATCCGTTGTATTCTATGGGCTCAAAGGTAGCATCTACCGCGATGAAACCTTTGACGAAAAATGACCGGATATCAAAAGGTCCGGGTCCGCTGAAGGACTGGACCGATTTACGGGAGTTCCCAGCTGTCGGAAATACGCGTTTCCGTGACTGGTTCTATGATCAGAAAGGGGGCAAATAAGCATGGGAGGAACAATTCAAAACCGTGATGCTTTTCTAGCGACGATCGCGACACAATTAGGGCGCGAACCCAAAATGAAAGTAGAAAAACCGATCTGGAAACATCAGCCACAGCGTACAGTGTTAGCAGACGCTTCACTAGATGAATTGCTCGGAGTATTACGTGTGCAATGTGAGCAAATTCATACAGATATCGTCGAAACGACAAAAGAATCATTGCCAGTTGCGCTAGACGAAGTGGTAAAAGCTTATGGTGGCGGACCACTATCTCTATGGAAAGACGGACGTTTTGGGGAATATGGATTATCGGACTTGTTAGAAACAAAGTGGCCTTCAGAACAGATTGAAGTCAATAGCTGGGATCCTTCACTTGGAGAAAAGAACATCGAATTGGCTGAACAAGCAAATATCGGCATCACATTCAGCGACATGACCCTTGCAGAATCCGGCACCGTTGTACTATTCAGTAGTGCGGACAAAGGTCGTTCAGTCAGCTTGCTTCCAACGCATTATATTGCCTTAATCCCTAAAAGCACGCTAGTCCCAAGAATTACACAGGCATCAGATATGATTCGAGAAAAACTAAACAATGGCGAGCAAGTCCCATCCTGTATTAACTTCATCACAGGTCCAAGCAACTCCGCGGACATTGAAATGAATCTCGTCATCGGTGTACATGGTCCTGTCAAAGCAACATATATGGTTATAGAGGATTGCTGAAAAATGAAGTGACGACTCCTTTCAATGAGAAATTGGGAAGCTAAAACAGAACTAAATATCACTAGAAATAATTACGTGGGACAGAAGGTAAACTCCGAATTTAAGGGGGTCTGACTTCTGTCTTTTCTTTGCTAATTTTAAAAACTTATATTTCTGAAGTCAATTCACCAGTTAATGATTACTTTGCTGAGAAATAGGGAAAATAGTGTATAATGACAATATTATTGCAGCGGGAGAAGGAGACGACTATGACTTCATCATACAAAGACGACAGTTTAGCGTTACACACAGACCTATATCAAATCAATATGGCCGAATCGTATTGGGCGGACGGCATTCATGAACGGAAAGCAGTATTCGAAGTATATTTCAGAAAAATTCCATTCGGTAACGGGTATGCGATATTTGCAGGTCTTGAACATGTACTGAAGTATCTTGAAGAGTTTTCATTCACTGAAAGCGATTTAGCTTATTTACGAGAAGAGCTTGGATTTGCTGATGACTTCCTCAATTATTTGAAAGGCGTCCGTTTTACCGGGGACGTGTACTCCATGAGAGAAGGAGAACTCGTTTTTGCGAATGAACCCATCATCCGGATTGAGGCGAATTTGATTGAAGCGCAATTGATCGAAACAGCATTGTTAAATATTATTAACTACCAAACGTTGATCAGCACAAAAGCTAGCCGGATCAAGCAAGTAGTGAAAGATGATGTGGTGATGGAGTTCGGGAGCCGACGTGCGCATGAAATGGATGCCGCAGTTTGGGGCGCGCGTGCAGCGGTTATTGGTGGCGTGGAATCTACGAGCAACGTACGCGCAGGAAAACGTTTCGGACTAGCTGTTTCGGGAACGCATGCACATTCATTTGTCCAAGCTTATAAAGATGAGTACACGGCATTCAAAGTATACGCACAACGTCATCGCGATTGCGTATTCTTAGTGGATACGTATAATACGTTAAAGATTGGCGTTCCGACAGCCATTAAAGTGGCAAAAGAACTTGGAGACAGCATTAATTTCATCGGCGTACGACTGGACAGCGGAGATATTGCCTTCTTGTCAAAAGAAACTCGCCGTATGTTAGATGAAGCTGGTTTCACAGAGGCGAAAATCGTAGTATCCAATGATTTGGATGAGTATACGATTTTAAACTTGAAAGCCCAAGGAGCCCAAGTCGACATTTGGGGCATTGGAACCAAACTGATTACGGCATATGATCAACCAGCGCTTGGGGCAGTCTATAAAATTGTCTCCATAGAAAGCGATGACGGGGAAATGCAAGATACGATTAAAATCTCGGCAAACATAGAAAAAGTGACAACACCTGGCCGCAAAAAACTCTATCGAATCATTGACCTTGAAAATGGCAAAGCGGAAGGTGACTACATTACGATGCATGACGAAGATCCGACAACAGAAGAACGTATCAAAATGTTCCACCCCGTGCATACATTTATTTCGAAGTTTGTGACGAATTTTGAAGCGGTAAACTTACACGAGCAAGTTATTCGCGATGGAATAACCATTTATAAAAATCCACCAGTTTATAAAATTCGTGAATTTGCACAACAAAATCTTTCCTTACTATGGGAAGAATATAAACGTTCTTTGAATCCAGAAGAGTATCCTGTCGACCTTAGTCAAAAGTGTTGGGATAATAAGCGACGTAATATTGAAGAAGTACATGAAATGGTCGAGAGCTATACAAAACGATGAAAAGGAAGTGGGAGCGTTGACATTGCAGCAAGAAATTATCCAAGCATTACGTGCGAAGCCGGAAATCGACCCGCAGCAAGAGATCCGGACTTCCATTGATTTTATGAAAGCATATTTGAAAAAGAACACATTTTTACAAGGATTCACATTAGGTATTTCTGGTGGTCAAGACTCTACATTAGTTGGCAAACTAGCGCAGATGGCGATTGATGAACTTAACGAAGAATTAGCTGAAGAAAAATACCGCTTTTATGCACTCCGTTTACCGTATGGCGTGCAGTTTGACGAAGACGATTGTCAGGATGCATTGCGTTTTATTAGTCCATCGGTCGTCTATTCAGTAGATATTAAAGAAGCGGTCGATGCCAGTGAACGGGCTCTGATCAAGGCGGGTCTTTATATCTCTGACTTTGATAAAGGAAATGAAAAGGCGCGCGAACGTATGAAAGTGCAATATTCTGTAGCGGCTGTCCATCATTCGGTCGTTCTAGGTTCAGATCACGCAGCTGAAGCTATCACTGGCTTCTACACAAAGTTTGGTGATGGTGCAGCGGATCTTATGCCGATTTACCGTCTGAATAAACGCCAAGGAAAACAATTGTTAGAAGCACTAGACTGTCCACCACACTTATACAATAAAATCCCTACGGCTGATTTAGAGGGCAATAAACCCGCTATTCCGGATGAAGTAGCATTAGGTGTAACATATGATGAAATTGATGACTATCTTGAAGGAAAAGAAGTATCGAACAAAGCACGAAAGCAAATTGAAGGACATTATTTGAAATCAGCCCATAAACGGCATTTGCCTATCACGGTATTTGATGAATTTTGGAAATGAAAACTGCCGACCTCTTAGAAGATAAAGGGTCGGCAGTTTTTCTGTTTGTCGGCATTATTCGTTTCAGGTATGATAGTTTCATACAACAAGACGGATTCAGTTCGTGACGGGAGAGAACAACTATGCATTCACAATGGATCGAACGAGTATTACACAATATCGAAAAAGTTATTGTGGGAAAACGTGATATAGCGGAGTTAAGTATGACAGCGTTATTAGCTGGCGGTCATGTGTTACTAGAAGATGTACCAGGCGTTGGCAAGACGATGTTAGTCAGAGCACTAGCCACTTCAATTGGCGCAAAGTTTAAACGGATCCAATTCACGCCAGATTTATTACCTTCTGATGTTTCAGGCGTATCTATCTATAATCCACAGACGATGCAATTCGAATTTCGTCCGGGCCCTTTGATTGGGAATATCGTATTGGCTGATGAAATCAACCGAACATCACCCAAAACACAGGCTGCTTTATTGGAAGGTATGGAGGAGGCTTCGATTACGGTAGATGGAACGACTATACAATTACCGAAACCGTTTTTCGTAATGGCGACACAAAATCCTATTGAATATGAAGGGACATATCCTTTACCGGAAGCACAGCTTGATCGTTTTATCTTTAAGTTGAAAATGGGTTATCCGACAAAACAGCAAGAGATAGAATTATTGAAAAGAGCGGAACAGCAAACGCCAATTGAGCAAATTGATGCCATTCTAACAGTGGAGGAATTACTGGAGCTACAGCGGCATGTACGCGAAGTGACTGTAGACGATACGATTGTTTCGTATATTGTGGATTGTGCAGATGCAACTCGCCAGCACGAATCCGTTTCGTTAGGCGTAAGTCCACGCGGTTCGATGGCATTAATGAAAGCTTGTCAGGCATATGCATTCATAAAAGGGCGCACATTTGTTTTGCCTGACGATGTACAATACTTAGCGTCGTTTGCATTTCCGCATCGGATGATTCTACATCCCGAAGCGAAATACGAAGGAATCGATGCTGAGGAAATTGTTAGCTATATCCTCAAACATTTGCCGGTTCCAGTTATGCGCAGGTCTGCTACTTTATGATTGAATTGCGATCGTTCGGACGTTTCGTGAATGTCTTATCTATTGGTATAGGCGCCTACGTCTTTGCAAAATTTCAAGGGGGCTTCGTTAGCTGGTTCATCTTCTATACATTGATTCCGTTCGTGATATATTCCGTGCTGCTCTACTTATATCCGTTACGAGATCTAACCGTGGAACGATATATCGAAGACCAACATGTAACAAGAAATGGACGGGTATCTATTCGTGTGGTTCTTAAAAGGAATCTTCCCTTCCCTTTGTTGTACGTAGTTCTGTTGGATAAACGAGTGCATGGCAAGCGCGAAAAGATTGAACGGAAAATCACACTACTAGGTTTTCGAAGAACATATGAGCACACCTATTTGTTACAGAATGTTCAACGTGGTGAATACACATTGCCGACAGTAGAAGTAGAAGTAGTAGACTTTTTTAATTGGATTCGTAAAAGAAAAGTATTTGTCGTTCATGACCATTTTTTGGTCTATCCTAGCGTTACAGCTATGGTGTATGAATCGGCATCCAATGGAACGAGCGAAGGACAGCAACGCTCCGCTTACATGCTGGCGAAAGATGCAACCACACCATCTAGCATCAGGGAATATGCGCCGGGGGACCGGATGTCTTGGATTCATTGGAAGTCATTTGCTCGCACTTCGAAACTTATGACAAAGGAGTTTGATGAACAGCGATCGGAGCAACATACGGTATTGCTGGATTGTGGAATGTCGGAAACGTTTGAAGAGGCAGTGGAGTTTGCTGCGTCGATTATTGTATCTGCTAGGCAGAATCATGCCAAGCTGACCATGATCACGGCAAGTGACCAACCGAAAATATTTCCGTCTATACATTCCGCAGATCATACTAGGCAAGCGTTAGTACACCTTGCTAAAATCCAGCCGAAAGATTTACAACAGGTAAGGTTGCCGATAGAGAAAGCGCCATCTCGGGATGCGTTGTTGCTTATTACAGGTAATCTTCGCATGGATTTCATCCACCGTGTATTAACGTATACTCGTGATGCATCCACAATAGTTTGCTTTGTAATGTTGCCGGCCGATACGCATGTAAAATCCCTCGAGCCTATTATTGATCAAGTGAAATTACTCGGTATTACTGTGAATCTGATGTATCCATCTGACCATTCATCGGTGTTGAAAAAGGTGGTGTCTTCATGAAGAAACCGATATTGAATTGGAAAGTGCTAGTGTTTTTATATGCACTTAGTGTCGTTTTACTGTGGGAGTGGTTTATCCCCATTATGGAGCTGACAGATTTCGGCCATCCTTCTTTATTTATCATCTATCTGGTGCTCTTTTTTGCATTGGCTTTACTTCGATTACCCTTGTGGATCAGTGGAGCGATTCAAATACTTTATGTAGTATGGGCTATTCATTATATGTATTTTGACCAACTATGGATTTCAATAGAAACGACAGGCTACATTTGGCAAGATGTCCAACAGAATGTCTTGTTGCTATTCAAAGGTGATCTGGGTGAATTATCGAATTTATTTCGTACGGTATTGTTGTTTACATTAGTTTGGATGATTGCCTATTTGCTTCGCCACTGGATTGAGGTGCGAAGTAGTATGATGATGTTCTTTGGTTTTACCATAGTATTTGTTGCGCTGTTGGATACGTTCACTCCATATGATGCTACTACGTCTATTGTGAGAATTATGATGGTGGGTTTAGTAATCGTAGGTACTCTCACATTAATTAAACTATCCGGTGAAAAGGGATTGTCACTTCGTCCTAAAAGATTACTTTTGCTTTCATTGCCGGTGGTACTGATTGTTATATCTGTCGGATTGCTTTCCAGAAATGCACCCGTATATCCTCCAGCATGGCCTGATCCCGTACCGTTCTTATTGTCTTTGAGCGGAGTGGAAGACGAGGGGTCTGATAAAAGTCAAGCTAGGGCGGGTTATGACCCTAATGATTCGCAACTAGGTGGAGCTTTCGTCCAAGACAATCAGTTAGTGTTTGAAGCTTCCGTGGAACAACGTCAATATTGGCGAATCGAAACGAAGGACACTTACACTTCGAAGGGCTGGATACAGGATCAAGAATCAATGAAGGAGCTACTGAATACAGGTGAAGATTTATGGGAACCTCTTGTAGGTGGGGAAGTGTCGCGTGCTTTATTGGATTTCGCTGAACCATTGCCGTTTCTTGCCACTCCCTATGGCACGACGAAGATTTCCTCACCTGAAGGTTTGAACCTTATGCATGAGATGGCAGCGAACCGACTATACTTGCTAATGGGTCTGCAGGAAAAGATTGAACAGTATGAAATAGAATTTGTTGAACCTACATACATCATGTCAGATTTGCAGAAAGCAGAGATGGTGAACTATGAGACCGTTCCGGAAGATTTAAATAGCTATGTGCAACTACCGGACGAATTACCGGAACGCGTGAGGGAGCTAGCGTTATCGATTACAGAGAATGAAACGGCCGTCTATGACAAAGTGAAAGCGGTAGAGCAATACTTCAAAAAGAACGGTTTTGTTTACGAGACACAAAATGTTCCGATACCTGATGAGGAACAGGACTATGTGGATCAGTTTCTATTCGACACCAAAAAGGGTTACTGTGATAATTTCTCCACTTCTATGGCGGTCATGCTCAGGTCTGTAGATATACCAACACGCTGGGTGAAAGGTTTTGCACCCGGGGAAATGGCGTTTAAAGCCTCAGGCGAAAGTATCTATCGCGTGACGAATGATGAAGCTCATTCATGGGTGGAAGCGTATATTCCTGGAATTGGATGGATGCCGTTTGAGCCGACGCTAGGTTTTACACAGCCGACAGAGATCGAATTTGATATTCCAAATGAAAGTCCTGAAGAAGAGGAAATTAATAAAACGGTGAAACCAGAAGTGGAGCAACAGAAAGAGCTTCCAAAGAAAACAAAAGGTTCGACAGCGTTTGACGTATTCAAACAAAAGCTTGCATGGTTGTTTAGTCAATGGTGGATTTATGTAGCGCTATTCGCGTTGATAATAGGAGCGAGTGTCGTTATATATAGTAAAAGAAGTAATTGGTTACCGAAATGGCGTATAAAACAATTGAAGAAACTGCCGAACGGTCGCGTGAAATTCGAACAGCAATTTACACAGTTATTACAACAACTTGCGCGTACCGGTTTGCCAAAGGATACCGCAATGACACTATCCAACTATGCAATACTTGTGGATGAGCGGTACGGCGGCGATCGAATGGCCGTATTGACCCGTGCGTATGAAATCGGGGTATACGGTAACGATTGGCAATCGCAAGAGTGGGATAAGTTGAATGAAGTATGGGAAGATTTAATTATTAGCACAATTTGTTGATTTTTTAGCGAAATATGCGTAAAATATAGATCGGATGATGCTTGGAATATCCTCGACATTTCTTGCACTAACGAACGTCAGCTTTCATTGAATAGCAGTACCTAGATTCTTTGATGGAAAAGACGCGTGGAAAGTTGACTTTCTAACGCGTCTTTTGTAGTTGAGGCATGAAACGATATTAAAAAATTGGAAGAGGTGGATTAGTTGTCAAATGCTCCTGTGTTAGCTGGACAAGAAAAAATTGTAGTTCTCGATTACGGCAGTAAGTATAATCAGCTCTTCACGCGTACAATTCGCGAATTTGGTGTGTATAGTGAGTTACACGCACATACAACGACAATTGAAGAAATTAAAAAAATGAATCCAGTCGGTATCGTACTTTCTGGTGGTCTAGCATCTGCTGGCGACGAGAATGCGTATGATATTGATCCGTCAATATTCGAATTAGGTATTCCTGTATTGGGCATCAGTTATGGAGCTCAAGTAATTATCGATCATTTAGGCGGTAAGGTAGAAAAGAATACAAGTGACGAAGGCAAAGAAGAGACGTTGACCGTGGATACGGCGTCTGCATTGTTTGCTGGTCAGACTGAAAAACAAAATGTCTGGGTAAGCCACAGCGCTGACATTGCAGAATTACCTGAAGGGTTTACTGCATCAGCAAAAGACTCTAGTGGTAATATTGCAGCGATTTCAAACGATGAAGAACAAATCTATGCGATTCAATTTCATCCGGAAGATTATCGTTCGGAAAATGGGAAAGACTTCTTGCGTAACTTTGTTTTTGAAATTTGTAAAGCTTCAGGCGACTGGACAATGGATCGTTTCATTGAAATTGAAATAGAGAAAATTCGTTCAGTGGTCGGGGATCGTAAAGTACTTTGCGCGCTAAGTGGTGGAGTTGATTCATCAGTAGTCGCCGCTCTGATCGACCGTGCAATAGGGGATCAGTTAACATGTATTTTTGTTGATCACGGATTGCTACGTAAAGGCGAAGTTGAAAGTGTAGTTAAAACTTTCAGCGAACAGTTCAGCATGCACTTCATTAAAGTAGATGCACGTGAACGCTTTTTGAACAAGCTAGAAGGCGTTACAGACCCTGAGCAAAAACGTAAGATTATTGGTAATGAATTTATTTACGTGTTTGATGAAGAATCCGCTAAACTAGACGGTATCAAATACTTAGCACAAGGTACGATTTATGCAGACATCATCGAAAGTGGAACTGCAACTTCTGCAACGATCAAATCTCACCATAATGTGGGTGGTTTGCCTGAAGATATGGACTTCGAATTAATTGAACCATTACGTGCATTATTTAAAGATGAAGTACGTGCAGTTGGAGCAGAGCTTGGGTTGCCAGAAGAAATCGTTAACCGCCAACCGTTCCCTGGCCCGGGCCTTGGAGTTCGTGTACTTGGTGAAATAACGGAAGATAAGCTTGAAATCGTTCGCGATGCAGATTATATTTTACGTGAAGAAATCGCAAAAGCCGGACTTGATCGTTCAATCTGGCAATATTTCGCAGTATTACCGAATATCCGCAGTGTAGGTGTGCGTAACGAACAACGTTCTTACGACTACGCGATTGGTATTAGAGCGGTTCATTCAGTAGATGGCATGACAGCAGACTGGGCTCGTATACCTTTCGATGTACTGGAAAAAATCAGTACGCGAATTACAACTGAAGTAGATCAGGTCAATCGTGTTGTATATGATATTACAGCTAAACCACCTGGCACAATTGAGTGGGAATAAGATAAACAACAGAATATGATCGTATAACGCTGGGAATAAGGCCTAGAAGTCTCTACCGAAACACCGTAAATGTTTCGACTACGATTCAAAATAGAAATGTTTTTTCTATTGAATTAGAAGAGAGGCATGCGATTTTTTTCGCGTGCCTCTTTTTACATAATGAGAGTAAGGAAGGTCACAATGAAAAAATACTTTGAGTTCGACAAGCTTGGAACCAATTATCGTCGCGAAATCATCGGTGGAATAACTACTTTTTTAGCCATGGCATATATTTTAGCGGTAAATCCTATTATGTTATCTTTGGACGTTGTACCTGATTTGCCTGATTCTATGCGTATGGATAAAGGCGCTGTATTTGTTGCTACTGCGCTCGCGGCGGCTGTTGGAACATTATTTATGGGTCTGATAGCTAGATATCCGATTGGTCTAGCGCCAGGCATGGGATTAAATGCATTTTTCGCTTTCACAGTAGTGCTAACCTACGGCATACCATGGCAAACAGGATTAACTGGGGTATTATTCTCTGGATTAATCTTTATAGTTCTTTCATTGACAGGATTACGAGAAATCATCATCAATGCAATACCAGCCCAGCTGAAATTTGCTGTAGGTGCAGGGATTGGTTTGTTCATTACATTCTTAGGACTGCAAAATGCCAAGATTATTGTAGCGGATGCAAATACGTTAGTAGGCTTAGGTGATTTAACAGCGGGTCCTACATTACTAACGATCTTTGGATTAGTTGTCACGATTATTATGATGGCTAGGAAAATCAAAGGTGCTATTTTCTATGGGATGATCATGACCACAGTCTTAGGTATGGCAGTCAGTCTAATAGACGTACCACATAAGGTAGTAGATAAAATTCCGTCAGTCGCTCCTACGTTTGGTGCAGCTTTTGATGCGATCATTAACGATCCAGGTTCATTGATGACCACACAATTTCTCGTCATCGTTATCACATTTCTATTCGTAGATTTCTTCGATACAGCCGGAACACTAGTTGCAGTTGCGACTCAAGCGGGTTTAATGAAGGAAGATCGCCTTCCACGCGCAGGTAAAGCGTTGCTTGCGGATTCCTTGGCGACAGTAACAGGAGCAGTAATGGGTACATCCACTACCACATCTTATATTGAATCTACTGCAGGTGTTGCGGCGGGTGCCAAAACAGGCTTTGCTTCTATTGTAACCGCCTTGTTGTTCTTACTAGCATTGTTCTTCTCCCCTTTACTATTAGTCATCACACCGGCAGTTACAGCTCCGGCATTAATTATCGTTGGGGTATTGATGGTGTCGACCTTAGGGAACATACAATGGACACGTTTCGAAATCGCTGTTCCAGCATTCTTTACGATCATCGCTATGCCGTTGACGTACAGTATAGCGACAGGTATCGCAATTGGTTTCGTTTTCTATCCTATTACTATGTTAGTTAGCGGTAGAAGAAAAGAAATTCATCCGATTATGTACGGGTTATTTGTAATCTTCATATTGTATTTCATCTATATTAAATAACAACGAACCGCTTCCTGATTCAATAGGGGAGCGGTTTTCACTATTTATTAAGCTTCATTTTGAAAGCGTTAATGCATAGAATCTAAAAGAAAGTAAAAAGAAATTGAAAAAGGTTGTTTATAGTTGTTGACAGTTTAAATTGTGTCTGATATAGTAATAGAACAGTCAAGAAAGCGACTGCGACATGAACCTTGAAAACTGAACAGCAAAACGTTAACGAAATATAGTTTGTGCACCTAACGGTGACATAAATAAAATGAGTATCTTAATTGATGCCAGCAAATGAAACTCGAGCTAATCGAATTTTCATTTTACTGACTGACAAGATGTAGTGAAGTACTAGGAGATGAAGGAGAGAAGGAGGGAGCGTACTCAGGTACGTGACCG
>NZ_PDYY01000012.1 GCF_002743255.1 Sporosarcina sp. P2
TTAGTGATTTACAGCGAAGTTCTGTAATAGTGGCAGATTCATAGATATCCAGTAAATAATTTCTGGATGCATGCAACTTCTCTTCGAATGCCAAGAACTAGATGGCGCGGCGATAGATTGCATGGGTGTAAGGTGTAGGGCCGCGGGCATTGAGCGGATGCAAGGCCTCATTGAGCGGGTAACGGAAAACTATGAGCGGATGCGAATCGTGATTGAGCGGATTACACTACGCATAGAGCGCTTGCGGGACCTGATAGAGCGGGTAACGTGATTCATTGAGCGCGCCGCTGCGAATGCCAAGAACTAGATGGCGCGGCGATAGATTGCATGGGTGTAAAGTGTAGGGCCGCGGGCATTGAACAAAACACAAAAAACTGCAAACCCACTCTCATTAAAAGAGTGAATCTGCAGCCTAAATGAATCAATTAAGCAGGCATTGGAGTATCTGTCGGTTTCGCATAATTTGCGTTACCGTATTCCGCATCAATTGCGTCGCGGATTTCTTTCATAGACTTTCCGTCTTGCTTCATTTGTACAGATTTCACTGCGATCTCTAGGCAAACTAGGCAGCGAGTGCCGTGATCGTCCCAGACAACGGAGCCATCTTCGCGCACTTCATCCAAGAAACAATTCATATTACTCTTGTGTCCGGCACTATCTCCGCAACCGCAATAGCAAGGCATATATTCCAAGATCTCCGTCGCGTTGGCCGCCACTTGATAGACCTTGCGCATATCTTCTGGCTTATCGTCTAGGAATGAAGGCAAGATATCCGCCGAAGCAGTTACTTCCTGCAAGTCGCCGTTCGGTAGTTGCTTTGCGTGATCATGTCCTGCTTCTGCCTGTGAATCTTGTGGATTTACTTCAGCAGGCTTTTCTGTAGCGCCGTTTCCGCATGCTGCAAGCGCCAATGTCAGTGCCGCTAGTCCTGCAAGTAACTTCTTTTTCATGTATATTCCCGACTCCTTTGTATAGAGGTTATGTCTTTAGTATACAAGAGTTGCGGGAACAACAAGCGTACAAATTCGTGACAATTAAGAGTTGCCCGTCATTTTGCTTGGGTCTACATATTCGTCAAATTGCGCTTCCGTCAATAAACCAGTAGAAAGTGCTGCTTCTTTCAGCGTTGTACCTTCTGTATGAGCTTTCTTCGCAATTTTCGCCGCGTTTTCATAGCCGATATGTGGATTCAATGCTGTGACTAACATCAAGGAGTTTTTAACTTTATTATCGATTTCTTCACGGTTCGGTTCAATCCCTACCGCACAGTTATCGTTAAAGCTAATCATACCGTCAGCAAGTAATTTCGCTGATTGTAGGAAGTTGTAAATAATAACTGGTTTGAAGACGTTCAATTCAAAGTTCCCCTGGCTCGCTGAAAAACCGATTGTTGCGTCATTCCCCATTACTTGCGCCACAACCATTGTCAACGCTTCACTTTGTGTCGGGTTCACTTTACCTGGCATAATCGAGCTGCCTGGTTCGTTTTCCGGAATCGTAATTTCACCGATACCTGAACGTGGACCGCTTGCCAACCAACGTACGTCATTCGCTACTTTCATCAAGTCTGCAGCCAATGCTTTCAGTGCGCCATGTGTGTAGACGACTTCATCGTAGCTCGTCAAGGCATGGAACTTATTCTCCGCAGATGTAAATTCGATGCCCACGGACTTCGAAATTTCTTCCGCCACTTTTTCGCCGAATCCAGCTGGCGCGTTAAGTCCCGTTCCAACTGCTGTACCGCCGATTGCGAGCTCTTTCATCGTCTGGACACTTGTTTCTAGCATGCTATGCGTTTTCTCTAGCATTTTGTGCCAGCCGCTGATTTCTTGTCCCAATGTCAATGGCGTCGCGTCCTGCAAGTGCGTACGTCCAATTTTAATAATATCTGCGAAGTCTTCGGATTTTTTCTGAAGTGTTGCAGCTAATTTATCGATTGCTGGCAATACTTCGCGCTCTACCGCAATAACTCCCGCTACGTGTAGGGCTGTCGGGAATGTATCGTTGGAGCTTTGTGATTTATTGACATCATCATTCGGATGCAGGCGTTCTTCCTCGCCCCACTCCTCAAGCAACTGGTTACCACGGTTAGCGAGTACTTCGTTCATATTCATGTTCGACTGCGTACCGCTTCCTGTTTGCCACACTACCAATGGGAAGTGCTCGTCCCATTTGCCTTCGATGACCTCTTCTGCTGCTGCTTTAATGGCTTTCATTTTAACCTCGGACAGATTGCCGAATGAATGGCTTGCGATCGCTGCTGATTTCTTCAAATGGGCAAAGGCTTGGATTACACCAAGCGGAATGCGTTCCCCGCCGATTTTAAAGTTGTGCTTACTGCGCTGCGTCTGCGCTCCCCATAACTTATCTGCTGGTACTTGTATTTCTCCGAACGTGTCATGCTCAATACGATATTCCATCTTTACATCCACCTTTCAAAGTAATAATCAGACTCTCTATCTCTATCATGCCTTATTTTCGAGCAGATTTGAATTAAAAAGGGTTGGGAGTGTGAGTACTAAGGGATTGAAGCTCCAGCTGGGGACGCTTTCCCATGGGCTCGGCTTGAGCCTCCTCGTCCGCTTTGCTCACTGCGGGGTCTCAAGGCTCTCGCTGATCCATTGGGAGTCGCCGCCAGCTTCCGCTTCAATCCTACGTGGTTAGTAGGAGGACGTAGATCACATTCTGTCGATAGTATGTAAATTAGTGAAACCCTTGAACCTGGTTTAAGTTCAAGGGTTTCACTTAATTCACATATAAAAATGATTACGATCCTAACTTCGATGTACAAAACTAATTATCATCCACTGGGATTGCAAAGGATTGTGGCGGCAGATGGCACAGACACGCCTCACAAACTCAAACCTCTTGCAATTGAAACGCTTTCCGAACCACTGTAAAGAACATCACCAAAGCACCCGTACTGCATGTCAACACCACAATACTAAGCGGCCAAGCTGAACTGTCTCCCGCTAGACCTACTAGTGGCGAAACCGTTGCACCGCCAATGAAAGGCACCAGCCCGAGAAATGCCGCTGCGCTTCCTGCTGACTTCCCCTGACTCTGCATGGCGAGCGAAAATGCCGCTGGGGATACTAAACCAACGCTTGACACCATAAAGAACAACGCCGTCGCAATCACTGCAAGTGGCCATTCATTCCAGACAGTCAACATTAGTAAAATACTGGCTGCGAACGACATCAACACGCCCGCGCGCAAGAACTTCAACTCGTGAATCCTACCCGAAAGTCGACCTGTCAATTGCGCCGCTGTGATAATTCCGACACCATTTAGCGCAAAGAACAAGGAAAACTGTTGCGCTGTCACACCGTACATATTTTGTAAAACGAACGGAGAGCCCGCAATGTACGCGAACATGCTCGACATGATCAAACCTTGCGTCAACGCAATGCCTATGAACCACTTATCCTTCAGTAGACCACTAAATGTCTTGACGACCGCAAGCATTCCGCTGTCTGCACGTCCTTCAACCGGCAACGTATCCGGCAAGAAACAGGCTGTAGATACAAACATCAATAAACCGATGACACCGAGTAAAAAGAACACCGCTTGCCACGACGCATAGTTCAGCACGACACCTCCTACAATGGGCGCAAGAATCGGTGCTGCTCCACTGACAATCGACAACATCGCCATGAATTTCGTTAATTCATTTCCTACATATAAGTCACGTGCGCAGGCTCTCGCGATCACAATTCCCGCAGCGCCTGTCATACCTTGAACGAAACGCAATGCCACAAAAATCCAGATGTTTGGACTAAACGCACATAATACAGAAGCGATTGCGTACACTATGAGCGTAATGACGAGCGGCTTGCGTCGGCCGTAAATATCACTTAACGGACCGAAAATGAGCTGGCCTGCGCCTAAACCGATTAAACAGGCCGTCAGACTTAATTGGACGAGCGATGTCGAAGCGTTTAGATCATCCGCCACAATGGGCAATCCCGGCAAATACATATCCATCGATAGCGGACCGAATGCTGACAACGAACCGAGTAATAGCACAAGCCAAACCGTTGGCAATGGAATTCTTTTTTGTAATGAAGTATTCATATGTACAAAACTCTTTTCTTTTATAGAATTCATTCAGTATAACAAAAAAGCAACCGCATTTGGTTGCTTTTCTACCATATGGAGAGTAAAGTTCCGCCTAGCGCCCCGGCTAGCACGACGAGCCACGGAGGCATCTTCCAAATGGTCAGCATACTAAATAAAATCGCTGCCAATGCGAAATCTTCCGCCTGTAAAATGGTGCTTGTCCAAATTGGATTGTATAGCGCCGAGAGTAAAATTCCGATGACCGCAGCATTGACACCCATAACAGCTCCTTTGATTTTCGGATGATTGCGTAAGGCATCCCAAAAAGGCAGAGCACCGACGATCAAAAGAAATGCGGGCAGGAAAATCGCAACGGTCGCGAATAATCCGCCTTGCCAACCGTTCATCACTGCACCGAGATAGGCAGCAAACGTAAACAACGGTCCCGGAACCGCTTGCGTCGCACCGTAACCGGCTAGAAACGACTCGCTTCCAATCCACCCCACCGGTACCAATTCCTGTTCCAATAAAGGTAAGACGACGTGTCCACCTCCGAATACGAGTGCACCCGATCGATAAAAACTATCGAATAATGCAACCCAGTAAGACCCTGTTAGTTCCCGAAGTAACGGTAATATACCGAGCAAAGTGAAAAACAGTGTTAAGCAAATAACTCCCATTTTCTTTGATACAAGAAATTTCATTGAAACAGCTTCAGACGTATCATGCACGTTGAATAGCCATAATCCCACAAGTCCAGCTATGACAATCACACTGACTTGCGTAAAAGTGGCTTGCCATAACACTGTGACGACGAGCGCAAGTAATGCAATGGCCTTTCGCTTGACGTCCGGTGTTAAATTCTTCGCCATTCCTAGTATCGCATGCGCAACTATTGCCACAGCCACGATCTTCAATCCATGCAACCAACCAGCCTCACTAATATCTGAGCCTGCTAGAAGCGTAGCAAACAAGATCAACGCTACTACGGATGGCATGGTGAAGCCTAGAAAGGAAACCAGTCCGCCTAACACCCCTGCTCGTGCCACGCCGATGCCAATCCCTACCTGACTGCTTGCCGGACCCGGAAGAAATTGTGCCAACGCCACTAAATCCGCATAACTTTTTTCGTCCATCCACTTGCGCTTTCGCACATACTCTTCATGGAAATAACCTAAATGTGCAGTTGGGCCGCCAAAAGAGGTCAGTCCTAGTTTTAGTGATACGATAAATAGTTCTACTAGTCTTTTTATAGAAGAGGTCATAGTATGCTCCTTTTCAATCTCCTTTTCGTTTATATAATCCTTTACTGCCGATCATCTCATGTCCACAGTTATTTTCAATGATTCTGATACATCTTTACAATAACTTAACAATATTCCACCAAATAAAGCCCTGATTATGTTTACCAACTTTTATTAACGGAAACTCACCTAAGTTCCGCGTAATTTCTACACTATTCGCTATCTTTTTACACATGTTTTTTGTATGATGTAATAACTATCGATGTCATCAATAAATGGAGGAATTCAAATGCTAGGTCCACGTAAACCCGATCCATTTTTCACAGCATTATTAGACATCGCGAAACATGTGCAGGCATCTATGCACTATGCGAACGATTCTAAAGTCAATTCCGTTTCAGATTTGAAAGAAATCAGCATTCGAATGAAAGAATATGAAACAGCAGGCGACACGCTGATTCATGAATTGATTACAAAACTAAATACGTCGTTCATGACACCTATTGAACGGGAAGATATTCTGAACATCGCGATTGCTATGGATGATATCTTGGATGGCATGGAACATTTTCTTGCGAACCTTGAGATGTTCTCTCTCATTGAAATCGATGAATACATGCAGAAGTTCGTCAGCAACATTATGAAAAGTACCGATGAAATCGTTCTTGCGATGGAATTGCTGACGAAGAAAAAGTTGGTCGAAATGCGTCCACATGCTGTGCAAATCAAAGAGTACGAACGTATTTGTGATGAAGTTTTGCGAACTTCCATTAAGCAAATGTTCCTTCGCGAAAAAGATCCGATCCGCATTATTCAACTAAAAGATCTGTATGAACTACTTGAGGATACGGCAGACTTTTGTCAAGACGTAGCAAATAATATTGAAACCATCATCATGCGCAACGCATAAGGAGTCCTGACCGATGGATACCATTCTCATACTAACCATTCTCGTCGTAATATTTGCTTTAGCTTTCGACTTCATCAATGGTTTCCATGATACAGCCAACGCGATCGCTACGTCAGTATCGACACGCGCATTGAAACCGCGGACGGCGATCATGCTTGCCGCTACGATGAACTTCGTCGGTGCGCTGACATTCACAGGCGTAGCGAAAACCATTACGAAAGACATCGTCGATCCGTTCGTATTGGAAAACGGATCGCTCGTCATTTTGGCAGCACTCGTTTCTGCAATTACTTGGAACTTGGTCACGTGGTATTTCGGAATCCCCTCTAGCTCTTCCCATACACTGATCGGCTCCATTGCCGGCGCAGCGATTGCAGCAGCGGGTTTCGGCATTCTGAATTACAGCGGCTTCATCAAAATACTTCAAGCACTGTTGCTATCTCCTATCATTGCACTAGTTGGTGGATTTCTTGTCATGACCATATTACGTGTGGTCTTAAAGAACCGTAATTTATTCAAAGCGAACCGCCGTATTCGGTATATGCAAATCGGTACGGCTGCGATTCAATCGTTCACGCACGGTACGAATGACGCGCAAAAAGCGATGGGGATTATTACGATGGCTTTGATAGCAGCAGAATTACAGACAACTGATGATATCCAATTATGGGTACGGGTTGCAGCGGCTACTGCAATGGGAATCGGTACGTCGATCGGCGGTTATAAGATCATCAAGACCGTCGGCGGCAAGATTATGAAAATCCGGCCGATTCACGGGATTGCGTCAGACTTGAACTCCGCAGTCATTATTTTCGGTGCTACCCTTCTTCATTTACCTGTCAGTACGACACACGTAATCTCTTCTTCCATTATGGGTGTCGGTTCAGCACAGCGCTTGAAAGGCGTGAAATGGGGAGTTGCTCAGAAGATTGTTTTGACGTGGATTATCACGATGCCAATCTCTGCATTAATGGCTGCAGTCATCTATAAAATATTCGCACTTTTCCTATAACGACGCAGGAATCTAGTCGTTCAATCCTTTGAACCAATCTTTCCACTTGCCATTTCTGGCTTTTCTTGTTATGATAAAGAAGAATTATTTTTGTTCGACGTTGGTCTACGATTTATCTCGACCGTTTTTTAGAAATTGAGCAAGGATAGTAATACAATGTGTACACGAGTGTGCACGAGGAGGAAACAAACATGGAACAAGGTAAAGTAAAATGGTTTAACGCAGAAAAAGGTTATGGCTTCATCGAACGTGAAGATGGCGACGATGTATTCGTACACTTCTCAGCTATCCAAGGTGATGGCTTCAAAACTCTTGAAGAAGGTCAAGACGTGTCTTTCGAGATCGAACAAGGACAACGCGGACTTCAAGCAACTAACGTTACTAAAAACTAATTAACCTATACAAACCACTTCCTTTTTAGGAAGTGGTTTTTTTGTACAATTCTTTCCCTTGCTATGGCGCGGTGTGAGGTAGCTTTGGCGCGGTTAACACATAGTATTGCGCGATCTACTGAAAGTTTAGCGCGATGATAGGTAGGAATAGCGCGGTAATGGTCGACAATAGCGCGGTCGTAGTCAACTTTGGCGCGGTTGTGATGCAACCCTACACAACCACCAACGCCAAACTATAAAAAACTGCCGGGAATAGTAAATACCCGACAGTCATTCATAGCTTATTGCCAGCCAAACGTTCCGATTTCGGTGTACGACTGGTTGTCCATGGATTGATGATTTTTTTGTGTAGGATTATTTTTGAAAGTAGCCTGAACCATTAACACGACGCCCACTACCGCCACAATCAGCACTACGATAAGCCAAATCGCAACTGTTTTGCCCTTCATTTACTATCACCTCTGTTGCTGTTATTTCGTTTTGACGGAAAAGCCTTCTTCTTTCAAATAACTTGCCGCCTCTTGGTAATCTCCGAAGCCCTCTTCCAAGTTGACTTCATGATAAATATTAAAGAAGCCATCTTCTTCAAGGAGTGTCAGCATCTGACCATTGGAATTCTGCCACGTTTCCGCGATAGTTTCAGGCGCCTGGACCTCTGTCGCCAGTCCTTCAATTGCCGCGCGGATAACTGTACGGAGTTCATCTGCAGAGTATTCGCGTACATTGACTAGACCGCGTTCATCTGCTTCATAGCCTTTGACATCTGCCACGTAGACAAATGCATTGCCGTTCGGGTGCAAATGTTGCACGACAACCGTCTTATCATACAAAGACTCTTCATAATGATAGTTCAAGCGCTTCATAGACACTTCTTTCTTCACTAACTCCGGGAACTCTTCTATAATCTGTTGTTTTTCTTCAAATGTTAACATGTTTTTTCCTTCTTTCTACTGAAATTCAGTCTTCATCTCGTTCGCCATTCCGTAATCAGGACAAGCAATATGATGACTACAAATGCGACTATATAAAACCAGGAAGGTACACTGCTCACGCCACCGAACATGCCATCCACTCCTTCCAAACTTCCATTCTTTTTTTAGTATACCCTTTTTCCTGCTACTCTGGAGGAATATTTTCAACAATTCATAGTTCCCACTGTATTGCTGAGGGTGAAACAGAGTATAATGTGAATGAGGAGTGGGTTTCATATGATAAAACGCCTGTTTCAGTTACTCTTTCTCGCAGTACTCATCTACGCCTTCAAGCCCTTCTGGGAAGGTCCAGTATCAGAATACGTGGACTTATCGTTTCTTGACCCGCTTGATGCCAAAGTAGAAACCGTGCTGAACGAGGAAGTAGTTAGATCTGCGCTTGACTATACAAAAGAATCGATTGTCGATTTAATTACATTCGTTTCCAATAAAGCTGCCGGAAACAGTCCCCCAGAGGAAGTCGCCCAACCCGTGCTCGATGCACCGGCAACAGGCATTATTTCTATCCACAATATCGAAATTGGTACAACCGAAGCGCAAGTGAAGGAAAAGCTCGGTGAACCTATGCGGAAATCCGTCAATGAATATGGAACGGAATGGCTGACATTCCATGACAATTATCAGAACTTCGTCATGTTGTCATACGATATCAAACGTCGCGTCAATGCGCTCTATACAAATGATCGCCTCATCGCTTCATCGATCGGCATCGAGTACGGTGTGCCGAAAGCGGAAATACGTAAAGGCCTTGGCGAACCAATTTCTGAAATACGTAAAGGGACAAACATTTATAAGCTGCAAAACGATGAAGGCATGGACATCTTTCATTCGGATGGTCTGTATATCTATGTCTTTTATGATCTGCATACTGACAATACCGTAACCGCAGTCCAATTAATCTCGGATTCGCTAGAGCAAAAAAAGTCCGCCCTCTATGCCCCCAAAAACGATGCGATGCGTAAAGGCTTTGAGATGCAACTATTTGACTTGACGAACGCAGCAAGAGTTCGACACGGTCGCTCCATTTTAACATGGGATGAACTTGCGGCAGAAACAGCACGTCTGCACAGTACGGATATGGCAGTACAAGATTACTTCAGTCATAAAAACTTGCAAGGCGAGTCCCCTTTCGACCGGATGAAAAAGCAAGGGGTGGCGTTCGTCAGTGCGGGTGAAAACCTAGCCTACGGTCAGTCAAGCAGTATTTTTGCACATGAAGGTCTAATGAATTCAAAAGGCCACAGAGAAAACATATTAATCCGTGACTACCAGTTCATTGGGATCGGTGTAGACTTCAATGACAAAGAACAGCCATTTTATACTGAAAACTTCTTCGCGAAGTAAGGGAATTTCCTTTCATTACGGTAAGATATCCAGTAAAATAAAGACAAGGGCTTTGGTAAATCCAAGACCTTCATTACAGCATTAAAGGAGATTATCAATTGAAAAAATTTGCTGCATTTTTCCTCGCTGCGACATTGATTTTGTCGCCAATCGGGAACATCATCTTCCAAGATGAAATTACTGCTGAAGCACGTGGTTATAAGTCTGGTAAGAAGAGTTTCAGTACACCTAATCGTGTGCAACCGAATAAAGCCGAAAAGAAACAAGATACCAATCAAAGTAATGATAGAGCAACAGCAGGTAACACAGCGAAGAAGCCAGGCGGTATGGGTGGCGGCTTGATGAAAGGTCTATTAGTTGGTGGACTTGCGGGTCTATTATTCGGCAGCTTGTTTGCGAATATGGGTATGCTTGGGTCCATTATGGGCTTGTTAATTAACGTGTTAGCGATTGTCTTCATCATTTACATGGTTCGGAAGATTTTCGCGATCTTCAAAGAGAAAGAGCGCAAACGCAATGAGGATATGAATCAATGGAACAACAGATAATCTACGAACAGGACGTAGTAAATGCAGTTTGTGTATTGATTGCAAAAGAGTCACGTGCTATGCCAGACGACGTGGAAGTCGAACTTGCTTACGATGAGGACACTGGGTTTTCAGCAGATGCCGAGCTTAACGGCAAGATGCATCATTTGAATACCTCCCGTCTTGTCGAAGCGCTTCGCCTTTGGATTGAGCAGTATCTCGATCAAGATCCGATGGCAGCAGGCATTCAGCTAAAGCTGGATGATGAAGAAGGGATTATCGCGATAGTTCGGTAATCAACAGGACGCCCCTTTCCGGGAGGGCGTTCTTTTTTTCGTCTATAGGAATGAAGAGACTGGCTGTGAGATACGTAAGGAGATTTGCGTCCTTCTGCTTTAATTTTTTCGTAGATATTAACTAACTATCCATTTCTCATATACTTTGACTTAAAACTTCAACACACAAAAAAGATGCCCCACACCTCGGGACATCCTGTTCTACTTATTACTTCATATTCTCAGATGTAATCTCTGCACAAGCAAATGGCGCGCCTGAATTACCTGCTGGATCTGTGATGTTATCATCCGGACCCTCGTGAATCACCAACGCCGTTCCGTCTTCATCGAGTAATGAATTGTCTTTTCCAGACTCAAGTGTAACTTCATCAGTCGTCACCGTAACTTTTGCGTTTCCATCTTCATCCGCCACAAGATTCTCCAAGTCACCTGCGTGGTGTCCTTCTGGATTATCCAATCCGTGCTTTTTATTTGTTGGGTTGAAATGACCGCCAGCAGATGCTTTAAAGTCCGGTGCTGTACAGACACCGGTTTCATGGAAGTGCATGCCGTGTTCCCCTGGCTCAAGGCCCGATACGTCAACATCCATTGCTACGCCAGACGGTCCTTGTGTTAGCGTTACGGAACCGATTTCTTCCCCATCCACATTTATCACTGGCGCCATCACTTCAGGCTCCGTTGTCCCCTCTTCTTCCACGACGGGATCACTGCTGCCGTTCACCGGTTCTTTTTCTTTTTCTTCATCCGCTGCGCTACCGCAAGCCGCCATCATTAACGCGGATCCCAATACAATACTAGGTAATTTCCACATAAATGCATTCCTCCTCGTGTAAGTTATGTACTTTGATGTTCATTACTATTTGGATAATGAACCCACAATATGTAGTGTACCCACTTTTACAGCTTTCTAACATGCTGCTAGAGTTCTAAGAGCGGATGGTAGGCTAAGTAGATCAGTTAACTCGCGACATTGAGCGGTTACAAGGACTTATAGAGCGCTTATCAACAAACTAGGAGCGAATATGCAGCACAATAGAGCGCTCTAGCCACTTGAATGAGCGTCCACTCCCCCCTCCCTCCCTTATACAATAAAAAACACTCCTGATACTAGGTCAGTCAGCGCATAGCGTAAGTGACAATATAAAAAACCGGAAACATTTTTCGTTTCCGGTTGAGTTTTATGAAAATAATATCTTTTCTAATTCCATTGGTTCAATATATGTATCGCCTCGATAAACGCGCATATTGCCTCCTGAAATTTCATCGATCAACATGATGTTTCGCTCAGGATCGCGACCGAACTCCAATTTGATATCATAAAGTTCTAAACCTTTTTCCGCCATCTCTGATCGCACTACTTCAGAAATTTGCTGGGTTAATTCTTTAAGTACCGCATATTCCTCATGCGTCAAAATGTGAAGTTGTGCCAAAGCATCTTCTGAAATGGGTGGATCTTGACGTTCATCATCTTTTAGCGTCACTTCCACGAATGCATCCAATACTTGTCCTTCTTCGGCATACGCACCGAATCTGCGCAAGAAACTTCCGACCGCACGGTATCGACAAATCACTTCTAATCCTTTACCAAAGACCGTAGCAGGCTTCACCGTCATCGTCACTTCATCCAGATCGGCATCGATGTAATGCGTCGGAACGTTTTGCTCCTCCAATTTCTCGAAAAAGTATTTCGTCATGCGAAGTCCAGACTTCCCGGCACCATCAATCGTCAGGCCTACTGTATTGGCACCTGGATCAAATACACCATCTTCCCCTGTTACATCATCCTTGAATTTCAATAGCACGTGGCCATCTTCCAAGCGGTAGACGTCTTTCGTTTTACCAGAATAGGTTAATTTCATCCGTACGATTCTCCTCTATTCATAAATGTATACTGCTTATTCAGTATAAAGCACTTTGACGAGAAGAAAAAGTATTGTTTGACAAAAGTTGATGGGCGTCAAGGTCGTTTTCACAAAATACTCTTATACTTAAGTTAACAAATACAAAAGAAGAGGATGAGATCAATGAAAAAAGTCGTATTTTTAATGGAACCATTCAGTTGCCCGTCATGTGTTAAGAAAATCGAAGGGGCACTATCTCGAGCATGAGGTGTACAGCGAGTAAAAGTATTATTCCATTCAAGTAAAGTTCGAGTCGTGTTTGATGAATCTATCGTAGAAGCCAATAAATTACAGGAATTAATTAGTAAACTCGGCTATCCAGTTCTCAATAAAATAGTTTCATAGAGAGGAGGCATTCAAATGAACGCAAAGCAAACCGTACGCATCACTTCCCTATCCGCGATTTTGCTCGGAGCAGCGATCATCTTGCACTTCGCAAGCCTTTATGACGCGCGTCAGATTACATTAATCGCGGCCACTTTAATCGCGGGTACTCCAATTGCAATCAAGGCGTGGAAAGCTATCCGCATGAAAGCTTTTAGTATTGAACTTCTCGTGACCATCGCGGTCATCGGTGCGCTATTTATTGGTGAGTATGTAGAATCCGCTGCAGTTACCTTTTTATTTTTATTCGGAGCGCTACTTGAAATTCGTACAATGGAGAAAACCCGCTCGTCCCTCAAGGCACTTATTGATCTGGCCCCACTAGAAGCAAGTGTCTTTCGAGATGGTAAAATAATGACAATTGCTGTTGACGAGGTAGTAGTCGGTGACCGAGTAATCGTTCGCTCAGGAGAACAAGTTCCAGTTGACGGACCGATTGTTACAGGCAGTGCTTCCATAAATGAAGCAAGTGTACTTTTGGTTATATTGAACGCCATTCGATTAATACGCTATACTAGTGACAAACCAGCCAATCGAAATATAAGCGAGGTGAAAGTGAATGAGTCAACAGCCCCACAATAATACGACGGATCAAAATATGTGTGTATCGCTCGTTCCGCTGTTCAATTATTTGGAAACTGAACAGATGAAACACGTAGTAGGACTCACGCGAAACACTTCGCATCCACGTGGAAAAATTATTTACAATGAAGGCGACTGCTCCGAAGGTTTATATATTTTGCATAAAGGACGAATCAAAGTATACCGCCTGTCGGAAAACGGAAAAGAGCAACTCGTGTGAATTTTAGAACTGGGAGATTTCACAGGTGAGCTGTCATTATTCAATGCCAAACCTCATGACGCCTACGCAGAAACACTTGTACACGTGGAATTATGTATTATTCAACGTGATCAAATGCAACAACTTCTACAAAAACATCCTGCGATCTCATTAAAGATGTTAGAGGAATTCTCCTCTCGCCTCGCCCGGACAGAACAACGGGCAGGGCGGATCGGTATGGAAGCAACAGAAACGCGTATCGCCCTATATCTAGCCGATTTATCTGAAGAACAACAACAATTGACAGTCGAATTACCGATGAGTCGCAAAGATCTCGCCTCCCACCTCGGGACGACACCTGAAACAATTAGTCGCAAATTAAGCGCATTCGAGGAGTCGGACTGGATTCGGCAGCCCAGCATGAAAACGGTGGATATTCACGATTTGGATGCTTTATTACTTTTATAAAAGAAACTCTTTTCATTCCACTACGTACATGATACGCTAGTTCTGAAAACTAAATATTTTGACCATTGGGGGAATCCTTCACAAGGACTGAGAAAAGAGTGTGGCTCTGAAACCCTTATTACCTGAACAGATTAGCATCTGCGGAGGGAAGTGGCGAGTCGTTCCGTATATATTTCTGTCGACACATCCACCACTTTCCGATTCGGGAAGTGGTTTTTTCTATTGGAGGGGAATGAATGAAGTTACTTGGCGTGACTGATGACTGTCTCTCGGTTGACGAACTGACTTTACACTTGCAGCAGACAGCGCCGTTTCTAGATGCTATTATTTTGCGGGAAAAGTCCAAGACAGACGAACAATTGATAGACTTGATTACGCGTCTTGTGAATAGCGGATTTTCACTCGACAAGCTCATTATACATGCCAGACCTTACGTGGCTAGCGAGCTGAACCTTAGAAAAGTGCAGTTGACTGGCTATGGCATGTCTTTACGGGATGCACTTCGGAAATTTCCCGAGCTACAATTCGGGTGCTCGATTCATTCAATGGAAGAAGCAAAGGAAGCTACGACGGAAGGCGCGGATTGGCTCTTGTACGGGCATGTTTTCGAGACGAAATCAAAGCCCGGCCTTCCAGCGCGCGGCACGGAAGAATTGTTTTCTATTGCAAAGTATAGTTCGATCCCTGTGTATGCAATCGGCGGAATTCAGCCGCAACACTTGCCTGACTTACAACGAAATGGCGTAGCAGGCGTGGCTGTATTATCCCCTATGCGTTCACTAAAAGCCTTACAAAATTATAGAATAGGAGTCGTGTCTAATGAAGAAAATGATTGATCTGAACGGAAAAACCTATTCGGTCGTTCCAGAAGTAGCGACGATTCAGCAGTTACTTGAGCATTTGGGATTAGGTGATCGTATTTTGATTGTGGAGAAAAACAAAGAGATTTTGCAAAAAGATCACTATGACACACCGATTAAGGATCGAGACCAAATTGAAATTATACATTTTGTAGGAGGCGGATGAAGATGTTAAAAATTGCAGATAAAGAATTCTCTTCACGGTTATTACTAGGCACAGGGAAATATCCTTCATTTGAAATACAAAAGCAGGCAGTTGCAGTATCAGAAGCAGAAATCCTCACGTTCGCAGTACGACGCATGGATATTTTCGAAGCGTCGCAGCCCAATTTTCTAGAGCAATTGGATTTAACTCGCTATACCTTACTTCCAAATACTGCAGGTGCAAGTACAGCAGAAGAAGCCGTACATATCGCACGTCTTGCAAAGGCATCAGGACTTTGTGACATGGTGAAAGTGGAAATTATCGGATGCAGTCGTTCATTGCTTCCAGATCCTGTAGAGACATTACGCGCTACTGAAATGCTGCTAGAGGAAGGCTTTATTGTATTGCCTTATACGTCAGACGATGTAGTGCTCGCAAGAAGACTATGCGAATTAGGCGTTCATGCCATCATGCCGGGCGCTGCGCCAATCGGTTCAGGCAGAGGCATTCTGAACCCGCTGAATCTGTCATTGATCATTGAGCAATCGAATGTCCCCGTTATCATTGACGCCGGCGTCGGCTCTCCAAAAGACGCGGCATTCGCGATGGAACTCGGAGCAGACGGTGTATTGCTGAATACGGCAGTATCAGAAGCCGCAAATCCTGTCATGATGGCAGAAGCAATGAAACTCGCGATTGAAGCAGGACGTCTCGGTTATAAGGCAGGACGTATGCCAGTCCGCGATTACGGCGTAGCAAGCAGTCCAACTGAAGGGCTTGTGACGAATTGACCGGAAAATATTCTCGGCAAGAGCTATTTGCACCTATCGGACCAGTTGGACAACAGCGTATCCGCGAGGCAAAAGTTTTCGTCTTAGGAGCGGGTGCACTCGGTTCTTCCGGAGCAGAAATGCTTGTCCGTGCAGGGGTCGGCGAACTAACGATTGTTGATCGTGATATTTTGGAGTGGACCAATCTTCATAGACAGCAATTATACACAGAGCAAGATGTCATTGATCAATTGCCGAAAGCGATCGCTGCGGAAAGCCGTTTGCGCGCGATCAACAGCGATGTGAAAGTTCGTGGGATTGTGGCGGATGTGACACCTGAAAATGTTCTCGACCTATTCGAGGGACATCAATTCATTCTCGACGGCACAGATAATATCGAAACACGATTACTAGCAAATGACGCAGCGTTACAACTCGGCATCCCTTTCTTTATGGGTGCTTGCGTCGGTAGCTACGGACTGACGTTTCCTATTGGTGTAAAAGAAGGCTCACCCTGCTTGCATTGTCTACTTGAAGCGTTACCACCACAGTCTTTAACATGCGATACAGTCGGCGTCATCTCACCAATCGTCGTTACAACGGCTGCCCGTCAAACCGCCGAATTGCTGAAGTGTATAACGGGTGCACAGATGGAACCGCGCCTGGAATCCGTCGATCTATGGACAGGCGAACGTGCTGCAATGGACGTGCACAGTATGAAGAAATCTAGTTGTCCGAGTTGCTCAGACACTCCAACCTATCCTTACCTATCTGCCAATGAAGTCATTCGGACTGCCGTGCTGTGCGGACGCGACACCGTGCAACTGACATGGCCAAGGAACCGACAAGTGGAACTACTACCATTTGCCGAATCCATTCGCGGTATTGTTTCTAATTTAAAACAAAACCCATATTTGGTTTCCTGTGAATACAACGCTCATCGACTCGTGTTATTCTGCGATGGCCGGATGTTGGTACATGGAACGAAGGATATTATGGTTGCACGGAAGATCGTCGCTGGTTTATTGGGATGATGCTTGTGCTTAGAGCGCTTGGGCGTGGGCTATGAGCGAATAACACGTTCGATTGAGCGCTTCATGCGTTTGATAGAGTGCTCGCCCCTGGACCATGATCGGGTAACACGTTGGATAGAGCGCTCACCCAATTTTATGAGCATACCCAATAAAAAAACGCTTCAGAAAGCCATAAAACAGCTTTCCGAAGCGTTTATTTCATTATTTATTCAACCCTCGCTCATTCCGTCGAATCCAATGCCATCTCAGCCGAACTCTCTAACTTCAACACACCATCCGTCATCTTGTACACCTTATCCACGTATTGAATCAATCGTATATCATGTGTCACGACAATGGTCGCTGTCTGATTCGACTTCGTTTCATTACGCAACAACTCCATCACCTCAAACGCCCGATCCGAATCGAGTGAAGCGGTAGGCTCATCCGCCAAAAGAATCGCTGGCTTGCTGAACAATGCTTTCGCAATCGCCACACGTTGTCGCTCACCGCCCGATAAATCAGATGGATAATTCTTACGCAACTTGGTAATACCTAAGTCTTCATATAACTTACGTTGCTCATCTTTGGTCATATTGTCTTTCTTCACTTTATTTAGCAATTCAAGCTGCTGATCAACAGTTAGGAACGGCACAAGGTTGGAAGCTTGCAATATAAACCCGATTTCCTGCAAACGGATTTTTGAACGTTGCTTTTCATTTAGCTGCGATAATTCTTTACCGTTAATGATGACTTCGCCTTCGCTTGGTGTTTGCAGAGCGCCAGCCACCGTCAGGAACGTACTTTTACCTGAACCTGACGGACCGATAACCGCGACCAATTCTCCACGTTCGACTAAGAAATTGGTTTCCTTCATCGCTTCAACGAGCGTATTGCCTTCACCGAACGTCTTTTTCGCATTTCGTAGTTCCAGTACCATCGTTTACCCTCCTATCGCTTCGAGCGGATCAATTCGGATAATCGTCCAAACCGAAATGACTGCTCCGAGAATTGCCACTACTATTAAGACCACCCCATAAATGATCATGGTAGGTATATCAAACATGATAGGAACTCCATTTGGCAGGAAGCTTCCCGCAAGCAACGTCAGTCCAAATGCTAGGACTACCCCGATCAACGCGAGAATGAATGTCTGTGCGATAACGGATCTTGCCAAATAAGCGCTGGAAATCCCTTGCGCTTTCATCAGACCGAACATGCTGATTTTCTGTACAGTCAATACGTATAAGAAAATGGCAACGATTGCCGCTGAAATGACAAACAGGAAGTAAATCATATACGTTAACGTTAAATTCTGCTCCGTATAACCCGGCAGACTCTCGATAAATGTTTCCGTTTCAATGATTTCCGTATTATCTGGCAAGGAAAGTGTAGCCCAGTCTTTGTCTCTGATGACAATTGCGTTAACCAAGTCTTTATTCATTGTATAGGCGTCACCATATTTAATTTTCTGCATATCATTTAACTTCATATAGAGAATAGGCGATGCATTAAAACGAGCCTTTTCTGTGAAGCCGACAATCGTCAGTTTCGTGTCTGTTGAGGATAACTCGAGCGTATCCCCTATTTTAAAGCCTTCATCTTTTAGTACATCAGATGCCACGACACCGTTTTGAACGTAAAATGTCGGGTCCCCTTCACTAACTTCTGGCTTGATGAACTCTTCTCTATCAATACCGAAGAGCATAACATTTTGCTTGGTATCACCATTGTTTGCGATGGCGCCCATTTGGCTAATAACAGCCGTTTCTTTCGCATCCAGTTCATCGGCTATTTTCCTGTCAAGTGCCGACTCATACAAACTCTTATCGGATTCCTCTGTCAGAAGGACTGCATCGACTTTCCACGAGTCGATCGCTTCTCTGTTCATGCTGGCTAATCCATTTGCCAGTCCGGATAGGAAGAACACAAGGAATGACACCAATAGTAAAATCGATGTGATGAGTAAAAATCGTAATTTATTCTTTTTGATTTCGCTCCACGCTAAAAACATTCATTCTCACTTCCTTTTATAGGACATTTATCGCTTCTTCCAACTCATAAGAAGTGGATACGACTTCCTTCGATACGCCGCCAATTGATGTGATGACGCTTTGCAAATTTTTCATATGGTCTGAAAAATGCTGGATATCGTCTATGGTCAAATGAACCGTCTCAGTTATGTTCTGGAATGTCTCTCTAGTTGTTTCCGTTTCTTTCATGCCCATATCGGCATACTTCGTGACAGTGTCTATCGCATCATGAACAGCTCGCGTCTTCGCCTTCGACTGCGCGACGAGTTGTGCAATATTATCTGTCGACCGTTTCGTTTGATCAGCTAGGTTTCGGACTTCATCCGCAACAACCGCGAAACCTTTTCCGTGAACACCCGCACGTGCCGCTTCAATTGCAGAGTTCAATGCCAAAAGATTGGTCTGGTCTGCAATATTTTTCACTAGTTGAACGACTTCTTCAATTTGAATGGATGCGCGGTTCAATTCTTCGATCAATGCCGCCATGCCTTTCGTTTCCTTTACAATCGTCTCCGAAGTGATCACCATCTGTGACATCTGTTTAATTCCAGACTGTGCTTGATGGACTGACGTTTCGGAACGGACAATACTCTCCTGAATTTTTCCTTCGAGTGTAGTAGATTGCTCGATTAAATCATTGACTACCGCATATGTGGACTCGGACTTCTCTTCAATCTCAAGCGCAATACTTCCAATTTGTTGCTTGACGCTATCTTTTATTTCTTGCTGATTTGCATGAATTGCATCATTCGTACTCTTCTCGAACGCTTCAAGAACCAATTGCTTTTCGAAATTCAAAATTTTACTTAACGCTACGATCATTTCACGTTCTTCTGCACGGTCCAATTCTAAATCAAATAATATATCGAGCATCGTTGCATGCAAGTTTTGAAAAGCTGCGATATACCATTTAGGTTCCAAGCCTATGCGCACATGAGCACCCGCTACTTTACTGCGATTGAGTAAATAGGCTTCATCAATCACACCATCGAATAATCCCGCGAGATGTACAGTTAGCGTCTTGCGTAAATAATCGGTCGTAGTGTACGTTTTAATCATCTGAGACAATTTAGGAACTGCTGTGACACTAGAATAAAAGGCTTCTACAATTTCATCAATCCGGTCATTCATTGGATCTTTTAACGCGCGTAAAAGTTGTAAATCCCGCTCCCTTAACTGAATAGCATCTAACTGTAATTGAATTTCTTTGGTAGGAACCTGCAATTTGACAGGGGTAGTGGAAATAGGGCGGACTAATGATTGGGCCTTGCGTTTTTTAGTGATCCACATATTGAAATTCTCCTTTATCTTTAACTGACACGAACAAATTTTCGCTTTCTCCAATGTCCATGCTTTGTACAATGTTATGGTTAGTTGATTATACAGTAGTCTATCCATATATACTAGAATAATTGATCGGAATAGACCTATTTTATATTTTTTGATTTCCTGCTAATCAAAATCCCTACGAAGAAACCATATACAGCGTGTCCGACGAGCCACCAGGACAAAGAAATGATATTTGTGACACTTGGCGTACGATCAGAAAATGAAGTCGTCGGATACAGTAATAACCCGATAATACTATTCACTAGAAAGGGGAACAATACCGCATGATGACGAATGAAACCACTACTCTTGTCATACAGAATCACCAGTATGATACAAAGAATAACTGAAACAATCAGATGGAAAAACACTTCTATTACTTCTGGAAATACATATTCTCTTACGATGGGTATGTAATCCACATTCAATAACAAAGTATAGACCTTGTGACCTGTAATCGACTGTATGATTTTGAAGAAAATAGCGAGAAAAACACCCGTTATGATACCAATCCATGTACCTTGTACTATATATGTCGTTTTCATTTAGACACCTTCCTACTATGTAAAAATAGCAGGTTTGACTTACATTGTCAAACCTATGTATAATGTTAAACATATAGAACTGGGCGAAGTATGATCGCTAATTATAGTAAAATGAAAGGTTGATTATTTTGAAGCCGTCATCTGAAACCCCTACGTATACAATTAAACAAGTTGCGGAGCAAACAGGTTTGTCGAGGCAAGTCTTGAGGAAGTGGGAAGAACGCTATGATATCGTGATTCCACAGCGACTAGATAATGGCTATCGGGTATATCACGATGAAGATATTCGGTTATTTTTGCTGATGAAACGTTATGCAGAGGATGGTTTTGCGCTCTTACAAGCAGCCGAGATGGCGAAATCCCAGAAAAACTCCATTTTCCCATCGAATCCCGAAAATACCTATATAGAAGATATATTGAGCGACTTATTGCGCCACGGTAAAAATTGTGATGAATTAGAATTAAACTTTTCCTTGCAAGCCGCCTATCATCGGTTAGGACTTGAACACTATCTCCAGCAAATCGTCATTCCATTTTTGAAGGAAATAGGTGATCACTGGGCAACTGGAGAGTGGGATGAATATCAGGAAGCCTTGTCAAGTCTGGTCGTACGAGATCAACTTGTCCAACTACGGCGCAACTTCCAATACCGGGAAGACTCGCCCCTATTGCTCGGCGCATGTCTCCCGAATGAATCACATGAAATTCCGGTGCATATTTTTTTACTGCAACTGATGCTAAAAGGCTGGCGTACGGCGATGATTGGATCATTACCTGCTCCTGGCGCTATTCAGTCTCTTATAGAAAAAATCAAGCCGGGCAAAGTGTTATTGTCGGCGTCGACTACGTTTCCGTTTGAAGAGAGTCCACAGATGATACAAGAATTGGACGAGTTTGCAGGCCAACACCCTCATACCGAATTTTATCTAGGTGGATACGGATCGTTCATTTGGGCGGATCGGTTACAGCTACAACATATTCATCTACTTGAATCTATTGATGACATTTAAGAATTTTTGCATGTATCATACGCTGCCAATGCGCGTGCACGGGCAGCTTGATGGTCAACAATCGGAGCCGGATAGGATGTACCAATCGTAACGCCTGCTGATTCCAGCACATCAACCGGTGCGTCTGCTGGTTGAAATACATAGTTTACTGGCATGTCCGCCAACTCGGGCAGCCATTTTTTTATATAGCGAGCATCTTCATCGAATTTTTTTGCCTGAAGAATGGGATTAAACACTCTAAAGTACGGCGACGCATCAAAACCACTGCCCGCCACCCATTGCCATCCCATCGCATTGTTCGCTAGATCCAAGTCGAGCAACGTCTCTTCAAACCACGCCATGCCCTCTCGCCAGTCAATCAATAAATGTTTAATCAAAAAAGAAGCTACGACCATTCGCACACGGTTATGCATATAGCCTGTTTCCCATAATTCACGCATTCCGGCATCGACTAACGGATAACCGGTACGCCCTGTTTTCCAAGCTTCCAGCTGAGCGTCGGCAGGTTGCCACGGGAACTTTTCAAACTCCGGTCGCACGGGTTTCGTCAACATTTCTGGAAAGTACAGTAGCTGGTAATTATCGAAATCCCGCCACGCCAATTGCCGAATAAAAGCTTCCACTTGCCGATCACCGACGTCTTCCGCCGCAGCTAATGCACCATGCCATAGCGAACGTACGCTAACATTCCCCCAAGCCAAGTAAGGCGACATGCGCGAAACACTAGATTGCGCAGGGAGATCTCGTCCCACTAAATAATCGCACAACCCACCGTCACGAAACGTTTCCCAACAGTCCATCGCAGCTTTTTCCCCAGGTCGCCAATAAGTTGCAAACTTGTTATACCAAGGTTCATCCGATAATAGTCCCCATTCTTCTGAAGACAATGATTGTAGTTTACCAGTAGACGGTACGAGTTCAGGAGTTGCGAGTGGTGTCGCAATTCGTTCTTGGCGGAGCCGCTTCCAAAACGGCGTAAATACTTTATATGGCTGATTGGTTTTATTGAAAATCGCATCCGGTGCAACGAGTAGCGACCCTTGGAATGAACGCATTTGAACACGCCTTTTCTCACAAGCCTCTGCTACTCCACGTTCCACTTCCCGACTTTTCGGATCATATAATTCATTGAACACAAGTTGATCGGCTCCGCTTTCATCTAGCAACTTCATCAGCTGTTCAACAGAATGTCCTTGTCTGATCACGAACTGAATTTGCTGCTCCGCAAAGCGCTCGATTATTTCCAGCAAACTGTGATGCAACCACCAATCAGATGCTGCGTGGCGTGCTTCCGGCAAAATGAAGACGGGCAATACTTCACCATGTGCTGCCGCCTCCACCAATGCTGGATGATCATGCAAACGCAAATCTTTTCGGAACCAAACTATTGTCTTACCCACTCTATTCACTCCTTTTACTTATCTTAAAACGCACCTGATCCACCGCCTCCACTGCTACTGCTACTGTCACTCTTGGAGCGTTGTTCGATACATTGGTCGACGCTTGATTGGAAGAACCGGCGAGGAATATAGGATTGTAGACAACGCCGCCATAATAGGAATTTCCGTACTGTGCGTCTGCCGTATCCTGTCGATGTCTTTCATCATAACGAGTGCGATTTTGATCAAGCTGCTTCTGGACACTGGCGAAATCCTTATAATACGCGTCCAGTTCAGGACTCTATACTAGGAGGCACGATCGTAATCGTCATATTGCCATAATCGGTTTCATTACGGCGATCGAAAAATGGCCAGTAAAACTGCGCGCCATCTGCATACTTTTCCATTCCATTTCTAATGGTGTACTGCAAATCGAAGACAATGACCTCGCTGTCTCCTTTGCGATGTACACGATATTCCGAGTTACGCTTCTCAATCCTTAACTCTTTACCCTTTTCAGAGGCTTTAAACTCCTCAATCGAAGCTCCTCGTTTCGGTTGAATTTCTCGAATAATCCCGTTAAATTCGCTGTCAAAATTATAGGTATGCTGTTCCGTTACCCGGACGGTGCCATCCGTTTCCAATTGTGCTTTGATTTTTACATCCGAAATGCTGAAATCTACAGCCCCTACTGTCGTCGGCAGAACAAGGAAAGCTAGTAAAGTGACAAGTAACAGTTTCCATTTCACAAAAAATCACCTCTTATCATGAGTATACGATAGGAGGTGATCAATAGATTCATTTATTGGCAGAATTTTAGAAATACAATTCAGGCATGGCTATAATTTCAGTACTTTATAAAAATAAACACCTATCGCACTGAAGAGTAGTACAAGTAGCGTGATGAGGATAGGCGCATTCAATGAACCGATTCGAGCCAAAGCGATATCGACAGACTGCCATAGTAGAAAGATCACTACTAATGTAGAAAGGTTTTTGATGACATTCATGAATAGCACGCCATATCGGTACTGGATTTCTACGTTGTCAGGACGCAAATTCATGTAGTTAAACATATACGGATACTTCTCCACTATCCATAAACCTACCCACATAACGGCGCCAATGACTGACAACAGCAGTAATTCTATTTTCGAACCATAACGGTCCACTTCCCCATTCGCTCCAAAATGCGCAGGAATACGATCAGGCAATTGATTCCACTGCAATAGTAAATAGACGAGAGCAGCAGCGAATAAAGCGATCACCAACACATCGAACGCTTTTGCAACAGCAGGCTTCTCAATGTCTAGCTTCGGTTTTTTCGTCTCCATACTCTCGCCACCTTATTTATGATTCCGTTGCACTCGTTATTTCAAATACATCAAAAACGTTCTCTTGAATATTGAGCGACATGATCTTGCCTTGCTTCTCATAGAAATGGATAGATCCTCTGCGGTCTTCCACCATTTCCGTCCAGCCCCATTCTTCAATAGTACGCAAATAATGATCTGGCGGATTGCCTTCCGAGTCACCGATTCCCTTCAACTTATATTTCGCTGATTTAGAAATCTCCCCTATGCAATCTTCTGCTTTTACTTCATACGCTTCTTTCGGAACAGGGAATCCTTGATTGATGATGGCCATGCGGTAGCCGTCTTCTTGACTATATGCATTGGAACATCCAGTTAGTACCAAAGCAGACACCACGGCCATCAAAGCAAGTACTTGCTTCATATGTTTACCTCCCGTTTCACGACTTAATTGAATCCATCGTACTAGGAAATATTGACATTGTCACCCTACTTTTTGTGACGAATTAACGTAACTTCTGCACAATCACTACTTTTAAATAGTTAAATTCAGGATAGTCCCGTGGCGTACGGAAGTCCCTAGGTAATGTGGATTCTTCCAGTACTTTATAACGCATATCTGTCTCTTTGAAAGCTTGCTCAATAAAGCCTTTGAACTTCTTCATACTGAAGCTCGCATTATTTGTAGAAGCGACGATAATGCCGTTTTTCTCCGTAACCGCAATCGCTTCTTTCATCAACATAGGATAATCCTTCGCTGTACTAAATGTATACTTCTTCGAACGCGCAAAGCTCGGTGGATCCAGCACGACTAGTCCGAATTTCATGTCATGACGCTTCGCGTAACGGAAATAGTCAAAGACATCCATCACTTTAATATCTTGTTGCTCATAATCGATACCGTTGACACTGAATTGCTCGATTGTCTTTGCGACACTACGCTTCGCCAAATCCACATTCGTCGTTTTCTTCGCTCCACCTAAAACAGCTGCAACCGAAAACGCTCCTGTATACGAAAACGTATTCAACACTTCGCGACCTTCTGAATACTTGTCCCGAATCGCCTCACGTACATCGCGCTGATCAAGGAAAACTCCAGTCATCGCGCCATCATTCAAATCAATTGCAAAGTTCATGCCGTTCTCCTTAACAATAATCGGAAAATCACCAGGCGTTCCTTTGACAAAATCATCCTGCTCGACATACTGCCCCTTCGAATCAAAACGTTTCTTTTCATACACCGCTTTATATTCCCCACGCTTATCCAGAACATTATAGACGTGGTGACGGAACGCATAAATACCTTCACTGTACCAGCTGACCATATAATAGCCATCGAAATAATCGATCGTCAACCCACCGATTCCATCGCCTTCCCCATTAAATAAACGGTAAGCCGTTGTATCTGGATCATTAGCATACGACGCACGACGCTCAAAGGCAGTCGCCATTTTTTGATCGAAGAAATCAAAGTCAATCTCTTCTTTTTCATTCGAAGTCAGCACCCAGCCGATTCCTTTATTTTGTATTCCATAATAACCCGTAGCCAAATATTTATGGTAGCGATCCGTCAAACGAATCAAACTACCTTCCTTCGCCTGAATCTCGCTAGTCATCACAGCATCCTTCAAAATCAAAGGATATCCCTTCTTCAAAGCCACCGTGCCCTGTGCATTTAACTGTATTTCAACTAATTTACTCATATCGTCATCCTCAAAGTGTATTTTCTCTATTATCGCATGGATGAACCAAAAGTGAAAGGTGGCGTTTAGAGTCGGCAGGCATAAGACGAAGATGCGAAGCGGCGCTCTTTGCCGCATAGCAGCTTTGACTTATGACCCGAGACTCTGCCACCTGCAACTGGATGAACCAAAAGTGAAAGTGGCTCGTCAGGATCGACAGGCATAAGACGGGCTGGACTTGAGGCGCTCTTTGCCTCACGACCAGCACGGCTTATGACCCGAGATCCTAGCCGCTTGAACTAGATGAACCAAAAGTGAAAGGTGGCGCTTAGAGTCGGCAACTCAAAAAATCTTTTTTTACGACTTTTACTAACCTTTCACTTACAATGAAAGTACTAAAATACCCAAACAGGAGGAATTCAAATGAACATCATCCCTTTAGGCATCTGGGGAGGCTACCCGAAAGCGAACAGCGCCACCTCTTCATTTCTCATTGAGCACGAAGGATTCCATTGCCTGTTCGACTGTGGCAGTGGCGTTCTATCTTCCTTGCAAAATTACATTACACTTGACCAGCTCGACGCAGTCGTCATCAGCCACTATCACGCAGATCACATCGCGGACATCGGCAGTCTGCAATACAGCCGCTTGATTCAGTATTACCTCGATCAACCGTCACCTGTCTTGCCGATTTACAGCCACGCACAAGACAAAGAACAATTTGAGAAACTGTCGTATAAAAATCAAACACAAGGTATCGAAATTCAGGAAGACCAATCCGTTCAAATCGGTCCATTTACCGTAACATTTTGTCCAACGATCCATCCCGTCTACTGCCTTGCAATGAAGTTTACGGTAGAAGGCACGTCCGTGGTTTTCACTGCCGATACGGAATGGTCGGACAAGCTTGTTACGTTCTCGCAACACGCAGATATCGTATTTTGCGAGGCCAATCTATACGAAGAGCACCTCGGCAAGTCTCCGGGTCACATGGCAGGTAGCCAAGCAGGAACACTTGCGCAGCAAGCAGAAGTGGGTCAACTCGTCCTCACCCATCTGCCACACCATGGTGATATTAATGAGATATTGAATGAAGCGAGGAAAACGTTCAGTGGTTTGGTGGAAATTGCAGAAGTAGGAAAAAGGTATACAGTAATTTAAAGCCGGAACAGTAGACTGGTGAGTATGAAGGGATTGCAAGGGATTGCAAGGGATTGGATTGGAGTGTAGGAGGGGCGACTCCCAGAGGATCAGCTCGACAGGTGAGACAACCAAAGAGAGCTTGCGAACTGGTTGGCTCACCGCGGGCCCTCAGAAAGCGTCCCCTCTGTAGCGCAAATCCCCTACCGTAACCACTGCCAGTCTTTCCATTTTATTTCACGTAAAAAACGACCTCTGCACATCTTGCAAAGGTCGTCTCACTTCTTATAAAAACACAATTATGGCCAAGATCGCTGCCAACACGAGACGATAAATCGCAAATGGCATCAACTTGACTTTCGAAATCAACGTCAAAAAGAAACGAATTGAAATCAGCGCAAACACAAACGCACTCAAGAAACCAACCACGTAAAATCCTAAGTCATCCATCGACATGTACTCCCAGTTCTTCAACACCGACACCAGACTCGCACCCATCATAATCGGAACCGCCATGATGAACGTAAAATCAGCAGCCGTCCGGTGATTCATCCCGAACAATACACCACCTGAAATCGTCGCACCCGATCGTGAAAATCCAGGCCACAACGACAAACACTGAACCAGTCCAACTGTAAACGCCTGTTTATATGTAATTTGATCCAGCGTCTGTACACGTGGATTTTTTGGCCCAAACTTATCCGCAGCAATCATCAACACCGCTCCTGCAACTAACGCAAAAATAACGGTTTCCACGCCGAATAAGTAATCATCAATCAAGTCTTTAAATGCAAAACCGAAAATAACAGCGGGTAACATCCCAACGATTACGTGTAATAAATTGAAACGCTCGCTCATCTTGACTCCGCTATCTACTTTATACAAACCGACTAAACTAAATAACCGCTTCCAAAATACTACGACAACAGCCAAAATTGAACCGAGTTGAATCACTATCTTAAATGTAATCGCAGGATATTTCCCAAGGAATTCTTCCGTCTTCAGCCACATATCATCGACAATAATCAAATGACCTGTCGAAGAAACGGGTGCGAATTCCGTCATTCCTTCTACGAATCCTAAAATTAGCGCTTTAATTAAATCAAATAATTCCATATGACTCTCTTTCCGCGAAGGCTCCCCTTCTGCTATTCTATTTTCTTTTATCCAGTCTACCATGACGTAACAAACAGTGGATAAGTTTCTGGCAGAATATTTTTATCCACATGTGCATACATTTTGTTTTCACATATAACGGAATACTTATGCACATAGTACGTGGATAGATTGTGGAGAAGTTCATAACTTCAGACTATTCTAATTTTTATCGTTGTTTATCCACAGTTTTATCATTGATCTATTGATATGCCGCGGCTTATACTTGTAGACTAGTAATCCGTTAATTTATTTTGAAACGCATAAATAACCGCTTGAGTGCGGTCTTGGACTTCTAATTTGGATAATAGATTACTGACGTGAGTTTTCACAGTTTTTAACGCAATGAATAGTTCATCCGCAATTTCCTGATTAGATTTACCCTTAGCCAATAGTAATAAGACTTCGAGCTCGCGATCGGTTAAGTCTTCATGCAAGGCATGCGTCTGGCCACTGCGCATTTTTATCATCATTTTAGATGTCACTTCCGGCTCAAGCACGGTTTGTCCCTGCATAGTTTCTCTAATCGCATCCGCCACGCGCTTTGCGTTGGACGTTTTCAAAATATAACTGACAGCTCCCGCTTCAAGTGCAGGGTATAATTTATCATCATCGAGGAAACTAGTGACGATAATTACCTTCGCTTCCGGCCATTTGGCGATAATCGCAGCCGTCGCCTCGGCACCATTCATAACAGGCATGACCATGTCCATGAGAATAATATCCGGACGTAAATCCAGTGCTTTCACGACGCCCATCTGACCATTTTCCGCCTCCGCAATTACTTCGATATCGGGTTGCATCTGCAAATATGTCGATACGCCAATGCGCACCATTTCATGATCATCTACCAACAGCACTCGAATCATCCCCCAGCTCCCCTTTCAAAATCGGTAATTTCACTTCTACGATCGTTCCTTGAGACGGTACCGAGACAATCTTGCAACTGCCACCGATCTCAATCGCCCGTTCCTTCACATTCTGCAGACCATACGAACCGCCTTTGCCGTCATGCTGCTTAAATCCAACGCCATTGTCTTGCACACGTAAAATCGCCAATCCATCCCGTTCGATTAATAAAATTTCCACTTCTGTTGCCTTTGCGTGACGCAGTGTATTTGACAACGTTTCTTGCGCAATCCGGAATAAATGATCTTCCGCACCTTTAGATAGCTCGATATCTTCCAAACGATGCGTAATATCGAACATCACTTTTTCCTGTAATTCACTCAATAATTCTTCAAGGCCTTTGGCAAGCGTCTGGTTATGCAGTGCCGCCGGACGTAAATGAAGAAGCAATGCCCGCATTTCTAATTGCGCCTGCTGAACCATTCGTTCCACTTGCAGTAACGGCTTACGGATTGGTCCTTCTTCCGCTTGTTCCGCTAGTGCTGACAACAGCATGGAGGCCGCGAACAATTGTTGGGACACAGAATCATGCAGTTCTCTCGCCAACCTTTGGCGTTCTTGAACGATACGTTCCTGAATGATTTTATCTTGTGTCTCGACACGCTCGTCGGTAATTTTACGCAAACTGTTTCTTTGTGCTTCAAGTACTTCATATAACTGTTCAATGGAACGATTCGTTTGTTTTTTCATTTTATTCGAGCTTGTAAACTGCTGTTTAGCATACAAATCCTGTAGTTTTCCGATAATGATATTCTCTTTCATCCTACTGTGTAGGCTGATCCAGCTAGCAATTCCTAAACTCATGACGAAAATCGTCGTGAACAACCAGACCAACAACGGCATATCCGCAGCTTCCGTATCGAGTAGCAACCTCTGATAGTCAGCGATAGATACATCAATGAACAAATAGAAAAAGACCGCGACGATCATACTAAACGTCAACGTCAACAGAATGGTGCGACCAATGATTACCTTCATTTTCTACGCACCTCCACATCGCCGATCCAAGTAAATACTGAAATAATCAATTCAGGATCATTCGGTCGTTTCGTTTCATAGCCGTCATGTTCTTGTATAGTTTCATTAAATAGTTGCTGTGGAACTTTGCCTAACATATTCGCTTCGCCATATAACGTGGCATAATGAATGCGTACCGGAATATCGTACGGCAGTTCAATACGCACTTTACCGAAGATTTGCCGAATCGAAATAAAGGAAGCACCTTTAGGTAATACCGTATCCGTCACATCGACATGCACGTCACCGAAAAACCCTTGCATATGAATATCTTCCCACTCATACGTCGAGAATGGAGTAGATTGGACCGAAAACAAGCGGTTCCTCCACATACCTTGCGATCGTCTAACACGAGGCTTTTGCAAATCGCCAAAGACTTCATTGGCCGGCGTACCTTTCCATAATTTCATGATAATATACAAAACAATGGCTAAAATCAGCAGACGTACACTCCATAATGTCAGAAGCGCAATCACTATAAAGACGATTCCTGTGATCGCTGTCCATTTTCCACGTTTTCGATAACCATAATCGAGGAATCCCCAACCGAGAAGGAGGAAGATGAAATTGCCGTTTGAAAACACTATGGATTCGACGAAAGCAATCGCCAAAAGAGCAAGTAAATATACTGAAACTTTAGTGGAATCCCTCTTACCCATTTCATTCTCTCCCTTCTCGATAGAGGAAGCGTGATGCTCCCTCTTATAGTTTACACAATATCTTGAGATTTTGCGTTAGATTTCTCCAATGAATCCAAACGTTGCTCCATTGACGAGTGTGATTGCGTCGATCTCGTTCCACCGCCAAGATTTTCGATGTACGAATGCAAGTCGTCCAGTGTTGAAAACGAACTATCAGGCTTGACGAATCGATTCATTTTTTCCTGCGCACGCGTTACATTCTCTTTGCCCATCAATTGCAACTGACGAACACGCATATCTTTCACACGATGCTTCATCTCTTCAAATTTCCGTTCCAATGACAGCAATTCTTGCGTAGCGTCTTGGATGCTCGCAGACAAACGGGCAACTCGTCCTTCATATGCCTCTACTTCCTCTTGCGCGAACGCAATCAACTCTGCGTCTCCTGTTATTTCAGCAAGTTCCAGTTGACGACGACGTTTTATCGCCATCGAATTCGCTTCTTGACATTCGGCTTCCAATTCTTCCTTCAATCTTCCTTGGCGTTCAAGCAACTTCCCGATTTCCGCTGTTTGCTTTTGTGCTTCTAAGAAATACTGATTCAGTAATTCAAGTGGATTTTCTTTCTTTTGCGACTTATCCATCAAACTATTCAAATCTTCTTGTAGCGTATATTTTAGTTTATGCCAAAATGCGTTCATATTACATCTCTCCTTTTATTTTGTCAGTTCATTCCATTGACGTTCAAAGTTTGTGAACGGGTCATTGGATAGAACGTTCGGGTTTGCCTTGCGTTCTTTCCATTTGCGGTATACGTAATAGACTCCAATCAATGCGATGATCCCGATGAATGCACCAATATTAGAAATTGAACCGATTACACTGACGATCAAAATCGCCATCCAGAATACTTTCGCGAACATCGACTGGCTCTTTCTCCAATAGTGATAACTAACAAGCGCGATCGCTCCTGTTATGGCTAAAGCAATGATTGGACCTACGTTTAGCACAAATGCCAAACCTGCTACAATGCCTAATAAAACTAATCCAAGTGTCTTCATGTGGATGTCCTCCCTTCATTTGTACCCTTAGTTTATAATGAATCCCCGCTTTCTCCGACGGTCCCATAGCGGATTTCTGACTCAGACTTAAGGCTGAGTGTGAGTAAATCTCGATTTAGAAGGTGCCGTTGATCTGTGTTCTTCAGTATAAAAATCTAAAAGGCTTACTCCCTTACCAACGGAGGCCAGTAACACAAAAAAGCCGCTCAAGAAATCAATTACGATCTCCCAAACGGCTATATCCGATATTATTTATTCGCTCTAAGTAGCCCATCAATCACACCGGCATGCAAACCTTCGTGCCAAGTAAGAAACTGCAGAACTTCATCGACAGTTTCCATCGTAATAAACGTACCAATAGAAAGGGGTGTACTCAATCGATGCGTCAGCTGTTGTTCAGTTAGTTTCGAAATACGCTTACCTTGGTCTTTCATCGCTGCGATCAATTCCTCTTCAGTTGGAGCGCTACTCGGCCAAGTAGATGGACTCGTTCCCGTCGCGAAGAATTCTGCCCATTCCAACTTATCGACTGGATAGTCATTCATTGCGCGGTGAAGAAAGTCTTCAGTCAATGAATAGATATGTCCTACATTCCACCGCACAGTATTTGAAAAACCCTTAGGTTGAAAATCCCACGCGGATTCGTCCGTTCGTTTACAAAGACTTAATGTATAACCTCTCGCCATGGAGAATTGTTGCAATGCACCCATTCATTCCACCCTCTCTTGTAATCTAAAAAACAGCCTTGCACGTAGGCAGGCTGACATTATGAAGGATTCTCTTCTTGCTTTTTAATGTTCTTATGCTCATTCCACTGGTCATGCGCTTCATGGTTGTATTCACGATTATATTCTTCCTGATCTCCATACGGGAATTTTTCACCGGGTGTCAGATCATGATAGTTTTGGCTTGGGGATTTATTTTGACTATAAGCGGAAGGTTTATGTTCTCCCGTTTCATCCTGTGCATTTTCTCTAAATGCTACACTTGAATCAGAATCTGCTGGATCGGCAAGAGGTAGTTCATCTGGTACTACTACGCCTTCTACCACACACTTCTCCTCATTGATCTCTTCCACTCTCGGCGTAAGATCTTTTTTGTTTGGATACTTTCCGTCAACGATTGTCATATAACCATTCCTCCCTTTCATGCTGCCCCTAATCAATAGACCGCACTCTCTATACATACCCGTATTCGCCATAAACTAAACTGATTCCTCTTAACATTAAAAAAAAGAGTAAGATGGGAGTTTTCTCCCACCCCACTCCACGCCAATTTACCCCCCTATGACATCAATCGTCACTTTAAATAAATCTCCATCGACCTCCACTTCCATCCGGCCGCCATGCAGCTCGACAATAGATTGTGCAATAGCCAATCCTAGACCCGAACCTTCCGTTTGCCTAGACGTGTCCCCCCGCTTAAAGCGTTCGAATAATTCATCTGTCGTGTCACCAAGTTCATATTGTGCAACGTTTTTCAACACGATACGCGCATTCGATCCCACTTGTTGAAGATTGACATACACCCTCGTACCTGGCAACGAGTACTTCCATACATTGATGAACAGATTATCAAGTACTCTCCACCACTTTTGTCCGTCTACCATCGCAAAGACGGGTTCTTCAGGTAAAGTAGTTCGAATATGCAAATCTTGCTCAATGAATTCTTCCGCATGCTCTGCCAATGCTTGTTGGATTAGCTGATTCAAATCCACACGTTGCTTCACCATTTCTAAATTACCGCTTGCCATTTTGGATACTTCGAATAAATCTTCTATAAGTGTTTTCAAGCGCTGTGACTTCTGATCTAGAATGCCAATGTATTTTGCACGTTCTTCTGCAGTTAACGTCTCATCTTTCAGTAAATCCGTATACGTTATAATAGAAGTAAGCGGTGTCCGCAAATCATGGCTGACATTTGTAATTAACTCCGTTTTTAACCGCTCACTTTTCGCTTGTTCATTGATCGATACGCGAACACCTTCGCGGAGATTATTCAAATTTGCTGCATGTTTCGCAAGCTGTGATGTACCTTTGACCGGTATCGCCTGCGTCAGATGACCCGCCGCCATATCATTCGTTGCTGCCACTATACGATTCAAATAGGCTGCTTTTTTCACGAAAATGTATAATGCCGGCAGTGCGACAAACAGTACACAGAAAACGTAAATGATCAGAAGCGATGGGTGCATAACTCCCCCAACCAAGCCTACGCCGGCGAGGAAAAAGATCATCAGTACCAACGAGAACTGTACACCCATCGTACGATTGTTGAATGTGTCTCTACTATCTTTCGCAAATTGCATCGTGAAGCTTTCTTGCCAATCTTTTATCAGCCGCCCAGGCTCGCGGTATAGCATAAATACATGAACAGCCTGAAACGCCAATAATGCGGTAAATAGTACGCCAATCAGCAAGAAACTGACCGCCGCATTACCAATGATACCCAAGTCTAGGTACATAAACTGATTAAAGATATTGAATATAGTCGATTCGAAATAAAGAGCCAGAATAAATGCGGTCAGTAGCAAAAGAACTACTTTCACATCTATTTTCCAGCGTGAATACGTTGCGGCCAATCTTGAATGCCGCACCCATTCTTTCTGAAACTTCATCACTGTACACAATGCCACGAGCGCAAGCACACCGAGAACCCACAAGGCATACATCATATATTTTCCACGGATGAATTGATCGTTTTCCTTAGCCAATTGCCCCGACACTGTAGCATCTAATGGAATAATCACTGTTCCTTTGAAATATTGCGCGGGATTACTAATTTCCAACGCATTGTCATCTGTGAACGTCGACCCTTGTTCCATTGAATAATCAGAGTAGCCATTGTCATACACAGCTGAGTTCGCTCTGAAATATCCTGTTGCTTCAATAAATTGTTGTTGGAAGAGTGACGTGACCTCGACATCTCCACGCGTAAATCGCTCACCCGTTTCAACATTCACGAGATCATAGGAAATGGGAATATTCATTTCTCGATTATTTTCTGTCTCCCTAATTTGACTAGCTAAAGCTTTTACCTTTTCCGAACGGATTTTGTCTTCTACATAACTATCGCTATCAAAATTCTTTTGGATCTCTTCTAGTTTCGTATTTCGCTCTTTAACTAGAGCCAATAGCAACGTTTCATTTTTCTCGCTTTTCGCTTCCGCAATTCGTTCTGTATATTGTTGCTGGATAGTATCAAGCTGTTCAGAAAGTGTACCGTATCGCTGTCGGTATTCTTCAATTTCATCCTGTGAAACCGTTAATTCCTTCTCCGCTTTTTTCAAGTCGATTGGATTGAGTACAGTAGCCGACAAATTATCGTATACTTGTTCCATTCTATAGGTAAAGTCTTCTTGATCGGTAAACGATTTGCCAACAAGCTGCGGTGCATAATGAATGATGGACGGCAATGCGATCAATACTAGTGTCACGAGTGCAGACCAGATAGCCAATTTTATACTATTGTTCATCACACGGTTCCTCCTCTAATAATTCGGCCAAAGTAATTGGCTGCCAGGTTTAATCGTTCCCATCCGTCGAGGAAAAGATCAACCGTAAATGAGGCGCAGTACATTAGGCTTCCTAGAGCTAGCGTAATCGCAATGAGTGACCCAACCAAGCCATTTCTATTTTTCGATCTTATAGCCAACGCCCCACACCACCTTCACATACCGCGGATTTTTAGGATCCGCTTCGATTTTCTCCCGAATCTTTCGGATATGCACCGCTACGATATTTTCTGCATTATACGCTTGCTCATTCCACACACGTTCATATATTTCATTAATTGAAAATACGCGTCCTGGGTGTTTCATCAGTAGTTCCGTAATTTTGAATTCAATCGGAGTCAGCCGAACGTGTGTCCCGTCCACCGTCAGCTCCTTCTCCTCTTCGTTCAGGACCAGTCCGTTTACTTCAATGACTTTTTGTCCTTCATACGTCCCTAACTGTACATACCGGCGAAGTTGCGATTTCACACGAGCCATCAATTCAAGCGGATGGAATGGCTTTGTGACATAATCATCTGCACCTACTGATAACCCGTGGATTTTATCCGAGTCTTCCACTTTCGCACTCAACATAATAATCGGGATATTCTGTGCTTCTCGTATCTTGAACGTTGCTGTGATCCCATCCATATTCGGCATCATAATATCTAAAATCAATAAATGGATTTCATTCAATGAAAGCAACTCTAACGCTTCTTGCCCATCTTTCGCTTTCAGTACACGATATCCTTCATTTTTCAAATAAATCTCAATTCCCTCACGAATTTCTTTATCGTCATCTGCTACAAGCACTGTAAACTCTGCCATGTACATCACCCCGTCTCACTAATACCTTCATTCTACCACCCCACTCTTAACAAAGACTGAGGATAAATATGAAGAAAATCTTAAGATCGTTTCGAATGAATTCTTTTGCGTTTATTTAAATCGCTTCAACCGCTCTATACAACGTCACAACCGCTCCTAGCAGATGTATAATCTCCAATAAGAATGCCACACTTCTATAATGGAGGTGACGAACATGTCTAACAAAAAGAACAATAAGAAGAAAAATGAGAACATGCGCGAGGAATATGGTTTTGGATATGATTTGAGTCCTGACGATTTTGATGTCATTGGACAGAACGATGCGGCTAAGAATAAAAATGCGAACTCGAAGAAGAACAAGCAGACGGAAGGTAATCAACCGTTTAATCCTTCATGATTTTTAAAGGAGAAAGCATCGTGATCGAATATAATCATTCGCTTTTCATTCATCACAAAAAAGAGCAGCCAATTCTGGCTGCTCTTTTTTGTAGTATGTACATCAGTTAACGTGGCTACTCATACAGCAACCCGTAGTGTAAAGAGCCGATGAAAAGAATCTCTCATCGGTCTTTTTGTGAATAATATCTAGTACAACGCCCGCTATATACGCGTGCGTCTACTTACAGCTCCTGATAATCCCGCTGATAGACTCCGCCGTCTTTAACTTCTGCATGATAAAGTGCTTTCAATGCAAAGCTTTTCTCTAGCTCATGCTCTTTCATAATCGCTTTCAATTTTCTGTTTAGCTCTGGGCTACGCTTTACGAGCTGAAGCATCTTAGGCTGTGAATATTGCATGAAAATTTCCTCCTCATTACCTTTGTTTCAATAGTATAACATGGCCACTGTTCCTGTTGTGTGAAAGGAGATTGTTTGTTAAGGTAGAAATCACCCATGCGTTTCATGTATACTGTCACAAGCGCAAGGCGACTTTTTTGAGCAAGCACATGAATGGTACTACGGAAACAACTTACATATGCGACGAGAAGCAAATTTTTTCGTCAATTTTATTTGTATTTGTGATGCATTTGGCAATAGACTGTCGTTTATTTAACGTTTATCTGGGCGGTTAAACGGGTACTATCAACTGTATATATGCAATTTTATTTTACTGTTTCGGTTATGTACTATGCTCTTTTCTCAGACTACATTCTAAATAGGAGGACCTATGAAAAAAATATCTACAACATTTTACATTACATTAGCGGCTGTCATATTGGCTGTGGGATACGGCGTCATTGCCCCCAAGCACTTTGAAGAAATCACGTCCACTATCCAAGTCTATATTTCGGATTCATTCGGCTGGTATTACTTACTAACCGTCTCCATGTTATTCTTCATTTCGGTATACTTGATATTCAGTCCGACCGGTAAAATCCGATTAGGAAAAGATAATGACAGACCGCAGTTTTCCATGTTTTCCTGGCTGGCGATGCTATTTTCCGCTGGTATGGGAATTGGACTCGTGTTCTACGGTGCGGCCGAACCTCTTTCGCATTACGCAGTAAGTCCTGCAACAGAGGCTCCTGAAACAAAAGCTGCTTATAAAGAAGCAATGCAGTCGACCTTCTTCCACTGGGGTTTCCATGCTTGGTCTGTATATGGCATGACCGCTTTAGTATTGGCATATTTCCAGTTCCGCAAAAGACAACCCGGATTAATCTCCGTTACACTTCGTCCAATTTTTGGTGATCGCGTAGACGGAAAGCTCGGGACAGTCATTGACGTCTTCGCTATTTTTGCCACTGTTTTCGGTGTGGCGACATCACTTGGATTTGGAGCTGTCCAAATCAACGCCGGACTCAACTACTTATTTGGTATATCAATCGGCTTCTGGTCCCAGTTCTTTATCATTGCAGTGGTAACGGTTTTATTCCTTGCATCCGCATGGAGTGGACTTGGTAAAGGGATTAAAATTTTATCTAATGCCAATATGGTTTTGGCATTGGCATTGTTAGTTTTCATTATTGCGCTCGGACCCACATTATTGATTTTCAACATGTTCACTGATTCCATCGGTGGCTATTTGGAGAATCTCATTCGTATGAGTTTCCGAACCGCACCACTTACCCCGGAAAATCGTGCTTGGCTCAATGGGTGGACTCTATTCTACTGGTCTTGGTGGATAGCTTGGGCACCATTTGTCGGGATGTTCATTGCCCGCGTATCAAAAGGTAGAACGATTCGCGAGTTTATGATTGGCGTACTAGTTGTTCCTACTGTGCTCAGTATGATCTGGTTCACAGCATTTGGGACGACAGCAATCGAAACGCAAAAAGCTGGCATCATCGACTTGGCTGCGAGTGCAACTGAATTGACGATCTTTGAAATGTTCAGCGAGTTACCTTTATCATTCATCATATCGATCATTGCAATCTTATTGATTACATCGTTCTTTATCACATCAGCAGATTCGGCTACATTTGTACTCGGCATGCAGTCGTCATACGGTTCATTGACTCCACCGAATAATTTGAAAGTGATATGGGGTGTCATTCAATCTGCCATCGCCATTATTCTATTATATGTTGGAGGATTGGATGCACTGCAAAACGTCATCATTATTGCCGCTTTGCCATTCTCAATCATACTCATTATGATGGTCGTTTCGCTGTTCAAATCACTTAAAGACGAGAAAAATCGAATACAACGATAGTAAAGAAAAGAACACCGTCGCAAATGCGACGGTGTTCTTTATATATATTAGTTTACCACTTTTTCGATGGCTTGTTTCAAATCTGCAATAATATCCTCTGCAGACTCCAACCCTACAGATAAGCGGATTAGTTCTTCGCTAACGCCAGAGTCTTTCAAATCTTCCACAGACAACTGCTGATGAGTTGTGGATGCCGGATGAATGATTAATGACTTTGCATCCCCCACATTCGCAACGTGAGACCAAATTTCTACATTGTCGATTACTTGTCTTCCTGCATCGCGTCCACCTTTGATACCGAATACGATAATTGAACCATAGCCGTTTTTCAAATATTTATTTGCTAGTTCCGCTGTTGGATGATCTTCTAGGCCAGTATAGGTCACCCATTCTACTGCTGGGTGTTCTTGCAAGAATGCCGCGACTTTTTGTGCATTTTCATTGTGGCGTGGTACGCGTAAATGAAGGGTTTCCAAACCTTGTAACAAGTTGAATGCACTATCCGGTGATAGACAAGGGCCGAAGTCTCTCAACAATTGTACGCGCAGTTTCGTTGCAAAAGCTGCAGCGGCTGTATCGATTCCGTAACGTAAGCCATGATAGGATTCGTCCGGCTCTGTAAAGCCTGGGAATCTCCCTTGCGTCCAATCGAATCTCCCTGCATCCACGGCTACACCACCGATGGTCGTACCGTGTCCGCCAATCCATTTCGTCGCTGAGTGGATCACTACATCTGCACCGTACTCGATAGGATTTGATCCATAAGGAGACGGGAATGTATTATCTATTAGCAATGGAATTCCATTGTCATGTGCGATGTTCGCAACAGCTTCCACGTCAAGAACTTGCAAACTCGGGTTACCGATTGTTTCTGCAAACAATGCTTTCGTTTTATCCGTAATAGCTGCTTCAAAGTTCTTTGGATTGGACGCGTCAACAAACTTCACGTTGATGCCATAGCGTGGTAATGTCACGGCGAATAAGTTATATGTGCCACCGTAGAGATTGCTGGCTGCAACGATTTCATCGCCCGCTTCAGCGATGTTCATAATAGAAAAAGCAATCGCCGCCATTCCAGAAGACAATGCCACTGCAGCTGTTCCACCTTCTAACTGCGCGACACGCTCTTCAAAGACAGCTACTGTCGGGTTCGTAATTCTTGTATAAATATTGCCGGCTTCTTTCAAGGCAAATAAGTTTTGTGCGTGCTCCGTGTCTCTGAATACATAAGAAGTCGTACGATGAATCGGTAAGGCACGTGAGCCTGTTTCTGGATCCGGCTTTTGCCCTCCGTGTAATAATATCGTTTCTGGCTGTAAATTCGTCATAACCATTCCCCTTTTTTATGTATTGATGGAACACCGAAACTCCTCGGACAACTTCCTCCTAGAACTAGACAAGAAAAGCATAAGAGGACGGTTCGCTAAGTACAGAAAAAGCCATCTTCCATAATAAGAAGAGGGCTCTGCTTTCGCTCATTCCTCCCTTATCTTCCAAACTATTGAAAGTTTGTAGGAAGTAGCACCTTTGCTTTCGCCGGTTGCCGGGCATCACAGGGCCTAATCCCTCCGCCTCTCTTGATAAGAGTATGTCTATTCGTTTTCCATCGTTGAAAAATAGTATACGGCTATTCCTAGTCTATTGCAAGGTAATTTAATTGAATGTTTTGAAGTCAATATTAATTTTAATACCTTGCAATGAAAGTAATAAACGTGAAAGCACCGTTGATCGACGTTCCAGGCGGACGCTTTCCCGAGGGCGTGGCTTGAACTTCCTCGTGCGCTTCGCTTCTGCGGGATCTCAAGACGCACGCTGATCCTGCGGGAAGAGCCGTAACGAAGAACGGCTTTTGCACTCGCCGCCTTCCACTTACGATCAACTAGTTTACGTCCTTGATTATTTTGACTTATAATGACTTACACATTTACTAAACGGGAGCTACCTGCAAGAGGCGAAGTGCGTTTAATGATGTTCCACTTATGACTTCACCAAAAAAACCGCCAGCACAAGTTCATTGAACGATGTGCTGGCGATTTTGATTGGTTAGAATATGTCCCACCATATTTTCACAGCGGAAGCCATGATGAGTACGGCTAGAATGCTTTGTAGTACTTTGGTGTTTACTTTCCGGCTCACTTTTACACCGATCGGAGCGGCAATGATGCTAGCGATAATCAGAACAACAGCTGGTCCATAGGGTACTTGGCCTGTTAAGAGCTTGCCTGATGCCGAGCCCACCGATGACAACAGCGTAATTGCTAGGGAAGTAGCAATCGTGACGCGTGTGGGGATTTTTAGTATCACGAGCATAATCGGTACCACGATAAATGCGCCGCCAGCTCCGACGATTCCAGCCGCCAAGCCGACGATAAAGGCTGCACTTGAAGCAATGAAGCGATTGAATGTAATCTCATCGATCGGCTGATTGTCGAGTCCTTTTTTTGGTATAAACATCATAATAGCCGCCATGACGGCTAGAATACCGTAGATTACGTTGACGGTAGCTTCTGAAAGCATACTAGACCCAGCACCGCCAAGTACACTGCCGACTAATACACTGATTCCCATATAAAGAACGAGTGGCTTCAAGATCAGATTACTCTTTCTATACGCTATAACGCCTGAAAGTGATGCAAAGAAAACTTCCATTGCAGTAATTCCGGCTACTTCATGTGGTGTAAATGCAGCAAAACCAAGTAATGCAGGAATAAATAGCAACATTGGATATTTGACAATTGCGCCACCGATTCCAATCATACCGGAAAGGAATGAGCCGACGAATCCAATGAGGAAGATTGTGATAATAAATGGAATTGTCATGATGTCCTCCCTTCTTCCCGACTTAAGAGGGAGACAGCCATTCCCTCTATCCTTAGTTTAACCTTTTTGGATCCAGAATTTAAAGACATCAGACTCTTGTTGCTGCTCTTTTATTTCATGATTGCCAGAAGCAGCCCATGCTGTCAGGTCGGATACTGATCCTTTATCTGTCGTATGAATCTCAAGAACTTCTCCTGTTTGCATATCCTTCATTGCTTTCTTTGCCCGTACGATTGGCATTGGACATGCCAGGCCTTTTGCATCTAAAAATGTTGTTGTATTCATATATATCTTCTCCTTTAGTTTTTTTATATAAATTAAAATACCTATTTACCGTACCGCACAGCGATTCGGGCCAATCTCCATCTCGCGTTGCGTTTCCTCGTCAGGCTGGATTTTCCCCATGTTCGTCTCGCGGATTTCCTGATACGCGTTAGGCTGTGGAGGCAAGTTCCCCGTGACTAACTCTCTAAACTCTTTTTCATCCTCAATGTTCAAGCCGTGATTTTGCTCATACAATACGCCGAGCTTCTCCGACACGCTACCGTCTTCATTCAACTCGTCTATAATCATGAAGTGAGCTGGTAAGACAGTTAAATCCTTCGACAATTCTTTATAGCGGCTATACAATGACTCACGCAAGTCGCCTACCCAATCTTCTGCTAAACCTGCTAAATCAGGACGTCCAATCGAATCAATGAACAAAATATCACCTGTCATCAAATAACTGTCGTCTACGATAAATGAAGTCGAACCAATGGTGTGTCCTGGCGAATAAAGCGCTTGAATATCGATTCTCGTATCACCTATCTGAATGGACATATCGCCTTCTAATGCAGCATATTCAAATACTACCTCTTCGGCATCTTTCGGTGGCAGCCAATACGTTGCACCCGTAGTTTTTGCGATCTGCCGACCACCTGAAATATGATCCGCATGCAAGTGAGTATCGAATACGTTTGTAATCTTCACACCGCGTTGCTCAGCAAAGTCCGTGAACACATTTGTCATACGTGTAGCATCAATGATTGCTGCTTCTCCACCCGACATGACCATGTAGGAAAGACATCCTTTACCAAGACGAACGAATTGATATAGCTCGCCGCCCGATTTCAAATCGGCAATTTTTACAGGCTCAAGATACTCGCTCCATGCTTTCATTCCACCTGAAAGATAACCTACTGAGAAACCTGCTTCTTCAAGAATTTCTGCCACCATGATGGACGAACCTTCTTTTGCACAGACAACCAAGATTTCTTCATCTTTTGGCAATTGATCTTCAATTTCTTCAATGCCATCCAATAAATCAAAGTATGGCACGTTTAAATGGCGTACTCGCTCTCCTTCGATTTTCCAATCCTCGAATGCATCTGTATTTCGTACATCTAAAATAAATAATGATTCTTTCGTAATTACACTCTTTGCTACTTCACTTGATTGAATGATTCTCATTGATTAATACCCCCTACTGTATTTTCCGTCTCGCCATTCCACTCCGACATGCCAGGAATGACATTCGTGACACTTTCAAATCCATTTGCGACTAGTTTTTGACACGCCATATCACTGCGGTTGCCTGTTCGGCATACAACGTAAAACTTCTTGTCCTTATCCCAGTACGCCATACGTTCCTCCAACTGACCAAGCGGTATAGATAGGGCGCCGGGAATATGAGCAAATGCATATTCGGCTTCTTCTCGGACATCTAGTAACACCGCGTCAGGTTGTTGCAGTCGGTCCATCAACTGGCTGTTGTCAACTGTAACCGGATATTCTTTTTGTGACTGATCTTCCTGGCCCGATTTTCGTACGAAGTGGCGCCAGACATCTGCCTCCTTCACATGACCAACGTATTGATGTCCCACACTTTCCGTCCATGCCTGCAAATCTGCTGTTGTACCTGAATCTGTAGATTGTACTTCGAGCACTTGACCATCTTCCATATCTTTCATCATCTTTCTTGTCTTCACAATGGGCATCGGACAGGCAAGACCTTTTGCATCCAACACGTTATCTGACTGAATCATTGTATTCCTCCTATACACCCTAGGGTATTTATTTTCGCAAAAAAATTAAATAAATAAGTTCACGTGACCGTCTTGTGCTTCTCCTAAGTAAGCCGCTACACCGCCATACTCAACTTCTTCCAAGAGTTCTTTCTCACCTAGGCCTAGTAAATCCATTGTCATCGTACATGCGATCAACTTCACGTCTTGCTCCACTGCCATATCGATTAGTTGTGGTAATGTCATCGCGTTATGCTTTTTCATCACGTGCTTAATCATCTTTGGACCCATTCCTGCAAAGTTCATTTGAGATAATCCCAGTTTATCCGCTCCACGTGGCATCATTTTCCCAAACGCCTTTTCAATAAAATTTTTAGTATTTTTAATAGGTTCATCTTTTCGCAAGGCGTTCAATCCCCAGAATGTATGAAAAATGGTTACCTCATGATCATACGCCGCTGCGCCGTTCGCGATAATATAAGCCGCCATCGCTTTATCATAATCTCCACTAAATAATACGATCGTCGTTTTCTTTTGCTCCGTCATGTTCTCGTTCCCTTCTATTTTAAAATCACTTTATTAAATACCTATAGGGGTATATTATACGTTGTAAAAAAAAGAGTCAAGCGATGTTGCTTATCGACTCTTTACTAGAAGATCCACCGCTTCATTAATGATGGATTCATGCGTGCGTTCATCTGCTTCATCTAGATTCTCTATACAGGCAATCAAATTCGAACTGACAATTACGCCAATTGTACGATCAATAGCAGAACGACTGGCTGATAATTGCGTAATTACTTCTTTACAGTCCTTGCCTTCTTCCATCATACGCAAGACACCTTTGATTTGACCCTCTAGACGCTTTAACCGATTTTTGACTTTATCATCGTATTCCATATCGCTCGACCTCCTTACTGTTAATTTTATATTATACCCCCGGAGGTATAATGTCAACGAATTAATTTGTACGTAATCCATACTCTCTACCTTTGGCAGTGGAACTAGTCACATTCAAGAAATGATTCTACGCAAAACTTGCCCATTCGACATAATTCTAGTATGATGAATAATTTCTCAAAATGTGTTATACTAGTTCTAGTAAGCTATTGTATGTACTTTTTGTCTGATTTTCATGACAAATTACGACAAACTAGAATCCATACTACTGAAGGAGTTGATTCGATTGGCATTCCCACGAAAAGATCGTCCAGTTTCTGATTTTGTAGCATCACGGTATGTAGACGAAGTCATATCTTTCAACCGTAATGAACATGAAGTTTCCGGAACTATACACAAGATTCTCGAAAACTCCGTCATTGTGAAAATTTCTGAAGAAGACGCGGAAAACATTGGAGCAGCTTCCAACATGACTGTCGTCGCACACAAAAATTACACAGTTCAATAATTGTACGCTCGATGCCTTGCAGAATAATGCAAGGCTATTTTTTCATACAAAATTAGCCCTTTTATTGGATATCGTGAAACCCGCAGGATGATTACTATATAAACGCACATGGGAGATGATTGATTTGACTGATCGTACAAATGTAGATTTAACGCAATCAACGGCACGTAAAGGAATCTTACGTATTGCCGCTTCGCCGGTTATTTCACAAGCCATTTTACCGGACGTCCTTACTCGGCTACACGCAAAATATCCCGACATGCGACTGGAACTGACGACCGCACCTTCCTCTGAAATTATGCAATTACTAAAAAGCAAGAAAGCCGATATCGGTTGTAGTGAACTAGACAATTTACCAACGTCTAAAGCATTTATGCAAGACGAACTATTGCTCTTTGCTTCCATTCATCATCCGCTTGCACATAAAAAAAGCCCATCCATCCTAGATTTGCAAAATACACATTGGATCCTGCCTGACACGAAAGATCCTAGCCGTCCATTAATTGATCAATCGCTTCAACAATATGGAGTACAAGTACAGCCCACTATCATGGGCTCGCCAGAAAGCATCAAACAAGCTGTTCTAAGTGGACTAGGCATCGCTATTTTGTCGCGTCATAGTTGCAAACACGAACTTGCAAAAGGTGAACTAACAGTACTCGATTATAAAGTAGCTCCAATCAAACGTACTCTTTATACAGGAACCCATTCCAACACGAAGGAAGTACAAGCATTCCTCAGCGAACTCCAAGCCTATTGCCGTCTATGGCAATAAGTCACTACTCAACTCTCGTTTGCTGCGCCAATTCACGAGGAATATTCCCAAATTAATGAGCATTCCTCCTAAAACCAATGACATAGACAACTTCTCATCCAACAGAACCCATCCCGACAACGTCCCAAAGAACGGTGCCAAGAACAGAAACGCACTCGTTCTTTCGGGATTTCCTGTCTGCAATAAATAAAACCAAATGGAAAATTGCACAATAGATGCGGCAATCGCAAGCCACCCTAAAATTGCCAATGATAATGGATTCGCTAGGAAAAATGGTTCTTCAAGTAGATAACTTGCCACGAATAGGATCAATCCACCAAATAACATTTGATATGCTGTCATCACCCACGTATCAAAACGGTGACCATGTACTTTGACGAGCAAAGTTGCGCAAGCCCATGCTACTGCAGATAAAAATCCTAATACCGTACCAATCTTCAAATTCAAATGACCGCCCATTGTAATAAATACCCCAAACAATCCGCAAATGACACCAATCCACTGTTGCAAGCGGTAATGAATCTTCAATACTAACGTCCCGAGAACCACGACAAGCAATGGGTTCGTAAACGTTAAAATAGATGTTTCACCTGATGTAATGGTGCGAAGTGCTATAAAAATACAACCCATGACTGCAGCGGTCTGCAATGAACCGATCAGTACAAGCCACTTCCACTCTCCAACTGTTTTAGGATGGGGTTTTTTCATTACTTTCACAATTACCGCCATGATCGCTCCTGCAATCGTAAAGCGTAATGCTACTAGCAACAACGGTGAAGAGTATTCCAATCCGATTTTTCCAATAGCAAACGACGACCCCATTAAAGCAGTCGTAATGACAACTAAAACACCGAATAATAACTTATTCACCCAGCCCTCCCCCTTCTTTCCACTTCACATAGGAGTCACGCTGCATTTGCATCCTACTCACCAACATCTCAATAGCTGGTGGCATATACCGTTTTTTCAAATACGTGAGATAGACTGTACGTGTCAGCGTCTTCGAATTGGTTGTTTTAATTACAAGTGTTGGATCGGGTTCATGTGCAAAATATTCTTGTGGAATAATTGAGATGCCAATATTCATTCGTACCAGCTCCACAATCGTTTCAAAACGCTCTACTTCATAACATATATTCATTCGTACTCCTTCTTCAGCAAATGCAGCAAAAATATCCTGTCTAGTTTGCAATCCAACACTCGTGACAATGAATGCCTCATCTTCTAGGTCAGCTAGCGTAATGGATTCCTTGCTAGCCAGTCGATGTTCAGGATGCATGACAACTGCTAATTGCTCTTGATACAAAGGAATTGTTGCGATATCCGATTCCTCTATAAATTGATTTGTCAAACAGACGTGGACCGCATATTGACGAAGCGCTCGCTCAACATCTCCACGGCCTAATACCTCAATTAACTTCACATGCATGGATGGAAACTCCTGACGATACGCATGTAATATAGAAGGAATCCAGTTTTTTACTGATTCAATCATACCGATTTTTACACTTCCACTACCTATCCACTTCACTTCTTTAATTTCTTGCTGTAGAATGTCTGTTTCATGCAGAATCTTCAATGCACGCTCGTAAACCACATTGCCCGATTCTGTCAGTTGGACACGTTTGGTCGTACGTTCAAGTAACTGAAAGCCTACTTCAAATTCCAAGTTCTTGATCGTCTTACTGAGCGAAGGCTGCGTTAGATGAAGTTTTTTTGCCGCCTCGGAAAAACTCGATTGCTGCACCACCATGACAAAATACTGCAATTGCTTCAATTCCATTCATCTCGCCTCCACTTATAGCCTGTATGCATGAATATATGAAAAACATGTATTAGAATTAATAAGTACAAGCCAGTATAGTAAGAATATCACGTTGGAAAGGGTGAAGTATATTGTTAATCCCATCAAATGAAAAATACTGGTCAGGTCGCACCGATAGCGAGACCGACAGAGCTGCATTCCGAGTGCACCAAATCATCCAATTTTCCGAATTAAAAGAAAGCGCTACCAACAAAACTTGTACCCTAATCGGATTTTCTTCTGAAGAAGGCGTACGTCGAAATAATGGCAGACTTGGTGCTGCAGAAGGACCGAATGCACTCCGAAGCGAACTAGCAAAACTACCTTGGCGCTTACCGGCCGACTGTCAGCTAATTGATGTAGGTACCGTAGTATGTGAAGATGATCAGTTAGAAAAAGCGCAAGCCGAACTAGGGGCAGTCGTTCAAAAGAGCCTTCAAAATCATACAAAGCCTGTCATTTTAGGCGGTGGACATGAAACCGCTTACGGTCATTATACAGGAGTTCGAAACTTTCTTGGTCCAGATGCAAAACTTGGTGTCATCAATATTGATGCCCATTTCGATCTTCGCAGCTACGAAGAACAACCATCTTCAGGCACGATGTTCAAGCAGATGCTAGATGCTGATCCGCATGTTGACTACCTTGTGCTAGGTATACAGGAGTTCGGCAACACGGAAGCATTGTTTGCAGAAGCCGATGCAAAAGGCGTGACATATGTCATGGAACAAGAGATAATAACGAGTCCTTTAGACAAGATATTGCAAAAAGTACAGTTATTCATTGAAAAACAGGACGCTGTTTTGTTAACATTGTGCTCGGATGTCCTGAACTCTGCATTTGCTCCAGGTGTAAGTGCGCCCTCTCCCTTCGGATTGAATCCGTTGATTGTACGCTCTTTCATTCAGACCATTGCATCGCATGAGAAAACCCTTTCATTCGACATTTCCGAAATAAATCCGTCACTTGATCATACTAATCAAACGGTTAAGCTGGGAGCTTATCTAACAAATGAAGCAATCTTTGCATTGCTGGGAGGTCGAATCACATGACAATTGAGCTAAATCAAATCACTACGCTATTTTTAGCGTTAGCCCTCCTCACACTGGGTACGGTGTTAGTCCGTAAAATCGGCTTTTTACAGAAGTTCTGTATCCCTGCCCCTGTTGTCGGTGGTTTACTATTCGCGTTTGTAGCGACTATTTTGAAGTACTTCGATTTACTAAGTTTTTCATTGGACACATCACTACAAAGTTTATTCATGCTGACATTTTTCACCACAGTCGGTCTCGGTGCTAGTTTTCGTCTTATCCGTCTTGGCGGAAAATTATTGCTGATCTACTGGGCAGCTTGTGGCTTCTTAGCCCTAGCTCAAAACGTTATAGGTGTCTCCATGTCCTATATATTTGGTCTACATCCGTTGATCGGTATGATGGCTGGCGCTGTCTCCATGGAAGGCGGGCACGGTGGCGCTACTGCTTACGGTGAAACATTAGAAAGTCTCGGCATTGATTCAGCACTATCCATTGGTATCGCAGCGGCTACTTTTGGCCTCGTAGCAGGTGGTCTAGTCGGTGGTCCAATCGTTAAATACTTGATCAATAAACATGATTTGAAATCTACAGAAGTCGAGCATGGAGAAGCATACTCCGTGGAGTCATTGGAAAAACCAATCAATACCGACAACTTCCTAACACAGACTCTATTGATTACACTTTGTATTGCTGGCGGTACGCTAATAGGAGATCTTTTCTCAAACGCTACTGGCTTCGTAATGCCTGGCTACGTAGGTGCAATGTTCGTCGCGGTTATCGTACGAAACATTGTGGATCGCGTGAAAGAAGACGCGGTGCATATGACGAGCATCAACTTGATCGGCGACGTATCACTCGGTATATTTCTATCGATGGCGTTAATGAGCATCAAGCTGTGGGAAATCGCAGACTTGGCGCTTCCATTGTTACTGATTGTCTTTGTACAAGTGATCTTCGTCATATTGTTTGCAATCTTCATCCTGTTCCGTTTGCTTGGTAAGGATTACGACGCAGCAGTTATGATCGCTGGTTTCGCGGGTCATAGTCTAGGTGCGACACCAAACGCAATGGCAAACATGGCAGCTGTTACGGGACGCTACGGCCCGTCACGTAAAGCCTTCTTGATCGTCCCTATCGTAGGCGCCTTCCTCATAGACGTCGTCTCGATGCCGATCATCATTACGACGATTAATATATTTGCTTGATTTTCGTAAGCCAAATGCTTAAAACATGAATGCTAATTAGTGTGTGCGTGGGGATTGGTGCGTAGGAGGGGCGACTCCAAGAGGATCAGCTCGACAGGCGAGACAACCAAGGGAGCTTGCGACTGGTTGGCTCACCGCGAGCCCTCTAAGAAAGCGTCCCCTCCGCAGCGCCAATCCCAACCCCAACACCAATTAACCCTACACCTTTTCCCATGAACCGAAACTCTCGGTTCTTTTTTCATTTTAAGCGAAATATTCACACACCTCTGTTAGAATGAAAACATTAATTCGTATCTTGGAGAGGAGCTTGCTACATGAAAGAAGAACTGATTGAACGACTCATCCGCTACGCTAAAATTGACACTCAATCCGATGCTACTTCGGACACGACACCGTCTACCGCAAAACAATGGGATTTGCTACGTGTGCTTGAAAAAGAAATGGCCGACATCGGTCTCGACGAAATCTCGGTGGACGAAAACGGCTATCTCTTCGGTACACTACCGGCTAACACCGACAAACAACTGCCTACAGTCGGCTTTCTAGCACATGTCGATACAGCAACGGACTACACGGGGACAAACGTCAACCCTCAGCGCATCGACAACTATGACGGCAAAGATATTTCATTGAATGAAACAACAGTCATGTCCGTACAAGCATTTCCCGAACTCCACAACTATGTCGGTCATACACTGATCACAACGGATGGCACGACTTTACTAGGTGCTGACGATAAAGCCGGTATCGCAGAAATTATGACAGCTATGCAGTATTTAGTGGAACATCCGGAAATTAAACATGGCAAAGTTCGCGTTGGCTTCACACCTGACGAAGAAATCGGGCGTGGCCCGCTTAAGTTTGACGTAGAACGATTCGGTGCAGATTTCGCCTATACAATGGATGGCGGACCACTTGGAGAACTTCAGTATGAAAGCTTCAATGCTGCAGGCGCGGACGTAACATTTCACGGAACGAATGTCCATCCGGGAACTGCAAAAGGTAAAATGGTCAATTCCCTATTGATCGCGGCAGAGTTCCATCAAGCCATGCCGGAACATGAAATCCCGCAAGAAACAGAAAACTATGAAGGCTTCATTCACCTGATGCACGTAGATGGTTCTGTAGAAAAAACAACCTATCAATATATTATTCGTGACTTTGACAGGAATTCTTTTGAAGCTCGCAAACAGCTCTTGCAAGATACCGCTACACGTCTTCAAGAGAAGCACGGTGAACATGCGATAGAGCTGACAGTAACCGATCAGTACTTCAATATGGGGGAGAAAATTGCACCTGTCATGGAAATTGTCGACGTAATGGCGGACGTCTATCGTAGTCTCGATATCGAACCCAACATCGCACCCATTCGTGGTGGTACGGATGGGTCACAACTATCTTATATGGGCATGCCAACGCCAAACATCTTCACAGGCGGTGAAAATTACCACGGTAAATATGAATACATCTCAGCAGATAATATGGTGAAAGCTACACAAGTCATTATTGAAGCGCTACAACTTCTGGAACAGCGGGGGTAAGTGTATGAGGGCAATTGGAATTGGTATACTATCCGCCCTGTTTTTTGCGGTGACTTTTGTGTTGAACCGATCGATGGAACTAGATGGCGGTAGTTGGATGTGGAGTGCGTCTTTGCGTTATTTCTTCATGGTGCCCTTCCTAATGATCATCGTGGCTATGCGCGGTGGTCTACCAGGTGTAAAACGGGAGATGGCCGCGGCACCTTGGCCTTTTTTCATCTGGAGTTTCGTAGCTTTCGTTCTGTTTTATGGTCCACTAACATTTTCAGCCGGCTATAGTCCGGGATGGCTCGTTGCTGGAACATGGCAGATGACAATCGTCGCCGGCGTGTTGCTAGCCCCTTTCTTTACGTTTCAATCCAAGACGGAAACTGGTGAAATACGCACAATCCGTCACCGAATTCCAGCGGTCTCATTGGTAATTTCATTGGTCATCTTAGTAGGTGTTGTGCTAATCCAGATTCCACATGCAGCGAGCGTATCGACGAAAACGATTCTGCTTGGTACATTGCCACTTGTCATTGCTGCGGTCTCTTACCCACTTGGCAACCGAAAAATGATGAATCTAGTAGGTGGAAGGCTTGATACGTTCCAGCGTGTACTGGCTATGACATGGATGACGATACCGATTTGGTTACTGCTAGCGGTTTATGCAACAGCAACTGTCGGCTTGCCTTCTATGGGTCAAGTTGTGCAGTCATTGATTGTTGCAGTCAGTTCAGGTGTGATCGCTACTTCACTATTCTTCATGGCGACGGATATGGTACAACATGATCAAGGGAAACTGGCTGCTGTCGAAGCTACACAGTCTGTCGGATTAATTTTTGCCATGCTTGGCGAGATGCTATTGCTAAGCATGCCCTTACCGGGTGCCCTTTCATTGGTCGGCGTGCTCGTGATTATCGGGGGCATGTCGTTGCATAGTTATCAAACTTCATTGGCAGCAAAGAAAATATAGAAAAGGGTTGTCCCAGAGTCGGTTGATGACTTGCTGGACAACCCTTTTTCAAATGTTACGCTCTTCTACTTGCGTCGGGATTCGTTTTTTCAATAGTTGCGGTCTAACTTCTGACAATAAAATCGCAATGAAGATAATCAGTGCACCTAGGAACATGCGGAACGTCAACAATTCATAGGCGAGGGCCACTGAGAAAATCATGCCCCAAACTGATTCTGTCGATAATATAATGGCTGCTTTTGTCTCTGATAAGTGTTTCTGTCCAACTGTTTGCATCAAGAATGCAAGAGTCGTGGAGAACACAGCTAAGTACAGCACCGAACTTACACCCTTTGGTTCCACGGAGAATGACGTTTCGCCCATTGCGATAACGGTCACGGAGCTGATCACGGCCGCGACAACCATTTGTAATAGCGTGAGCAAAATGGCGTCTTCCGTGCGGACAAATCGTGCCGTGTACAAAATATGAAAAGCGAACATCACAGCACAACCAAGTGTCAGTACATCGCCAATGTTAATAGTAGTAGACCACTGCAACGATAAAACCGCCACTCCGATTAGTGCCAGTACTGCACCAACCCATTCAAATGTATCGAGCTTCCGCTTATACAAAATGAATGCGATCAACGGGACCAGCACGACATTTACACCGGTTAAAAATGCATTCTTTGAAGGCGTTGTAAACTGTAAACCTACCGTCTGCAAAGCAAATGCCCCATACAGCAAAACACCAAGCAATGCACCTTTCCATAAAATCGACTGCTCCATCCGAAGCAGACGTTTATGGAAGACGATACTAAGAAGCAGCGCTCCTATGACAAAACGTACGGCCAAAATTTGATACGGTGTATAATATTCCAAAGCGAGCGCACTCATCACAAAGCCGCTTCCCCAGATAATAGCAGTGATCGTCAACCCGATCTCACCTATGTATTTCCTCATGTCCTTCACCAAACTTCCGAATAGTCAGTCCTATTATTCTAGCATGATTTCCGGTCTGATTATAGCTGAATTTATAACGGATACTCCCTTTTTCTATTAGCAGAAAAGCGTTCGTAATACATGTTGACTCTGTAAATGAAATAGCATCCACAATGGATTAAAGCTCCAGCCGGGGACAGCTTCCGGAAAGCAAATACCTATCCTAGCATCCCCTACATAGCAAAAAAAAGAGCCATCACCAGAAGTCACCAACGTCATGACTTCTAGGACAACTCCACTACCTATCAATCTTCGTACACCCCTATTTCCTTAATAGCACGCTCAACAAGTGACGGATCAACAGACTTATCGAAGTCGATCTCACCACGTATAGCCCCATTCGCCTTATACATCTCATACTGTTTCTTAATATCGTCTACAAACATCTTGCCGTTCGGATCGAGCCCCGTTACGAATACCCTCTCCCATAACTCAGGATCTTTCAATGCCGTATGTTTGACCATAATGTCTATGATCTCTTCTTTACCTTGATCTTTAAAGAATGCGTCGTTATAGTCACGCACTCCTTTTAAATAGGCTGCCATGAAGCGTAGCGACAAATCTTCATTGGCCATGAACTTCGGTGAAGCCAATACCATGGCGATTTGTGATTCAGGCGCATAATCGGTGGCATCTCCAAAGCGAACGTGAAAACCTTTATTGATACCTTGCGCGATAAGCGGTTCGATATTCAATGCGGCATCAATCGTTCCTGAATCAATTGCTCCAAGCATTGCACCGAAGTCTGCGATGTGCACATACTCTACATCGTCTTCCGTCAAACCTGCATGCTTTAACATCTCTTCATAGATATAGCCATCAATGGAGTTGCGGGACGATACCGCGATTTTCTTTCCTTTAAAGTCGCTGTACTCTTTGATTTCATCGACCATATGATTACCGATGACAAAACTGAAGTACGATTTGCCGGGCATATTATGACCTTTATCCGCGATGATTCGTACATCAATGCCTTGAGCGATCGCATTAAAGAATGATGCAGTGGAAACACCACCCGCGATATCCACTTCTCCAGCGGCTAGTGCGGGCAACATATCATCGCTGTTTGCAAAATCCGCAAAATCTACACGTATATTATAGTCTTCAAAATACCCCTTTTCTTTCGCAATGTAGAAACCGGCGCCGGAAGCAGCACCATCTTCCGCTATAAATACTTTCGCCTGTTTCTCAAGCGGAGCCAAATCACCCGATGCCGGCTTTTCGTCATTCGTTACAGGCTTCGTAACTTCTTTCGGAGAACATGCCCCCATCATTAATACGACCGACAATACGCCAAACAAACCCGCCTTCTTCACCCATTTCCCCACATCATCTCTCCTTTTATCCCTTATTCTCTCGATTTCTGTACTTCCTCCTGCAAGTGACGCCATATCTCGATGAATTTCGTCGCCATTTCCGGATCTTTCCGAACATCTTCCATCTTTCTCGGCCTTGGCACATCAATAATGATTTCTTCAATGATTTTCCCCGGTTGAGCGCCCATCAACAGAATTCGGTCACTCAGCAACAACGCTTCATCAATACTATGGGTAATGAACAATACGGTCTTCTTCGTCTCTGCCCAAATACTCAATAACTCTTCCTGCAAAATAAAACGATTCTGTTCATCGAGCGCACCGAACGGTTCATCCATCAATAAAATCTCGGGATCATTCGCAAAAGCCCTCGCAATACTTACGCGCTGCTTCATACCGCCAGACAACTCTTTTGGGTACAGCGAAGCAAACCGTTCCAACCCAGTCTTCTTCAAATAAAAGTCCGTTCGTTCATTTATAAATGCTTTTGGCAAGTTGCGCATCTTCAACCCGAAGGCTACATTTTCACGAACCGTAAGCCACGGAATGACACCACGTTCTTGAAACACCATCGATTGTAACGGCCGGTTATTCGTTTCAGACGCAATTGTAAAGCTGCCGACACTCGGCTGTTCAAGTCCCGCCAAGATACGCAACAGTGTCGTCTTGCCACATCCGCTCGGCCCAACGAGACAAACAAATTCACCTTCCGCTACCGTTAGGGAAATATCTTCGAGCGCAATGACACTTCCCTGTTTCTTATAAAATGCTTTCATTAGTCCATCCACCGTAATCTTAGGCTTCCCCTCCATTTCTTTCACCTCCATGGCAATAATTTATTTTGAAGCGCACGCAGTATAAGCGAGAATAAATAACCGAAAAAGGAGATGAGTATTAATCCCACATACATTTCAGGCAATAAGAAGGCTTTATAGGACGTCCATATCAAATAACCGATCCCAGAAGTTGCTCCCATCATCTCTGCCGCCACAATTGTCAATAACGCAATCGCCTGCCCCATCTGAATTCCTTCGAGCATGACAGGAAGTGCTCCGGGAAGAGCGATTTTAAAGAAGAAATTCCACCGACTCGTTTGATAATTACTAGCGACATCCAAATAAATTTTGTCGATGTTCAGTACACCCGCCGCCGTATTAATGACAACTGGGAAAAATACACTTCCTGCAATCGTCACGACCTTCGACAAATCTCCAATTCCGAATAAAATAATAATGATTGGCAATAATGCCAACGTTGGAATTGGCATAAGTGCCATAACAATTGGTTGAACGAAATGCCGGATTGGAGAATATAATCCCATCAATAAACCGACAATAATGCCTGGAATGACACCTGCTAAAAACCCGATGAAAATCCGATACAATGAGACGCCAACATGTTTCGCCATCACGCCGCTCACAACCATGTCATAAAAGGTTTGCACAATCGTACTGGGCGGCGGGAAAAAGCGAATATCCAAGATACCTGTTCTCGACATCACTTCCCACAGCACCAGCAGGAATAACGGTGACACAATTGTCAGTAGTTGCTTGCCGCGTTCCTTGCGTTGCCGCAGCTTCCATTCCCTTTGCTCTACCTCGAATGATTTATTGCGAGCCAATTCTTGAGTTTCCACTCTTCACCACCTCTTCACTGCCTATTGTATGTAAAGGCCTAGTAAACTGGTTGGGCAGGTATCACGTTCAGGTTGTTTCCACCAAGTAGTTTGACTATACTGAAGTCATGACTACACTTACAGCAGACCAAATCAGAGAATTGAATAGTTACAGTGTTTACTTGGAACCGCCGGCAATTCCAGTCTTTACGCTGGCAGATGTTCTGGATTCTTCAAAAGTACAGACCATCGTCGAAGTCACTCAGACTATCAGCCAAAGTCCAAATGAAGTCGTGGCCGCTTCGTTCTTCGTACGCCGCCTCGGTATGTTCTTCGCCATGCAACTGTATAATTTAGCGGCATACGACGAAATGTGGAACGGATTGGCAGAAGATCTTCAGTTCGGAGTGCGAGAGGAGTTTGGCAATAAAACCGTCAGCCTATTTATAAATAGCGCAGACTGGGAAATGATAGATGACGAAGACCGGCAAGCACAGATTAAACGTGTACTGGATGATGCACATGCAGTCATTACATCGTTGCGTAGCGTAGTGTCAATATCCCCTCTCACCTTATGGGAGAATGTCTTCGGGTTCTGGCTCTGGCAATATCATGTACTATTGTCTGATCCGGGATCGGAAATGGAAGCAAGGGAAGATGTAGAAATGCTAAAAAACGACACCTTATGGACAGGTATCGCTGATCACTCACGTTTTGCAAGCTATTTAAACGGCTCCGAACCATCCGCTTTATTGAATACGACTGTTCGCAAAACCTGCTGCTTCTCTAAAGATGTACCTGGGTTGATGCGTTGCGGATTTTGTCCATTACACTAAAAAAGCAGGCTTTCGCTCACTACGCGAAGGCCTGCTTTTAACGTTTACGATATGCATGAAAAGATTGTTTAGTCGAATAAATAATACCCATTGCCGCACCGCTATAAAAAAAGCCCATGAAAATTCCGGCAGACAAATTCTTTGGATGGCTAATGAATATTGACATAGCAAGCGCAACTACTGTGGCTACTGTTGAAAGCCAGGCAGGCGACAATTTAAAAAGCCACTTAATGAACAGTACTACGACCAAAACAACTGGTACACCCCATATCGCGTCCCATACATTGGTATGAATAACTGGAAACTCCGTCAACATCCGTTAACACCCTTTCATTTTTGTTAGGATGTGCGGTTTTACTTTATTTATCCATCCAAAAAACCTCTCAGTTCAAAGACCAAGAGGTTGGTACTACCACTAGACATTCTTCGTGGCGGCTTCACTAATTTCTCGTCGCATTTCATAGATGTTCTGCACAATTACTTTACCAACAGCATAAGCAGGTACAGCTACCAAAATACCAAGGAACCCTGCAAGACTTCCCGCTACTAATAATACCGTAATGATCGTCAGTGGATGGATATCAAGTGATTTCCCCATCACGTTCGGCGTAATCAGGTTACTATCGATTTGTTGCGCGACTAACGTAACAACTCCGACCCAAATGACTAATTTGGGTTCCTGTAAATACGCAATGATTAAGGCTGGAGCCACCGCAATCCACGGTCCAATAAACGGAATGATATTCATGAATAACGCGAGAATTGCCAGTAACAAGGCATACTCCAATCCGATGATTGAATACCCAATCAAAATAAGCACTGCCAAAATAGCACTAATTAATAATTGTCCTTGAATATAAGAACGTAAGACCTGATCAATATCTTCCAATGTCTTCTTTACCCATATGCGCCGCTTCCCCGAAAATAGATTGTACACTCTCGGAGCTAGTTTTTCATGATCCTTCAACATAAATAAAAAGAAGAACGGTACAAGTAACAGTAATACTACTGCTTGAACGAATGATTGTACAAATTGTACGAACCATTTGCCGAATGTTACCGCAAAAGTTTGGACGGATTCGATTGCTGAATTTAAGGAGTCCTGCAACCCTTCTGGTAAGTTTTCCTTTTGATTAATCGCTTTATCTTTCAGTTGCTCGAGCTGATGTGTGAGAGCTGGCCCATTGTCTACCAAATTATTTACTTGTTTCGTCACCATCGGTCCAATAATTGCGACTAAAATCCATAAAACGGCTACGAGTATGAGCATAATCGTAATGATGCTTCCCCATCTCGGCATTTTTTTCTTTTCCAAATAGTGTTGGATAGGTACCGTTATGTAATAGAGCAGGCCACCGAAAATTAATGGCATGATAATCGTTTGTACAATGATACCCACCGGTCTAAAGATATAATTTACTTCTAAAAAGAATTTCGTGATCAACAATGCTAGCAATATACCCACACCTGCCTGGAACCACGCCTTTTTCGTCAAATGCTCACTTCCCTTCTATTTTAATTTACATAGTTAGTTCTAGTATACGCGGTTGAACGAACTGTGTCGAAAAATTCTTTTTGTCGCTTGCTATATAATAATTCTTGATTTAAACACTGTATTGCAACAATATTTGTCTAATTATACGAAAAAGTCTTAATTCCTCTTGTTCAAGTTGTATTTAATAGGTAAAATGGTGGTGTCTTGGAAGATTGCTACTCTTCAAGAAATACAACGTAGAAATGAAGGGATCTTAATGTTACAACAGACTTGGAATCGTCTTTGGTCGTTACATGATCAAGCGAAAGATGTCTTCCGTTTTTTCACTGCGCCTGACTCCTCTGAAATGGTGAGAGGCGGACAAGGCGGAAAGAAGATTGGCGTAAATCATGAAGGGGGAGGTAGAGACTCCCGCAGTTATTCAGCTACACAGCTCATTGGATTGGTGCTTGGTCCATTACTCTTTTCCCTTATTTTACTGTTCTTCAAACCTGCAGATTTATCCGCAGCCGGCGTCGCTATTTTAGCTAGTACGGTATGGATTGCGGTTTGGTGGATTACGGAAGCTATTCCCATTCCGGTCGCTTCCTTGCTACCACTCATATTGTTTCCCATGACAGGCGGATTGGAAATGAAAGACACTGCATCTTCCTATGGAGATGAAACGATTTTCTTATTTATGGGTGGATTTATGATCGCACTCGCGCTTGAGAAGTGGAATTTGCATCGACGAATTGCACTGACTATTATTTCTGCTATCGGAACAAACATGGACAAAATCGTTCTCGGTTTCATGGTAGCTACCGGATTTCTTTCTATGTGGATTTCTAACACTGCCACAGCCATGATGATGGTGCCAATTGGTTTGGCGATCATTACACAAGTAACGATTGCATTAAAGGACGACCCCTCTATCGATACATCAAAAGAAAACTTTGGATTCGGTAAAGCCTTGATGCTTGGTATTGCTTACTCAGCTTCACTAGGCGGGATTGCGACATTGATCGGTACGCCTCCGAATACATTGCTTGCCGGCGCTATCAATAAAATTTACGGCATCGAGTTATCATTTGGTAAATGGATGTTGTTCGGTGTACCGTTTGCTTGGGTATTTATCTTATTGACGTGGTGGTACTTAGTGAAGATCGTCTACAAATCACCAGTCAAAACATTACCTGGCGGACGTGAAGTCATTGATAACGAAAAGAAGTTGCTTGGACGACCTTCAATTGAAGAGATTATGGTCTTCATCGTCTTCGCGCTTGCTGCTTTCTCATGGATTACACGCTCGTTCTTCCTATCGAAATTCATTGACGGCTTAAGTGACGGTGTCATTGCTATTGCTTTTGCGATGATTTTGTTTATCATCCCGTCTGTAAATAAAAAAGGTGATCACTTGCTAGATTGGAACACAGCAGTGAAATTACCTTGGGGTATCTTACTTCTCTTTGGTGGCGGACTAGCTATTGCAGCTGGCTTTGTCAGTAGTGGTCTGTCAGAATGGATCGGTACTCAACTGATTGGGTTGAAAGGTGTTCCTCTCATTGTCATTATTTTGATTGTCACCACATTGGTCATTTTCTTGACGGAAATCACATCGAATACAGCAACAGCTTCTATGATGTATCCAATCATGGCTTCGTTGGCATTGGCACTAAATTTCCATCCGTATGCATTAATGATTGCAGCGGGTGTAGCAGCATCTTGTGCGTTTATGCTACCGGTTGCCACCCCACCGAACGCGGTCGTTTTCGGATCGGGTTATCTACGGATTCCTGATATGGCGAAAGCCGGATTCGTGCTCAATATAGTCGGAGTTGTGCTCGTGACGCTTTGTATTTACTTCTTGCTTCCATTATTATGGGGTATCGACTTACAGACTATTCCAGAAATATTTAAAAACTAAAACAAACCAGCTGCCGGGTATCATTCCAGGCAGCTGGTTTATTATGTACTACGCTTTTAACACGCTACGTCGTAGTCGGATCAACAGTACATAGACAACTGGCACAACAGCTGAAAACACAGCGAGACCCGTCCACCCTGCAAACTGCCAAAGCGGTGTTACTAGCGTACTTCCCGCCGCCATACCAATATAATAAGAAACGAGATACAGGCTTGATGCACTCCCCTTATGATGCGTTGCTTCTTTACTGACAGATGCAGCAGTTAAAGAATGGGCAGAGAAAAAGCCAAGACAGATCACGCAATAACCAATAATAATCAGTGGCAATATAGTTGGAACTGTTAGAAGACAACCGACTGCCAGTAATAGTACGCCTATTAAACGAACAGGATTCATACCTACCTTACTGGCAATCGAGCCAGCCAGCGGTGCACCGATAATTCCAAATGCATAAGCGAAGTAGATATAGGAAACTTCATCAAGCGTCATCGAAAATGGTGAAGTAGTCAAATGAAAAGGTAGAAACGTCCACATGCCGGTAAAGCTCAGCTGGAGTACAATACCAAGCCCAAAGACCATTAGCAAGGCCGGATTCTTTAAATGTACGCCGAAACCTTCCATGTCTTTCTTTATCGACGCCACACTCGGTTCGAAGTAATTGGATTTAGGTAACGTGAATAGTAAGAAGATAAATACCAATACACCTGCGCCCGTTAGAAGTTGAAGGGACAGTTCCCAAGACCAGCGTTCTGCCAAATACCCCGTTACAAAACGACCAAGCATCCCGCCAGTGCCGTTGAATGAAATATACAGAGCAGTCGCCACGCTCACTACCCGCTCATTAATCTCTTCATTGATATAGGCTAGAGCTGCAGCCAATACACCCGCCATCCCAAAGCCCTGTATAAAACGCAATACGAGGATCACCGTAAAAGAATGCGTTAAAAACATAGGAATAAATAAAAGTGCTGTTACCAAAACTGAGATTTTCACAAAAATTGATCTACCTAGCCGGTCAGAGTAAAACCCAAGAATCACCAAACCGAAAATTAGACCTATTGTATTAACAGACATGGCCAAACTGGCAGTAGACACGGAGACATTGAATTGCTTTGTTAAAATAGGTAGCAAAGGCTGTATAGCATACATCGCGGCAAAAATAAGCACTGAAGCAATGCCTAGCCCGATGACAATACGCCAAAATCGAAGCTCGCGAATCGTTGATTTAGCTTGTAAATTCATGATGACACTTCCAGTCCATTAAATGTGAATAATGAAATTATATCACTACACTAAAAGTTTAACAGGAAATTGTAGGAGACAAGTTGAAATCCATTGTATATTCTTTCTATAAAGAGCCATCCTACCATTTGGAGGTGTTAGACAAATGAACAAAATGGCGATGACAGCTGTCGGACTTGGTGCACTTTACCTCATGCGAAATAAGCAGTCACGGGAAAAGCTTATGGAGCAAATTAGTAACCTTTCTGGAATGAACAGTACTCCGTAATGCCAGACATTTGTAAACACCCGAAAAGCCGGAGCCTCTAAAGGTTTCCGGCTTTTCACTTGTTTAGTCACAATATATCGTGCAATATCATGCCCCCATTCCGACTGTTCATCCAAAAGTCATCCGTAACTCATACTTTGAATAACTGGTATCTTGTGAAATGAGGTTATGAAATAATCGGTCAGTAGAATGTGGCAGGCACAATCATGCTGTAACCGTTCCAACAATACTTCAGATGTTTTCTCTTTTTGAAAGTGGGTATTTATATACTAACAGACGAAATGGAGGAGATAATATGAGTAACAAAGATCACGGTACAGAAGATAAATTAAAAGGTATTGGCAACAAAGTCAAAGGCAGTGTAAAAGACACTGTAGGCGATTTAACAAATAACACTAAAATGCAGGCTGAAGGTAAATGGGATAAGGCAAAAGGTACCGCACAAGAAAAAATCGGTGAAGCGAAAGAACACTTCAGTGATGATGAAGCACACCCTAGCAAGTAATACGTGTAGTACGAATATAAAAAAGAAGAGGCTGGGACATAACTAATTTAGCTTTGTCCAAAACCGAATGATAAATACGTTTTTATTATCTAAATACAAAAAACCGAACTATTTTAGAATGCCATGTTAGCATTTCTAATAATAGTTCGGCTTTTTTGGTTGCTGAAAACCTTTTGTCCCAGCCTCTTCTTTTTTACAACTAATCAGTACCTAATCTCGGGCTGTTTGGAATCGGGTTCCCCACTCCTTCATTCGGATCACTATCCAGATTTTCACCGCTTTCTGTTTGCTGTCGAGCACTGTCATGAGGATCTACAGATTGGGCTCGTTCTTCGTCTGTTAGTTGATCGACAAACAAAGCCATGCCGCCTTCTTTTAAATCATTATAAAATGTTTTGGATTCTAGTTTCGTAAAACCCATTTTAATGAAAATCGTCAACATTTCATCTTTACTGTTGAATAAACGGCGCGTATGATCCCAGAGCGACCCTTCCTGGATACCGATTATCTCTATTTCAGAATCACTTTCCAAAACTTTTAGATCATCCCGCACATTGGAAACTACACACATATGATGTTTTTTAAAACCTTTTGCCTCAAGTTCAGTTATTTTATAAAGAACATTATCCACAGAATGAAATGTACCCGCGTATTGTTTATTAGCCATTATTGCACCTCCCTTTCACTATGCTATACTCCTACCCACTGAAGCCTTTTTTCACACATAATTCAAAATACATTACCTATATCTTCACATGCATAAATCATTACTTCCTGTGCAAGCTAGTTGTATCACAATGAAAAGGAGTGGTTGATTGGTGGATATGAAAAATAAGTTGGAGTCTGAAGTTTCAAACATGGGTAATGAAAAGAAAGATCAGATTTTGCAGAACTTCAATCATTTTAAAGGGTATCTCGCTGATAAGGTAAAAAAAGGTGAAATCCTTGGAATGAATGATGAACAATTGGCGAAAACTACAACATTTATTGCCGATTATTTGTCACGTCATGAAGAACCTCGAAACCGTGAGCAATATTTATTACAAGAACTTTGGGATTCAGGCTCTAAAGAAGAGCAACACTCTTTGGCGCATATGCTTCTAAAAATGGTTCGTCAAGCATAATAGGAGGCGATTAGACGTGACGTCAACGAAAAATCCAAGCCCCAAATATCATCCGAACACGTATCGTCTAATTCAGACACATCCTGAAAATCTGCAGACTAACACCGTTAGTTTGTTCGATTTGCATGAAGATATGCAAACAGTCGATTCCATCTCTCTACCCGATCAGCGAAAAGCGCTTATGAAAGAAAAAATCAACCACTCCCCCCGTTTTAGTGGTGGCAGCTTGTCGAATGACTACGGCGCTCCCCACTGATCTACCGATAAAAGCTGTACAGTGAAAATTCCACTGTACAGCTTTTCCCCGTTTATTTGCAGTTATTATCGCTATTTCCCGGGAAATACGGTTAGTATTGCGCAGTTTGAAAAACCATTTTCATGATATACTATGATCCGATGGAAATGGAGGTTGTACCGATGAAACTGTGGATGTATCCGTTGCTCGTTGTATTTGGGGCTGCATGTTATGGGATTTTATCAACGATTATCAAATTAGCTATTCAAGATGGCTTCACCGCTTCAGAGGCAGTGACGAGCCAATATTATACAGGATTTCTTTTAGCTCTTATTATATTTATTCTAGTTAAACGCGGCTTACCGACAATCCGTGGAAGCTTCCCCGTTCTAATTGCGGGATTATTCACAGCAATTACTGGAACGGTGTATGGGAAAGCCGTTGAATATATGCCTGCTTCCTTAGCAGTCGTATTACTCTTTCAATTTACATGGATCGGCATGCTCTATGAATGTGTATTATCCAAGCGTTTGCCTAAACAATCCGAAGGGGTATCGCTTGTCTTTCTATTCGGTGGAACGATTTTAGCTGCAGGATTGATTGACGTGGATGTAAGCGGGATTCCATGGCAAGGATGGGCATGGGGACTTGCTGCAGCGTTTAGTTTCGCAGCGTTCGTTACAGCGAATCAGCAGCCAGTACCAGGTATGGATGTAGTGACGCGGTTGTTCTTAATGTCGTTTTATGCAGCGATCGCAATCACTTTTTTCCAATCTCCCGAAATTTTATGGAACGGGATGTTAGGTGATGGATTGTGGATTTATGGCACCATTTTAGGTGTATTTGGCATTGTTCTTCCCATCTTCTTATTTTCTATCGGAGTACCGAAAGTCGGCGCAGGCATGTCTTCTATTTTAAGCGCTGTTGAGTTGCCCGTAGCGATTATAGCTTCGATGTTGTTGCTCGGCGAAAGATTAACGTTATTGCAGTTTCTTGGCATTTTCCTCGTTTTGTTCGGGATGACGTGGCCGGCTATGTTGCAACGGTTTGCGATGAATAGGAAATTGCGGTTAAGACGAGCCGAGTAAACGTAAAATTGATCGGCGTCCGAGACGTACACGCTTCATTTTCGGTCAACTGGTCACTCTCTTCATTAGTAAAATACAAGTAAATGATATATCAAACGAGACCCCACTAATTTAGTGAAGTCTCGTTTGTTTCATATTCCGACCCATCCACTCTACGCAATGAAGTGACGGGGAACGGTAGTTGCATAATTGCTTAAAACGGTTTGATGTTCAATGGGTCAACCCCTTATAGTGACCGAATAAACGTCACCAAGTCTTGTTGATTCTCTGACGTTACGCCATGTCCATCATTATATGTTTTGAACGTAACATCCGCGCCGAGTGATTCAAAGTATTCCTTGCTTTCCACTCCAGATTGGGATGGAATTATATAGTCATAGTCACCATGGGAAATGAATACGTGTTGATTTTCCACGGACTGTATTGCGTATTCACTCTTGACGAAATCAGGTACGTATCCACTAAGTGCCGCCACTCCATGGAGTGAAGGTATCAACGTTACACCCAGCGCCTGTGCAAGGGCGGCTCCCTGACTGAAACCGATGACCGTCAAACGCTCAGGATCTAGATCATACTCTTGGATGGCTTCACGAATAAATGATTGGATGTAGACGAGCACTTTATCAAATACTTCACGGACCGGCTTTCCTTCTTCTTCAATTGTGAAAAATGCATAGCCTGGCGCATGAACGACAGGACCCCTCAAACTGAAAATATGATGTGTTTCTTTAAATTCTTGAACTAATTGTGGTAGATCATCTTCATGACTCCCCATTCCATGAAGTAAAAATAGCGCAGGTTGTTTTTCTTCTGACTTCACTGGCTTTGTATGTGTAAATGTAAATGGTGATTTCACAGTCATTCTCCCCTTTTCTCTTCTTTATGCCACTAGTTTACCACAGAAAAAACCGTCTGCCACTATATGCAACAGACGTGTTGAACAGCTTATTTCTTTTCTGGCTTCGCTAATACTTCATCCCAGTTGATAGTTCCATCTTTGATTTGATCACGACGTTCTTTCGTTATTATATCGTTCGGGCGACCACCATCCGGCCAGTCTTTGTCATGATTTTTCCATTCAGGACGATCTTTTGAAAGGATGTACGCCGCCAAGTCACTAGCTTCTTGATCAGTAATTGTGTCTTCTTGACCAACAGGCATGTTGTTCTGAATGTATCCCGCCATTTTAGTCATACGTGCCATTCCTGCTCCATCGTTAAATGATCCTTCACCCCAAAGTTTAGGACCCGTGTTAGAACCAATCCCTTCACCGTTCTCACCGTGACATGCGATACAAGATTGCTGATACACTTTTTCACCGTTTTCTACGTTCGGTGTCGGTAAGTCATCCAGAGTGTTCTTGTTGCGCCAATCTAATTCAGCGCCTACTGGAATACCTTCGGAGATATACGTCATGTATGCGACCATTGCATCTAGGTCCTCATCATCGGCAGCAAATTTTTGTCCGTCCATACTTCTTACCATACAACCGTTAATACGTTCTTCTAGTGTAACCATTTGACCTGATCGTCCGATGTACATCGGATAAACTGCAGACATTCCGACCATGGATGAAACGCCTTCGTCAGTTCCTGCACCTGCGTGACAACTTGTACAAGATAATTCATTCACTCGTGCAAGACCGTCTTCTACCGTAGCTGCCTCAGAACGTAATACGTTAGACGTATCATCGAATAAATCGAAGCCGCGTTTGATTGCTTCCCCTTCTTTTCCCTCTGGAATGTCATCCATTGAAGGCGGGTTGTGTTGAATCCCAGCAATCTCTTCTGTCGGTGCTTCTACTTCAGAAACTTCTGTTGCCTGGTCTTTGTTAACACGCATTTGGTTGCCCATAAATGCTATGATAACCAAACAAACTACGACAATAAAGCCTAGGGCTAGTCCCGTTGCTCTTTTCATGTCCACTCCTCCTTTTTCACCATCTTATATATTCCATATTTAACCTACCACACATCCCTTTATCAGTCTATTCAATTAATGACTGATATCCTTATGTCAGTTAACCTTAAAATTTATGGTGTAAGTAATTCTAAAGCCTAAATACTTTATGACAAAAAGTAAACAGCCGACGGCAAGATGCCGTCGACTGCTTATTCTACTATATAACCATCACGCATCGTAATAACCCGATCAACATACGATAGCATTTCTTCGTCATGCGTCACCATCAATGTCGTTAAATGTAATGTACGTGTTAGTTCCCGCAATAATTCCATCACACCTTTTGAGCGTTTCGTATCAAGACTTGCAGTGGGTTCGTCTGCAAACAATATTTTCGGATGATGGATGAGCGCACGAGCAATCGCCACACGTTGACGCTCTCCTCCTGATAAAGAAGAAGGATAAGCATCTTTGCGGTGCTGCATTTCAACTAACTTTAACATCTCATCTATTGCTTTGGCCTGTTCCTTTTTACTCGTTTTCGTTTCTGCTACGTCAAGCATCAACTGCAGTTGCTCTTCCACCGTCAAAAAAGGAACCAAGTGGGAAGACTGAAAAACAAATCCGAAGTCTGTTGCACGAACATGACGAACCTCTTCCTGACTCATCTTCGTCATGTCACTACCTTCAAATAAAATCTCACCGCAAGATGCTCTTTGCAAACCTGCTGCAATTGTCAAGATTGTTGATTTTCCAGAGCCAGAAGGGCCAATCAACGCGGTAATTTCCCCTTCTTTCAACGACAAATTCACACCTTTTAATATTTCTTCTTCAATTTCTCCATTGGAAAACGTCTTTTTCACTTTCTCAATAGTAAAGGCAGACATATTACATCTCTCCTTGTTGAATCGCTTGAAGCGGTTCAATATTTTTCACTTGGATTCCTGAAATTGTAGCACCAATAAAACCGACCGCCATAAATACTGCTGACAGCATCCATACTGTATCCATTGTTAAGTGGAACGGCATGCCTTCTGGGGCAACAAAACTGAATGCTTTGCTGAGCGTAATGGACAATGCGAGTGAAATAGCGGTAATGACTAACATCTGATACCAAATCATCTTGAATAACGAAATTGTCCTCATACCAATCGCTTTCAATATGCCGTACAATCCGATCTTCTGAACATTCATCATATAGAAGAAAATCGCAAACAACATACCACTGATGATGACTAGGAACCAGACAATCATATTCAATGACATCTGCTCTGCACTGTAGCTCGGAATAGCATTTAAAAACTCTTTATTCGAGAAAGAATCCAGTGCACTCAGTGTTGGTGCTTCTTCACCTGGAATGAAAATCGTCTGCATTTCCATCACACGATAGATTTCTTGGTAGTTCGTCATTCCAATGAATGCAACCGGTGCGTGACTGTATTTCTGCTGGTCAACAAATCCTTTTACAATGAATTCTCCACTAAATTGATTGTTAGTTAAGACGTCACCTACTTCAATACCGTTTTCTTTCAAAGAGCTATCCAGAACGATTTCCCCGTCTTTGACATTTTCAAATAGCCCGGACTCAGTAGAAGCAACGAATGCTACACTATGCTGCTTATCTTCCGCATCGTTGACAAATCCCATCTGAACCGAAAATGCGGTTGCATTAGGATTGTCCATAAGTATTTGCTTTTGAATCTCTTCGTCTATTTTTGAGAGATTATAGGTACTGTCTGCATCTTTACTTAGATAAAATTGTCCGTCGGGTAAATCTTTTATTAGCGCAGCATTGTCCTGAGATAATCCATTTGCTAGTCCTGAAATAATAAACGTCAAGAAGCTGACAAGAAATATAATAGATCCGAGAATCAGAAACTTGGCTTTGCTTTTCTTCATTTCTTTCCATGCAATTTTCATATGAACGCCTCCGTGTTATTCTTTATACTCACATCTTATCTTACGAAGATGAACGGAGAATGAACGGCATATTACAATGCTTTATTCTTTTTAAAGGTATATAACTTCCTATTTTTCTGACACTATGTGAAAATCATAATAAAAAGGGAGGGATTTCGATGATTCGTTTTGAAGATGTTTCAAAGAGTTATGATATGTCACGCTTAGTCGTGGAATCGGTGAATTTAGAGATTCAGCGCGGGGAGTTTCTTGTACTGGTCGGACCCAGTGGTTGCGGGAAGACCACAACGCTTAAGATGATCAATCGACTGATCCCACTTACAAAAGGTACGATTTGGCTCGATGGCAAGCGAATCAGTGACTATCCAATCCATGAGCTCCGTTGGCAAATCGGCTATGTTTTACAACAAATCGCCTTATTTCCCCATATGACAATTGAAGAAAACATTGCAATTGTTCCCGAACTGGTCGGGTGGAAAAAGAAAGACATCCGCGCACGTGTAACGGAACTACTTGAAATGGTCGGGCTAGATCCCAAAGTGTACCGAAAGCGTAAACCGGATGAATTATCAGGCGGTCAGCAACAGCGAGTAGGTGTCGTACGTGCACTGGCGGCAGACCCAGATATTCTATTGATGGATGAACCATTCAGCGCACTAGATCCAATTAGCCGTTTGAAACTGCAGGATGATCTGCTAGATTTGCAAAATAGAATCCAAAAGACCATCGTATTCGTCACGCATGATTTACAAGAAGCATTTAAATTAGGTGATCGTGTCTGTATCATGAATGAGGGCAAGATTGAGCAAGTTGCAACACCGCAAGAAATCCTCACCAAACCTGCGTCACCATTCGTGCGCGAATTTACAGCATCAGCCGTAGCCCGCACATTTTCCATTGCGGATCATATAGAAGAGATCCCGACAGATCTATCGCTCGCTTTTGCAATTCCAATTGATTCTGAATGGGGGCCACTCTTGCAGTTCTTGGCTTCTGATGATCAAGTTGCGATTAAACAAGATGGACAAGTTATTGGTATGGTTACCCGAAAAGGAATCCTACATTTCCTAGCGGAGCAGTCACTGAAAGGAGGAATATCTCATGAATAGTTTTCTAGATGTTCTTCAAAGTCGGCGCGCTCAATTACTGGAAGCTCTGATCGAACATATTCAAATCTCATTAATCTCCTTATTAATTGCGGTACTGATTGCTGTTCCACTTGGCATCTATTTGACAAATCGGCGAAAAATGGCGGAATCTGTCATCGGTGCAAGTGCTGTATTGCAGACGATTCCTTCCCTTGCACTACTTGGTCTATTGATTCCCTTATTCGGTATAGGGAAAATACCCGCAATTATAGCGTTAGTCGTCTATGCGTTGTTGCCCATCTTACGTAATACATACACGGGCATTAAAGAAGTAGATCCTTCACTTAAAGAAGCAGCGACTGCGATGGGAATGAATACCCGAAAGAGGCTGATGAAAGTTGAATTACCGCTCGCAATGCCGATCATCATGGCAGGTATCCGCACTTCGATGGTATTGATCGTCGGAACTGCAACATTAGCGGCTTTGATTGGCGCAGGTGGTCTAGGTGATTTGATATTGCTTGGTATTGATCGTAATAATCCATCATTAATTGTCCTAGGCGCTATACCTGCAGCGTTACTAGCACTATTCTTCGATTACCTACTAAAGATATTCGAAGGTCTTTCGTTTAGGAAAGCTATTACCGCATTTGTCATTTTCGTTATTGTAGCAGTCTTGATGATAGCAGCTCCATTCATAGGCGGTAACTCCAAACACGAATTAGTCATTGGGGCCAAGCTTGGCGCAGAACCTGAAATTCTTATTAATATGTATAAACTATTGATTGAAGACCAAACGGATCTCTCCGTGGAATTAAAACCGGGGCTCGGTAAAACGTCATTCGTCTTCAATGCACTGAAATCTGGAAGCATCGATTTGTACCCGGAGTTTACAGGTACGGCTATATCCGAGTTTTTGAAGGAAGAAGCCGTCAGCAATGACCGGGACGAAGTGTATGAGCAAGCGCGAAAAGGACTAGACGAACAATTTAATATGACATTCCTGACACCGATGTCCTTCAATAATACGTATACACTCGCTGTCTCCAAAGCATTCCAAGAAGAGTACGGACTTAAAACAATTTCTGATCTAGCCGCAGTTGAACAAGCCGTTAAAGCGGGCTTTACTCTTGAATTTAATGACCGTGAAGATGGATACCTGGGTATACAAAAGCTGTATGGCATTACGTTCCCTTCCATCCAAACGATGGAACCGAAGCTGCGCTATCAGGCTATAGAGGCAGGCGAAATCAACTTGATGGATGCCTATTCGACGGATAGTGAGCTACGCGAATATGATTTGTCAGTTCTAGAAGACGACAAAGAACTGTTCCCTCCGTATCAAGGCGCGCCATTGCTTCGCAAAGAGACATTAAATAAATATCCCGAACTTGAGGAAGCGTTAAATAGCCTAGCCGGAATCGTGACGGACGATGAGATGCGTGAAATGAATTATCAAGTGAACGCGGAAGGTGCTAGTGCGAAAACAGTAGCAGAGGCATTTTTGAAAGAACAAGGTTTGTTGGAGTAGTTCGGAAGGTATGACCGTTGTACGTATTGAGCGGTTACAGGGCAGGTATGAGCGCATACGGCGTATGATAGAGCGCGTGTGTACGCTGATAGAGCGCTTGGACACCGCCTTAGAGCGGTTAATCGAACATTATGATCGCTTATTCGGTTTAATGAGCGAAACGGAACAGCCCTCTCCTACTTACCAAGGCATCTATAAAACTAAAAACAGTCGCTGGCAGAAATATGCTGGTGACTATTTTTAGTTTATTTAATTAATCCATCCACGCAACATGTAGGTTGTTGACCCCATCATAACGCGTGCACGCCCGTCGCGTATGAACTTCTCTACCTAACCCGTCATATTACTACGGCCACCTGACACCCGCAACAATTCATCTCACCTTTTTAGTTAACTAGTATGTATTTATTAAAAATAGATGGGTTGCTTTTACATATTCGGAGTGCCCAATGGCTTCAGACAATACTGGAAAATGTTATAATAAAATATATAGATAAGGAGGCATATGCGATGAAAAAATGGATGAGTATAGCTCTCTTAAGTTGCATATTATTTCTAAGTGCCTGTGCAGCAACCGATACGAATAAATTGACGATGCCTGAACTTACGGATCGTGAAAAACAAATACTTGAAACAGCTGCTAATACTTCATTTGTCTTTGATTATACAGCAGATCAAAACTACAAAAAGGTAACTTTGTGGGTAGAGAAGTACAAAAAAGGTAAGAAGGTTGCGGAACCGATCAGCGAATTATCTACTCCACTGCCTGGTGAGTCGACGAAGGGTAGTATCGTTTTGACGGTCACACAAACTCTCGAGAAAGAATTATTATTCTCCGCAAGTGTTAGTGACGCTAAAGGCTCTGCGAGTGTGAGTAATCAAGATGAACTTAAGAGTATGGATGACATGGCGACTCTATTTAATACCAATCCACAAGAAGGTTTACTTCTTTCGGACAACATGTTGTTGGCCGGTATCATCTACACATCTACGACAGAAGGTTCACCGACTAGTACGTTATCTAACGATTTTTATGAACAAAAAGAAGGCTACTTGGACGAATTAAAAGAATACGATGTAGTTTACGTATTACGGGCTTCGTTTGAAAAATAAAAGAACTGGATGACAAGTACACGACTTGTCGCCCAGTTCCCGATTGGTAATTCAATTCTGCAAATACTCTTTTACTGCCTGCGAAACAGTCTTTCCTTCTGCACGACCAGCAACTTCCTTCATTACAACGCCGATTGTCTGCCCCATTGATGCATCGGTTGGAATGCCTAATGATGCTATCAATTCTTTTACTTCTTCCACATTCATCTGCTTCGGCAAATAAGATTCGACAATCGCGATCTTCGCTTTTTCTGCTTCCACGATGTCTTCGCGATTGGCTTTTTGACCTTCTTCAAGCGATTGTTTGGTTTGCTTGAGCTCACGCTGAACGATTTTGATTTCTTCTTCAATCGTCAGTTCACGCTTTAGATCTAGTGATTCATTCTGTAGACCTGCTCTCAATAAATTGATGACACCTTTCTTCATTGTGTCTTTTTCCTTCATTGCTGTCCTTATATCGGCCATTAAACGATCTCTTAGTTCTGACATTGAAATCCCTCGTTTCTATAGTGTTACTTACAGTATACAAAATAATCCTGCGTTCAGTCTTGTATTGTCACTCCGCCTTAATTGACGAAAGTAGCGGTCTGGTTTACACTTTTTAGTAAGTAACTTCTTCATTTAGCGTAAGGCCATAAACCTTATCTATTGGAGGAGTTTTTCGACATGTATAAAAAAGGAGTTCATTATATGAAAAAAAGTGTAGTACTCGCGGAAAAGCCTTCCGTGGCGAGGGATATTGCCCGCGTGCTGAACTGCAATAAAAAAGGTAACGGCTATTTAGAAGGCGATAAATATATCGTGACATGGGCTCTTGGACACTTGGTGACACTCGCTGATCCAGAAAATTATGATACGAAATTCAAGACGTGGAAACTAGATGATCTACCGATGATGCCCAAGGACTTGAAACTTACCGTCATCAAACAAACGAGCAGACAATACAATGCCGTAAAAGCACAACTACTTCGCACGGACGTTTCAGATATCATTATCGGGACAGATGCTGGACGTGAAGGAGAATTAGTCGCACGTTGGATTATTGAAAAAGCGAAAGTTAAGAAGCCGATTAAACGTCTATGGATTTTATCCGTAACGGACAAAGCAATTAAAGATGGTTTCGCTCAGTTAAAACCTGGTACAGCTTATGAAAATTTATTTGAAGCTGCAGTCGCCCGCTCTGAAGCTGATTGGTATATCGGTCTCAATGCCACGCGCGCACTGACAACCAAATTCAACGCACAACTGAATTGCGGACGTGTGCAGACGCCTGTCGTTGCAATTATTGCACAGCGTGAAGAGGAAATTAACACCTTCCGTCCTAAAACTTTTTACGGCATCGAAGCACAGTCTGACTCTAAATTAAAACTGACATGGCAGGATGCAAAAACAGGCGATACCCGATCATTTGACCGTGATAAACTATCTGCCATCGTCCAAAAAGTGGATGGCAAACAAGCTGTAATTGAAAATGTCGAGAAGAAAGCGAAAAAGACATTCTCACCAGGTCTATACGATTTAACTGAATTACAGCGTGATGCCAACAAAATGTTTGGCTACTCGGCAAAAGATACACTAAACATCATGCAGAAATTATATGAACAACATAAAATACTTACCTATCCACGCACCGACTCTCGCTTCCTTTCAAGCGATCTCGTTGCAACACTTCCCGAGCGCTTGAAAACTGTCGGTATAGGCGAATATCGTGCACTTGCGAATAAAATATTGAAGAAACCGCTGAAGACGAGTAAGTCCTTTGTTGACGATAGCAAAGTATCCGATCACCACGCAATCATTCCGACAGAAGAAATCGTATTACTCGACAAATTGTCCGATCGCGAACGGAAAATCTATGATCTGGTTGTTAAGCGATTCTTAGCCGTTCTGTTCCCAGCACATGAATACGAACAACTAACGGTTCATGCAAAAATTGCAGACGAACGATTCACAGCACGCGGAAAAACCATTTTGGCCGCTGGTTGGAAAGAAGTTTATAATAACCAATTCGATGAAGAAGAAACTGAACAGGACACAAAAGAACAATTATTACCTAAGCTCGTAGCAGGCGATAAGCTAGACATCAAACTTATCAAAGAAACTTCTGGACAAACGAAGCCCCCTGCCCGATTCAATGAAGCTACATTATTATCTGCAATGGAAAATCCAACGAAATATATAGGTACACAGGATAAGAAACTTGCTGATACATTGAAATCCACAGGCGGACTAGGAACCGTGGCAACGCGTGCTGATATTATCGATAAGCTCTTTAACTCATTCCTGATCGAAAAACGCGGAAAAGACATCCACGTCACGAACAAAGGAAAACAGTTGCTCGAATTAGTACCGGATGAATTGAAATCTCCTTTGCTGACAGCGGAGTGGGAATTGAAACTAGAGAAGATTGCAAAAGGTCAGCTGAAAAAAGAAGATTTCATTAATGAAATGAAGGACTATACGAAGGAAATTGTTTCAGAGATTAAAGCGAGCGAAGCGAAGTTTAAGCACGATAATATTTCTACGAAAACATGTCCAGACTGCGGCAAGCCGATGCTTGAAGTAAATGGCAAGCACGGCAAGATGCTCGTTTGTCAGGATCGTGAGTGTGGTCACCGTAAAAACGTCTCCCGTGTCACGAACGCACGATGTCCACAATGTAAAAAGAAAATGGAGCTACGAGGCGAAGGCGACGGGCAGATCTTTACATGTAAGTGTGGTTATCGTGAAAAACTTTCTACGTTCAAAGCGCGACGTGAGAAGAATTCAAAAGGTAAGGTCAACAAGCGCGATGTGCAGAAGTATTTAAAGAAAAACAATGATGATGAGCCTGTCAATAATCCATTTGCAGATGCTTTGAAAGGGTTAAAGCTGGACGACTAATATCAAAAAAGGCTGGCTATTGTATTGAGGTGGGGATTGAGTGCGAAGATGTGCTCCTAACGTTTCGCTTTAACTCGCAAAAGCCCTTCTACGCGCCAATCCCTTACAATATGAGTGATTGATACTTTTGGTTGTGCATTAAAGTAAATGCTGTAATAGCTTTTGAACTTCAGTACTTGAATCTAAATAAGTTAAGGCAAAAAAATAATTCTCATACTACTTACAGTGAGTGATCCAAGTACCCGCACTATCAATGTAGAATGGAAGCGGAAGTTGGTGGCGCCTACCGATGGATCAGCCCAATCAGGTGAGACAACCAAAAGAGAGCGCAGCGAACTGGTTGGCTCACCGCGGGTCCATGGGAAAGCGTCCGCCAACTGGAACTTCAATCCCCAACACAACACCACTTCACTCTCTACAGTATTTGTACTTTAAATCACTAAAAAAGCTGTCCCACAAAACTTCGTGGGACAGCTTTTAATTTCTTTATTAGTAAGCTCTTGCAAACCAAACCGTATGCTTCGACTCATTTCCACAATTAATACATGTGGATTTCTCTGCTGGTGGGTTGAATGGAATATTACGTGTTGTAAACTTCGTTTCATCTTTGACATGTTCTTCACATGCGTCATCTCCACACCAGCCTGCAAGGATCCAGCCTGGAGTTACTTCGTTTGTCGCACTATCTTCAATATGCTTCTGCAACTCATCCAGCGTATCGATGTTCGTATGGGAATGTTCGTCACGGAACGTAAGAGCATTTTCAAGCAATCGCTTCTGCATCGTCTGTAGTTCTTGCTCGATGCTCGCTACAGCTTCAGTCAGGTCAACTGCTACTTTCTCGCCGCCGTCACGCGCTTTCATTAATGCTTGATTGTTATCAAGATCACGTGGTCCTAGTTCTAGACGTACTGGAACACCCTTTAATTCATACTCATTAAACTTGAAACCTGGAGACTGATCAGAATCGTCTAAACGAACACGAATGCCTTTAGATTTCAATTCAGCGTAGATTTCGTCCAGCTTTTCCATGATGGCAGGATTCTTCTTCCAAGGACCCACTGGGATCAGCACGACTTGTGTCGGTGCAATGCGCGGAGGTAATACAAGACCTTGCTCGTCACCATGTACCATGATAACAGAACCGATCAAGCGTGTGGATGTCCCCCACGATGTCGTATGCACGAACTGATGCTTATTTTCTTTTGTTAAGTATTTGATATCAAATGCTTCCGCAAACTTTGTTCCGAGGTAATGTGAAGTTCCGGCTTGTACTGCTTTACCATCTTTCATCATCGCTTCAATCGAGAATGTATCAATAGCACCCGCAAAACGCTCCGATGGTGTTTTCTGACCGTCATATACAGGAATTGCAAGTAGGTCTTCTACAACTTCTTTGTAGATTTCCAACATTTGCATCGTCTCATGGCGCGCTTCTTCTTCATCTACGTGTGCAGTATGTCCTTCTTGCCATAAAAATTCTGATGTCCGAATGAATGGTAACGTCTTTTTCTCCCAGCGGAATACGTTTGCCCACTGGTTGATCAATACAGGAAGATCACGATAGCTCTTGATCCAGTCGGAATACAAATGACCAATCATCGTTTCAGACGTCGGACGTAGCGCTAAACGTTCTTCCAATTTCTCGCCCGCGGCTTCTGTTACCCAGGGCAATTCTGGAGAGAATCCTTCGATGTGATCTTTTTCTTTTTCAAAAAACGACTCCGGAATTAGCATGGGAAAATATGCATTACGGTGACCCGTTTCTTTAAAACGACGATTCATTTCATCTTGAATATGCTCCCAGATTTCATAGCCGTCCGGTTTAAACGCGATACATCCGCGCACTGGTGTATAATCCATTAAATCCGCTTTCTGGATTGTGTCGATATACCATTTCGTAAAATCATTTTGCTGATTGCTCATTACTTCATTTCCTCCTTAGTAAAAACCGCACTCTTGTTATTCCATACTGTTAATCATATAACAAATCAAGCATTCCTACAATTGAATGCCGTCATAATGCTTGTCCGACATCATCAATACCACAAAAAAACTGCCCTCACTCACGAGGACAGCCTTCGATTAAACTAATTTCTCTTCTGCAAAGACAAATTGTGGTTCGCGTTCTACCTTCTCAGCTTCTTCGCCAAAGCGACCTTCCCACTTCGACAATACAACTGTTGCAAGTGCGTTTCCGACTACGTTAACTACTGTACGTGCCATATCTAGCAAACGGTCGATACCCGCGATGAACGCCAATCCTTCAAGCGGAATGCCTATTGTTCCAAGCGTTGCAAGTAACACGACGAAAGAAACGCCAGGTACGCCCGCAATTCCTTTAGACGTAATCATTAACACCAAAACCAATGTGATTTGTTCCGTAATACTCAACTGAATTCCATACATTTGTGCAATAAACATTGCAGCCAATGCCTGATAAAGTGTAGATCCGTCTAGATTAAACGAATAGCCGGTCGGCACCACGAAAGATACGATATCTTTTGGACAACCGAACTTTTGCATTTTCTCCATCACTTTCGGTAACACCGTTTCCGAACTGGACGTAGAAAACGCTAGGATTAACTCGTCCTTTAGGATTTTCATGAGGTGGAAGATGTTCACGCCGACTATCTTCGCGATTCCACCTAACACGACGATGATGAAGAATATCATCGTTGCATATACAAGAACCATTAATTTACCCATCGGAATGAGTGATTCCAAACCGAATTTGGATACGGTTACACCAATTAACGCGAATACACCAAATGGCGCAAATTTCATAATCATATTCGTTACCCAGAACATCGCGTCTGCGACCCCTTGGAAAACATCCAGTACCGGTTTGCCGCGCTCTCCGATTGCCGCTACACCTAATCCAAATAATACAGAGAAGAAAATGATTGGCAACATATCACCATTCGCCATCGAGTCTACGATATTACTTGGTACGATGCCAACCAACACATCCATGAAGCCGCCACTCTGCACTTCTTCCGTTGTTTGAACATACTGCGAAATGTCACCTTTTTCAAGAGAAGACATATCAATGCCCTCACCCGGTTTGAAAATATTAGCTGACATTAGACCAACAATAATCGCAATCGTTGTAACAATTTCAAAATATAAAAGCGTTTTACCGCCAAGTTTTCCTAATTTCTTAATATCACCTGTACCTGCTACTCCAATTACCAACGTTGAAATAATAATAGGTACTACGATCATTTTAATCATATTGATGAACATCGTACCGATTGGTTGTAAATATCTTTCTACGCTAGGATTACCGTAGAAGATTGCACCGACTGCAATACCTAAAACCAATCCAATCAATATTTGGTAAGCTAAAGACAATTTAAATATCTTTCTCATCGATAATCCCCCTTTAATGTTCACTGAAAACGCTTTCTTTCAGTAACTTATTCATATCTTACGGGGGTCCTACATAATTCTACGGCATCCTACAAAAACTATTTTCGTTTATCTACCGTCTCCATATATAAAACATGCAAAAACTTTTTACTGTTCACTTTGATGGGCTTATTATCGAAAGTTTCTTCTTGAATCTGTTTCATTCGCAGACTAATCTCTTGGAAATCAAAAAAGCGCGGTGCATAGTATTCAAATTCATCGATTGTATAATCCACTGCGCCAAGTGATGCTAAGTGTTCCATTGCAGTAAGGATCGCCCGACGAATTCTTTGTTCCATTGCCTTACTTTCCTTTTGGATGTCTTGATCAGGTACACCTAGTTTAGTTAGGGCATCTTCATATAATCCTTTTAAGGGCGGTAGCTGAATAGCTCGTTGTTCAGTCAAGACTTCCATGATCGCTATGATATCGCGGCTCGCGCTGTCACTGTAGATTCCCATATCGTGTAACTTTTTCAGTACAATATCTTTTACCGGTTGCTGTACTTTTGGCTGCTCGACGGAAGCGAATTGCGCCAATGATTCCCGAATCGTTAGTAAGGAGTTTTTCAGGCGGAGCTGTTCTGCTGTACGTCGCACTATACTTTGGACTTCTATTTGATTGATAGGTTTATGTATGAAGAACTCTACCCCGACTTGATAAGCTTCTCCAACCATTTCTTTATTGACGACTTGGCTCAACATAATGAATTGGCCGCTGTAGCCTTCTGTTTTCAATTGTTGAATCGTTTCAATTCCGTCAAGTTCCGGCATTAATAAATCAATCAATACAACGTCTGGAGCCAAGGATAAGATTTGAGGAATAGCTTTTACTCCGCTATCCGCCTCTCCAATTACCATCCCTTCCGCCTCAGTCAAGATATTTTTCAGCATCACACGGCTTGCTTTGTCATCATCTACGATAAAATATCTCATGTCTCTATCTCCTTCATGATGGATTCCATAGGGATTTTCACGGTTACGATCAGACCTTTATCTAAACGTTCTACAACAATCGTACCTTGCATCGCGTCAATAATAGTGGAAACATGCGATAACCCGATACCTGTTGCTGCCGTTCCTTGATCCGTAAATTTCGTTGTATAACCCGGTTCAAAAATTACGTCTTCATGCTCAATAGGAATCCCTTTTCCTGTATCGCGTACACTAAAACACACCCATTCCTCATCATTGTCAATTGTAATGAATATATGGCCTTTCTCTTCAATCGCTTCTACCGCATTCGCTGTCAAATTGTTTAACACGGCAAGTAAAGGTACGTGCTGACCCGTTTGGAAATCCTCGTGAATTGTAGTTTCCAATACACATTCCTTACCAATCATTTCACTATATTTTTCATTCGCAGTGACGACCATGTCGAGTAAATCAGATAAGTAAAATGCCTCTATCTGTTGCCGAGTTGTCCACTTTGACAATCCTGCTAAAATACGCTGGGAATCTTTTTTCACTTCGTGGATCTCCTGCGCGATGTGTAACGCCTGGCTGCTAAGCTCCTTTTGATTCTCTTTTTTGAGCTTGCGGTATAAGTCATGACTTGACGCGGTGATTTGTTCTATATGATTCATGGATTTTTGCAAATACAACGCTTCCGCATATAGTTCCGAACCTACTCCGAGCATCTCTTCTACACGCTGCTTCTCTTTTGATAATGCCACGGAACTATATAACCCCACTGTGAAGAAACTACGTAATAACGCGACGCCTACGAGTATTCCCCATTCTTTACTATTAAGTAGTGAACTATGCAGCCACCAGTTACGCAGTGCATGCTCAGACGTGTTGCTAATTACTTCAAATAAGAAGGCCAACGCACCCAGTCGAAGTGGGAAAGATTTATACTTTTCAAGTCCAACAAAGTGCCAGCCGACCGCGATGATAAAGTAAAACAAAAAGACCGGTACATGCATCTGTAAACTTTCAAGTAAAGCAGCACCCAGCCATAGCTCTTTCGTTACGCGAAATACAACTACGGTAACTGCCGTAACAAATCCCGTACGCAAAATAGAAACAGGTGGATAGATCAGAATCAGTAAAAAGAATAAAATACCGCCAAGCGCAAAACGAAATATTTCTCCGTCAAACGGCATCACTTTCAATTCACCGGTAAAGGCTGTCACGATTGCAATAAACACCATTCTGGCCGCTTCCGATTGATAGAATTGACGCCACATTAATTTTATATTCATAAGTTTCTACTCCTAATAAAATAAGTAATTGTACACGTATTATAGCAACCCAAAAACCAATGTACAGTTTTGGAATTAAACGGTACGGGTACAGTTAGATAGCCATTTATTATAGTAATATATCGAATGGTTGAAAATAGTATCAAATCTATTCATTATCCTTTTTCACTTATATCCATCAGTGTAACGGGAACCTTCTTGCGGTAATTGACGAAGCAGATACTGACAACGACAAGCAACAAGCCTACCCACAACGTATGCGTCATTGGCTCTCTGACAAATACTGTACTGATCAACACAGAAATTACGGGAACTAAAAAGGTAAAAACAGCCACCTTACTTGCCTCTCCCGCACGAATGAGTGAATAATAAATGATGTACGCAACCGGGATACCCATCGTTGCACCGAATCCGAGGCCGAAAATATACATAGGATGCCACTCTATTGCAGACCAGCTCTCTGTAATGGCACTGACTATTAGCAGCACGACACCCCCTATAGTAAATTGCATCGCCACCATCCAGTACGCATCAATTTCCTCACTTACTTTTTTCACATAGGCAACCCCAATTGCCCAAAAGAAAGCGGTCAATACACCTAGTATCACGCCGAGCAACGAAATCTGGTTACTGAAATGTTCAACACTAACTACAACTATTCCGATGAATCCAATCAACAGGCCGGTTACTTTAATTGCCGTCATACTTTCACCCAACCACATCCAGGCAAATAGACCAAGAAGAACAGGCTGGAAATATACAAGTACAGAGAATAACCCGCCCGGCAAATAGTGCAGTCCAATTGTATGTAATCCAAAAAACAGGACGGTATTGAAAAGAGCCGATATACAATACTTCCGCCAATGTTGACGCCATTGCAACCTGTCACGTAGTTTTATAATTAGCAATGCAATCAAACAACCGCCAAGCAATGCACGCATTCCCGAGAATACTAGTGGTGGTGCATACACAATAGATAGTTTGTAAATTGGCCAACTGACACCCCAAATCCCTACTAACATTACCAACGCCAAGGAAGATTTCGTGAATAGCTTGTTCACTCCCCCATCCTTTCCACTGTATTTACCATTTTGATGTAGTCTATTCCCGCTATCCTATTTCTGACTACAATCAAAGACAAAGGTTTTCTTTTTTGCAAAAGTTCCTTATGATTACTATTGGAGGCGATTTACTTGAAAAAGCTATTCGCAATAATGATAACTACTGCTGTACTAGCAGCTTGTAGCAATGAGGAACCGAAAGGTCCGATTGAATCAACAGAACCAGTCGAAGAGACAGTACCGAAAGAACAAGCAGGCGACGAAGTAGAAAAAGGGCTAAAAGCAGATACAATAGAGCATAAATACATTGCGTTTGCTGATGACCAAGTACCTGTCAATTCCAAAGTAAAGTTTCTTGGAATTGTGACGGCTGTTATCGAAGGAACATTAACTGTGCAAAGCAACGCTGATGAATCCTCGGATAAAATCGTATATGTGAAAGATATTCGACTTGGAGAACGTATGGATATTTTGGAAGGCTCTGAAGTTTCCGTTTACGGTACGTATGTAGGGAAAAACGATGAAGATATACCGGTTATTAAAGGAATTTTCATTGATGTGGACTAAAAAATATAAAGAAGTCATTTGAAGCGCCATACTATAGTATGTCGCTTTTTTCGGAAAGAGAGGATTGCATGCAACGAAAACTAGTAGATTACGCCGCTTTACTCTTGGGATCCTTTATATTTGCACTTGGAATTAACTATTTTGCGATTCCGAATATGCTATCTGAAGGTGGCGTTATTGGGATTACTATCATTACATACTATTTATTCGAATGGTCTCCTGGACTCGTCAGTTTCATAATTAACTTAGCACTCGTTGCAATCGGGTACAAATTCTTCAGTAAACGGACGATAATCTATACGGTTATCACCATCATTTTCTCGTCCGTTTTCCTTGAGCTTACGAAAAATTGGGGAGAACAGTTAGGCAGTGACACATTACTGGCTGCGTTGTTTGCCGGTTTATTTGTTGGTGGTGGTCTCGGAATGATCTTTCGTGTTGGCGGTACTTCCGGAGGTGCGACAACAGTGGCACGGATGCTTCAGCAGTGGCTCGGATGGAGCGTTGGGAAAGCGATGCTAGTCATTGATATTTCCGTCATTTTATTGTCAGCTTTTGTTATCGGTAAAGAAAAAGCAATGTTCACACTCGTTGCTGTCTACGTGGGTGCAAAAGTGATCGATAAAATCGTCGACGGTGCAGATGATCGTAAAGCCGTGATGATTATTTCGAAACACCAAGAAGACATTCGCCAAGAATTGCTCACTACAATGGGCAGAGGTGTCACGATTCTCGATGGACGCGGCGGCTATACGCTCGAGAGACAAGCAATTTTATATATTATTATTAACCAGACGGAAATTGTTCAATTGCGACGTATTTTAGAGAAAGTAGACGAAGATGCATATGTCACAATCAATAATGTACAAGAGGTTTTTAAGCGTGGATTCAAGGAAAGGCGACCAAAATAAATTGTTCTCACAGTTTATAAGAGAGGCAATTTCGCAGTCATTTTACTTGCTGCCAAAGGATTTTAATCAACGTTAAATGTATTCTATGTAAAGTTATAATAATTAATCAGCCCCTGCCTGCCTATTATTCGGTAGGCTTCTTTTTATTTTAGACTATTCAACCTCCTCGCAAGAGTCGCAACTATCTTCCAATTTAATTATTTCAATAAAGCATTTCACTCAACAGAGTTCTTCTATATACTTGATACTGTCTAAAAAATTTATACCTTTCGTGATAGATTGAATAGTGTTTTTTAAGTGGGAGGAAATTATCATGGATCAACAGAAAAAAGGATTTTTCCAGAAGTTTTTGGATATGATCGAGAAAACTGGTAACCGATTGCCGCATCCGGTTACATTATTTGCTGTTTTGGCTTTATTGGTAATCGTCATCTCAGCAGTTGTCTCTTACTTCGGCGTAAGTGCTGAACATCCGGGTAAAGAAGGCGAAATGATTGAAGTAAATAATTTACTGAGTAGTGAAGGTATTCATTACATCATTACGAATATGACCGATAACTTTATCGGTTTCGCTCCGCTTGGTGTCGTACTCATCACGATGCTTGGTATTGGCGTTGCGGAAGGTTCAGGGTTAATCAGTGCTTTACTTCGCGGCTTTGTAATGTCTGTTCCAAAACGAATGATTACGCTTGGATTAGTGTTTGCAGGCGTTATGTCGAGTGTAGCGTCTGACGCAGGCTATGTTGTCTTACCGCCACTAGGTGCGGTATTGTTTGCAGCACTTGGTAGACACCCTCTTGCGGGTCTAGCAGCTGCCTTTGCCGGGGTTTCCGGTGGATTCAGTGCAAACTTGTTACTTTCTGGTACCGATGCATTACTTGGCGAATTGACAATCATGTCAGCAGCAATCATCAATCCTGAATACGCAGAAGGTATGAATATTGCCATGAACTACTACTTCATCGCATTTTCTGTTATCGTTCTGACTATCGTTGGTGCGTGGGTCACAGAAAAAATCGTAGAACCACGTCTTGGCGAATATAACGGTGAATTCCGTGAGAAAGTTGAAAAGCTGACTCGTCTTGAAAAGAAAGGGTTGATTTTAGCAGGTGTTTCTGTCGTTGTTGCAGGAGCATTAGTTGCCCTTCTTGTCGTATTCCCGGGCGCTCCATTGCGTGGGGATGAAGCGGATATGCCAATCATCAAATCACCATTCATGAAATCGCTCGTGCCGATTATTGCATTCCTGTTCTTTGTGCCGGGTCTTGTCTACGGTAGAGTAACGAAACTGATTCGTACTGACAAAGACGTAGCCGCTATGATGTCCACGACGATGTCTGCAATGGGAATGTTTATCGTCTTGTCATTCACGGCAAGTCAGTTTGTTGCCTTTTTCTCAGAGTCAAACATGGGCTTAGTGTTAGGTGTTTACGGTGCAAACTTCCTTGACAGCATTAATTTAACGGGAATTCCATTGTTACTGATGTTCATCCTAATTGCGGCGTTCATCAACTTGTTCATCGGTAGCGCATCTGCAAAATGGGCCATGATGGCACCAGTCTTCGTACCGATTATGATGCAGCTCGGCTATTCCCCTGAACTGACGCAAATGGCATATCGTGTGGCAGATTCTTCAACTAATATTATTTCACCACTCATGACCTATTTTGCGATCATTATTGCGTTTGCGCAGAAGTACGATAAGAAAATGGGGATTGGAACGCTCGTTTCCGTTATGTTCCCTTATTCCATGTTCTTCTTACTATTCTGGAGCGCCACGTTAATTATTTGGATGTTGCTAGGAATTGATCTTGGACCTGGCTCCCCTATTTATTACTTGAAATAAGACGATCAGTAAACCGAAAGAGCATTCTTTGCTCTTTCGGGTTTTTTTATGATACGATAGTAGTTGATAATAGTTTTCATTTAGAGTGATTCTATTTAAGTAAAGGAGTTTTACATTATGGGCTACGAAGGAAAAAACGATGTAGAAAAATCAATCATGAGCAGACGCTCTATTAAGAAGTTTACATCAGATCCGGTTGATATAGATGAAGTGATTGAATTATTGAATGTTGCGAAGTGGGCACCTAACCATAAATTGACTCAACCTTGGCGTTTTCAGCTATACACAGGCGCTGGCAAGGAAAAATTCGTGGAAGCGTTTCTGGCTTCACAAGAACAAGACGGTGCCTTACCAGATAAAGCTAAGAACAAAGCAGCATATTTCCGCGACATTCCCCTTCACTTAGTTGCCATCATGCCGGAAGACTCCCGTAAAAAACGCTGGGATGAAGACTATGCTGCAATTTCCGCAATGATTCAAAACTTCCAGCTCGCCGCATGGGAACGCGGTATTGGTATGATCTGGCGTACCAATGATTGGACGCATGATCCAGTATTTAAAAACGCAATCGATGTAGCACCTGATGAAAAAATTGTTGGGACATTGATGATTGGTTATCCTGCACATATTCCTAAAGCTGAGGAAAGGAAGAATATAGAGGAATTACTTATAATTATCAATGAATGATTTCCAATTAAATAGCAATGCCCCTCATTGCCTGCTTGCCCTTGAACGGCAAGCAAGAAATGAGGGGCTCATTTATTCATTCATCGAAATCCAGTTTAGTACATATAGTATTTACTTTTTGACTATTCCTTGCTCGACCGCTAGCTCTTTGGCTACCTTGGGAGCATACCAGATAACAGGAAGTAATAGAATGGATACCGGTACAGCTGCGATGACTACAAAGGATTGTAAGGCCCCAATTCCTCCCCCGCCAATTTTTATAAGTATCGTAGCAATTGTCGCCATGATCATAACCCAAAATACACGAACTGATTTTGGTGGATTGCCCACACCTGTTACGGCCATGGATATCGAGTAAGACATTGAATCCACCGTAGTTACCACAAACAAAGTGGTCAGTATCAAGAAAACGGATGGCATGATAGTTCCAAGCGGCATCTGCTCTGCTATTGCAATAATTGCACTAGGCAAGCCGCCTTCAGTTAACGGTTCACTCACTGACCCCGCATTTTTCAGCTCATAGAATATACCGCTACCTCCGAGGATTGTGAACCAAAGATTGGCTACAACTGGTGCAATAATGGCTACTACAACAAATATCTCTCTGATCTTCCTTCCATTAGAGATCCTGGCTACGAATAGCGCCACTAACGGTCCAAATCCGATAAACCAACCGAAGAAAAATAACATCCATGAACCAAGCCACGCATTGTCTCCGCGAAACGTACTGATAGTAATAAATTCACTGACGTATGTTCCATAAGAGGTCAGGAAGGAATTGACGATGAATAATCCCGGCCCGAACAACAATAGAAATACAGCAATCACAGCTACCATATTGACATTCAGCTTACTTAAAAATTGTATCCCTCTATTGATGCCCGTAAGTGTAGATATCAGAACAACTCCAGTCAAAATAGCGATGACTGCGAGCTGTATAGTAAATTGATCGGTGATTCCGAAAATAGAACTGAGTCCATAGCTGACTTGTAAACCTAGAAAGCCGATCGGACCAATTGTTCCCGCTGCTGCCCCGATTATACAAAACACATCTGCTGCGGTGCCCCATTTACTTGTCAGGATTTTTTCTTTCAAAATAGGGTAAAGAAGAGTGCGTGGTTTCAAAGGCATTCCTTTATGTTTATGCGCATAAATGAGGATGATCGCACTGATCGCTCCATACACTGACCATGCAGTAAACCCCCACGACATATAACTTTGGGCAAGCGCAGGTCCAATTGCTTCTTCTGTTCCTTCTTTGATTCCTTTATGCATCGGAGGAACGTCTAAAAAGTAATACATAGGCTCTGCTGCTGCCCAAAAAACTCCACCTGCTCCAAGTCCGGTAGTCAAAATAACGGCCACCCACTTAAAATAACTCATTTCAGGTTTTGGGGAATCTCCTAAACGTACTTTTCCGTACTTTGATATGGCTAAAACTGCTCCGACTACAAATGTCGCAATCATTAGGAATTGCCAATATGCCCCGAAATAGCGAATAGATAATTCAAATCCCTTATTTACAAATGCATTTACCGCTTCCACTTCAAAAAGTGAAAACAATACAAACGCCAACAATACCCCTCCACTACATACAAACACCGGCCAATCAATCTTTCTACGTATGAACTGCCAATACTCTTCTATTATACTTCCACTCCATTCTATTTCTAAAGCCCTCTTTACCTGTTATAATCTAGTGATTGTTAGTTCAAGTATCGGAACGTAATAAAGAAAAAAGTTCCCGTACTATAGTAGATTTCATCATTCCAGACACATTCAATTTCTTGTTATGCCCTACCTCAAAAGAACCTACGTTACAGACTATAACCTTGTTTTAAAATTGTCAACTTAACATATATATCAAATTAATCTGTTAATAACCTTTATTTCTATTTACTTAAAGTGAAGTACATATTCTACACATCATGACTTTTAATCGAATACCCGATGTCTAGTATGCCGAGTTTTTGTATGAACTTTATTTATATTGCACTTGATTTCTCATCATTTAGGTTTACACTAGAAAAAGAACTTTTTAAGGGGCTATCATATGAAATCAAGCATACAATCTATTTTTCAACGCTATTGGAATCCCTATCTCGTTTTATTGATGGCGGGTATTCTGAGTGCACTATATTTCGGTTTAACATCAACTGTTTGGGCAGTTACCGGTGAATTTACTCGGCTTGGTGGCGATATTTTATTGTTATTCGGGGTAGATATTTCAGACTGGCAATACTTTGATATGGTACATCTACAAGGAGAAACGTGGAATAGGCCAGATGGCTGGATTGTCTGGGGGATGTTTGTAGGCGCGCTCATTATGGTGTTGCTTAGTAATAGCTTCAAGATCCGTCTTCCACAGCAAAAGCGACGTTATGTACAGGGGTTAATTGGTGGAATCATCGCAGGATTTGGTGCTCGTTTGGCACTCGGTTGTAACTTGGCTGCTTTCTTCACAGGCGTTCCGCAATTTTCTTTCCATTCTTGGATCTTCATTGTGGCGACAGGTATAGGTACATTTTTCGGTGCTAAACTAACAAAAACACACTGGTGGAAAGGTAAGCCTTCGTTGATTCGAGGGAGTACAAAGCCTACACGACTTAACAAACGTATTATCCAACCGTACGTCGGCGGAGGGATCGCCGTACTTTATATCGGACTCATTATATACTTCTTTGCGTCAGGACAAAAACTGCTTGGTTTAGGCGCGCTGTTTGGTCTCGCATTCGGTATTCTAATCGAACGCGGACAAATTTGTTTTACTTCTGCATTCCGTGATTTATTTCTCGTTGGACGCAGTGTCATGGCAAAAGCGATTATTCTCGGAATGTCCGTCAGTTCTATTTTGACGATCATTGTCATTTCTATTTATGATGTAACACCGATCACACAAATTGCGGCACTTAGCACGTTTGTCGGCGGCGCATTATTCGGACTTGGTATTGTTATGGCATCAGGCTGTGAAACAGGTATGATGTATCGCTTGATGGAAGGTCAATTATTATTTTTGCCGGTATTTTTGGGCAATATTATCGGTGCTACGTTCCTTGCCTACGCATGGGATCACCTCGGTGTTTATAATGTATTAGTTAAGAATGGTGCGAAAATCAATCTACTTGATACACTTGGACCCATTGGAGCAATTTCCATCACACTCCTCATGCTTGGCGGGCTATATGCATTAACAGTGTATGGAGAAAAACGCTACCATCAGAAATTAGCAATTAAGAGAGGAATGAAGGTACATGCAAGCTAAATTAGAAGCGGACTTCACACTCGACCTTCGCGGTGAATCTTGTCCCTACCCTGTTATTTACACATTAGAAACACTCGAAGGTATGAATAAAGGCGAGTTGCTGCAAGTCATCACCGATTGCCCCGGCTCTTTCCGCAACGTACCCGAAGAAGCAATTGCTCACGGTTACAAATTTGCACAAGATCCTGTCAAGAACGGACAAGAATATATATTTCATATTTACGCATGAAAAATAGGCAGCTTCCTCTGAAAGGGAAGTTGCCTTTTACATTCTTAAAACTGAAAACCGCACGTCTAAATCAAGTTTTCTTTCTCAATGACAGTAGTCGTCTTTTTATACCTTGTCCCTTTTTCAATTGTGATCTCCACCATCTGTTCTTCCAGTTCGTCATAAGGTATCCCTTCATAAATATGGATTCCATCTTTTTACATACTGACACACCTATTTTATAAACGAAGCCATCATTGATAAGATGATGAAGACCAGAGACAATGCAGTAATAACCGCTGCTATGTCCGATAACTATCCTTGATCCCCAAGCAACAGAAGTAGGGCTGTTCCTTGTATTGAATACCCGGAACAGCCCTTTTCATTTAATCTCTTACTTTATCAATCGATGTTACTGCTTACAACATTTATGGCTCACCCATTGTTTTTTAGAGAAATTATTTACTCGTGACTACCATTTCCTCTTCCCGTGTCCCTTCCACGTCTGCCAAAAGTGCTGGTTCTTTCTTCGTCTCTACCGGCTTTATCGGTTTAGAAAGACCGGACTTTACTGGTTTAGAAAGTTCCGGTTTCCCCGGTTCAGAAGGTTCCGCCTTCTCCTTCGCTTTTTCCCCAGAAATGATTGCAGCCTCTTCTTTTAACCCAATAAATGTTGAGTAGCACATGAAGAGCATCATGACTGCGATTGGAATGGCTGTGGCAACGAGTGCAGATTGCAGCCCTGCTAAGCCACCTGTCATGATCAACACGATAGAGATAGCTGCGATGATCACTCCCCATACGATCTTCGTCAGATGTGATGGATTCGGATTCCCACTTTCACTGATCATACCTAGTACAAATACTGCTGAGTTTGCGGAAGTGATAAAGAAAACAATGACTAGCACCATAGCTAAAATACTCAAAAATACTGTCATTGGTAAGTATTCAAAAAACTTAAACAGTGCTGAAGTAACATCTGATTCCACCGCAGTTGCAAGTGCAGTCGCGCCTGCATTCTGGATGAACGTAATCGCTGAGCCACCCATGGCCGAAAACCAAATGAAAGATCCCAATACTGGGATGAAAATCGCACCGAACATAAATTCCTTTATCGTTCTGCCTTTTGAAATCCTGCCTACAAAGCTGCCGACTAACGGAGCCCATGCGATCCACCAGCCGAAATAGAACAACGTCCAACTTGAAATCCACGAACCATCCCCATATGGATCCGTACGGAATGACATGCTGATGAAGTTCTGCGCATAATCACCTATTCCTTGGAAGAAGATTTTCATAATCATCTGTGTCGGACCAAAGAGAAGCACCAACCCTAATAAAACGAACGCCAGTAACATATTCAAGTTGGATAGATGCTTCATCGCCCCTTGAAGACCGGAAACTGTCGATGCCACGTAAATAATGCTAACGACTATGATGATGATCGCTTGTGTGGAAATACCGATCGGCACGTCCCAGAGATAATTCATGCCGCTATTGACTTGTAATGTTCCGAAGCCGAGCGAAGTCGCAATCCCAATGACGATGGATAGGATGACGATGACGTCGATAGTTTTGCCGAAAGTTCCTCGAATTTTATCGCCGACCAACGGATAAAAGACGGAACTTAAAGAAGCGGGTAGTTTTTTCCGGTACTGGAAAAATGCTAATGATACACCGACCAACGCATAGCAGGCCCATGCCGAAACACCCCAATGCAGGAAAACGAATTGCATTGCCGTTTTTGCAGATTCTTCCGAATAACCCGTTCCAAACGGAGGGTCTATGTAGTAGGAAACCGGTTCTGCAACTCCCCAGAAGACCAGGCTGATTCCTATAGAAGCACTAAATAGCATACCGATCCAAGTGGCCGTCTTATATTCCGGCCGATCATCATCATCTCCCAACCGGATATGACCGAATTTGGACATCCCGATATAAATACAAAAAACGAAGAAAATGAAAACGCTTCCCAAAATGAACCAACCTAGATTATTATAGATGAAACTAAGTGAGGAATTTGAGAAGTTTTCTAGCTGCTTCGGCGCAAAAATACCGATACTTATTAAAACTAAGCTAACAGCCAATGAAGAATAAAACACTGTTTTTTTATCTCTCATATTACCGCTCCTATTTCAAAGACCCACTTGTGTGGATGTGTCGAGTATCCCCACACACAGCCAAACGAGCGGGCATTTGTTAAATTTTAATCGGTGTTATTTGCATAACACCGATTAAATCGAATTTAAGCTTTAACTGACTGCAAATTCCCTATGATATCTACAATCCGGTCTCCCACTTCAGAAGTAGAAGCACTGCCCTTCATATCAGGCGTGAGCACTTCATCGTCGACCAATAATTGCTCGATAGCATCTACAACCATTTTACCGTATTGTTCGTAACCGAAGTGATCGAGCATTTGACTCGCAGACCAGATGGTAGCTAAAGGATTACCGATTCCTTTGCCTGCAATATCGGGAGCCGACCCATGTACAGGTTCAAACATGGAAGGGAATGTACCCTCCGGATTAATGTTTGCACCTGCAGCCAGGCCGATTCCGCCTGCGATTGCTGCGCCGACATCGGTTAAAATATCACCAAACAAATTCGAAGTAACTACTACTTCAAAACGTTTTGGATCTGTGATCATTAGCATCGCAGCAGCATCCACTAAATAAGATGCAGTTTGGACTTCCGGGTATTCTGCACTTACTTCTTCGAATACTTGATCCCAGAAGACCATCGAATAGTTTAATGCATTCGCTTTACTGATACTTGTCAGGCTACGGCCTTGTTTTTTAGCAGTTTCAAAAGCATAGCGAATAATTCTTTCTGTACCTTTGCGGGAGAATACACCGTTCTGCAGAACCACTTCATGCTCCTGACCTTTAAACAGCCAATCTCCAGCTCCCGAATATTCACCTTCTGTATTTTCACGAATGAACAGCATATCAATATCTTTGCGTTCGATATTCTGCAGTGGAGTATGTGCCCCCGCTAGCAACGTCACAGGACGTATATTGACATACTGATCGAAACTTTTACGGATGATCAACAAGAGATCCCATAACGAGATATGATCCGGAACACCCGGGAATCCGACAGCTCCTAAATAGATCGCGTCAAACTCCTTCAGTTGTTCAATTCCATCTTCAGCCATCATTCGTCCTTGTTGCGTGTAATATTCACAACCCCAAGGGAAATAAGTGAAATCAAATGCGAAGCCGCCGTCTAGTTCGGCAGTTTTCTTTAATACCTTAATCCCTTCGTCAATAACTTCGGGACCGATACCATCTCCTGCAATAACTGCAATTTTATACGTTTTCAATTTCGGATCCACCACTTTCATCCTTGATTCCAGACTACGAGTTTCATTTCTGTCATTTCTTCAATGGCATATTTCAAGCCTTCGCGTCCTGTTCCGCTCTCTTTTACACCGCCGTATGGCATTTGGTCTACACGGTAAGTAGGTACGTCATTAATAATCACGCCGCCGACTTCCAAGTTTTTCGAAACATACAGAGCATGCTGCACATTATTTGTATAGATTCCCGCTTGTAAACCGAAACGAGAGTCATTGACTAACTCAACAGCTGTTTGCACGGAATCTACTTTATTTACCACGACAATTGGTGCAAACACTTCCTGGCAAGAAACTTTTAGCGCATGATCTGCATTTGCAATGATTGTAGGTTCCAGGACACCGTTTTGCGCATGGCCACCTGCAAGAATTTCTGCATCATAATTCTTTGTTTCTTCAATCCAGCTAAGTGTGCGCTCCAATTCTTTCTTTGAAATCAACGATGAGATATACGTATCTTCCGCAAACGGATCACCTAACTTCAATTGTTTAGCAGCAGCAGCAAATTTAGTTGTGAATTCTTCGTAAAGATCTTCGTGAACGTAAATTCGTTGTGTTGAGATACACACTTGACCTTGATTCGAGAAGGCTCCCATAATACAGCGATCGATAATAGAGTCAATTTCGATGTCCTTATCTATAATCAACGCAGAGTTGGATCCTAATTCCAATGTTGTCTTCTTCAATCCAGCTTTATTGCTGATTCCGATTCCGACACTTGGACTTCCAGTAAACGTAACCATTTTAACACGTTCATCTAAGACAAGAACGTCGCCGATCACACCGCCCGGTCCTGTGATGACATTTAGCACGCCCGGTGGAAGACCAGCGTCTTTAAATACTTCCGCAATGAATAAAGCAGATAAAGGTGTTTGGGAAGCCGGTTTCAAAACGATCGGGTTCCCTGCAGCAATTGCCGGGCCAACTTTATGCGCCACTAAATTCATTGGGAAGTTAAATGGCGTAATGGCTGCGATTACGCCAATCGGTTCACGCAATGTATAACCGATGCGTCCGACACCGCCTGAAGCAGCATCAAATGGAATCGTTTCTCCATGGATACGTTTTGCTTCTTCCGCGGCGAATTTATATGTCTCAATTGTTCTTAAAACTTCCGCTCTAGCAAACATGATGGGCTTCGCAGATTCACTTGAAATGACTGTCGCTGCTTCTTCCGTTCTCTCTGCTAGTATGCTTGCAACGTTTTCCAATATTTCAGCACGTTGAAATGCTGGCATGTTACCAATAACTTTTCTGGCATTATACGCAGCTTCAATTGCTTGTTCCGTCAATGCTTGATCCGCCATAGCAATGTCAGCAATTTTTTCATTGGAGTATGGAGAATATAATGGAGCGTAGCTTGGTGCTTCTACATATTCCCCATTAATCATTAAGTGTTTATTAGTTGTTCTATCAAGTAATTTATTCATTGAGCGCCTCCAGAACCATTTCATGGAATTGTACAATTGCTTGTTCAGATTGTGAGTAGCGACCTTTCTCGAATGCACGTGATTTGAAGCCGAGTTGCTCTAATTCAACCAATTCGATATCTTCAAAGCGAACTTGCTCCGCGAACGTCATCAAGTCTTTTTCTTCCTGAGTCAATTTTTCCAAGCTGTCTTCGCTGAAGTAGTATGTGTAAACGATTTCAGTATTTTCTTCATCGATCGGAACTAATTGAATAGTTGCCATATTTGCAGGTCCCGGATAAATTGTCAACATCAAGTTCGGCCATAACCAGAAGAATGAGCCACCTTGCATTTCTGCTTCATCTAGATTTACTTCTCCATATTGCTTATCAGGCTTCACCATAGAACCTTGTATTGAATAGTTCTCACACGTAATGATTTGATAATCATCCATGTCCAATGTGTCAATAAAACTTGGGTGTGCTACGTGACAATGATCACACTCGAGATAATTTTCAATAAATGCTTTCCAATTCGCTTTAATATGACGGGACTTCCTGTGAGTAAATTGTAGATTCTTCAAGAATTCAAATTTACCTAGACGATCGAAGAAATCGCCATATGATTCAGCCAATGGCTTTGCGTTGTCATCCAAGTTAACAAAAATTAAAGATTCGATTACTTCCATTCTGACGGAACGCAAGCACGCATCTTGAACGCAAGCAGCATCTTCTTCACTACGGAAGTTCGGTGCTTTGTTTAAAGCGCCATCCGTTTTGAATGTCCAGCCATGATACGAGCATTGTAGAATTTTCTTTTTGCCCGAATCACTTTTCTCCAGCTTCGTCGCTCTGTGAGGACAAACATTATAAAACGCGCGTAGAACTTCATCTGTTCCACGAATAATGATAAGTGGGTCATCGCCAACCTCAGCAGTAAAAAATGCACCTTTTTTCTCAACTTGGCTAACATGGCCGACTAATTGCCAACTCTTTGCGAAAATCAATTCTCTTTCTCTTTTCAATACCTCTGGATCCGTAAATAGGTTGTAAGGCATCGTTCTTTCAAAAGTTCTATTCGTTGCGTTCTGTACTTTATTATAAGCCATTTTTCATTCTCCTTCAGAGTTGTATTTTTCAATTTATCAATTATTTTATCAACTAGCTTTAATTTTCTGACAAGAGAACGGAGTATCTGCCATTTTGATAGAGTTGGTTGGACAACCTTCAAATGCGTCTTCCAAATCCTCAATCAGATCTTCAGGAACTTCCGTAACTCCTTCATTGTCATCCAATAAAGCAAAAGCAAATCCATCGGCTGTGTAGTCAAATAGTTCGGGAGCAACAGGATTACATGCCCCGCAAGCAATACATGTACTTCGCTCCACCATTGTATATTGCGCCATTTCCTAGCCTCCTATCTAAAAATTAATCAGTTGACTCCAACCTTCGCTTTCTTTGGCACTTCTTCCGCTTCACCCATAACGCTCGTACTGTGTAGCGGTTGCATTTTTGCAGTCGGATCTATTAATACTTTTGCGCTACTCACCGCAACAGGTGCTTCTCCAAAACCAGATGCAATCAGCTTAACTTTTCCTTCATACGTACAAATATCGCCCACCGCGTATATTCCTTCAATATTTGTTTCCATTTTTGAATTAACCACTACGGAGTTTTTATCTATTTCAAGACTCCAGTCTTTGATAGGACCGAGCGATGAGACGAAACCGTAATTGATCAATACGTCATCGACTTCAAGCTCTTCCAACTCACCTGTTTTCGAATGCTTGATGATGACCTTTTCAACTTTCTCGTCTCCCACCAATTCAACTGGAACATATGGCGTCAAGCAGTTCACTTTGGATTGTTTCAATAATTCTACACTGTGTTCATGTGCACGAAACTTATCTCTCCGGTGAATAATGGAAGCCTTTTCAGCAATCGGCTCAAGCATCAATGCCCAATCTACTGCAGAATCCCCGCCACCAAACAAAGCCACTTTCTTGCCTTGGAACTGATTCATGTTCTGAACGAAGTAATGAATGTTTTGATTTTGGAATTTCTCTTCACTTTCGATTTCCATCTTCCTTGCTTGAAAAGCACCGTTACCGGCAGTGATAATAATTGTTCGTGAATAATGTACTCCACTATTTGTAGTCAACTTGAAAACACCGTCATGTTCTTTTAAGACTTCCATTACCGTCTCACCTAAGCAGATAGTAGTCTCAAATTGATTCATTTGTTCAACTAGATTATCTACTAGCTCCTGAGCTCTGACTTTAGGAAACCCTGCAATGTCATAAATATATTTTTCGGGATACAATGCAGAAAGTTGACCGCCTAGTTGGGGTAAGCTTTCAATAATTTTTACAGACATTTGTCGAAGTCCTGCATAAAATGCAGTAAATAGGCCGACTGGTCCACCTCCAATAATTGTTATGTCACTAACTTCGGCTGATCTGTTCATATTGTGCCTCCTCATTATCATTTATATAAAAGGTATAGTTACGGGGCGATCAGGGTATTCCCTTATCCTTGCCGCGTTACTAAATACTATTGCAAGTATCATGCCAACTTTTGAGATTTGCATGGGAATACGATTGTTCTCGTCTTTTTTATAAAACGCTGTTACAATTGATTCACAATTGAGTCAATGGAGACTCAGTAAAATATAAATATTCTCAAAATTAACTCAAAATAATTAGTAGGAAGGTGTAACAATATGTCCTATGAGAACGAACAGGAGAAAATGAGTCTATCTTTAGAATCCTTGCTTAAAATTCTGGATTATTCATCAGATGAAATCTATGTATTGGACAAAGAGATAAGGATCGTCTATGTAAATCGAAATTGTGAAAAGCATTATGGAATGACAAAAGATGATGTTGTCGGTAAGTATAATGATGACTTTTTTAACGATGGATACTGGACGCCTTCCGTAGTTCCACTCGTACTGGAAAAGAAAACTCCCGTTTCAGTACGCCAACAAACTCATATTGGTGCTGAATTGCTGACTAGGGCTTTCCCTATATTGAACTCGAACAATGAGATTGAATACATTGTGTGCACAGCAACCGAAATACAAGATTTTAAACGGCTCATCAAAAAGGAAGAACCTAACCTTACAAACTCGGCAGATGAAGTTTTTGCAAGTACGATTATAACGAACAACGCAAAAATGCGAAAAATACTGCGCTTTTGTGAAAAGGTGGCACCTACAGATTCTACTATTTTAATCCATGGTCAATCGGGAACTGGAAAAGGGGTCATCGCATATCAATTGCATAAATTGAGTAAAAGAAAGGATGGTCCTTTCCTTAATGTAAATTGTGCAGCTATTCCCGGAGATCTGTTAGAATCGGAGCTATTTGGTTACACGGCAGGATCATTTACTGGTGCTAAAAAAGACGGTAAAATTGGTTTGTTCGAGGCAGCAGATAACGGCACAATTTTTTTGGATGAAATCGGCGAGTTGGCTTTGCCCCTTCAGGCAAAAGTTCTTCAAGTCATACAAGACAAAAAGTTTATTCCAATTGGCAGCAACGTTAGCAAGACAGTGGATATCCGTATTATCGCCGCAACAAATCAAGACTTACCGAAAATGGTAGAAAATAAGACTTTCCGCGAAGATCTATTCTACCGACTCAATGTCATTGACATCGAACTGCCACGGTTGGATGAACGCAAAGAAGATATTATCCCTTTAACTTATAGCTTTCTGAATAATTTTAACAACAAGTACAACTCTACTAAAATAATTTCCGAAGATTGTTTGAATGTACTCTATCATTATTCGTGGCCAGGCAATGTGCGACAGTTAGAAAACTTGATAGAGCGACTGGTTATTACAAGTGATGCAGTCATCACTTTAGAAGATTTACCCGAAGTAATCTTGGAAAAAGTAAAAGATATACCTGAACTCGCCTATTCCCATTCCCTCGACCAGGCATTGGATAATGTAACAGCTACCATGGTCAGAAGATCCTATCAGAAGTTTGGTTCTACGAGAGGTGTGGCATCAGACCTCCAGATCAGCCAGTCGAAAGCATCCCGATTGATTCGTGATTATTGTCGGGATGAAGAGTAAGAAAACTATTATCATAAATTTGACAATAATAAAAAGGCATCACTCGGCACGAGTAACATTTTGCCGAGCGGTAGCCTTTTATTATTGTTTTTATAGGATTTTCCCTGGAGATTCTATTTTCTATTTCATGGGGTGATCAATCGAACAACCATACCCTCTACGCAGATCATATAAGTGAATAGAATAACTAAGGTATTTTGTCTTGCTATCTTTGAATAACCAATAGATATACTAGCTCTTGCTATCCAACAATTATAAGCAAGTGCTTTATATCTGTTCTTTATTGATTCACAGTAAATTTGCAGTGCGTTTACACGCTTCCTTCGCTTCTATCATCATACGTTCCAATAATTCTTGGACCGTTGGAATATCTCCTATTAATCCAGCGACCTGACCACTATTGATATAGCCGTTCTGCATATCTCCCTTTATGGCACCTAAAACATGCTGCACCTCGGTAGTCGCTTCATTAAACTCTTCTAGCTTCATCCCCTCTTTTACACGCTTTTCTAGGTTCATTACATAATCGTTAGTTAGTACTCTTCTCACACGACCTACTTCACGACCAATGATTCTCGTTTCTATGTCAGATGCATCTAGTAGACGTTGCTTATAGAGTTCGTGCGCTTGCATTTCCTGAGTGGCTATAAAGCGAGTGCCCATCTGCACACCTTCAGCACCTAAAGCAAGTGCTGCAGCTAAACCTTTTCCGTCCCCAATACCACCTGCTGCTACGACAGGAATTTGAATACTTTTAGTAATTTGCGGAATCAATGTCATCGTAGTTAATTCAAGAGGCGAGTTGATACCAGCAGCTTCAAACCCTTCCGCCACTATAATATCCGCTCCGGCCGCTTCCGCTTTTAATGCATGCTTTACAGAAGCTACGATAGCCATAACCTTTATTTCATTATCATGTAAGGTTTGAATGTATGGCGACGGATTGCCAGCCGATAACGATACAATAGGTACTCGGTGCTTAATAACTAATGCTAGTAACTCTTCGACTTGAGGTGCTACATTAATAGCAATATTTACAGCAAAAGGACGTGAAGTCATAGATTTCAAATCGGTAATTTTTTGCTCTACCTCATCTAATCCGGATGTTCCACAACCTATTGTGCCTAAACCCCCAGCTTCAGAAATAGCTGCCGCCAAATTTACGCTACTGATATTTCCCATCCCACCATGAATGACTGGATATCGTATAGACAATTCCTTACATAACCTATTCATACAATGCACTCCCTTTTATGTTATACTTTATCATATATTTACATCGATAGGAGGAGAAAGTTCATGATTATACCTTACAATAACAAAAGTCCTTTGATTAATGAATCCGCCTTCATTGCCCCCGGCGCTTATCTAATAGGCGACGTAACAGTTGGAGAAGAATCTACGATATGGTTCAACTCTGTATTACGAGGAGACGAGGGTGCTATTGTAATTGGCAAGCGGTGCAGTATACAGGATAATTCTACAATTCATCTATATGAAAATGCACCTGTTGAAATTGAAGACGAAGTAACTGTTGGACATAATGTAGTATTACATGGCTGTAGAATCCGAAAACGTTCTATTATTGGTATGGGTTCAACCATTCTTGATCATGCAGACATCGGGGAAGAGTGCATTATAGGCGCAAACACTTTAATCCCTTCCGGAAAAGTTATTCCACCGCGCTCTTTAGTGATCGGATCTCCTGGAAAAGTCGTTAGACAATTGAATGACCAAGATCTTGAACTGATTCAGCTGTCTATAGATACGTACGTTGAGAAAGGAAAAGACTTCAACCTGATTTTACAGAACGAATTGAATGCTTGATAGGTTATAATTAAGAAAAGCCATGAGCGTAAAATAAAATGCTCACGGCTTTTTTCTATCATTTTATAATCATCGGGTTGTCTTCAGCATCGTACGTAGCGTCTTTTCTACTTATATCATTATCTTTTTCAAATATATGTTCGAAAAATCGATTAGCGGGTTCCGCAAGTAACTTATAATATTGTGCAAATAAATGAGCTGAGTGTGTTCCGCTCCACATCTCAGGAAGAAGTTCTTTTGGCAAACCAGGATCAACAAACAAAAACTTACGATATTCATGCACTAAATTGGTGCGTTCTACAAAACATTGGGCATCCGATAGCAAACCACTTTCCATTGCACTTGTAGACACGACGAATTTATGACTGTATATCGAAATAAACTCTTCATACTTTTTCTCAATTTCTTCAAGAGGCCAGCTTTTGGCAACCAATTCTTGGTTTGACCTGGGTCCTCTGTTCTCAGAGAGAAATAAGTCGGCGTGATCTTCAATCTCATATTTTGCTATTAATAAGCGTACTTCTTTCGCCAAATCATTTGGCGTAATCCAACAACCATTCGTAAAGGTACCGAATCCACTCCATAAAAGCTCTTTCCGCAATTCATCGCGGAGTTGCCGTTTATCTTCAGGTATGTTGTAAATCAACATACGCCATTGACCATCCCATTCATGAGGCTCTAATTTAAAAATACGCGATGCAGCTTCCTCGATACGAGATACCCCACGTTTTGTTAAGTAATAATAACTCTTTCTTCCTACACGCTCTGTTTCAAACCATCCTTGCTTCATCATTCGAGATAGAACAACGCGTACAGCTTGTTCATTATGGCCAAATTCTTTCATCAACTGGATCAGGCTACCAATCCAAATTTTATTGCCATAGTGGCGAACATAATCACCGAAAATCGTAAATATCATAGACTTTGTATTAGAGATAGAAAAAACCACTCTTTCAATTAAATTATTCGGTTCCTTCTCTCTATTATAACCTTTGGCCAATAATGATGACAAGCTTATGTGCCTTGGAATTCCGGTTCACGCTTTTCATTAAATGCTTGTAAAGCCTCAACGCGATCTTTGGTCGGGATGACTAATTCGTATGCTTTTGTCTCGATTGCAAGTCCTGTACGGAGATCAGTATTTAAACCTTCATTAATTGCATATTTGGCTTGTTTAATTGCAACAGGACCATTTTTCATAATAGCTTCTGCCACTTCTTCACAAGATGCCATTAAATTATCTGATGCAACTACTTTTAATATAATACCCAGCTCCAATGCTTCAGCTGCAGTCAGGCGCTTGGCAGTAAATATCAGTTCTTTCGCTTTCATCACTCCAACTAATCGGGGCAGACGTTGTGTGCCTCCCGCTCCCGGAATGATTGCCCAACTAGTTTCAGTCAAACCTAACGTAGCATGTGTAACTGCGATCGAGAAATCACAAGCTAGCATCAATTCAAAACCGCCACCCAGTGCATGGCCATTCACTGCAGCGATTGTAGGTTGTGGTAATTCTGCAATACTATTGAACACATCACGAATGGCTTTTACATTACGGCGTACTTCCGATTCGTTAAGAGTTTTACGCTCTTTCAGATCTGCTCCAGCACTGAATGCCTTTTCCCCTGCCCCTTTGAAGATTACAACTCTGACATCAGGAGCAATATGGAGGGTCTCTACGATTTCTTGTAGTTCTTTTAAGGCCGGATAATTAAAGCAATTCAAAGATTCCGGCCGATTAATTGTTACATAAGCGATACGGTTTTTAATTTCTAATAAAACTGGTTTCATTATACAAGCTCCTTTATGCGTAAAGCGTAATAGATTTTACACTTCTGGTTTTTCTACGATCATTGCTATACCTTGCCCCACACCTATACACATAGTTGCCAGGCCGTACTGCGTATCACGCTTATTCATTTCATATATTAAAGTCATCAAAATACGTGCCCCACTTGCTCCTAGTGGATGTCCATACGCAATCGCTCCACCGTTAACATTTACTTTCTCTGTATCCAATTCTAGTTGGCGAATACATTCAAGCGATTGAGAAGCAAATGCCTCATTTAATTCTACTAAGCCTATGTCATCAATTGTTAAGTTTGCACGGTTTAAAGCCTTGCGCGATGCATCAATTGGACCTAGTCCCATCACCGCCGGCTCAAGACCTGCCACTGCCCCTGTAACATACTTTGCGAGTGGCTTTAGTCCGAGTTCTTTCGCTTTCTCCGCACTCATTAATAATAGAGCTGCTGCTCCATCATTTACCCCTGATGCATTACCCGCCGTAACTGTGCCGCCTTCAAATATCGGTCGTAGTTTTGCTAATGCATCGACAGAAGATTCTGGACGTGGATGTTCATCCCGATCCACAATGATTTCATTGCCTTTACGATCTTTATATACAACTGGTACAATTTCTTCGCTGAATGTACCTTCTTCAATTGCCCTTTTTGCACGGCGTTGACTTTCATATGCAAAAGCATCTTGCTCTTCTCGCGAAATGTTATAACGTTGCGCTACATTTTCCGCTGTTTTCGGCATGGTGTCAGATCCGTACATTTTTTCTAATTCCTTATTAGTAAAGCGCCATCCAATAGTCGTGTCATACATTTTCATATCTCCACGTGGGTACTCTACTTCAGGCTTCCCCATCACAAATGGCGCGCGTGTCATACTCTCCGTACCGCCTGCGATGAAGACATCCCCTTCGCCTGCCATGATTGCTCTAGCTGCATACATAACTGCATCGATTCCCGATCCACATAAGCGGTTAATAGTTGTTCCGCCCACTTCTATAGGCAAGCCGGCGAGTAAGGCTGACATACGAGCCACATTACGATTATCTTCGCCTGCCTGATTCGCATTTCCAAAGACCACTTCTTCAATGTCTTCAGTTTGAAGATTTGGATTTCTATCAATTAAGGCCTTAATTACTGTTGCACCCAAATCATCTGGACGAACTGCTTTTAGCGCCCCCTTATATCTTCCAAATGGTGTACGTACTGCATCAACGATTACAACTTCCTTCATGATTTCACCATCTCCTTGTTATCCGTGTAGTCATAGACTCCTATTCCACTCTTTCTGCCGAGACGTCCAGCTTTAACGTACTGTTCTAGCAGAGGGGCAGGACGATATTTTTCACCAAGTTTTTCGTGGAGATATTTCAAGTTATTCAAGCGTGCATCTAGTCCGACTAAATCTACTAATTCAAAGGGTCCCATAGGATAGTTTAGGCCCAATTTAATTGCTTTATCGATTTCTTCAGGTGAGCCTAAGCCTTCTTGCAACATGTAAAAAGCCTCATTTCCGACTAGTGCGCTAATTCGGCTTGTGACAAAACCAGGGAATTCATTGATGACAACCGTTTCTTTCCCCATTTTTACAGCTACATTTCTAATGACTTCTGCTGTTTCATCACTTGTTTCTAGCCCGCGTATAATTTCTACAAGTGGCATTTTATGTACAGGGTTGAAAAAGTGCATGGCAATAGTGCGTTCAGGACGTTGACCGTACGATGCAATTTCAGTTGGACTCATAGTTGACGTATTAGTTGCAAAATAGCAGGATTTAGGTGCATTTTCTTCAATCGTTTGGAATACTTGTTTTTTTATATCTGCAATTTCAGGTACCGCTTCAATAACTAGATCCGCTGTTTTTGCCGCGATTGCTAACTCCGTTTCGAAATGAAGATTTGTACGAAGCTCTTTCGCTACTTGTTGCGTGATTTTTTGTCGATCCACACCTTTTGTAATGATCAACTCAATTTCTTTCTCTGCGTTAGCCAATGCTTGTTCATTAATATCTACGATAGTGACAGAATATCCACCTAATGCACTTACATAAGCAATACCTCTACCCATCACGCCAGAACCAACAACTACTATATTTTTAATCATTTTACTTCCCCCTTTAAATAGCTATTTCATATTTATAGTAAGAAAGAACAGCGGCATGCAAACTAGCCCCTGTTCCTTTTAAGGTAATGTTTTTTACAGTCCGAATGGGTTTAATGGGCGAGATCCATAGTAAGACATGATACTCTTCGTCTCGGAGTAAAGATCCAATGTTTCAATAGCTAACTCGCGTCCAAATCCTGATTGCTTGTATCCACCGAATGGTGTTCCAGGGAAAGCAGAGAATGGTGAGTTGATCATGACGATGCCCGCTTGGATTTGATTTGCAACACGTGTTGCACGTGCGCCATCTTTAGACCAAACAGATGATGCTAGACCGAACACCGAGTCATTCGCCAATGCGATCGCTTCTTTTTCATTTGAGAACTTGGAAAGCACAACAACAGGACCAAAGATTTCTTCTTGTACTACGCGCATTTCTTGCGTCACGTTACCGATAACTGTCGGTGCATACCAGAAACCTTTCTCAAAGCCTTCAGGGTGTATTTGCTCACCGCCGGCCAAAATTTCTGCCCCTTCATCAATTGCCGATTGTACATATTCTTTTACAGTATCCAATTGTCCTTGGTCAATTACTGCCCCTACATGTGTTCCTTTGCTGAACGGATCACCCAGAACGATACGATTAGTTTTTTCAACGAATTTCTCAACGAACTCATCATACACATCTTCATGTATATAAATTCGTGAACGTGCGTCACATGACTGTCCAGTGTTATTGTAAATACCATAGATAGAACAATCTACTGCTTGATCAATATCCGCGTCTTCAAAGATTAGGCTTGGTGATTTTCCGCCTAACTCTAATGTGACACGCTTCAATGTGCCAGAAGCACGTGCCATAATATCTTTACCAATCGGTGTAGAGCCTGTGAAAGCTACTTTGTTTACCAAATCATGTTCAACCAGATAGTTTCCAATTTCAGAACCTGATCCCGGTAAGATGTTTACTACACCTTCGGGAACTCCAGCTTCATGGCAAATTTCTCCTAAGATAATTGCTGTCAGCGGTGTAAGAGATGCAGGTTTAATAATTACAGAACACCCTGCCGCAAGTGCCGGTGCAACTTTCCAAGCTGCCATCATTAAAGGATAGTTCCATGGAATAATTTGCGCACATACGCCAACCGGCTCTTTTTCTGTGTAGTTGTGGAATTGGCCAGGTACGTTATTTACAGAGCCGCGGTGTGAAACTAGTGCCCCTGCATAAAACTCAAAGTCTTCTACAGCCTGATTAATCTGAGCTTGTGCTGCCGAAATAGTTTTACCCGTATTCAGTACTTCTAGTTCTACTAATTCGCTAAAACGACTTCTCATGATCGCTGCAATTTTATTAAGTACACGAGCACGTTTTCCCGTTGGGGTAATTTTCCACTTCCCGTTATCAAATGCATTACGTGCTGCTTCAATAGCGCGTTGTGCATCTTCTTGAGTTGCTTTTGCGACTTCCGCTAGGAGCTCTCCTGTTGCGGGATTATAGACTTTTGTCCGAGCACCATTGCTGCTCTCTACTTGCTCTCCGTTGATAAACAATTTATAGAAATCACGCTTCATCGTTTGTGCTACTTCTTGCTCTTGAACATTTGTCATTTTATTTCCTCCTCTTACTTTCCAATAAATTCAGGATTTCTTTTGTTTTTAAATGCTTCGATACCTTCTACATGATCTTCAGTTAAGCCAGCAATACGCTGACTTTCTGCTTCACGTTGAAGATATTCTTCAAACGGTAGTGTTTGAACGTCATTCAATCCTCTTTTAATTAGTCCAATAGCCTTAGTTGGCTTCGTGGCAATACCTTTTGCGAACGCTTTCACTTCTACCTCAAAATCTTCTTGAGAATAAACTCTTGTTGCTAGACCCAAATCCAACGCCTGCGCTGCAGAGATTTTCTCACCTAGAATTGAAATTTCTGCTGCTTTCGCTGAACCAACTAATTGCGATAGATAAAACAGATTGCCAGAGTCAGGAATGAGTCCTACATGTATGAATGCATTTATGTAGCTGGCTTTCTCAGACATCAAACGTAAATCACATGCTAAAGCTAGACTAAAACCCGCTCCGGCCGCTACTCCATTGACTGCTGCAATAATCGGCTTTTCCGATTTCTTTATCTCCAAAATCATTGGACCGTAGTGATCTCTTAGTACTTGCCCATGATCCATTTGTTCATCAACTTCTGACAGATCCTGGCCTGAACAGAACGCTCTACCCGCTCCTGTTACGACGATGCATCTTACATTGTCGTCCTTTGATGCCATACGCAACGCATCTTTAATTTCACGATTCATCTGAGCTACGAATGCATTTAATTTATCAGGACGATTCAATGTCAGCCAAGCAATACCATCTTTCAACTCGTATTGAATTGTTTCAAACATAGAAAGTCGTCTCCTTATCTTCCTTTATATACCGGTTTTCTCTTTTCGACAAAAGCTTGCATTCCTTCTTTTTGATCCTCCGATGAAAACAAGAGATAGAAGTTCTTTCGCTCATACTGCATACCTTCATACAGTGGATAGTCAACCGCCTTGTTCACTGAATCCTTAATCATTCGGATAGCAAGTGGCGGCATGCTAGCGATCTTATTTGCAAACCGTAAAGCTTCTTCGCGCAATAGCTCTGGAGAGACGATTCGATTGATCACTCCGTATTTTTGTAATTCATTAGCTTTGATTCGCTCACCTGTCCACAGCCACTCTATCGCTTTCGCACGTCCAACTAACTTAGTTAAGCGTTGCGTCCCGCCAGCTCCTGGCATAACACCTAACGTCACTTCAGGGAATGCAAACTCTGTGCCATCAGCGACTAATAGGACATCGCAGCAAAGGGCAAGTTCAAAACCTCCACCAAAAACAAATCCATGAACTGCACCGATGATGGGCTTTTTGATAAGAGGAATCTGATCCCAGTCAGCAAACTGATTCAACAATTCGAGACTCATTGAATCTGCCCCGGCCATCTCCTCTATATCAGCACCAGCAGAGAAAGCTTTTCCTTTGCCAACTAGCAAAATTACACGTACTTCCTCATTTCGATCAAACGCTTGCAGCGCCTCGAGAATTTCACCTACCATACAACGATTTAAAGAGTTCAATTGCTTAGGTCTGTTCAATTCAATGATGCCGATTTGTTGATCAACCGATGTTTCTATGAATTTGAAGGCTGTCATTCGCTGTCTTCACCTATCATTAAAGTAACTAGCTTACCTGCAAAGCCCATCAAGTCTTTTCCAGAAGCTTTTCCTTCATCAGAGCTCAAACCTGCTTTTAATGATGCAGCATCATCGTAAATCATTTCACACATCAAGTAATACGGTGGTTCTCCACCCATTGGGTTACCAGTGAATTTCGTTACTTTCATTTCACGCAAGCCAGGAATCTTCGCTGTGAGTGGTGAATGAACATTGAAGTAATGCTCGTCAAATTCCTCTTTGTTTTCAGGGTGTTTGTATAGTGCGATTAATTTAGCCATTTAAAATCCTCCAATTACATTATTGTTGATACAGGTTTCATTGCTTCGAACGGTGTTTTACAACTCTTGCAATATAAAATACTTCTACAAGCAGTTGGTCCAAATATATTTTCCATCGTGACGTAGGTTGAATTACAATACGGGCAATCCACGTGCCACGATCCATCTTCTTCCAGATGACGCGGTGGAGCAGCGATTCCAAACTCTTTCAATCCTTTTTTTCCATTTTCCGTCACACGATCAGATGTCCAAGGAGGACTGAAAATAAATTCTACTTCGACGTTTTTGGCAAAAGATAGCCCCATCACAGCATTCTTAGTATTCGTTCGGATGATTTCAAGTGCCGGGCAACCTAAAAACGTAGGCAATAACGTTACCTTGATCTGTTCGGCTTCAACTTCCACTTTCTCCACCATTCCAAGATCCACTATACTGACTGTATCAATTTCAGGGTCCTTGACGCTTTCAAGCACCTTCCATACTTCCAAGTTTTGTGAGTTTTTTATAAGAGCTACCATTTCCAAAACACCTCTTTCTATCTATTACCAGTTAGTGGCTGTATCGATTCTGTACACTTCAGAAAGTGTATCGATTGCTGCTTGCAACTCATCTGTGTGTTGTCCATTACGTCCATTCAACTTAGGTTCAGGAATTATCGGTAAATCCAATTCCAATTTTTCAAATGTTGGACGTAATGCTTCAAGCCAAGCATTTTGTATTTTTTCTTCTGAATCTATCAAGTCAAAGCGTTCAATCGGTTCTTTTTGTTCTCCATAAGAGAATAGATCTCCCATGTCTGCAACAACCAATTCAATTGCACTCATCATTTTAGTTTTCGCTTCTTCTGTGGAGCTTAGTAATTGTTTGAACCATAACTTCCAATGCATCACATGATAATAGAGTTCCATACTAACTTTTACAGCAATCTCTTGGAGTGGTTTATATGAGCTTTCTTTAAGTGAATTGATCTTCGCTCGTTTCGCTTGTGTATAGAAGTAACTTCTAACTACTGTATAAGCCCAATCATATTGTGGTGTGTCCATATAATAGCCGTCACCATTAATACGTTCAGTCAAAACGCTATTTTTTCGTTCTACTGCAGGGCGTAAGTGGGCTAGATCATCCGCATTACCTAATCCTAAGTCCTCTAGCAACTTATAATACATAGCTGCATGACCCATGGAATCTTGTGTGATAGAAGATGATGCAACATCCTCTTCTATATGCGGAGCTAGACCCAACCATTCAGAGCCACGATATGAAAACAGGAAATCATCATCTGCTAACTGAAATAAAAGCGTTTCTACTGCTTTTTTCTCTTCCGTACTCATCATTTTTTCAACATTACTCATTTTTCTTTACCTCCTGCCCAAGATAGGATTTCCTTCTCATCGAGCATTTCTTGTTCGTATTTACGCCATTTTTTACGTAAGTAACCATAACCTTTTGTAGTACGGTAATCTTTGTTATCTAAACGACTCAAAGAAAGACGTTCTTCTTCATCCATACTTCGGATATTTTTTTTATTTACGACCCATATATCAACGACTGGCTCACGACGCATAAAGTTTTCTTGTGCCATCATAAGTGCCATATCTTCATTTGGTGCTAGTAAATCGAATTGGTGCTGGAATGACGCAGCATGGGTGCGTTTACTAAATACTTCAAACTCTTGATAAAATGTTTTCTCTGACATATTCTCTTCCGCTCCTTTATTCAACAATTGCACTTAACGCTTCACGTACCCACGCATTGTTCTCATATGATGAACGGCGAAGATTAAGACGCGCTTGTGATTTTGGTCCATTATTTTTAATAATTTCTTTGAACTCTGACCAGTCGGGTTGCTGATAAACCCAATGTTTCTTCTCCTGATTGAAATGCAATGTAGCATCCGGGATTGTTAAACTGAGCGATAGAATTCTCGGAATATATTTATCCAAGAAGCTCTGGCGTAATTCTTCATTTGTGTTCTTACGAATACGATATTTAATAGTAGCTTCTTGCTTTGATGCACCTGTCGTAGCTTTACTTGGAGGTCCAAAAAACATAAGCAGTGCTGGCCACCAGCGGTTAAGCGCGTCTTGCACCATTGCTTTCTGTTCTTCTGTTCCTTCAGCAAGTGCCATGATAATCGACTCTCCGTGTTGCGCATGGAATACTTCTTCTGCACAAATACGTTGTAAGGCCTTTGCATACGGCCCGTAAGATGCATCTAGCATATTCGTTTGTGTAATGATTGCAGCCCCATCTACTAACCAACCTATCAATCCTGCATCTGCCCAAGTCTTTGTTTCCATATGAAATACATTATGAAACTTCAGATCCTCATTGAATAGATCCTGCATGATATCACCGCGAGTTTTACCATATGGCTTCATTAAATCTTCTGCTACGCGTAATAATAGTTGTCCGTGACCCATTTCATCTTGTACTTTCGCCATAATTCCAAGTTTGCGGTATAGTGAAGGCGCTTTAGGTACCCACTCTTTCTCAGGGAGCGCTCCCATAATTTCACTGATTCCGTGCATGGAAATGAGTTTAATTAACGTTTGACGATACTCTTCCGGCATCCAATCATCTGCCTGGATCTTTTCGCCACTTTCTATACGTTCCATGAAATACTCCATCTTTTCATCTGCGGTCATCGCTGTCATCATTACCATTTATCTAATTCCTCCTTTAGATTTTGAAAAGTTAATACCACAAGATACGTATTTAAACGATCAAATATAACAAACTTAACGTCTTTTCACAAATTTTGTTATACTTGGTCTCAAAAAAATACTAGACCTCTTCCAAAACGATTGGATATTCTGATACTTTAATGGAGTCAGTTGGGCAGCCCTCAACCGCATCATCCAAATCATCCAATAAATCCTCATCGACTTCTGCTGAACCTTCATTATTATCTAGATGTACGAATGCAAAACCTTCATCATTATAATCAAAAATGTCAGGTGCACTTGCTCCGCAAGCACCGCACGCTATGCAAGTTGATTGATCAACAATAGTATGTGTAGCCATAAAAGGTGTCCTCCTTTATTCTAATGAGTCAAATGTTCAAGAGTTGACCGGGACTTTTTTCTGATCTAGCTTTTCCTTTTTCTCCATTAATGTCGTACTATGTGTTGCTTGAACTTTAGCCGTTGGATCAATGTAGACCTTGGCATTACTAACAGCCGTAGGTGCTTCTCCAAACCCGCTAGCTATAAGTTTAACTTTTCCTGGATACGTACAAATGTCGCCTACAGCATAAATACCTTTAATGTTCGTTTCCATTTTCGAATTAACGACAATGCTGTTCTTTTCTATTTCTAGTTCCCAATCCTTGATAGGACCAAGTGAAGACACGAAACCATAGTTGACTATTACTTCGTCAATTGCGATTTCCTCTACCTCGTCTGACTTCATTTTACTTAGAACGATTTTTTCAATATGATCTTCACCAATAAATAATGATGGAATATATGGTGTTTTAACTTCTACTTTGGAATTCATTAAGTTCTCAACACTAGCTTCATGTGCGCGGAATTTATCGCGGCGGTGAACGAGTGTTACTTTGTTGGCAATCGGCTCAAGCATTAGAGACCAATCTACCGCAGAATCTCCACCGCCAAGAACCTGAACATTCTTTCCTGCGAAGTATTGTAAATCTTTAATAAAGTAATGTAAGTTTTTACCCTCGTATTGTTCAGCGTTTTCAATTTCAATCTTTCTAGGTTGAAATGCACCATTTCCTGCAGTAATAATAATTGCCTTAGAATAATGTGTTTCTTTATTCGTTTTGATTTTGAAGTTCCCGTCGTCTTGCTTAGTCACTTCACGTACCTCTTGTTCAAGTGTGATAGTTGGTTCAAACTGAGACATCTGCTCAACTAGATTGTCAATAAGTTTTTGTCCAGTGATTTTTGGGAAACCTGCAATATCGTAAATATACTTCTCTGGATACAAAGCTGTTAGTTGACCGCCAAGTTGCGGAAGACTCTCAATCAAATTTACCGACATTTGACGCATACCTGCATAAAAGGATGTAAACAAACCCACAGGGCCGCCACCAATTATTGTTATATCATAAACTTTCTGTTCATTACTCATATGCTGGCTTCTCCTCTCTATCGAAAGAAAATCGATCCTTCCAAGTATAACGCATAAAATACGTTGTTAGCTTTTCTTGTTATACTTAGTATCTTAAATCAATGTGTAAGCGTTGTCAAGAATATATTCAGAATAATTTATTTTCATTTCGAGATTCCAGAGCATTGCGTCACGGACGTATTTTACTTAGTAGATATGTAGTTGTTTAAAAACTCTTCATACAAAAAGCACTGCTAAGACGCAGTGCTTTTTACATCATTCAATATATGTCCATTTTCCATCCTTCACAGTCGCCATTACAAAGCTCTCCGGTCCAAGCCCATTATGATCTTCAGCTGTGTAATTATAAACTCCTGTCGTACCAATCCAGTCTTTAATATTCTCTTCTAAATAATCTCGAATTGCTTCACGATCAGTAGCACCATTCTTCAATGCTTCCACTGTCAACATCACATTGTCATAGCCATAAGAACCAAAGTTAGTCGGTTCACTGCCGTACTTTTCTGTATACTCATTGTAGAACTCTGATAATACACTGTGCTGTATATCATCTTTAGGAATCTGGTCTGGGAATAATAGCTTTCCAGTTGGAATTACTACACCTTCTGCAGCCTCTCCCGCTAAAGAGATAAAGTTTTGATTTGCAATGCCATGACTTCCAAATACCGGTAAACTAATTCCTAGATCATGCGCATTCTTTGCGATGACGGCAGGTCCTGGATTCGTTCCCCAGACGACGATTGCTTCTGCTTTTGCACTATTAATCTTCGTCACTTGCGTACTCATATCAGGATCTTGTGTATTATAGCTTTCTTTTGCTACGATTTTAATATCATAGTCATCTGCTAAAGCTTCCAATTGCTCTAAGCCACTTGAGCCAAACGCATTAGAATCACTAATCGTACCAATTTTCTTAATTCCTTGTTCTTTTAAATACATATAAACCCGTTCAACTGCTTGTCTATCCGATTGCGGTGTTTTAAATACCCATTCTGCATCTTCAACAGGTTCAACGACATGCGCACTCGCTGCAGCCGAGATCATAGTAACTTTTTGTTGCAAGGCGATTCCTTTCATAGCAAGGCTTTCACCACTACCTGAAGACCCGAGTAACGCTAATACTTTTTCGTCGTTCACTAATCGATTAGCTTCTTGTGTTGCTTTTTCCTGGCTGGATTCATCATCCGCCAAGATGATCTTTAGCGGAATGCCATTAATTCCACCATCTGCATTGATTTTCTCTTCTAGTAGTTTTGCTGCATTCCATTCAGGTTCGCCTAACGGACTGTTTGGACCCGTTTTTGAATAAATGGCACCGATCTTATACTCTGTCAGTTCCCCACTTTCGGACTTCGCGTCAGTGTCGCTACATGCGGCTAGCACCAATGAAATGATAACTGCTAGAAATAACATAGTTAATTTTTTGAACATCTTCTCATCCCCCATCATCAATGTACTGTGTGACCTAAATAAGCTTCTTTTACTTCCGGATCATTCAATAATTCACTTGAACTGCCGCTCTTAATGATTTCACCATGAGAAATGACATACCCCCGATCAGCAACTTTAAGGGATGCATGTAAATTTTGTTCTATTAATAAAATCGTTGTTCCAAACTGCTTACGTAAATTACCGACTAGTTCTAATACGTCCTTCGCTATAAGTGGAGCTAGTCCTAATGTAGGTTCGTCTAATAACAATAAGTCAGGCTCTGCCATCATACCTCTTGCAATCGCAAGCATTTGTTGCTGACCGCCAGACATCGTTCCACCCATTTGATCTTTTCGGTCACTCAATATCGGGAATAATTCGAAAACTTTTTTGATGTTTTCTTCTATTGCCTGCTTGTTAGTAGTTTTACGATGATGGTAAGCACCTAAATATAAATTATCCAACACAGTCATTGTAGAAAAAATTTGACGATGTTCAGGTACATGAATTAAGTGTTTCTCAACAATCTTTTCTGCTTCCATTCCTGTAATATCCGTGCCTTGATAGATAACTTGGCCGCTTGTCGGTCGAAGTAGTCCAGACATGGTTTGTAGAAGAGTTGTCTTACCCGCTCCATTTGCACCTAGCAAAGCGACAATTTCTCCTTGTTTAACAGACAGTGATACGCCATTCAATGCTTGAATCGGTCCATAGCTTACAGAACAGTCGAGTACCTCAAGTAGCTTTTGTTCACTCATACGACTTCCTCCTCGATCTCAGCACCTAAGTAAGCCGCAATGACCGCTTCATTCGCTTGAATTTCTTTTGGGGCTCCTTCTGCAATCTTCATGCCCTGATCCAAAACAACGAGTTTATCGCAAATGCTCATGACTAGATCCATATCATGCTCGACGACTAGAATGGTTACTCCAGAGTCTCTTACTCTTTTAATCAACTCACTCATTTCAGACGTCTCACTATGATTTAATCCTGCTGCAATTTCATCCAACAGAAGAAGTTTAGGCTCTGTGGCATAAGCACGGGCAAATTCTAATAGTCGCAATTTACCTAATGACAAACTGGATGCCTTTTGATCGTATAGTAGTTCTAGATTGAAAAAACGTAAGATATCCATTGCCTCTTCATACACTTTGCGCTCATTTTTTGCAATGCCAAGTAACATGGAAGCAACTCCTGAAAGATTTTGCTTCGTTCTCATATGCTGGCCTACCATGACATTCTCAATCACTGTCATATTTTTAAACACTTGTAAGTTTTGGAAGGTCCGTGATATGCCTAATGGAGCTACTTTATATGAAGGGAGGAGATCAATCCTCTTCCCGCAAAACAAAATATTTCCTTCGGTCGGTGGAAATATAGAAGATATCATATTGAACATTGTGCTTTTTCCTGCTCCGTTCGGTCCTATTAGCCCAACAATTTGCCCTTCATCGACAGAGAAGCTGACATCGCTATTTGCTACAACTCCGCCAAATCTTTTTGTAATTGATTCTACTTGCAACAATGTCATCATCCTCTCATTCTGAAACACTTCGTTCTATCGGTGTGACGGGTACAGATGATTTTTTTTCTACTCTTTTTATCGATGTATTTTTAAACCAGTCTATTACTGTTGGAAACAGACCTTTTGGCATAAAGATAACGACTAATATTAAGATTAATCCATAAATCACGTGTTCCGAATCACTAGTGATAAACGAGAATTGCTCACCAAGTGTGTGAACGGTAATGCCGATCATACGAATTAGTAAAGCCCCTATTAATGCCCCCCATACACTTCCACTTCCTCCGAGAACGACCATTGCTAAGAAAAGAATGGATGCATCAAATGTAAAGGCAGATGGAGATATACTGTAACTCATGTGAGCAAACAACCAGCCGGCAAGCCCCGCAAATGCAGCGCTCAATATAAACACCTGCATTTTATACCTGCCCGTATTAACCCCCATCGAGCTGGAGGCTATTTCTGAGTCGTGTATAGAACGGAGTGCACGTCCAACCCGAGAATGAACAATGTTCAGTGATAGAATTAAAACTATTAAAACAAAAAACCATACTAGAAAGTAATATGGAACTCCTTGGTTGATTGTCATGCCAAACAATGACAGCTGGGGGATCCCATAAAATCCTGATGCTCCCATTGTGATTCCTTTACCTTCAACCAAAAGACCATGAACGATTATACCAAGAGCCAATGTTGCCATAGCTAAGTAATATCCACTTAAACGTGACATCGTATATCCCATGAAAAAAGCTAGAAGAGCCGGAACGAGTAAAGCTATAGGCAAGCTAAGCCAAGGACTCCATCCCCACGTAGCTGTCAAAATCGAAGTGGTATATGCTCCCACTCCATAAAATGCTGCCTGTCCTAAAGATATTTGTCCGGCATAACCCATTAACAAGCCTAAACCGATGGCTATAATTGCGTATATACCTGCAAATGTTGCCTGTGTAATAAAAAATGACTGAGTAACTACCAATGGAAATATGAGGATGGCAGCAATGAATACAACTACGCCCCACCACTTCGTCTGCTGTACGCCTTGTAACTTCATTACAACCCTCCTTTCCCAATAGTTTTTTCACCCAAAATACCATTGGGTCTAATAATCAATATAAGCAAAAATATTGAAAATGTAATAATATCTTTCATTCCTGAACTAACATAGCCGGCACCCATGGATTCAAATAGTCCAATTAGCAAACCACCAATGACAGCTCCGGGGGCACTACCTAGTCCCCCTAGAATTGCTGCTGAAAATCCTTTAATGCCTAACATAGCACCCATATCATAGGCCGGGAAAATAATTGGTGCGATCGCAAGGCCCGCAATAGCTCCAAGAGAAGCGCTTAAAACAAAGGAAAAGGAAGACATTCTTTTTGGACTTATTCCCATTAATCTTGCAGCCATCGGGTTTACAGAGGATGCTTGGAATGCTTTTCCTAGCATTGTTTTGTCGATAAACATATACATAAGACCGACAACTAACAGCATAATCAAAACGACCCAAATGGATTGGGGGGTAATGGAAGCGCCTCCAATTGTAACAGGAGTATTATCCATGAAAGGTGCTACTGTATGTTGATCTTTTCCCCATACCATACTACTGATTCCACGGATGAAGATCGAAGTTCCAATAGTCAAAATGATTAAGCTGATCGCGTCAGCACCTTTGGCTCTACGTATCAAAAGGAACTCCATTAGCCACCCGATGAATGTCACAAAAAGTATCGTAGCAATAAAGGAAAGCCAATATGGCACGCCTACTGAAACGAGTGAAAACATGGTCAATCCACCAAGCATGACGAATTCACCTTGAGCCAAGTTGATAACTTTCGTCACACTATAAATGGTAACAAAACCGAGGGCGACAATTGCATAAATACTTCCAATCGTAATTCCCGTTAATGTGAACTGTAAAAAATCTTGCACTCACTTCACGCCCTTATCCAGTTGTTATTGTCATACGCTTACAGGTGAATTTTCACGCTTATCTACAACGCGTGTTGCTTTTCCTTCAGATCTTGGAAGTGCTTTCGGTTCATTACACACAACATCCACTGAAATTAAACACGAATTCTTCAACTTACGTTGGATCTTCCGCTTCATACTCGTGATGGATTCATGAAGTAGGTCACAGCCAACTTGTTCATATAGAGAAATCTCAATCTCAATATGTAATTCAATTGCATCCATAACGCCTTTGCGAACTAATTGAATTTGATAAACAGGTGACAATCCTTCTATTTGAAGTAATTCCCGTTCAATCTCGGAAGGGAAAACATTTACTCCTCGAACAATGATCATGTCGTCTGTTCGTCCTTTAACACGTGACATACGAGTCGTTGTTCTTCCACATTTACATTTCTCATGAGTAATTGATGCAATATCTCCCGTACGGTAACGGATAACTGGAAGCGCTTCCTTTTGCAAACTAGTAAATACTAATTCTCCTAATTCTCCATCGGCAACGGGTTCAAGTGTATCGGGATTAATTACTTCAACAAAGAAATGATCATCTGCAATATGTAATCCATCCTGCGCTTCATGACATTCAGACGCAACACCAGGTCCCATAATTTCGCTTAATCCATAGATATCTACAGCTTTTATTCCTAGTTTCTGTTCTAACTTTTGACGCACGCTTTCAGACCAAGCCTCTGCTCCAAATATGCCATAAGCAAGATTTGTCTCACGTGGATCCATTCCTTGTTCTTCCATCTTCTCAATGATACTCAAGACGTAAGACGGGGTACCACATATTCCACGTGGCTTAAGATCATTGATTATTGTGATTTGACGTTCTGTATTCCCTCCAGAAATCGGTATTGTAGCTACACCTAATTCATCGGCACCTTGATGAAGACCAAGTCCTCCTGTAAACAATCCATACCCATACGCATTATGAAATACATCAGATTTTCTACCGCCAGCAGCAACGATAGCACGTGCCACTAAAATTCCCCAGTTCTTAAGATCACGCTCTGAGTAGCCGACAATAGTTGGCTTTCCACTTGTTCCAGATGAACCATGGATTCTTGCAACATCGTCCACAGGAATAGCAAATAGTCCATATGGATACTGATCACGGAAATCTTTTTTCTTTGTGAATGGTAGCTTTTTAATATCCTCCAACGATTGAATGTCTTCAGGCTTAATTTGCAATTCATCGAATTTCTGTCTATAAAACCCTACATTTTCATATACGTTTTCCACTGTCTTTTTTAATCCTTTAAGCTGTAGTTCTCGCTTTTCGGAAATGGGTGCGCTTTCAATTTCTGGGTTGTACATAGATAAATCCTCCCTTTTCTCTCATATTACTTTATACGAATATAACGCGTATTGAACGACGTTGCCTTTATTCGTTATATATAGCAATACATTAATACATATTTTTCATTTAGTCAACACCAATTTCAGAATATTCTATTCAGGCATCCTTCACTAGGTAGTAATTTAGCGAACAAAAGAATAAATATGTAAAGGTATTTACACGTAACTCCTATTTCTTAAAATTAATATATTTATTGATAACGATAAATAGTTAACCGTGTCAATTGTGTTATAGTAATTGATTTTTATTAAACAGTAGTGTATTTACTATTTCGTTATGTACAATCTACTAGAGTCTATAAATATAATACCGCAAATCTTATTTACTTAGTTAGATTGATTTAATGAACTATGTTTAATTATTCCATGCTATTAAAAAAGCTTAGGACTCTTCTTTGTTTTACTTCAAATTCACACATAAGAAAAGGCAACTATTCAAAAACGAACAGTTGCCTCTTTATTTTAAATTAAATATTCACGGCTAACTTATGTGCAGAAGTTCCTTTTATTTTCGCTACGATTACACTATTGATTGCATTGATGTACGCCAGTGCACTTGCTTTCAAAATATCAGTGTCAGCTGCCTTCGCGATATAATTTTCTCCTTCATGTGCAATAGTAATTTTCACTTTTCCTAATGCGTCTTTCCCTCGAGAAACACTGCTAATATCATAGCCAATCAATTTAACTTGTATCTTTGTAATTTCTGCAACTGCTGAATACAGCGCATCGATTGGACCCGTGCCAACAGCACTCGACTGGAAGATTTCTTCCCCTTTGCGAATTTTGACGCTGGCTGAAGGGAAGCTAGAATTGCTGACGACTTGTAAGTCTTCAAATTCAAAGAAATGACCGCTGTAATTCGTCACGTTTTCCTTATCATGCTTTTCATAATAGTTTTCCACAATTATATATAAATCATGGTCATATACTTCCTTTTTCATATCCGCCAATGTTAGGAATCCTTCAAAAATCCCTTCAAACTCCTCTGGCTTCATATGAGTAAAGCCTAGCTTTTCAAGAGCGTTTTTCACAGCATGTCGTCCTGACCGTGCTGTCAAAATCAATTCCATATCATCTAATCCAACGTCTTCCGGATGAACAATTTCATACGCATCACGGGATTTCAACAAGCCATCTTGATGTATACCCGACGAGTGCGCAAAAGCATTATCACCTGTAATCGCCTTGTTCACTTGCACATCCAATCCCATGAAGCTAGATACTAGACGGGAAGTATTCATAATTTCTTTTGTGTTGATTTGCGTACGCACGTTATAAATTGAGCTTCTTGTTTTCAATGCCATGACTACCTCTTCAAGCGCAGCATTTCCTGCCCGTTCTCCGATTCCATTCATTGTACACTCTACTTTATCCGCACCATTCTTGACCGCTGCTAAGGTGTTTGCCGTCGCCATTCCTAGGTCATTATGACAGTGAACACTTAATAAGACATCCGGATTCAAGTTTTTCATTCGGTCATTTAATTTATAAATCATCGCACCGAATTCTTCAGGCTCTGCAAAGCCCACTGTGTCAGGCACATTGATCATTGTCGCACCCGCATTCACAACAGACTCGATTGTATGCCATAAATACTCGAATTCCGAGCGTGATGCATCTTCCGTTGAATACTGAACTTGAGGCATTAAGGTTTTTGCATATTTCACCGCTTCTACGCCTAGTTGAAGGATCTGGTCCTTTGATTTGTTGAACTTTTTCTCCACGTGAATATCAGAAGTACCTAGCACCATATGAATCATCGGGTTTTCTGCATACTTTACTGCATGATAAACTGAATCGATATCAGCCTGAACCGCGCGTGCCAATGCTGTGATCATGATGTCATTTGTGTTACCTACCCGCTGCGCAACAGCTTTCACCGCTTCAAAATCACCTTGAGATGAAGCAGGAAAACCAGCTTCGATAATGCCGACGCCAAGCTTCTTTAATTGCTGTGCAATCTCCACTTTTTCATAAAGATTTAGTTTAGCGCCTGGTACCTGTTCTCCATCACGTAATGTTGTATCAAAAACCCAAATTTTTCTGCTCATCTCTTTGCACTCCTTTTTTAAAAAAATAAAGACAAAAAACCCCATCTCTATATTGAAATATAGAGACGAGGTTATACTCGCGGTACCACTCTAATTGATTCACCATACTTGGCAAATCCACTTATCGACAGCAATTACTGTCTATCCCGTTAACGGAGGAAACCGACTTCCCTTACTGTAGAACTTTCAGGGAGTGACTCATGGATGAGTTCAAAATGTACGTCTGCTGATTTCCACCAACCATCAGCTCTCTGCATAGACATAAACATTTTTACTATTTCCATTCTTAGTCTGCAATGTAATATTGAACGTAATACTACATGGTCTATAGCCGTCTGTCAACAGATTTCAAACAATTCCATATATTTTGCACAGTAGTATACGGCAAAATGGCTTATCGTATCTCTTTCAAATGTACGTTTCATCGTGTATCTATCAACAATGACTCAAGTACTAAAAATGAGCACATTTCTAATTTCATTTGACATTTCTTCCATACATTCACTAGTATAGTAGACAACTAATTCGTAAACCGAAACAAAACAACTAGATGTTTGAATAGTATCAAACTACCAAAGGAGTCGTTGCCAATGAATACGTTTACGAAATGGGTAGAAATCGTCTCGGATTTTTTATGGGGATTACCCATCATCATTTTACTTCTGGGAGGCGGATTGTTTCTCACAATTCGTCTGAAATTCTTCCAGTTCCGTTATATGCCTCACATTTTTCGTCAAACCTTCGGAAGGATTATGTCTAAAGGTTCTGGGGACGGTACGCTAACCCCTTTTCAAGCAACAACCTCTGCACTTGCCTCTACGATGGGAGCAGCAAATATCGTCGGAGTTCCTGTAGCCATCGCGCTAGGTGGACCTGGCGCGATCTTCTGGATGTGGATTGTGGCACTGATCGGAATCGGTACGAAATATTCCGAAGTCGTGCTCGGTATCAAATATCGTGAAAAGAATGCTGCCGGTGATTATGTCGGTGGTCCGATGTATTACATAAAAAAGGGACTTGGCTGGAAAAAGGTTGCGTATATCTTTGCATTCGCCCTCATGTTAGAAGTTATGGCGAGTACTATGGTGCAATCTAACTCCATCGCTACGACCCTTGAAGGTTCATTTGGTTTATCTCCAATCGTAACAGGTATTCTCGTCGCGTTACTGGTTGCACTCATTTCATTTGGAGGAATTAAAACGATTGGGCGTGTAACAGAACGTCTAATTCCATCCATGGTCGTGGTCTATATTTTAACAGCACTCATTATTATCGGAGCTCATGTCGATGCAGTGCCCGCAGCATTTGGCTTGATTTTCACACATGCATTTCAACCGATATCGGCGGCAGGCGGCTTCGCAGGGGCCGGTGTCGCAGCGGCTATTCGATGGGGACTCGCCCGCGGATTATATTCCAATGAAGCCGGTATCGGTACAGCACCGATTGCACACGCAGCTGCAGTGAATAGTCATCCTGCCAAACAAGGTTTCTGGGGCGTCTTTGAAGTCGTCGTGGATACATTGATCGTTTGTACTATGACTGCGCTCGTCATACTAACTACAGGCGTTTGGAAAGTCATTGACGCAGACAACGCGGCGAACATGGTGACAGAAGCGTATAGTACAATATTTGGTGCTTCCCTAGGCGGAATTATTATATCCATTGTATTATTCTTGTTCGTGATTACAACGATTGTAGTCATTATTTATTACGGAGAAAAGCAAGCGGAGTTCTTATTCGGATCCAACTTCTCCATCGTAATACGCGTGGCATATATCGCGGCAATCATCATCGGAGCACTTGGTGGATTGCAGTTCGTCTGGAAGTTCCTTGATCTATTACTCGCAATCGTAGTAATTCCTAACGTGATTGCGGTCCTATTCTTAAGTGGACAAGTACGGGACATTACGAACGATTACTTTACAAACCTCTATCCGAAAGAAAAGAAACAAGTGAAAAAGAAGTCTTGATGTAAATGGCAAACAAGGCAGATGTCCACGGATGCCTGCCTTGTTTTTATATAGTTTCATTACTTCATCATTTCTTCAATTAACCCTACCGGTACATAGGTTTTCCTTGGTTCCAGTAGCTCCGGTGCCACTTCAAACTTCATCAATAGTTTATTGTAGCCATATTCCTTCTGTCCACGAGTAATCGTATAAGATGGAGCACCTTTTGATACAATCGCACCGACACCAGTTGAATCCACTACATAGCCTAGTTTCTCGGCAAGCAAACGAAGCGGTACCATCTTCACACCGTCAACCATATAATGATCATCTTCTATGATCTGTTCTACAGTAGCATCTTCATCTACTGGATTTCCGTCTAGTACAACTACTTTCTCTGGCATTGTCTGAGCTGGTATACTCCGCGTTGTTTCTTTGTAGAATACTAGCAAGTCTTTATTCTTCAAGTCATCAGCTTTCACTTTATTACCTGAAGCGCTGGAAATGTCTGTACCGTCATCTATATTCAACTGTAGCTTCAAGTACGAATCCACCAATTCGTCATCAAATATTCCAACTACTGCGGTGTTCTCTTTATCTGTTTCCACAATGACAGCATCCGGAGTGTACTGTGGTGGATAAATCATAATCCTTGGTTTATCCGCATGGGTATAAGCAGACACTTTGTCACCTTTCTTCAATTCTATCTTTTTTCCGGTATTATCGAATAGCAGTGTTTCTTCTGTAATGGCCAATACGGGCGATTCTTCTTCTCCTTTAATCGTGTAAAGTGTTAACTCATCGTTCTTTTCTATGCCTTCGATTGTCCCTTCTACTTTAATAAAAGCTTTTTCATCAGATGTCACTTCAGCCTTCTCTTCATCACTCGCACTAACCGCTTGAGGTACTGCTACGCCGCCAATAAGCAAAGCTAACATCGCAAAGGTTACAACTTTATTCATTTTCATAAAAAATCCGCTCCTCACTATGGGTTCTATACAATAGTTCGTATGAGACGGTAAAAGGTTACAGGTACATACATCTTTTTAGATCTTATATTGATCTTCTACCTGTTTTGTTTATCTCAAAACTCTCTTTTCCACTACATGCCTAATAGCCACCCACCCCAAAATATGAGATAATACGACTAACAGAACGAACGTACTACGAACGAAATGGAGGCGATTGCATGAAACCGGTCATCCTAGCTGAAAAACCAAGCCAAGCAAAGGCCTATGCAGATGCATTCACTACACGTAAACACGACGGCTATACTGAAATTCAACCGTGCGACATATTCCCTCAAGGAGCCTTCATCACATGGGGCGTCGGGCATCTCGTGGAATTAAAAGAGCCGCATACATACAATCCCGCCTGGAAACGCTGGTCACTCGGCAGTTTACCAATTTTACCGGAACGCTACGAATTTCAAGTTGCGCCAGGAAAGTACAAGCAATTTCAGGTCGTTAAAAAGCTTATTCGCGCAACCGATCACGTCATCAACGCATGTGACGTGGATCGCGAAGGTTCAAATATATTTTATTCCATCTACTATATGACGGGTGCTCGCAACCAGAAGATTGAGCGACTATGGATTAATTCGCTGGAATCGGATGAAGTACGTAAAGGCTTCGAGAACCTACGGGATAATCGACAAGATCTACAACTGTATGAAGAAGCCAAGGCGCGACAAATAAGTGACTGGCTTGTAGGGATGAATGGTTCTCGGCTCTATACACTTCTGTTGAAAGCCAAAGGAGTTCAAGAAGTATTCCCTATTGGTCGTGTGCAATCACCTACCGTTTATTTGATTTATCAACGTCAGCGCGAAATCGAGACGTTCGTATCAGAACCTTTTTTCGAAGCGGAAGCCATTTTTACTGCGGAGCACGGTACGTATAAAGGAAAGGCAAAACTTAAGGAGCCTAAGCGTGAATTAATTGCGGAAGCACTCAACAGCCGCAATATTACAAAGCGAACGCCTGGGATCATTAGTGAGCTGACCCATACAGATAAACGTACGACACCGCCACAGTTGCATTCACTTTCAACATTACAAGCAACTGCCAACAGACGATGGAAGGCAAGCCCTGCGACTGTATTGAAAACTATGCAGACATTATACGAAAAGAAGCTTGTATCGTATCCACGGACCGATACACGTCATATTACACCAAGTGAATTCAACTACTTGATTGCGGCTGTGGAAGACTATCAAAAACTAATCGAGCATCCTTTTGAAGTCGTTTCCCGTACACCAAAAAAACGATATGTTGACAACTCGAAAGTACAGGAACACTACGCCATCATCCCGACAAAAAAACTACCGACTCCTGCGGCACTGACAAAGTTGTCACCACTTGAGCGCAACCTTTATGAAGAAGTCATTCGAACGACACTAGCTATGTTCCATCGGGATTACTTATATACAGAAACGAAAGTAACGACCGACGTCAACGGTCTGCCATTCTTCACAACGGGCAAAACAGAACGCGACAAAGGCTGGAAAGAACTTTTTGCTGCGCCAAAGAAGGCAAAGGATTCCGAAGAACCAGCCTTACCGCCACTTGAGAGAGAGGAAACCGTGCAAAGTGAAATTGGCATTAAAGAAGGTGCGACACAGCCACCAAAACCTTATACAGAAGGCCAGTTGATCGCTATGATGAAAACGTGCGGGAAGTTGGTGGAAGATCAAAGCGAAACGGATATTTTAAAGGAGATCGAAGGGCTTGGTACCGAAGCTACACGAAGCGGTATTATTGAGACGATAAAAAAACACGGGTATATTTCCGTGACAAAAAATATTGTATCGATCACTGACAAAGGCCGTGTGCTCTGTCAGACCATCGAAGGTAGTCTGCTTGCCAGTCCTTCCATGACAGCGAAATGGGAAACGTACTTGAAGAAAATAGGTAATGGTGAGGGGACAGGTCAACATTTTCTAAGCAGTGTATCAAAATTTATTCAAAAACTGATTGAAGACGTACCTGTCCAACTGGAGAAACAAACGATTGATATTGTGCTGCCTCCTCGGTCTCCTTCAGGCAAGGGCTCGTACACACGAACTGAAGTCGCACCTTGTCCAAGATGCGGCAAAGGCAATATTATTGAACACCCTAAATTCTACGGCTGTAGTAATTATAAAAATGGTTGCAAGCAAACCTTCCCAGGACACTTCCTGAAAAAGAAACTCACTGTGCCTCAAGTGAAATTATTATGTACTAAAGGGCAAACAAATGTCATCAAAGGCTTCACTTCTGCTGACGGGAAAAAGTTTGATGCTTCATTGGAGTTAAAAGATGGGAAACTGAACTTGGTCTTTATGTAAATCATATACTGACATGATAAAGAAGCAGCACAAAGCTGCTTCTTTTTTATTATATTCTCATCACGTATATTATATTTCTCACGGCTTTAGAGTACGGGAGACAACAACCGTGAAATCGATTGCTTAAACTTAATCAGTAAGGACCGCTCTTCATAACGTTCCCTCGTCAACTTAGAACTACGTTCCGAGTCTTGACGGAACAGCTCAGTCAGGTGCGCTGCTACTTTGTCATCATAGACAATCGCAGTCACTTCAAAGTTCAATCGGAAACTACGTGAATCAATATTCATAGTACCTACTACCGCCACTTCTTCATCAACTACAATCGTTTTCGCATGCAAGAAACCATTCTCATATAATAATATCTTTGCTCCATAATCAAGCAAATCACCGACATACGACCAAGTAGCCCAGTAGACAAACGGGTGATCAGGCTTACATGGAATCATTATCTGTACATCGATGCCTGACAGCAATGCAATTTTGCAGGCATCCATAAAGCTTGTATCTGGAATAAAGTACGGCGTCTGAATGTAGACACTTTTTTTAGCAGACAATAATAACTTGATATACATATTCTTCAGATGTTCTGTCTCAGAATTCGGACCACTTGAAACAATTTGCACTGGACTTGTGCCTATATGTTTTTCGGTTTGAAATAAATAATCTCCCCAATCCCCCGGCTCCTTTTTACTGGCCTGATGCCAATCTAAAATGAATTTCGCTTGAATATGATTGACCGCACCGCCTATAATCCTGAAGTGCGTATCGCGCCAATAACCAAACTTCCTATCAAGTCCTAGATACTCGTCTCCGACATTGAAACCACCTATATACGCGATTTCTCCGTCAATGATACAAAGCTTCCGGTGGTTTCTATTATTGACCCGAAAGTTTACCAGACGAAACAGTGATGGAAAGAATACCTCCACCCCACCTCCTGCTGCACGTAATTCATTATAGAAGCTGGGGGGAGTTTTCTTGGAGCCTACTTCATCATACAAGAGTCTGACCTTAACTCCCTCTTTCGCCTTTTGAATTAATAGATCACGCAGCTTGGTTCCGAGAGAATCAGATTGAATAATATAATACTGGACATTGACCTCTTTTGTAGCCGACCGAATATCCTCAAACAATGCAGCAAACTTTTTATGTCCATCGTCAAAGATTTCAATATGATTATCTTTAGAAAGCAATGCATGAGATGACTTCAGATTCATATGAATTAATTCTGTATATTTTCTTAGTAAGGTGTTGTTTTCAAGTCTAGCTAAGTTTTCTGGCAATAATTGTTTATCAACTTCCGTTTTCTCAGCCTTTCTTTCTGCAATGGAAAGATTATAGAAATTTTTCTGTTTTAAACTGCGTCCAAAGAATAGATAAATAAAGAAACCGACGATGGGAATGAATACTAGAACCATAATCCACGCCCATGTATGTCCTACATCTCTTCTTTCGATAAACAAAACCCATGATAATAGCAAGATATTGAGTATCGTAACAATAGATAAGAGCAGCGTAAGGACATGACCAAATTGTATACCAATCAACATCCCTTCCATTCCCATCATTTTTTGCGCTCCATTTCATTTGAAAGTAGTCTTTAATATAGCATACAGCCCGAATTCTCACCGTCATTTCTATGAATTTCATCGAGAAGAGAATTCAACATGCAATCAGAACACTTTCAGAAATGAAAAATGATAAAAGTTAAAGGTCTATTCATTTTTTTCATACATATTATAAAGAATCTTGCGATTGTTGCATGTTGATCAAAGTAAAGGGAATACTCACGGATCAATTGTCGTCCGGTTATTCTAACCTGTTAGTGTGTGATAATATATGGAAAAGGAAGGTAGCCTATACAGTTTTTGTTTTATTTCTCTTTGAGTTACATAAATAGTAATTTTCCCAAATAAATTTCCCGAGAAATAATATAGCAATAACCAATGTTTTTCAATTGATATTAGACATGGTAATGGTATGGGGGAGTTAATCAGAAACTATCTTTACAGAATGACTTTACTATTGAATTTCTACACGGAATCTTCTGTGCCACTAAAAAATTCTTCTTTCAATCGTTTTCCATATGCATGTCCACTTTCACCACGCTGTCTCGGAAACTCTTGCATCACGATAGGTAATACCCTTTCCCATAGAACATTCATCACATAGATGTCTCGATCAAACTGATAGTCCAGTTCATTTAATGTTAATTGTAGCGATTTCGCGTACTTTCTTTTTTCCACATCCCAAATCGTTGAAACATTTTCTTTAATGTATGCATCAATCTCATCTTCTGTCACTGTAATCCCATAAGCTTCTTCCGCGATTGCCAAAGCATCTTGATAGTGATCCGTTTGCTTCTCTGCGATCCCCCTTAGAAATGGAGAAGAGTGCTCTTGTCCAGTTAAATTGTTTTTCACGCGTAAACGGAACTCCGTCTTATTTGTTGAAAATGATTGGTCTAGCTGGCTAGTATGGATGCCGGATTGAATAGACGCCAGCTCTCCTTTTATTTCAGGCATATCTTTTAGCACTTTTTCTACAGATTGATTCATCTGAGCATAATCTATTCCTATCGTTTCAATCTTCTGTTGTTCTGAACTCGCCGTTTGTTTAATTAACAACGTCCCAGCGATTAAGACAGTAAAACAAATCATTATGAGGTGAAACCGATTGCGGGCAGTCATAGTCTTTCGCTCCTTCATCTGTTAGGTCGCTCAATTATGTCACAGGAGTAATAAAATATTTGTTGAAACAACTGATTATTTTTAAAAACATTTCTATATAATTCGACAAAAAAACCAAGAACCCGGCGCTAACCGGATTCCTGGTTTTTTATTGACGTGTAGAAGTTGTTTTCTCGATCATAAAGGTTACAACTACGAATAAAGCAAAACTTACTAATAATACAGTGCCACCAACAATGTATAATATAAGCGCGAATACTTCATTAACATTGAAGGGTTGCATGAACTGCAACCACATACCCGCTGTTAAACCAATTGCACCGATGATCCCTGTCCAGCCTTGCAATGTTAGTAGCTTTCTAGCACGGACTTGGTAAATCTTGTAAAACACACCCCATGAAAACACTGACAACCAACCAACAAGTAAAATATGCGCGTGAATCGGACGGAATGCGTATGAACCCGCCCCCGCCATATGAGAACCGAGTACTGTTCCAATCAAACCAAAAATGGCCGCAATACGAATCAATCGTAAACTCCACTTTTCTTGCATGTTATAATTCCTCCTGTCATTCTTTTACTACATTTATCCTAACACTCCAAGATGAACGGAAGATGAACGGACTGTTACAGTGTAGGTAAATACACGATAAATGTTGTACCTAAGCCTAACTCACTGATTACTTCTATTCGGCCGTCATGAAGTCGCACTACTTGTTCAACTATAGATAATCCCAAGCCTGTTCCTTCTACTTCACGCGTTCTCGAGTGATCCCCACGATAGAAACGATCAAATATTCGGTTCTTTGTTTCATATGACATGCCGATTCCTGTGTCTTCAATAGAGAAACAGATTTCATTTGCCTTCTCAGTCAGTCGGATATCAATTGTTTCTCCATCCGGTGAATACTTCAATGCATTCGACAATAAATTCTCCCATACTTTCTCAAGAAAGGCAGGATCACCTTTATACGTGACCTCTTCAGTTTCGAGCATGACGGAAATCTCTTTTTCTTGCAATAACCACTGGAACTTCCGAACTATTTCCTTTACTTGCTGATCAACACGGAATACTCTTTTCTGCAGTGGTGAGACTAGTTGATCGAGTGACGTCAGCAATAATAACTGCTTTGTCAAAGTTGAAAGTCTTTCTGTTTCTGATTGAATAATTCCTGCATAATGTATGCGTTCATTAGCTGGCAGCTCTTCGTCCGATAATAAGTCTGCATAGCCTTTAATATTCAATAGGGGTGACTGAAAATCATGTGACACATCACTTACAAATGCTTTTCGAATCTGGTCGTTGTCACTCAAACGATCAACCATTTGTTGAAAACTTTTTGCCAGTTGCCCAATTTCGTCACGTCGTTCAATCGACAGCTCGCTCGTAAACTGCTCCTCACCGACCTTCTTCGTCGCCCTTGTCAACACGATAATGGGGGCAATCAACTTACGAGCCACAACTAGCATCGTGAGAATACTAATAATCGCCATGACAATGACCATGCCGCCAAGTAAATAGTGAATTTCCGTAAATAGCATTTTAATATCCGGTCGCAAAAATAGTGCATACGTCTGGCCTTTGTACATAAAAGGTACACCTACTGTATTAGCGGACTCATTGGAGAAATAACCCGTTACAAATGTCTCTGCCTTCTGCTCCCGCATTCCATGGTAGACTTCACCACTAAAGACCTTCTGAATCGCTTGATCTTCAAGATTATCATCGCGAAACGCTTCTCCATAGACAGCCGAGTTGCCGTTGGGCGGTTTGACTAGCAATTTATAACCCACTCCAGCCAGCATATCGAAGTATGCCGGCAAATCTATACCATCATTCGCTTCAATGAACAATGCAATCTCCTCGGCAACTTTAACATTCTTCGCATCGTTCTCACCCTTTAAGTATCGATGATAGTATGTATTGACGGCCAGAAATGCTACAATCGCACTCGCCAGCATAGTACCAACCGTTATAACAAGAAACTTCCCATACAGCGACTTCATTCCGAAACCTCAAGCTTATAACCAACACCACGTATCGTTACAATTTTCACTTGATTCGTAAGCTTCTCGAGCTTATCGCGTAAACGCTTGATGTGCACACTCAACGTCTGCTCATCCCCCTCATAATCAAAGCCCCAAACACGCTCTACTAACACTTCCCGTGTAAACACCTGACTATGATGAGAAGCCAGTACCGACAACAATTCAAACTCCTTCAATGGAAGTAGCAATGACTTCGAACCAAGCACCACTTCATAACTCTGTCGATTGATCACCAAAGGACCGACCTGAATCATCCGATCCACTGCTTTGTCATACCGTCGTAAAATGGCATGGATCCGAAATAATAACTCTTTCGGCTCAAACGGCTTCACAAGATAATCATCCGATCCGGCCAAAAAGCCACGCTCCTTATCTTCCATCTCACCTTTAGCCGTCAGCAACAAAACTGGAATTTCCGTATCCTCACGGAGTCTCTTCGTTAGCGTATAGCCGTCCATGCCCGGCATCATCACATCTACCACCGCTAAGTCTGGCCATTCCTTATCTACCACCTCAAGCGCTTCAAGTCCATTCATCGCCTTCACAACGGTATACCCTGCCTGTCGTAAATGAATACTGACTAACTCCAAAATATGTATATCGTCATCTACTACTAAGATCTTCATTTAGACCGTCCCTTTCTTTTACACTCTGCATTCAACAACCCTGAAAGAATAATAATCACTGCCGTTAAATAAAACCATAACACGAGCATGATAATTCCGGCTAATTGTCCATATAGCCTTGAATAATCCACCCGTGATACATACTCACCGAATAATAAGGACACGAACTGCCAGCCAAATGCTGAAAGTAATGCACCCGGCAACGCTTCTTTCCATCTCATCTTTCCGGTCGGCATAAGTTGATAAAATAACAAGAAGAACAAAAGTAAAAAGAATGTACCTAGCCCCCATTTTATATTAGGCCAAATGTACAACCAACCTTCCCATGCGTCTAGTACATCATAATATGCGATAACGGTATGCATGAGATTTTCAATCAACGGTAAAAATAGCGACATGGGTACGATTAGCATGAAAAGAATTGTTACGCCAAGATTCCGGATTATACTCATCCATAGCGGCTGCTGAGGAAGCCTCCGATTCGCAATGTCCAATGAACGGGCAAATGATTGTACCGCGACCGATGTCGTCCATAATGCAGCTAGCACACTGAGTGCAAGCAATTTACCATGACTTTTATAGAGTACGGACTGGACGCTTTGCTCGATCAGTTGAAAAGATTCATCTGGCACAAATGGACGTAATAACGCTAAAATACTAGCCTTTTCCACAGGCAGGAATTGCACAATAGACAGCACTACAAGCAAAAAGGGTAATACTGAAAGCAATAAGTAATAAGCATTCTGCGCCGCTTGATCAAAAAAGCGTTCTTTAAAGAAGCGTTTAATTATCGTCATGATCATAGAATCCCCTCCTCTGCTATCGTACGTGTCTTACTATCAATATACCCCAACAAGCTATAGACTATTAGGTTAAATGAAATGTTTATATTGAAATTTATTGTTTATTAGAAGAAATAGTGAAAAGGATGAGCGCTTGGATAGTAATTGGTTGATGTGACTTTGCCTGGGACTAATATGGCCGCTAGTGGACTTATTGAGCGGATAAGCAATGCAATAGAGCACCTCGCGTGCTTTATTGGGCGGTTAGGCAGTGCGAAAGAGCGCTTGATATGCTTCGTTGAGCAGATAAGCGAGACGATAGAGCGCTTGCTCTGATTAATTGAGCGACTGACAAAGATCCATGACCACCCAAATTCGGTCTTAGTTCATTTACATAATTAAACACAAAAAAGCCACTCCCCAAAGGGAATGGCTTCGCATGCCTAGCAACGTCCTACTCTCACAGGGGGAAACCCCCAACTACCATCGGCGCTGAAGAGCTTAACTTCCGTGTTCGGTATGGGAAC